>NZ_VSRY01000153.1 GCF_008271805.1 Streptomyces sp. TRM49041
CTCGGGGGGCATTCGCTGCTCGCCACCCGCCTCGTGAGCCGGATCCGCTCCGCCTTCGGGCGGGAGCTCGGTATCCGTGCGGTGTTCGAGTCGCCGACGGTGGCGGGGTTGGCGTTGCGTCTGGTGGGTGCTGATGTGGCGCGGAGGGCGTTGGTGGCGGGGGAGCGGCCTGCGCGGGTGCCGTTGTCGGCGGCGCAGCGTCGGTTGTGGTTCCTGCATGAGCTGGAGGGGCCGTCGGCGACGTACAACGTTCCGCTGGTGCTGAGGCTTGAGGGTGAGCTGGACGCGGCTGCGCTGGAGCTGGCCCTGGGTGATGTGGTGGGCCGGCACGAGAGTCTGCGGACGGTGTTCGCGGATGTGGATGGTGTGCCGTATCAGCGGGTGCTGCCGGTGGTGGATGCCGGTGTGGTGCTGGAGGTGGTGGGGGTCTCGGAGGAGGGGCTGGCCGCTGCTGTGGATGGTGCCGCGGGGTATGCGTTCGACCTGTCCGTGGAGTTGCCGTTGCGGGTGACGTTGCTGCGGGTGGGTGAGCGGTCGTCGGTGCTGGTGGTGTTGATGCATCACATCGTGAGTGATGGTTGGTCGCTGGCTCCGCTGGCGGATGATCTGTCGGCTGCGTATGCGGCGCGGGTCGGTGGTGGGGCGCCGGGTTGGGTTCCGTTGCCGGTGCAGTACGCGGATTACGCGTTGTGGCAGGCGGAGGTTCTGGGTGACGAGGGTGATGCGTCGAGTGCTGCGGGTCGGCAGATCGAGTACTGGCGCAGTGCGCTCGCTGGTGCGCCTGAGCTGATCGAGTTGCCGGCGGACCGGCCGCGTCCGGCGGTGGCCTCTTATCGCGGTGGTGCGGTTGATCTGGCTCTGGATGCGGAGTTGCACGGTCGTCTGCTGGCGGTGGCTCGTGAGTGCGGGGTGACGCCGTTCATGGTGGTGCAGGCCGCTGTCGCGGTGCTGCTGTCGCGGTTGGGTGCGGGCACGGATGTGCCGTTGGGCACGGTTGTGGCGGGCCGTTCCGATCAGGCGTTGGACGGTCTGATCGGGTTCTTCGTGAACACGTTGGTGCTGCGCACGGACGTGTCGGGCGACCCCTCGGTCCGGGAGCTGCTGGCCCGGGTCCGCGAGACGGACCTGGCCGCGTACGCGCACCAGGACGTGCCCTTCGAGCGCCTGGTCGAGGTCGTCAGCCCGCAGCGTTCCATGGCCCATCACCCGCTGTTCCAGGTGATGGTGCTCTTCGACAACAACACGGAGGCGTCGCTCACGCTGCCCGGTCTCCAGGTCTCCGCGGGTGACTCCACCACGAAGGTCTCGCAGTTCGACCTCTCGTTCGCGCTGTTCGAGCGCCATGACGGAGACGGCACGCCGGCGGGGATCAGCGGCGAGATCGAATACGCCTCGGACCTGTTCGACGAGGCGAGTGCGCAGGGTCTGGGCGAGCGGTTCGTCCGGGTGCTGGAGGGGCTGCTCGCGGATGTGGACGGCCGGGTCGCGGCGGTCGACGTGCTGTCGGCCGGCGAGCGCGGCCGGGTGCTGGCGGAGTGGAACGACACGGCGGTGGCCGGTGCCGCCGAGGTGTCGGTGGTGGAGCGGTTCGAGGCGCAGGTGGCGGCGACGCCGGATGTCATGGCGCTCACCTTTGGTGAACACGCCATCTCATACCGCGAGTTGAACGCCCGGGCGAATCGCCTGGCGCGCTTCCTGATGGAGCAGGGGGCGGGTCCGGAGAAGTTCGTGGCGGTGGTGCTGCCGCGGTCGGCGGAGCTGGTGGTCTCGCTGCTGGCGGTCCTGAAGTCGGGTGCGGCGTACGTGCCGGTGGACCCGGAGTTCCCCGAGGACCGCATCGCGTACGTCCTCGAGGACTCGTGCCCGGTGCTGACGCTGACCGAGGAGGTCCTTGCGGCATTCGGTACGGGCGACGCGTTCGACGCCGGTGACCTGGGCGTGCCCGGCGATCCGAGCCGCGCCGCCTACGCGATCTACACCTCCGGTTCCACGGGCCGGCCCAAGGGCGTCGTGATCCCCGAAGGCGCGTTGGCAAACTTCCTCGGCTCGATGCAGGACCGTTTCCGGCTCTCCTCCGACGACCGGCTGCCGGCGGTGACGACGGTCGGCTTCGACATCGCCGGCCTGGAGATGTACCTGCCGCTGCTGAACGGCGCGGGCCTGATCCTCGCCGACCGTGAGGCGGTCAGGGACCCGTCGATCCTGGGTGCTCTGCTGAAGGCGTCCGGTGCGACGGTGATGCAGGCGACGCCGAGCCTGTGGCACGCGCTCGTCGAGGCCGCGGTGGACCTGTCCGGCCTGCGGGTGCTGGTGGGCGGCGAGGCGCTGCCGTCGGATCTGGCGGCGGCGCTGGCCGGAGCCGCCCGCTCGGTGACGAATCTGTACGGCCCGACCGAGACCACGATCTGGTCGACGGTCGCGGACGTGACGGCATCGGACGGGGTGGCGATCGGACGTCCGATCGCCAACACACGGGTGTACGTGCTGGACGCGGCTCTGCGTCCGGTGGCTCCGGGTGTGCCGGGCGAGCTGTACATCGCCGGCGAAGGCCTGGCCCGTGGCTATCTCGGTCGTCCGTCGCTGACGGCGGAGCGATTCGTGGCGGACCCGTTCGACCTGACGGGCGCGCGGATGTACCGGACGGGCGACCTGGTGCGCTGGACGGCCGATGGTGTTGTCGAGTACATCGGCCGCACCGACTTCCAGGTGAAGGTGCGGGGCTTCCGTATCGAACTGGGCGAAGTCGAGTCCGCCCTGAACGCCGTGACAGGCGTGACCGGGGCGACGGCGGTGGTCCGTGAGGACCGTCCGGGGAACCGGCAGCTGGTCGCCTACTACGTCGGCGACGCGGACCCGGCGGCCGTGCGGGCACAGATCGCCACCGGACTGCCGGACTACATGGT
>NZ_VSRY01000154.1 GCF_008271805.1 Streptomyces sp. TRM49041
GCGCAGCAAGTTGTCGGGTAAGGAGTCCTTACCCGGCCTCCGCCCCAGGGGAGGCGGAGGCATCCGGCGCCGAGGGGGCACCGGGGTCGGCCGGCCCGGGGGAGCCGACTCGGGGAGAAGCCACTCAGCTGCTCACGCCACGCCGCCGTCTGCGCGAACCCACGCTGCGTGAGAAGCGCGTCCACCCGCGCTACAGCGACGACGAGTTCGCCCTCCTCGCGACAGCCGCCCGCCTCAGCCGTATGCAGGTCGGCGGCTACGTCGCCGAGACCTCGCTCGCCGCCGCCCGCTCCGACGACCCCACCGCCGCGGTCGCCGACTACCGAGCCATGGTCAAGGCGCTGATGGCCGCCAACCGTGAGCTCGCCGCGATCGGCCGCAACCTCAACCAGCTTGCTTGGCACCTCAACAAGGACGGCGCCTGGCCCGCTTCGGACATCGTGGCGCGGCTGCTTGACCGGGTCGAGGCATCGGTCGACGACATCGACGTGGCCGTTGCCCAGGTGATCTCGGGGCGGTGAGCACGTGATACCGAAGATCATCCTCGGCAAGGGCGCCCGCGCCACGCGCCGCCTCATCGGCTACCTCTACGGTCCTGGCAGCGCCAACGAGCACACCGACGCCCACCTGGTGGCGTCCTGGAACGGCTTCGCCCCCGACCCCGGCCGCAGCCCCCACCGCAACCTGAAGGACGTCGAGGACCAGCTCGCCGCGCAGCTCGACCAGCCCGTGAAGATGCTCGGCGACAAGGCGCCGACGACCACGGTGTGGCACTGCCCGGTCCGGGCCGCGCCCGAGGACCCGATCCTCACTGACGCCCAGTGGGCCGACATCGCCCGCCGGATCGTGGCCGCCGCCGGCATCGCACCCGACGGCGACGACGAAGCCAGCCGCTGGGTCGCCGTCCGCCACGCCGACGACCACATCCACATCGCCGCCACCCTCGTACGCCAGGACGGCCGCCGCCCCCGCCGCGACCACGACATCCGCGCCGTACAACGCGAAGCCCGCACGATCGAAGCCGACCTCGGACTCCGCCGCCTCAACCCCGGCGACGGCACCGCCGCCAAACGCCCCACCAGCAAGGAGCACTTCAAGGCCAAGCGCCAGGGCCAAGACACCACCACCCGCGAGATCCTGCGCATGCGCGTACGCCGCGCCGTGGCCGCCGCCTCCACCGAGACCGAGTTCTTCGCCGTGCTGGAAGCGACCGGCGTGACCGTACGGCCCAAGACCGGACCGTCCGGCGGCGTCCTCGGCTACAGCGTCGCCCTGCCCGGCGACCTCAACAAGCACGGCGAGCCCGTGTGGTTCTCCGGCTCCACCCTCGCCGGCGACCTCTCCCTGCCCAAGATCCGCCACCGCCTCACCGCCACCACCCCCGAACCGGCCGCCGCCCGCCCGGCCGACCCCTGGCACCAGGCCACCGCCGCCACCGAACGCATCCCCCACCACCTCACCCAGGGCAGCGACCACATCGCCCAAGGCCAGCTCGTCGCCCTCGGCGAAACCCTCGACCTGCTCCCCCTCACCGCACCAGCCACCGCCAGGACCGAACTCGAACGCGCCGCCGCCCTCTTCGAGCGCGCCACCCGCTCCCGCATCACCGCCGACCTCGACAGCACCCGCGTCCTGCGCCGCAGCGTCCAGACGATCCTGCGCACCCCCACCGCGACACGCGACGGCGCCGGGCTGGCGATGCTGCTGGACGCCGCCCTCATCGCCGTGGCCTTCGCCAAGCACTGGCACCGCACCCACCAGCACGCCCAGCAGGAGGCTGCGGCCCAGCAGGCCCTCGTCCACCTCCAGACCGCGTACGCCCACGTCGCCGTCCCGGTGCTGGACGACCTCGCCAGCCGCACCCCCGGCATCCAGACCAAGCACCGCTACGCCCGCCACCTCCAGCAGACCGTCCCCGAACACGCCGACCGCATCCTCCAGGACCCCGCATGGGACGCCCTCACCACGACCCTCGCCGACGCGGAGACAGCCGGCCACAACCCGGCTACCCTCCTCGACCAGGCCCTCGGCCAACGCACCCTCGACGACGCCCGCAACCCCGCCCGCGCCCTGACCTGGCGCATCCACCGCCTCGGGCAACGCCATGCACCCAGCCCCCTCGCCCAGGCAGCCATGGCCCGCAGCACCACACGACTCCCTGCCACCCCGGTCCACCCGCCGACGGCCACACCGACCGCCGTACAGCAGCCGCAGGTGCGTGGGCGTTGACCGACCCTCGTGTTCCCCGAGGGAACAGGGAAAGCGTTCCCTCGGGGAACACTCGATTCGTTCCCTCAGGGAACGGGCGCGTCCCACCTAGACAGACCAGTGATCCTTGTGCGTCTGCACGGCCGACTCCCGTATCGTCGCCAGGGTGACCGACGCGAACGTGGCGGACAGGACGCACCTCCCCACAGACGATCTTGCCGAGCTGATCCGGGCATACGACATCGACGAAGTGCTGGACCGACAGCACCTGGCCGATGGCCTCATGAACGTGAACTGGCGGCTGGACACCCGGGCCGGGAGGTTCGCCCTCAAGCGGGTCACGGACGTGCCGCTCGATCGACTGCGTCGCAACCTCGCGGTCCTTCCCGTCCTGGCTTCGTACGGCGTCCCCGTATGTGCCCCGCTCCCCACCGTCCACGGCGATGTGATCGCCGAGGTCCGCGGTGGCGTCTACTGCCTCTTTCCCTGGTCGGCCGGGGAACACGTTCGCGGAACTGACCTGTCGCTGACGCAGACGTCCAAGCTCGGCACACACCTCGCGGGACTCCATACGGCACTCGGCCGTGCTGTCGATGAGGCCGGGATGCCCGCAGTGCCGGCCTCGGTCACCGCTGAGGTGACCGAGGCCGGCCGAGCCGTCCAGAAGGCTGACCGGCTTGCCGGAGCCGTGTCGGCCCGGGGCGCGGGCGACGCTTTCGACAGGGCCGCGGGGACTGCCCTCGAAGAGCGCAAGATCCTCCTCGACAAGCACGCCCACCTGCGCCCCGAGGGAGACACCCCTGCGGGCCCGCATGGCTGGACGCACGGTGACTTCCAGTACCGAAACCTCCTCTGGGCGGACGGCGGACTGGTTGCCGTCCTGGACTGGGATCGGCTCGGAGTCCGCCCGTACGCGGAAGAGGTCGTTCGTACGGCGCAGGTGCAGTTCGGGGTGGAAGGCGTGTTCGACCTGGAGCGGGTGGCGGCGTTCGTGGCCGGCTACCGGTCGGTGATCCCCTTGGAACCGGCCGCATTGCTCGACGCCGCGCGACGACTGTGGTGGAAGCGGATGACGGACTTCTGGCAGCTCGAGTTCCACTACGATCGGGGCGACCACTCCTGCGACGAGCTGTTCATCGCCGACGAGGCGCTTCTTCACTGGTGGACGGAGCGGCTCGACGCGGTGGAGCGGGCATTCACCGGATCTGCCTAGATCCCTAGCTCCCGAAGCTCGAGCAGACACGGTCGCGTGAACGTGACCGCCTGACGCCGGGCCCTCATGCCCAGCGCCTCGTGGTCCGCCTCCCGGATCGCGCTTGCCCACGTCTCGGGGCCGGCTGTACTCGGCAGGACGATTCCGGCGTCGCCGATGGCTTCGGGGATGCCGCCCCGGTCGGTCCCGATGCTCGGGACGCCGTGGAGCGCGGCCTCGACGATCACGCGGGGGAAGGCGTCTTCCACGGTGGATGGGACCAGCAGCAGGCGATGGCTGCGGTACAGAGGCCCCATGTCGTACACGTGGGGCACGTACGTCACGTTCGGGTAAGCGGCGAAGTCGGCGGCCGTGTCCCACCAGCCTTCGACCAAGGTGAAGTGCTGTTCCGGCATGAGCCGGAGGAGTCGGTGCAGTAGCTCGGATCCCTTGGCGGGGATGGGATTGATCATGAGTACGGACGCGGTGCGGCCCTCGCCAGAGCTCTCCCCGTGCAGCGCGAACGGCGGGTACATCACGGCAAGGCGAGTGCCAGGCGTGTGGGGTGCGCGTGCCCGGACGAAATCCGACACGGCCAGGCCGTAGTGGGGGCGACCGGCAAGGACCCCCAGGCCGGTGGCGGAGACGGAGTGCAGGAGGCCGGCGACGAGCGCGGTCGGTCTAGCCTGCGCGGCGAGCTGCGCCGAGCCTTCCTGCGAGGTGAACACGACATCGGGGCGGAGATCTCCCAGGAGGCTGCCCAGCGCGTGCTCCACGTTGTTCTGCATGAACGCCGCGCACTCGACCCCGTTCCACCGGTAGCGCAGGGTGCCGTCCGCCTCGTCGTACGCGACGCGATGCCTGTCGAGGTGGGCGCGCATGTCGGGGAGCTGGGTGGCTCCGCCCCAGGGCGCCTCGTGTGAGCCGAGGTAGGTGACGTGCCAGCCGGCGGCGGCGAGTTCCTCGGCGAGGAGCTGCTGGGTGACCTCGGCGCCGCCGATGAGGAACGGGGGCGGGGTGCGGCGCCAGGCGAACAGGGCGGTGGGCATCTTCCTTCACCTCGCCCAGAAAGTGACGAGGGCTTCCACGGCTTGGGCCACATCGTCCGGGCCTGCGTCGGCGGCCAGGACCGTGAGCTCTCGCGTCACGGGCCGACGGGGCGTGTGGACGAAGTAGTCGCGGGCGTGGCGAAGGAAGCCCGGCTCGTGGAGGAAGTACTCGGACTCGGCGGCGGTGTGGCCGGCGGTCTTGCGGCGGAGGTGGAGCGTCTCCGCCGGTACGTCGAGGTAGAGGGTGTGGTCGGGGCGCAGGAAGGAAAGCGTCTTGAGGCGGTCGCGGAGCTGGTGGTGGACGCCGTACCCGAACAGGGCGCCCAGGGCGTACGCGTGGGCGAGGAGGGTGTCCACGGACCGGTCGAGGATGACGAACTGCCTGCCGCTCGCGGCGGCCTCGGCGACGCGGGTCGCCTCGATCTCCATAAACCTTTCGAAGGCGGCGAGTTGGGCAGCCGCCGAGTCGGTACGGGCCGGAGGGATGTCGTCGCGGTGGGCGATGTGCTTGACGTAGCAGTCGGAGACGAACGACCGCGAGCCTAGGGCGGTGCGGCGGAGGTGGCGTATCGCCGTGGACTTGCCGGCGTAGGAGGGTCCCTCCAAGGCGATGATCAGCACGTCGACTCCTCCGTCCGATGGAAGCGTTCGGCGTAGAGGCCGGGCCCGTCGACGAGGTCGGCCGCCGTGGTGAAGGCGTGCCGGATCGGCCGGTACGTCTTCCGCGCTGGATGCATCTGCGAGCCGTGTATCCGCAGGACGGTGACCTTGTCCAGGACGACGTCGGTGATGTCGACCAGCTCGGGCCGCATCGTCGCCCCCGTACGTGTACGGAACAGGTGCTGGTCGCAGCCGGCGAGCGCGTACGTCGACCAGAACGCGAGGTCCTCCCAGAACCAGGTGCAGCCGAGGCGAACGGCGGCCTCATGGACGAGGAGGTGGTCGGGGTGGCGGGTGACGGCGGCGGGCGCGAGGAGTTCGGCGCCGGGGTGGGCCGCGGCGACCCGACCGAGCTCCTCGGTGACCTGGTCAAGCACCTGTGGGTCGTAGGGACGGTACGGCGGCTCGGCATCCTTGTGGCCGAGGAGTTGTCGGCGGGCGGCGAACGGCGCGAGTGCGGCGGCACCCTCCCGGTCGCGCACCTCGGACACGGTGTCGACGTCGGCGTACGTGACCTCCAGGGCGGGGTGCACGCTCCGGGACCGGGTGAAGACGGTGGCCACGGTCAGCGGTCGGGGGCGGGCGAGGAAGGTGCCCGAGGCCGAGAGGGCGAAGTCGTCGTGATGGGGTTCGATGGCGAGGACCGGGCGGCCGGCGGGGGTGCGCGCCTCGATGTAGTACGGGACGCGGGTGTGGGGTGCGGTCACCTCCAGGACGCGGTGGTCGTGGTTCCGGTGGCGGGCGGCGAGCTGCTGGGTGTGCGTCTGGTGGGCGCGGTGGAGGTCGTCAGGGAAGGTGTAGATGCCCTGCCCGTCCGGCACCGGCAGGTCGACCAGGAACTGGGGCTGCACAGGAGTCTCCTTCGTCATCGCACGGTCGTCTCGTACCAGTGGCGCCACATGCGGGGCGACCGGAGGCGCAGGCGGGCGGTCACGGGGTTCTGCCACCAGAGCATCCGCAGGCTCGACCACTGGTCGTAGCGGCGGGTCGACGGGCGCACGCGCAGCTCGTCGAGGATGGTCACGGGCCGGCCGGTGGCCTGGCCGTGGGCGGTGAGGCGGGCGAAGAACTCCACGTCCTCGCTCATGAACAGGTCGTCCCGGTACCCGCCGATGTGGTGGAAGGCGTCGGCGGTGCAGAACTGGTTGACGCCCTGGGCTCCGCCGCGCCGGGTGCGGTAGTGGTCCCAGTACGCGCACAGCAGGCGGGCGCCGAGCCGTTCCGGGGTGTAGAGCGGCGGGATGGCGCCACCGATGGCCCCGGCGTCCATGGCGGCAGCGGCGGCGGTGACCGCTTCCAGGGGCAGCGCCACGTCCGCGTCGGTGAAGAAGAGCCGGCCGCTGCGGGCCGCTGCGGCTCCTGTGTTGCGGACCCGGCCGATGTTGCGGACGGACTCGGTGACGACGCGGACGCCGAAGGAGGCGGCCATGTCGGCGGTGGCGTCGGTGCTGGCGTTGTCGACGACGACCACCTCTCCCGTACGGCCGGTGATCTCCTCCCAGCGGGTAAGTGAGGCGAGGACGGAGGGCAGGTAGCGGGGCAGGTAGGCGGCCTCGTTGAAGGCCGGGATCACTACCGACAGGGCGGGGGTGCTCATCAGCGCGTCCTTTCCGGGCGGCGCGTACGGAAGAGGTGCGGGGTGCGTCGGCTGAGGTCGTCCAGGCGGCGGGCCCACAAGACGCGGTCGTCTCCAGGGGAGGAATGCGCCCAGGAGCGCAGGGTGTGGAAGACGACCCAGGCGCCCAACAGGTGGTCATCGAGGGCAAGGGGGTAGGCGTCGGTGACCGTGCGGGCCCGGAGAGTCGAGAGGGCGTCGGTCATGACGAGGGTCTGGGCAACGTCGGATTCGCGGGGACCGGCGGCGGCGTCGGTGAAGTCGACCAGGTGGCGGATGGCTCGGGGGCCGGCGATCACGACGTTGTCGCCGTGCAGGTCGCCGTGGCACCACACGGGCGCTGTGTGGACGGCGTCGGCGATGGCGGCCAGCGCGGGCGCGATGCGGTCGAGGCTGATGGGCGGGCAGCGGCGGCCCAGTGAGGTGACCTGCTCGTGGAGCGGTCGGCGCGGGATCCACGGCCGGACGGGCGCCCGGTGCAGGCGGCCGAGTAGGCCGGCTAGGTCTTTCAGAGCTCGCTCGTCGGAGATCCGGCCGGAGCTCATGGCGCTGCCGAGGGTGAGCGGGCCAAGGTCGGCGGTGACAAGGGCGGTCGCCTCGTGGCCTGGAACGTGGCCATATCCGATGAGGGCCGGTACGGGGACGTGGTCGGCCACGGCCCGGATGGCAGCGCTCTCCGTGATCGCGTTGCGGCGTGCGGTCGCCGCGTACAGCTTGATCACGACACCGCGTCCGTCGGCCAGGCCCACCCGGTACACGACGGTGCGCGTACGTGCGGACAGCCGGTGGGCAGTACGGGCCGGTACCCCAGTCAGGGCAAGAGCAGCGCGCGAGACAGCGGGCGGTACCCCCGCACTCACCGCACACCCGCCGGTTCCACGCCGACGGCACCCAGACGCCGGACGTGACGCATGGCCCTTTCCAGGTGCCGTCGGTATTCGACGACTTCCTCCGTGACGGGGCAGTCGGCCTGCCACGGCTTCTCGGGACCGACGAAGTGCACGAGGGCGGCAGCCGGATCGGGCTTCGGCGACCGCGTGACGACCCGGCGCACCCAGTTCCCGCGTTCCAGGAATCGGCCGACCTCGAACCGGTTGAAACCACCGGACACCGGGCGCACTCGGCCGGATCGCAGAAGCCACAGGTTCAGGGCGTCCTGGTCGTTGTGGAGGATGTGGCGCCGGGCGTGGATCAGGGCCTGCTCGACGCCTCGGCGGATGCGGGGCATGTGATCGGTGTGGGCCCAGAGCACGCCCGCGTTGAAGTACGGGCGTCCGCGCAGGTGGGGCCAGCGCTCGGCGGCTCCGGGCAGCGCCGGGCACTCGCCGACGGTCAGGTTGAACTCGTCCCGCACGGCGCCCGTCTCGTCCGGCGCGAGGGCGCCGAGCGGCTCGCTCACATCTCCGCGTACGAGTACGTCGGCGTCCACGTAGATCAGGTAGGGACGGCGGACGAAGCTCGGCGTGAACTCGAACCTCAGATAGGTGGTGACGGTGATGTACGAGGCGTCTGCCATGCGCGAGGAGCGCAGAGGGGCGCATCGACGGAGGTCGAAGGAGCCGACGCCGGCCCGCTTGGCGAGGTCGGCGAGGAGGAGGGCCTGCGACGGGGTCAGGTCGAGGGTGAGCACCCGTACGGCAGCTTCGCGGCGGGCCGCCGGGGTGAGGCTGTCGGCCAGGCCGGCGAGGGCGGCGAGGCCGGGGACTAGGTACTGCTGGTCGATGCAGAGGCCGAACGCGTACACGGCGACTTCGCCTTTCGGGCGTGGTGCACGGGCGTGACGGAAGGGTCTGCAGCGAGCGCGGTCGCTCACGGCGTATCCCTGGCTTCGGAGCGGGCGAGGATTTCGAGCCTGTCGGGGTCGTCGGTCTCCCAGTGGGGGCCACCGCCGGTCGGCGGCCGCAGCACCCACACGGTGCCGCCGGCGCGGACGTCGGTGACGATCGCCCGCCGTCCGCCACTGTCCCGGACGAGGTCGCCGACCCAGGCGCGCCGGGCGCTCACGAGCCGTCCTCCTCGTACGTGCCTGTCTGCGTGAACCAGCCGGAGGCCGCGTCCGTGATGTCGCGCCGACGACGGGCCTGGCCGGGGGTTCGACGGGTCGGGGTACCGCTCGACGCGTCCGCGAGGAACCCTCCCCGGTCGCGGAGGAGAACGCCGAGCGCCGCGAACTGGGCGGCGTCGGCAGCGACATGCGTCAGGCCGCTGACGACGACACCGCGGATCATTCCGGCGGACAGGGCGGCCGTGACGGCCTGCCAGCCCGGCCGCTCCATGAGCGGCAGCGACGGGGCGGGGTCGGACCAGACGCCGGCGACGTGCCAGTGCCGGGCGTCGGCGTAGTAGCGGCCACGCTCCTCGCTCTCACCGAGGGCGGTGGAGGTGGCGGCGCAGGAGTAGACGGCGACGGGTACGTGCCCGAGGACGCCGGGCGGGTTGGTCGGCATACCCACAAGGCTGCTGGGCTGCGGAGTCGGGGCCCAGGCACGGCCCGTCGCAGTGGAGAGACTCCGTATCCGGTCGGACCGCCACGCCCCGTGGCAGCGGAAGCAGGGTCGCCCGAAGGTGTGCCACGCCCCGTAGCAGTCGCGCTGATGGTGCGCCCGTACCTACTACGGACCGTGGTACTTCGGCTCGTAGGTCAACGCACACCGAGGGGTACGCCCGCGGAATTCGCCAGTCCTCGCAGTCGGTTGACGGACACCCCGGCGAGTCGACTGATGATGACGCCGGGAAGCATCTGGTGACGTACCCATCCTGGGGCCATCGCGCAGACGGCCTGGAGGGTGTCGGCTGCGGCCTCCCACCGTCGGCATTCGACCTGGGTGAGCGCTACGTCCAGGCCGTAGCGGGCCCGAGTGGCCAGGGGCACCGTGTCGTCCAGGCGAACGGTGTCCATGAGCCGCAGCGCTCCAGCCGTATCACCGAGGGCCACGGCGATACTCATGGCCTGCGTTGCGGCGTACATCGGTCCGTACGGCTGGGCGTGCGCACCACGGGCATGCTCGTCCCCGATTCGGGCGGCGACGGCGTGCGCCTGCGAGAGGTATTCACGGGCGTTGTCCGAGCTCGCACCGCCTCGGGACGCGGCGACGGCGGCGTTCGTGACGAGCTGCCCGTACACACTCAGCCGGTCCGGGTCGTGCTCGCTCATCTTGGGCTCGATCCGGTCGGCTTGCGCTGCGGCAAGGAGGAAGCCCTGCTTCGTCCGGCCGTCGCGGAGGTTGACCCACGCGGTGGTGGCGGCAAGGTGCGCGTCACGGAGATCATCTCCGCCCTGCACGGCGACCTGCCGTCCGTACGTCAGCGCCGCATACGCCAGATCTCGTGATCCGAGCACGTTGGCGGCCATACCCGCCGTCTGGAAGGTGTCGATCAAGACGCCGGTGGCGGCCTCCCGCTCATCGAGGCCGGCCATGTCGAACCTGGCCCGCGCCTCGGGTAGGAGCCGCCCAAGGAGAGTGCCGAGCTCGGTGTACCGGCCTCCCCAGTACGCGGCGTCCGCACGACGGACGACGGCGCGGAGCTCTTCGACGGTGCCCGGCTCGACTTCGGCGGGGATGCCGATGGCCGCGTCATGGGTGGCTGCGGAGACCAGGCGTAACGCGGCCCGCTCGTCGCGGTCCATGGACCGCCGTGGCGCCTGCTGGCCGAGGAGCACGGCGATGTCCGTGCCGAGCGCGTCGGCAATCGACAGCAGGGACGGCAGGGAAGCCGTTCCACCGCGTTCGAGCTTGCGGACCACGCCGACGGACACGCCGGCCGCCTCCGCCAACTGCTCCTGTGTCATGCCGCCGCGCAGCGCCTTCAAGCGCTCAGAGGTGGTGTACTCCGACCACTGCATGCTCCAGAACCTCCGCGTGATGGGCCCCACACGGACAGTACTGGCTGGAGCGGTGGAGCCGACAGCCTTTGATCAGACCGCAGTTGGGTTCACGCGGCGAGCACCGCTGTGACACCGAGGAGGGCCTCCAACTCGGTCACGGCCTCATCCTCGTGCGTGACGTGGACCGTGGCGATGCCCAGATCGGCGGCCGGCGGAAGGTTCACCGCGTGATCGTCCACGAACACGCACCGCTCGGCGGGCAGCCCGATCCGCTCCAGGGCGAGTTCGTAGATCGCCGGATCGGGCTTCGCCATGCCGGCCAGCTCGGAGACGACGTGCACGTCGAACAGGTCCCAGATGCCGACGTGTTCGTACGGGTTGAACGGGTCGAGGCCGAAGCTGTTGGACAGCAGGGCAAGCCGGTGGCCAGCGGCACGCGCGGCACGCGCGAGCGCGACCATCCGACGGGCTGCGGGCACCCCGACCCAAGCCCGCCCCATCAGGTTCACCGGATCCACATGCGCACCCAACAGTGGCGCCGTGCCCTCGTTCCACTCGGCCTGCCCGATCTCCCCGATCTCCAGAGCCGCGTACAGACGCCGGCCCTCAGGGTGATCGTTGAGAGTGCTGCGCCACGCGCCCGGATCCAGCCCTTCTGACACGCACCAGGCGCGGTGGACATCGATCGGGCTGGCGGTAAGCACCCCGGCGAAGTCGAGGATCAGGCCGCGCCTGTCGGCGACATCAGTCCTGTGCGGCATCCGATGATCGTTCCTTCCCTGATGGGTTCTCTCGGCGACGCTACCGCGCACTGACCTCACGGACGGGCGAAGCCTCCCTCACCCGATTCGCGCGAGCACCTGGCGTGCTGCCCTGAAGGAACACCTGGGCTGAGGGACACGCGATCGCACGGCAACGCCCAGCCGTCTCCCGCCGACAGCGGCACATCATCCCCTTCACTTTCGCCTGGCGCCTGACGTGCGAAGCACGGGGCGCTTGGCGTTGGGGTGAAGCCGACCATGAAGGGCGGAAGCGGGACGCAAGTATCCCAGAGCTTCAGTAGTTTCGGCATCGGGCGGTCCGATGTGTCCGTCATAATAGACCTCGACGAGATTCCGCGTCGGTTCGTCGTACAGGAAGATGACGCCTCTCGGAATACCGAGCTGATGCTTCTTTGCGCGCAGGTAGACGCGGAGGCGCTTCTCCTCACTGGAGGGATCCACCCCAGCCGGACGAGTGGCCCACACGAATACCCAACCCTCGACCGATTCGACGCACCCCGTGACAGGCACGGTGAGGCTGCGCCCACTACCACTCGGCGACGGATTACGAAGAAGATCGTCACCATTACGGGCAAATTGATGTTGTGTGCTAGTCGCCCCAGACAGCAGTGTTGCTCCGATACTGAGCCAGCTGGCGACGTTTCGTGACTGAAGTTCATCAATGAGAGACGCAACCGGAGATGGCGCCATCGTCGGCTTCGGCGGAATTCCGGTACTCATACCGCGATTCCGGGCGTAAAACCACTTGTCCAGCGCGTCCGTACGACTCGTCACGAAAACTGGCTGCTGCGAGCGGTAACGGCGTCGCTGAGATGAAGTCGGCTCCGGCATGAACGGGAAGGCGGTATGCACTTGCTCCGGATCGGGTTCAA
Source organism: Streptomyces sp. TRM49041 (assembly GCF_008271805.1). GTDB lineage: Bacteria > Actinomycetota > Actinomycetes > Streptomycetales > Streptomycetaceae > Streptomyces. The sequence continues at coordinate 12,205 of NZ_VSRY01000154.1, forward strand.
CCCAAAGGCCCGCCTCAAAGAAGTGCAAGAAGAGGTCCAGCTCATCGGCCGCGTTGAACATAACAGTAACGTCAGGATTGCGGCGGCGACGTAGATAGAGGAGAAACTCAGCAGGGCGCACAACGAGCTCGGAGATGAGCTCAAGGTCATGCAGCGACACGGTCCAGGGGATGCTGTCGAGGCTGAGCACGCCGGCTCGCACCAGCTCCGCAGTGGCCGTCAGGACAGTCGAGAGGTCATCGAGGCTGACTGTGATGGTATGAATCTCCCGAATATGGCTGAGATCGACCCATCCCTCACCTTCGATTCGGATACCTCCATCGCGCTCGATCCTGTCGCGCAGTCGGCCGGCTTGTTCGGACGCCTCGGTGATAATGCGGGTCAGGTCCCTACGAATGCGTGCCGTCTTCCCGCCGAGGGAGGGGGCGCTCAGCTCGACGGCCTTGTCCTCCACGATGAGCGCAACGTCGTCGAGCAGGACAAGGTGATCGCCCTCGACTCGCTTGGTGAACTTCGCCGGATCAGCACTATTCTCTTCAGCGTCGTTCACGGGAATGTAGTACTTGAACGCGTCCCGATAATGGGCGCCGGGCAGTACACGCCCGAGCGCGGCGCGAGTACGGGATTCCAGAAGGTCGCCACGATGCTTCGCGTACGCATCCCATGCGACCGAGGTCTTGAGGTGACTTTCGAGGCTCTCCCGGACAGCAACCACATTCAGCGCAGGGTGCGGCAGCATGATGCGTCCGTCAGTTCCGACCAGAAGCGGCCGAACGCGCATCGGGTTCCTACCCGTGGTGAACCGCTTGACGACTTCTGCAGGTGTGGCCATCCCGAGATCGAGGCGGAACCTTTCAATAACCGCTCTGACACGTTCTTCGGCGATGCCTGTGCTTGCGACGACCTCTTCGATCGCAACCGTAGCTTCGTTTGCGTCGGGTTCAAACATGGAGAGGAAACCCGCCCTGGCAAGTTCCGTCAGTTCACGGTCAGGCTCACCGTCGCGCATTGAAGCCATGGCATTGAGCATCGCTGTGCGCATGGTGCCCACGCGATCATTCATGCTGACCTCTTGCAGGTGATGACACGCATTGAGAACAGCCAATGCATCGGTCGCATCAAATCCAAGCTCTGCGTTCAAATCCGCACGAACGATCACATCGCCGTCGAGCAGGGCAAGGTTGGTTGCCTCGACCATCTCCGGGTAGGACGAGTTGCGCATCCAGCGTTCGGTGCTCTGCAGCAGCAATGACACCATCGCGAGCTTGTCGGTTCGGTCCGCCGCTGCAAAGGACCTCATCTGCGCGAGATGGAGAAGCGCGAGAAGCTCATCCTTCGCCTCAGTCACAAAGTGGCTCATTTCCTGAGCCTCGACCGATTCGGATTCGTCGGCACCAACGGCCGCATCCTGCTGAGCCGCGAGAGCTATGAGCGTCAACAGTTCGACCAGTGCGGCGCTTGCCTCCCCAGTGACGGGCACCTCGCCCTCGGGCGCCATCGGTAGAAACGCCAGGCGAGCTACCTCAATTAGCCGAATTGCATCAAATCTCTGCAACTTCTCAACGAAATCGGCGACAGCCTTGTCCAACGCCTCGTCGATAGCCCCTATGGGGTTGTCGGCCGCAGCGAACCTCTCCATGAGCGCTTCCAATGCACCCCAGGAGTCAGCTACGGCCTGAGCATGCGGGTTGAACGCCGACGATGCGGGATCAACACGGCGTTGGCGCTTGTTTCGCGTCTTGCGGCGCTTCGATCTAGTGTCCTGAGTCGGTAGTTCATTGGCGGTTGTAGGGTTGGGGGATGCCGGGCCCGAAGCCGTTGTCATTGGAGTTGTCCGAGCGCGAACGCCGCGTACTGCGAGGCTGGTTGCGCAAGCGGACCGCGGGGCAGGCCTTGGTGCTGCGCGCGAGGATCGTGCTGGCGTGCGCCGAGGGCCGCCCGAACGCGCAGGTCGCGCAGGAGCTCGGTATCTCGCGGGAGACGGTGCGCAAGTGGCGGTCCAGGTTCGCTTCCGACCGTCTTGAGGGACTCGTCGACGCTCCGCGCTCGGGTGCCCCGCGCAGGATCACGGACGAGCAGGTCGAGTCCCTGGTCGCCCGGACCCTCGACCAGGCACCCCCTTCGGGGGATTCGCACTGGTCGACGCGGTCGATGGCCCAGGCTGCGGGCATGTCGCAGTCCGCAGTCTCCAGAATCTGGCGGGCGTTCGGCCTCAAACCGCACATCGTGCAGACATGGAAGCTGTCCACCGACCCGCAGTTCGTGACCAAGGTCCGCGACGTGGTGGGCATCTACCTCGCCCCGCCCGAGAACGCCCTGGTGCTGGCGGTGGACGAGAAGTCGCAGATCCAGGCCCTGGACCGCACCCAGCCCGTGCTGCCGCTGGCACCGACGACGCCGGCGCGGATGACCCACGACTACGTCCGCCACGGCACCACCAGCCTGTTCGCCGCACTCGACATCGCCTCCGGCTCGGTCATAGCCCAGCACTACCGACGCCATCGCCACCAGGAGTTCCTCCGTTTCCTGAAGACCATCGACGCCGCCGTGCCCAAGGACCTGGACCTGCACCTGGTCCTGGACAACTACGCCACCCACAAGACCGAAGCGGTCAAGAAGTGGCTGCTGCGACACCCCCGCTTCCACCTGCACTTCACTCCCACCTCGGCATCCTGGCTCAACCTCGTCGAACGCTGGTTCGCCGAGCTGACCTGCCGCAAACTCCGCCGCTCGGCCCACCGCAGCGTCGTCGAGCTCGAACGCGACATCCGCGGCTGGATCAACGAGTGGAACAAGAACCCCAAGCCGTTCGTGTGGACCAAGACCGCAGACGAGATCCTCGAAACCCTCGCCGCATACTGCACACGAACTAACGACTCAGGACACTAG
>NZ_VSRY01000155.1 GCF_008271805.1 Streptomyces sp. TRM49041
CCGGCGCCGTCGCGTGTCGCGGTGGGGGTGCGCAGGATCGTCTGGACGCTGCGGCGCAGGACGCGGGTGCTGTCGAGGTCGGCGGTGATGCGGGAGCGGGTGGCGCGCTCGAAGAGGGCGGCGGCGCGTTCGAGTTCGGTCCTGGCGGTGGCTGGTGCGGTGAGGGGGAGCAGGTCGAGGGTTTCGCCGAGGGCGACGAGCTGGCCTTGGGCGATGTGGTCGCTGCCCTGGGTGAGGTGGTGGGGGATGCGTTCGGTGGCGGCGGTGGCCTGGTGCCAGGGGTCGGCCGGGCGGGCGGCGGCCGGTTCGGGGGTGGTGGCGGTGAGGCGGTGGCGGATCTTGGGCAGGGAGAGGTCGCCGGCGAGGGTGGAGCCGGAGAACCACACGGGCTCGCCGTGCTTGTTGAGGTCGCCGGGCAGGGCGACGCTGTAGCCGAGGACGCCGCCGGACGGTCCGGTCTTGGGCCGTACGGTCACGCCGGTCGCTTCCAGCACGGCGAAGAACTCGGTCTCGGTGGAGGCGGCGGCCACGGCGCGGCGTACGCGCATGCGCAGGATCTCGCGGGTGGTGGTGTCTTGGCCCTGGCGCTTGGCCTTGAAGTGCTCCTTGCTGGTGGGGCGTTTGGCGGCGGTGCCGTCGCCGGGGTTGAGGCGGCGGAGTCCGAGGTCGGCTTCGATCGTGCGGGCTTCGCGTTGTACGGCGCGGATGTCGTGGTCGCGGCGGGGGCGGCGGCCGTCCTGGCGTACGAGGGTGGCGGCGATGTGGATGTGGTCGTCGGCGTGGCGGACGGCGACCCAGCGGCTGGCTTCGTCGTCGCCGTCGGGTGCGATGCCGGCGGCGGCCACGATCCGGCGGGCGATGTCGGCCCACTGGGCGTCAGTGAGGATCGGGTCCTCGGGCGCGGCCCGGACCGGGCAGTGCCACACCGTGGTCGTCGGCGCCTTGTCGCCGAGCATCTTCACGGGCTGGTCGAGCTGCGCGGCGAGCTGGTCCTCGACGTCCTTCAGGTTGCGGTGGGGGCTGCGGCCGGGGTCGGGGGCGAAGCCGTTCCAGGACGCCACCAGGTGGGCGTCGGTGTGCTCGTTGGCGCTGCCAGGACCGTAGAGGTAGCCGATGAGGCGGCGCGTGGCGCGGGCGCCCTTGCCGAGGATGATCTTCGGTATCACGTGCTCACCGCCCCGAGATCACCTGGGCAACGGCCACGTCGATGTCGTCGACCGATGCCTCGACCCGGTCAAGCAGCCGCGCCACGATGTCCGAAGCGGGCCAGGCGCCGTCCTTGTTGAGGTGCCAAGCAAGCTGGTTGAGGTTGCGGCCGATCGCGGCGAGCTCACGGTTGGCGGCCATCAGCGCCTTGACCATGGCTCGGTAGTCGGCGACCGCGGCGGTGGGGTCGTCGGAGCGGGCGGCGGCGAGCGAGGTCTCGGCGACGTAGCCGCCGACCTGCATACGGCTGAGGCGGGCGGCTGTCGCGAGGAGGGCGAACTCGTCGTCGCTGTAGCGCGGGTGGACGCGCTTCTCACGCAGCGTGGGTTCGCGCAGACGGCGGCGTGGCGTGAGCAGCTGAGTGGCTTCTCCCCGAGTCGGCTCCCCCGGGCCGGCCGACCCCGGTGCCCCCTCGGCGCCGGATGCCTCCGCCTCCCCTGGGGCGGAGGCCGGGTAAGGACTCCTTACCCGACAACTTGCTGCGCCGTTGAGGCCGGTGGTCATCTCTTGCTGGTGTGTGGGGAGTTCGTGGTTCGGGTCGTGCATGGATCGGTTCTCCGCTGGGTGCTTGGTTGTGTGCGGCCTCCGTGTCCCCGTGCTCGGCTGCACGGGGACACTGGATGCGCCGGAGGGCGGGGCAGGGCTCTGTGAGGGTCAGCCGGTGCCGACGGTGGAGGCGGCTTCGTTCAGTCCGTCGAGTGGTCCGGCCTTGGAGCCGTCGTCCGTGGCGGGCTGGGCCTGGCCGGTGCGCTCGGCTCGAAACTGGTCGCGCAAGGCGCGGGCCCGAGGCAGGCCAACCCTTAGTTCGCGGCGCAGACGCTCGGCGGTCAGCTGGTCGTCGCTCCAGTCGGCGGTCAGGAGTCGGGCCTTGTCGAGGAGGTCGGCGGGTGTGCGGGTGCGGTCGGCGGTCGACTTGGCGGCGTCGGGGACCCGACCGGTCGCCCGACGCGGGGCGGCTCCGGTCGACTCCGCCACCGTGGTCGGCCGAGGCGGTCGGGTGGCGGGGGCCGCTTCGGCTCCCTCGGTCGGCCCCGTGGCAGGTGCCTCCGTGACCTCCGCGGGGGCCGACTCGGGCATCGGCTCGGAGGTCGATTCGGGCCGGTCAGGCGTCGACCGTGGGACCTGGTCGCCGACCGACTGGTCAGAGGCCGCATCGGGGGAGTCGGCCGACCCGGGGTTGTGGTGCAGCACCTTCGCCACGAGGTCCGACCCGAAGTAGATCGACCCGACCGGGAGCGAGGTCGCCAGCAGCACGAGGGCCCAGTTGGCGTAGTCCAGGTCGGTCAGTCGGCCCCACCGGATCGAGTCGGTGTGCAGGGCCGGTACGAGGCCGTGCACGTAGTTCAGCAGGAGGCTCGCGACCGTGTAGGTCGCCAGGACCCGCAGCGCGAACTTCCGGTCGGCGCCGGGCAGCACGAGCGTGGCGACCAGCGCGAGAGCCATCAGACCGTCGACCACGATCGGGTAGAGCAGGGCGGCGGTCGGGTCGGCGCCGATGGCGCGGGCTACGTCGGACAGTGCGTTCCACGAGACCCGGAAGGCCATGAGGACGACGGTCACCAGGCCGAGGACGAGGATGAAGCGTCCCGCGCGGCTCACGCGGCGACCCCCAGCGGGTGCGGGTGCGGGTGCTCGGCGAGCGTCGTCAGGATCGTCATTCTGTTTGAGGGCCTCGTCCTCAGCGGCCGAGGTGAGCCGCGCGATGCCAGCGCGGATGCTGCGTATGGCTGCTGGGGCGCTTGGGGCAGGGGAGTGCAAGGGGGCGTTCTCCAGGTTGGGAAAGTGGAGCTTGTACAGAGCCGCATGTGGCCGCTGCGGCGTGGGCGGCCATGGGCGGTGGGGACTCGTCCCACTCGTCCCGCCGCTGGTCAGGGCAGGTACGGGTGGGGCGGTGATGTCGAGTCGACTCGTTGCGGGTCGGTGACTCGTCCCCGCGCTGACCTGCGCGGGGACGAGTGGGACGAGTCGGGGAGGGTCAGGCGCCGGGCTCGACGGGGAGGGTGGCGGCTGCCTCGGGCGGGCAGTAGCGGGTCCAGACGTCAGTGAACTGGGCGCGGGTGAAGCCCTTGGCCTGGTGGCCGCCGGGGAATCGGCGGTTGGCCGACTTGATGCCGTAGTCCTGGAGCAGGATCTGCAGGCCCCGCGGGGTGAGTCCGTTGGGGCTGTGCTCGGCCCAGGGCGCTTCCTGGTCCTGGTTGAGGATCTCCAGGAGGCGGCCGGTACGGATCGTCGGCTGATCGCCCTCGGAGGCGAAGGCGCGGCGGATGTCGGCGAGGATGCGGATCTTCAGCCCGCCGTCCTCGTCGCGCCCGGACTCGTAGTCCGTCATGGCCGTGCACGCGGAGCGGGCCAGGACGGGCCAGTGCCCGCCCGCGAGGTCGGCGACGCTGATCAGCGGCGCCCACGTGTCGGCGGCACGGTCCTCGACCGGCAGCTTCGGTTCCAGGGCGAGGGCCTTCTCGCGTATGGAGGCCAGCCAGGCCGCCAGCCGTGCGCGGAGTTCGCGTACCGCCAGGTCGTCGCGGCCGTAGCGCCAGGAGCTGACCTTCTCGCTCTCGGCTCGGCGGCGCATGCGGATGACGACCGACCGGTCCATGATCGTGTCGGGCAGGTCACCGATGCCGGCGAGGGCGGCCATGGCGAAGGTGGGGAACTTGACCACCTCGTGGTTGGGGCCGGAGACGCGCAGGGTGGGCCGGTTGCGCTGGTGGCCGGCGTTGAGCAGGCCGCGCATCTCCTCGTTCTTCTCCGCGACCTTCGCGCTGCCGAAGATGGTGTCGACCTCGTCCACCAGGAGCGTGGGCGGGTCGGCCTCGCCGATCGACCGGAAGATCGCTGCGGCGGACGCGTTGATCGTGATCAGCGGCTCGTGGACCGCCTCGATCAGGACCTCAAGGAGCCGCGACTTCCCGCACCGCTTGGCTGGACCGACCACCGCCAGGCGCGGCGCGTGCTGCCACACAGTCTGCAGGTGCGTCGCCGCCGCCCACAGCGTGGTCGCGGTCAGCGCTTCGTCGCTCGGCATCACGACATAGCGTCGGATGGCGGCCCGGAGCTGGTCCAGGACCTCCTCGCCCTCGGGGTCCGGGTCGGGCGAGGGGGCGGCCGGCTGGCCAGGTACGGCGGTCGGCGGCCACTCGACGGGAAGCGATGGCGTGTTCGGGGTGGCTTCGTCCATACTGGACATCGAGCTCCTCAATCTGCGGGCCATACGGGACGGCAATCCCGGCCATGCAGCTAGTCGTTCAGGGATGGGCGGCGTGAGGTTTGCGCTTTGAGCCCCTCGGTGTCGCAAGCACCGGGGGGCTTTCTGTTTGCCGGGCTAGGTGATGGCGGTCTCCAGCGGATCGCAGCGGTGCGGCATGTCTACCACTATGCACTACGCATAGCGACTTTGCAAGCAGCAGAGCGTGATGTACTGTTTAGGCTACTGCGAATCGCAGGAACATGCTGCGAGAGGAAGGAGGGGTAATGCCCGACGACGACCACGAGGACACATCCGAGGGCGTCCTGCTCAAGGGCGAGGACAACGCCGCCAAGCGGATCAAGGCCGAGCGAGAGCAGCGGGGCTGGAGCACCACCACGCTCTCCGACCGCCTCAACGAGGCCGGCTACGAGATGAACCCGTCGGCGGTGTGGCGGATCGAGAACGGCAAGCGCCGCATCAACCTCGACGAAGCCATCGGCTTCGCCGAGGTCTTCGGCGTGTCGCTGTCCAACCTCGTCGGCCCGCCGGCCCTGGCCGCCGCCGGCCGCGCCATGGAGCTGATCGACACCGTCGTGGCCGCCAATCTGGCCGCCCAGCGTGCCCAGCACGCGTGGCGCCGGGCGACCAACGAGCTGACCGCCTACCTCGACGAGCACCCGGACATCCGCGAGGAGGCCGACGTGATGGTCAGCAACGCCATCGCCGAGAACACCATGAAGATCAACCAGGAGGAGTTCGGCCTGCCGCCCCAGCCGTAGCCCGCTCCTCCAGCCGCCCTGGACCGCAAACCCCAGGACCCGGCCAGCCACACGCCCATCCCATCCCTGAACGACACCGGCCCGGCCGGGGTTGCCGCCCCACCAGCCGAGGCCAGGAGAGGACCCTGCTTGCGCCACACGGCGATACCCCACGCCTCCACCCAGCCCCGCACCGCGAAGGAGGTGAACAACAACGACCGCCTACTCGCGGTCGATGAGGCCGCCGAACGCCTCGGCACCGGCGTCCGCTTCGTCCGCCGACTCATCGCCGAGCGCCGGATCCGCTACGTGAAGCTCGGCAAGCACGTCCGGATCTCGGAGAGCGTGCTCACCGCCTACGTCGAGGAGAGGACGGTCGAGCCCGTCCGCACCCGACGCGCCGGCTTCGGGCTGGTGGCCTGATGGCACGATCCCGCAAGAGGGCTCCCCGCCGCAGCTTCGGCGCGATCCGCCAGCTCCCCTCGGGCCGCTGGCAGGCCCGCTACCCGGGGGCCGATGGCATCCTGCGCGCGGCCCCCGAGACATACGAGACCAAGCGCGAAGCCGATCTGTTCCTCGCCCAGATCCAGGCCGACCAGTCGCGCGGTGACTGGATCGACCCGGCCGCCGGCGAGGTGCTGTTCGCCGAGTACGCCACGCGCTGGATCGATGAGCGCGGCGTCGCGGCCACGACCGACGAGCTGTACCGGCGGCTGCTCCGCCTCCACCTGGAGCCGACCTTCGGCGACCAGTACGTCAACGCCATCAGCCCAGCCAAGGTCAGGACCTGGCGTGCGGAACGGCGGAAGGCGACCGGTGCCACCACGACGGCCAAGTCCTACCGGCTGCTGAAGGCCATCATGCAGACGGCGGTCGAGGACGATCTGATCCGGCGCAACCCCTGCTCGATACGCGGGGCGGGGCGCGAGGACGCGGACGAGCGGCCGGTGGCCACCGTCGAGCAGGTCTTCGCGCTTGCCGAGGCCATCGGGATCCGCTGGCGGCTGATGATCCTCCTCGGCGCCTTCGCCTCGATGCGGCCGGAGGAGCTGGCTGAGCTGCGCCGAGCCGACATCGATCTCGACACCGGTTCGGTCCGGGTGCGGCGGGCTGCCCCGGAACTGAATACCGGCCGCCGGGTGATCGGTGATCCCAAGTCCCGTGCGGGCAAACGGGAGATCATGTTGCCCGGCTTCGTCCTCCTCGACGTCCGCCGGCACCTGGAATGGTTCGCGCAGGACGAGCCCGATGGCCTGGTGTTCGTGGGGGAGAGGGGAGCGGCCTTGCGGGGCACCACCTTCGGACGGAAATGGCGCAAGGCCCGCGACGCGGTCGGCATGCGGAAGGAGTTCCGCTTCTACGACCTGCGCCACACGGGAAACACCCTCGCCGCCGACACCGGCGCCAAGCTGAAGGACCTGATGGTCAGGGCAGGCCAGTCGTCCGAGCGGGCGCAGCTGATCTATCAGCACTCCACCAAGGAGCATCAGCGCAAGCTCGCCGATGACATCGACGCCAACGTCCGCAGCCAGCGCGCGCCGGCGGACCAGGGGGCAGGCACCAGCACGACCGCCACCGTCCACAAGATCGCTCCCCCGCTCCCGGCTCCTGCCGGAGCGGCTCGGCGGAGGTGACACCCAGGAGTGTGGTCTCGGCATCCAGCCGGGGCCGCACCCCTGTGACGTGTGGTGCAGGTCACTCGAAATGCGTCTCGGGATTTGAGAGGGCTCAGTGCCCGGTGGCCGCGAGTGACGGTTCGACGCTCAATCTGACGCCCCGTTACGGCACTTATGGCACGCGAATGGCACGCGAGCCCGGAGAGGTCTAGACAACAAACAAGCCCCAGGTCGCTGACCTGGGGCTTTGCAGTGGAGCGGGTGACGGGAATCGAACCCGCGCTCTGAGCTTGGGAAGCTCATGTTCTACCATTAAACTACACCCGCGTAGCGGCCGGAGATCTCCGTCGCATCGTCGCTCACTGTACCCCATCGCAAGCCCCCGGTGTTATCGCACCGGGGGGTTTTCGTGTTGTGGGGTCGGGGGATCCGGCGGGCTCGGGTGGGGAGTTGGGGCGTAGGGTGAGGGTCGGAGTGCCGCCTGGAGTGGTGTCCTGTTCATCCCCTAATGTGGCAATCTCGTCCACCGCTTGTTGGGGAAAGGGCTTGATGGACTCCATGGAGCGAACCGTCGTCCGCTGTGCCGAAGGGCATGTGTTCAGTACCGCGACGTTCCCGATGCAGAACCTCGGTGCCGGGCGGATCGGGCCCGGGCGGCTTATCCGGTGTCCTCGGTGTGCGCGGCTGCGGCATGCCGTGCCGGTGGTGCTCGCGCGGCGTTAGCGGCGCGGGCAGGCTGTAGTGGGAGGCGCGCGGTGACCGTCCGATTGGGGCGGGCCCGCGCGCTCTGCGTATCCTCGGGGCGTGCTTCTCTCAGACAAGGACATCCGGGCCGAGATCGACGCCGGGCGGGTGCGTATCGACCCGTACGACGAATCCATGGTGCAGCCCTCGAGCATCGATGTGCGGCTCGACCGCTACTTCCGGGTGTTCGAGAATCACCGCTACCCGCATATCGACCCCGCCGTCGAGCAGGCCGACCTCACCCGGCTGGTCGAGCCGGACGGCGACGAGGCGTTCATCCTCCATCCCGGGGAGTTCGTGCTCGCGTCGACCTATGAGGTCATCTCGCTGCCCGACGATCTCGCCTCCCGGCTGGAGGGAAAGAGTTCGCTCGGCCGGCTCGGCCTCGTGACGCACTCCACCGCCGGGTTCATCGACCCCGGTTTCTCGGGGCATGTGACCCTTGAACTCTCGAACCTCGCCACCCTGCCGATCAAGCTGTGGCCGGGTATGAAGATCGGGCAGCTGTGCATGTTCCGGCTCAGCTCGCCGGCCGAGTTCCCGTACGGCAGTGACCGGTACGGATCCCGGTACCAGGGGCAGCGCGGGCCCACGGCCTCGCGGTCCTTCCAGAACTTCCATCGGACGCAGGTGTGAGCATGAGTGGTATACGGGAGAACCTCACATACGAACGGTTCGGTCGCGCCGTGCGCGAGCTCGCCCAGGCCGTCGCCGATGACGGCTACGAGCCGGACGTCGTGCTCTCCATCGCTCGTGGCGGCGTCTTCGTCGCCGGCGGGCTCGCTTACGCCTTGGACTGCAAGAACATTCACCTGGTGAACGTCGAGTTCTACACCGGTGTGGGCACCACGCTTGAAATGCCCGTTATGCTCGCGCCTGTTCCCAATGCGATCGACTTCAGCAATAAGAAGGTTCTCATTGCTGATGATGTCGCCGATACGGGAAAGACGCTCAAGCTCGTCCACGACTTCTGCCTCGACCACGTCGCCGAAGTGCGCTCCGCCGTGATCTACGAGAAGTCGCACTCCCTCGTGAAGTGCGAGTACGTCTGGAAGCGCACCGACGACTGGATCAACTTCCCGTGGTCTGTCCTGCCTCCAGTACATAAGTCCGGGGAAGCAGCCAAGCCGAACAAGGAAGCTCTGTAAAGAGCCGCCTGGCCTGCTGTTTCTCCGGGCGGCTGGCTTGATCATCAGGGTCGGTGCCCTGCTCTACTGATCTTCCAGCGGTTGAGCGTCCCCCGGCACGCGCCTGGGGGACGCTCGGTCGTCTGATCACGCGGTCGGCTGCTCGCCGTGTTCGAGGTACACGGTACGGCCATGGCGCCTGGTGGCAACGGCTTGCTTGACGCGGCGCGCGAGACGTGGGATCAGCAGTTGATCGAGCGCGTCCACCGGGTGGAACTCGGCAGCCAGCAACTCGTCAGGCGCAAGCTTGATCGACGCCGTGTCCTCCGCGCTCAGCTCACCGCCGTCGAAGATGTACAGGACTTTGTCACCCTCGGCGGGACTCGGTGCCCAGTCGATGACAAGGAGCGGGCCTATGGTCGGCGTGATGCCCAGCTCTTCTTCAACCTCGCGTTGGCAGGCTGCCAAGGGGGACTCGCCCGTCTCGATGTATCCGCCGGGGATCTCCCACATGGGCTTGTAGGAAGGGCGTACCAGCAAGACACGGCCGTCGGCGTCGAAGAAGACCGCACCGGAAGCCATACGCGGTTGTGCCATCCGCTGTTCCTGCTCGTTGTCGGGCATGGGCCGAGCCTACTGCCCCTCACCCGGGAGAGTATGAGTCCGGCCGATGACCTCCCGCTGCTGCTGTTGCCGTGTGACACTCGGCTCGGCGGAGTGAGGGGGCGCACAATGCGTGGGATGACCGACCATCTTCCGTTCGGTAAACGGGTGCGTTTCTACCGGGAGCGTCGGGGCCTGCATCAGTGGCAACTGGGCGAGCTGCTGAACCGCTCGGAAGACTGGGTGTACCGCGTGGAGGCCGGCCGCATCCCGGTGAACAACGTCAAGATGCTGGCGGACCTCGCGGAAGCCTTGCGCGTGCATGTGGAAGACCTGCAAGGGCGCCCGAGCCTCCTGGACGATCGCGGGGGCCATGCGGCGAGTGTCCCGGCCATCCGGGCCGCACTCATGCAGTCTCGCCTACTTGCCGGTGGGCTCTACGATGGCCGCGAGCCGTTGCGGCTGGAGCGGCTGGCGGTCGAGGTGGACGAGGCTTGGAATCTCTATCAGTCGTCCGAGTACGCCCGACTCGCGGCACGGCTTCCCGCTCTGCTGGCAGATGCGCGTCTCGCCACGCACGAACACACCACGGGGAACACCCGGATTCAGGCGCTGAAGCTCTTTGCCGTGACCTGCCACGCGACCGCCACCCTGCTGCGCAAGCTGGGCGAGACGAACCTCGCCTGGGTGGCTGCTGATCAGGGAGACATTGCCGCATGCGAGGCCGACGACCCTGCCGTCATCCTCGCGTTGCGACGCTGTGTCGCACACGTGCAACTCGGTGCGGGCATGGCGGCGGAAGCGCTGGACGTCACCGTGCGTGCCGCTGATGCTCTCCCGCGTGGCTGGTGGGATTACTCGCCCGCGTCGTTGTCGCTCTACGGGACGCTGCACCTGAACGGAGCAGTAGCGGCTGCTCGCCTGCGCGACCGCTCCTTTGCTGACGACATGATGGCAAAGGCGACGCGCGCTGCGGACCGGCTCGGAGCCGACACCAACGAGATGTGGACGGCCTTCGGGCCGATGAACGTCGAGATTCACCGCCTGGCCCTCGCGCTCGAATTCGAGGACCTACAGGACGCCGTCGACCTAGCTCCCGGGCTGCGCCCCGGCCGCCACGTGCCGGTGGAGCGGCGGGCTCGCGCACGCTTGGACGTAGCCAGGTGTGATGCGTGCTCAGCCCGTGAGACCGAGTTCGCGTAGAGCGTCGGCCGGGTGGTTGCGGTAGTGGTCGTGTGCGGCGGCGTTGTTCTTCCATCCGGCGAGGTGGGCGAGGCTGATCGCCAGGCTGCGGAAGGTGGCGAGGGCTCGGGGCAGACTGCCGGTGCGGGCCCGACAGGCGTCCTCTCCGAAGGTCACGTCTCTGATGAAGTGCTGGGATTCGATGGCCCATTGGTCTCTCACGCAGCGGGCGAGGATGGCCGCGTCGGCGGTCTGGACAGGTGCGGTGGTGATGCCGAGTTCGGCGTCCGCGTGGGTCTTTCCGTCGCCCCGGCCGGTGGTGTACCGCTCCACCAGCAGGGCATGGGTGGCGTGCGGGAAGTTGACCTGGCCGTCTTCCAGTGCCTGGACGCGGACGATGCGGGTCTCGTGGCGGCCGCTGTTGGTCTCCTCGGTACGGACCATGCTGATCTGCGGGTTCGTGGTCTCGTCCCAGTCGAGCGCGTCGAGCCGGGCGAACAGGGCGGCGCGGTTCTCCTTGACCGGGAAGAGTCCGAAGGCGCCGCGTCGGTGCAGGTAGCGGGCGTGATCGGCCACCGTGTGCAGGGCGTCGGCGGTCACGATCGCCCCGGTGATGTCGGCGATCAGGTCGAGGGCGGCGGTGAAGTGCACGGTCTCGTGGGGCTTGTGGCGCATCTCGCGCTGGGCGAGCATCACGCCGGGATCGACCTGGTAGACGCCGAGCAGGTGAAGCTGCAGGCCGTCGGCGTCGCGGGCGCCGCGAACCGTCTTGCCGTCCGCGGCCAGCTGCAGCAGGGGCGGATCTCCCGCGATTCCGGCCAGCGGGTCGGCGGCGTGGGTCTGTACGAAGGTGCCGACGGCCGCATCGAGTGCGTCGGCGTCGATCCGGGCAAGGGTGCGGGTGAGCGTGGTGGCCACCGGCAACTGCGCCGGATCACCGTCGGGGACTTCGAGTGCGGCCAGGATGCCGGCGCCCTGACCGTTCGCCCAGCGGATCACACCGCGCACCGAGCGCGCCCCGCACAGCAGGGCGCAGGCCACCAGGCCGAGCAGCATCGGGAGGGGGTGCGTGACCAGGTGCACAGAACGCGGGTCGGGCACGGCGTCGACCGCCTCCAGGAGCGAGGGGAGTTTCGCGGGCGTGCACAACTCCCCGACCCCGACGCCGAGTTGATCGGCGAGTTGACGAGAGGTGGGCAGGGTCGGGCAGGATGGCATACGGGCGCGGCCTTCACGATCTTGCGAGTGGAATCACATGATCATGACGGGCCGCGCCCTTCGACGTTCCCCTGCCCCCGTCCAAGATCCGAGCACGCATCACGCCTG
>NZ_VSRY01000156.1:0-10591 GCF_008271805.1 Streptomyces sp. TRM49041
GCGCCCCCCGCCGCCGCACCGCCGGGCCCCGCGCCGCCCGCCACCCGGTGCAGTGGCGTCAGCGGGTCCACCGACCGCACCGGCACCGCCCCCGCCACATCGCCCCGCACCACGTCCGCCGCGTCCAGCCACTCCACCGACGCCCCGTCCACCGCCGTCACCACCACCGCGCCCTCCGCCGCCCCCGGCACCTCACCCGCCGCCAGATGTGTCGCCACCAGCGGACCCGGGAGCAGCGCACGCCCCGCCTCCTCGAAGGCCAGCACCGCCTCCGGCAGCCCGAGCCCGACACCGCCCTCCGCCTCCGGCACCCGCAGCGCGAAGAACCCGGCGTCGCCCAGCGCCCGCCACAGCCCACGGTCCAGCACGGGCGGGCCGGCCCCCGGCCCGTCCACCGCCGCCCGCAGCCGCTCCCGCCCGAAGCACCGCTCCAGGAGCCCCCGCACCCCCGCCCGCAGCGCCCGCTGCTCGTCCGTCAACCGGAACCGCACCGCCCGCTCACCGGCCCTTCGGCAGGCCGAGGACCCGCTCGGCCACGATGTTCCGCTGGATCTGCGACGTGCCCGCCGCGATGGTGTACGCGAGCGAGGACAGCCGGTCCGCGACCCACACCCGGTCCGCGTCCAGGCTGTCCGGGCCCAGGACCGCCGCCGCCGCGTCGTACAGCTCCTGCCGGGCGTGCGAGTACCGCAGCTTGAACACCGAACCGCCCACCCCGGGCGCCCCGTCCGTCGCCTGCGCCTCGCTGACATTCCACTGCACCAGCCGCCACAGAGCCCCGAACTCCGCGCCCAGCCGCCCGAGTCGGCGCCGCAGCACCGCGTCGTCCCACCGCCCGTTCTTCCGCGCCGCCCGCGCCAGCTCTCCCAGCACCCGACGGCAGGCCACCACCTCGCCCGCGAAGGCGGTGCCCCGCTCGTACGCCAATGTGACCTGGGTGACTCGCCAGCCGTCGTTCTCGCCGCCCACCCGGTACTCCACCGGCACCCGCACCCCGTCCAGGAACACCTCGGCGAACTCGGCGGTCCCGGCCGGCGTGCGCAGCGGCCGTACGGTCACCCCGGGCGTGTCCATCGGCATGGCCAGCCAGGTGATGCCCCGGTGTCTGGGCGCGTCCGGGTCGGTCCGTACGAGCAGTTCGCACCAGTCGGCCACCTCCGCGTGCGAGGTCCAGATCTTGTGCCCGGTCACCGTGTACGCGTCGCCGTCGCGCACCGCCCTGGTCCGCAGTGAAGCCAGGTCGGAACCGGCGCCCGGCTCGCTGAAGCCCTGGCACCACACCGCGTCGCCGCGCAGGATCGGCTCCAGCCAGCGGGCCCGCTGGGCGGGTATGCCCTCGGCGGCGACGGTGGGCCCGGCGTGCAGCAGCCCGACGAAGTTGGCGCCCACGTACGGCGCGCCGGCGCGCTCGGTCTCCTCCAGGAAGATCAGCCGCTGTGCGGGCGGGGCGTCCCAGTGCACGGTCCCGTACCCGGCGTCGTACAGCAGCCGCTGCCAGCCCGTGTCGTACACGCGCCGGGCGGGCCAGTCCGCGGGGTCGGGCCTCGGCGGCAGGCCGGGCAGCACGGCGGCGAGCCACCCGCGCAGCCCGTGCCGGAAGTCCTCCTCCTCGGCGGTGTACGACAGGTCCATCAGTCCAGGTCCAGCCCGAGCATGCGGATGGCGTTGCCGCGCATCAGCTTGTACGTCGTCTCGTCGTCGAGCCCCTGGACATGGTCGAGGGCGACCTGCTTGGTGTGCGGGAACGTCGAGTCGACGTGCGGGTAGTCGGTCTCGAAGGTGGCGTTGTCGCGGCCGACGGTGTCGATGGCTTCGATGCCGTGCCTGTCGCGGAAGAAGCAGCAGTAGATCTGCCGGTAGTAGTACGTCGACGGGGGCTCCGGGATCAGGTCGCGCACCCCGCCCCAGGCGCGGTGCTCGCGCCACACGTCGTCGGCCCGCTCCAGCGCGTACGGGATCCACCCCATCTGGCCCTCGCTGTAGGCCAGCTTCAGCCGGGGGAAGCGCACCAGCACCCCGGAGAACAGGAAGTCGGTCATCGACGCCATGGCGTTGTTGAACGACAGCGACGCCTGCACCGCCGGCGGCGCGTCCGGGGACGCGGCCGGCATCTGCGACGAGGACCCGATGTGCATGTTGACCACCGTCCCGGTCTCCTCGCACACCGCGAAGAACGGGTCCCAGTACCCCGAGTGGATCGACGGCAGCCCGAGGTAGGTCGGTATCTCGGAGAACGTCACCGCTCGCACACCCCGCGCCGCGTTGCGCCGGACCTCCGCCACCGCCAGCTCGATGTCCCACAGCGGGATCAGACAGAGCGGGATCAGCCGGCCTCCGCTGTCCCCGCACCACTCCTCCACCATCCAGTCGTTGTAGGCCCGCACACACGCCAGCCCCACCTCCTTGTCCCGCGCCTCCGCGAACGTCTGCCCGCAGAAACGGGGGAAGGTCGGAAAGCACAGCGACGCCTCGACATGGTTCAGATCCATGTCCGCGAGCCGCGCCTTCGGGTCCCAGCACCCCGGCCGCATCTCCTCCCGCGTGATCCCCTCCAGCGTCATCTCGTCCCGCGAGAAGCCGACGGCGGCGATGTTCCGCTTGTACGGGGAGCGGAGGTCCTCGTAGATCCACCAGTCGGCGGGCGGGCCGTCCGGGTCCATCGTGATCCGGTACCTGCCGCCGACGTACTCCAGCTCGCCGATGCCGGCGGTGAGGGGCTTGGGGCCCCGGTCGCGGTACTTCGCGGGCAGCCAGGTCTCGAAGAGGTGCGCGGGCTCGATCACATGGTCGTCGACGCTGATGATGCGCGGCAGTTCCGTCATGGCCGGGCCCACCTCTCGTAGGCAGCTAGCGATCGGATTTGAGCTGACGATTCGTCAGATTCACTGTCCTGTCAGGCTAGCCCCGCACCCCTGGACCGACAAGGCGTAGCCGCCTACGCTCGCCCTCACATCTGACACACCGTCAGTATCGGCCGGAGGCGGGCATGACGACGACCACCACCACGGACACCGCGCACGCCCTGAGCACCTCCCGCACCCTGTGGGAGCTCGTGGACCGCCGCGCCCGGCTCACCCCCGCCGGCCGCGCCCTCCTCCAGGACGACCGCGTCATCACCTTCGGCGCCCTCCGGGACCGGGCCGAGCGGGTGGCGGCCGGGCTGTGGCACATGGGCGTACGGCCCGGCACGGTCGTCGCCTGGCAGTTGCCCACGCGCGTCGAGACCGTGCTCCTCACCGTGGCGCTGGCCCGGCTCGGCGCCGTACAGACGCCGGTCATCCCGTTCTGCCGCGACCGCGAGACGGGCTTCGCGATCCGGGAGTCCAGGGCCGAGTTCTTCGCCGTCCCCGGCACCTGGCGCGGCTTCGACCACACCGCGATGGCGCACCGCGTCGGCGCGCGCGGCGTCTTCGAGGCGTACGAGCGGCTGCCGGACGGCGACCCGGCCGTACTGCCCGCGCCGCCCGCCTCCGGCACCGCACCACGCTGGATCTACTGGACGTCCGGCACCACCGCCGACCCGCGAGGCGTCCTGCACACCGACCGGTCCCTCCTCGCGGGCGGCTCCTGCCTCGCCCACGCGCTGCGCCCGGCACCGGACGACGTGGGCTCGATCGCCTTCCCGTTCGCGCACATCGGCGGCCCCGACTACCTGGTGATGCTGCTGCTGTACGGCTTCCCCGCCCTGCTCGTCGAGAAGTTCGCGCTGCCCGACGCGCTGCCCGCGTACCGCGCGCACGGCGTGACCATCGCGGGCGGCTCCACCGCCTTCTACTCCCTCTTCCTCGCCGAACAGCGCAGACTCCCGCCCGGGGAAAGGCTCCTCCCGGCACTGCGGCTCCTCGCGGGCGGCGGCGCCCCCAAGCCCCCGGACCTGTACCACGCCGTGGTCGGCGAACTCGGCTGCCAACTGACCCACGGCTACGGCATGACCGAGGTCCCGATGATCACCATGGGGTCGCCGGACGACACCGCCGAACACCTCGCCACCACCGAGGGCCGTCCCCCGGCCGGCCTGGACATCCGTGTCGTGGACGGCGAGATCCGGCTGCGCGGCGAGGCCGTCTGCCGGGGCTACCTGGACCCGGCGCGGACCGCCGAGGCGTTCGACGCCGACGGGTACCTCCGCA
Source organism: Streptomyces sp. TRM49041 (assembly GCF_008271805.1). Lineage (GTDB taxonomy): Bacteria > Actinomycetota > Actinomycetes > Streptomycetales > Streptomycetaceae > Streptomyces. Next base: position 4,131 of record NZ_VSRY01000156.1, read on the forward strand.
CGGGCGACCTCGGGCACCTGACCGCCACGGGACACCTGGTGCTCACCGGCCGTGCCAAGGACGTCATCATCCGCAAGGGTGAGAACATTTCGGCCAAGGAGATCGAGGATCTGCTGCACCGCGTCCCGGGCGTGCGCGACGCCGCCGTGATCGGCCTGCCGGACCCGGAGCGGGGCGAGCGGGTGTGCGCCGTCGTGGAGCAGGACGACGGGGTCCCACCGCTCACCCTCGCCGCCGTCACCGCCCGGCTCCGCGCCGACGGCCTCGCCGTGCACAAGCTGCCCGAGCAGCTGGAGGTCGTCGACGCGCTGCCGCGCAACGACACGCTGCGCAAGGTTCTCAAGTACAGGCTGCGCGAGCGCTACGGCAGCATGAAGTAGCGGGCGAACGCCGCCACGGCCTCCTCCTCGTCGACCCGCCCGCTGCGGTCCGTGTCCAGCGACTCGGCCGCCAGCGCGGCGGTGTGCGGCTCCACGCCCAGCACCCGCAACGCCCGCTCCAGGCCCGCCGTCTCGGCCCGCCCGTCCCGGTCCACGTCCGCGACGGCCAGCACCGCGCGGACGAAGGGGCGGGCGATCTCCGCGAACCGCTCCGGGTTGTCCCGCAGCCGCTTCACCGCGCCGTGCGCGAACTCCTCGTGGCTGACCCGCTGGTCGCCGTCCACGTCGGCGATGCCCGCGAGCCCCTGCCAGAACGCCTCGGCGCCGAGCGACAGCGCCTGGCCCTGGTCGGAGCGGTACGGCAGGCCGAACTCGGCCAGCAGCCGCCGCGCCGCGGTGCTGAAGTCCTCGCGCGAGATATAGCCGCTGCCCTCCTGATCGAGGGCGGTGAACCGGGCGGCGATCCGGCGCTGGTACAACTCCACTTCGTCCATGCCGGGAGAGTACGACGTGAACGCCACGATCGGGGAGGCGCAGAACGGGCGCGCCTCAGCGCGCGTCGCGGCGACCCTGCCCCCGGTGCCGCTTCAGGCGGAGAGCGGCGGCGCGGCATCCTCGCCGTCGCCCGGGACACCGCCGGTCGCCGCGGCCACGTCCGGATGGACGTCGAACAGCCGGCGTACGCCCAGCGCCGCCAGGACCCGGTTGACATGCGAGCCCTCGACCGCACCCCGAGCGGGGAGGATCAGCCGGAGGTTGCCCCGGCAGGAGTGCAGCAGCCGGCGCGCCGCGATGAGCACGCCCACGCCGCTGGAGTCGCAGAACCGCACCCCGGACAGGTCGAGTACGACGTCGTGGCGGCCGTCCGCGACCGCGTCGTGCACCTGGCGGCGCACCACGGGCGACGACACCAGGTCGAGCTCGCCGGAGATGTGCAACACGGTCCAGGCGCCGTGCCGGGCTCGCTCCACCGTCAGCATCACGCGCCGTAACCTTTCGTCGCCGGTCCCATACGGAGGCCGTTCTTCCTGTCGCAGCTGCCCCACCGATCCCGGCTGAAACTCCCCGGGCGGAGAGTGACGGCATCCTTACCATCACACCACCTCTGACACCAGCATGTGCCCAAAGGGCGGTGCGTTGTCGTGGTCGCGCACTACATTCGAAGAATGGCGAAGGACACACCACCGCGCTGGGACCGCAAGATGCAGCAGCGGCTGGCGCGGGGCGAGGCGGCCGCGCTCAGCGAGCTGTACGACCGGTTCGCCTCGCTCGTCCACAACACGGCGCACCGCGTTCTGGAGGACCAGGACGCCGCCGACCAGGTCACCCGAGAGGTGTTCGGGTACGTCTGGGAGAACCCCGACGCCTACGACCCGCGCGAGGAGGGCTCCCTACGCGCGTGGATCGCCCGGCTGACCCGCCGCCAGGCCGTGCACCGGCTCCGCCAGGCCGAGACGCGCGCGCTCGCCGAGCACGGCGAGGGCTCGGCGGAGGAGCTGGAGCAGAAGGTGCGGCGGGCGGCGGTGGCGGCCCGCGCCGACTACATCGTCACGTCCATGCCGACGCCCCTGCGCGAGGCGCTGGACAGCGCGTACTTCAAGCGCCGGAACTACCGGCAGACCGCCGAGCACCTCGGCGTGACCGAGGACGAGGCCCGGCGCCGGCTCCGGCTCGGCCTGCAGCTGCTGTCCACGGCCCACACGCGCCCCATGGAGGGCTCACCGCCGCCCGGACAAGGAGGGTCGCCGCTGTGACCGGCCCGCTGGACGGCGGCGGTCGCGACGACGACCGGAACGGCGGGGACGAGGTGAGCCGAGCGCCGCGCATACCGGCACCGAGGAAGGCTGCCGACGACCTGGCGCACCGGCCTCGCCCGCAGGACCCCGCGGACGAGCCCGCGACGCCGGCCCGGATGCCCGAGCTGCCCCACCGTGTCCTGAAGTCCCTGCTGGGCGCGTGGGCCCTGACCGCCTGCTCGGCGGAGGAGACCGCGGCGGTCGAGGCGCACCTGACGGAGTGCGCGCCCTGCGCCGACGAGGCGCTGCGGCTGCGCGACGCGGTCGGGCTGCTCCACAGCGAGCGCGACCTGGACCTCGACCCGCTGCTGCGGACCCGGGTCCTGGAGACCTGCCTGGGGCGGCGCCCCGCCCGTATCCCCGTGCCCGCGTGGGCCGGACCGTACGACGCGGAGACCGCCCGGCTCGACGCGCTGCTCCAGGACATCGCCCACACGGAGTGGCAGGCGCCGGTGCGGCTGAAGTGGTTCGAGGGCGACCGGCAGGTGAGCCGCCGGACGACTGTCTCGGGCGTCATCAGTCATCTGCTGGCGGTGGACGGGCTCGTCGCGGCGGCACTGGGCCTCGACGACCCGCTGCGGCCGACGCGCCGGGACGGGCTGAACGACCCGGGCGAGCGGACGGAGGCGTACTGGAAGGAGTTCGACCACCCGGAGAAGCGGTGCGTCCGCGGGCCGTGGCGGGACCAGACGCACACGCTGATCCGCACGGTGTCGTTCGCGGGCAGTGGCGTGGCGGACCTGTCGGTCCCCTACGGCTCCTTCTCGCTGCCCCTGCGGGACGCGCTGCTGGACCGGGCGTTCGAGTGCTGGGTGCACGCCGAGGACATCGCGGCGGCCGTGGACTACCCGTACGAACCGCCCGCCGGGGCGCACCTGCACGGCATGATCGACCTGGCGGCGCGGCTCCTGCCGGCCGCGCTGGCCGACCGGCGGCGTGCGGGGCTCGCCGCTCCGGCCCGCACCCTCGTCGAGGCCGGCGCGCCCGGCCGGTCCCTGCATCTGGAGGTCGAGGGGGCCGGTGGCGGGCACTGGTACATCGCCCTCGACTCCCCGGCCGCCGTCGGCTCCCCCGACCAGGAGGTCGCCCAGGTCGCCCTGGACGGCGTCGAGTTCTGCCAGCTCGTCGCCGGCCACATCTCCCCGGAGGAGGCCGCCGTCGGCCAGGACGGCGACCGCGACGCCATCAAGGACGTCCTCTTCGCGGCAGCGTCCTTGAGCCGCATGTAGGGCCCACCGTTTCCTGGTGCGCGGCCCCTGGGCAGGGCTGTCGAGCACCGGGGCGGGGGCTCGGCGCAAGGGAAGAGGGTGCCGTCAGGCGAAGACGACCGTGCGGTTGCCGTTCAGGAGGACGCGGCGTTCCGCGTGCCACTTGACCGCACGGGCGAGGGCCTGGCACTCGACGTCGCGGCCGACGGCGACCAGCGCCTCGGGGGTGACCTCGTGGCCCACCCGCTCGACCTCCTGCTCGATGATCGGGCCCTCGTCGAGGTCCGCCGTCACATAGTGCGCCGTCGCCCCGATCAGCTTCACGCCGCGCGCATGCGCCTGGTGGTACGGCTTCGCGCCCTTGAAGCTCGGCAGGAACGAGTGGTGGATGTTGATGATCCGCCCGCTCAGCTGCTTGCACAGGTCGTCCGAGAGGACCTGCATGTACCGGGCCAGGACCACCAGTTCCACGTTCTCGCCGCGGACCAGCTCCAGCAGCCGCGCCTCCGCCTCCGCCTTGGTGTCCTTGGTCACCGGGATGTGGTGGAACGGGATGTCGTACGACGCGACGAGCTCCGCGAAGTCCGTGTGGTTGGACACGACCGCGACGATGTCGACGGGCAGCGCGCCGATCCGCGTACGGAACAGCAGATCGTTCAGGCAGTGCCCGAACTTGGACACCATCAGCACCACCCGCATGCGGTCCTCCGCGCGGTGCAGCTGCCACTCCATCTCGAAGGAGTCCCCGACCGCGGCGAAGCTGGCCCGCAGCTTCTCCACCGTCACCGGCGCCTCGGCCGAGAAGTGGACCCGCATGAAGAAGAGGCCCGACCCGTGGTCCCCGAACTGCTGGCTGTCCTCGATGTTGCATCCCGTGATGAACAGATAGCTGGACACGGCGTGCACGATGCCCTGCTTGTCGGGGCAGGAGAGAGTGAGGACATACTGGTCGGTCATCCTCGCAGGATGCCACAGAACGCCGACGCCCTTCGCGCCGCGTCCGTCAGGCGGACCCCGCGTCTCAGGCCGCGCCGGTCATGTACCGCAGCGCGTCAAGTGGCTGCGGCGGCACGTCGGGGTGCTCGCCGTCGTTGCCGGCGAGCCGGACGTGGGCCTCGCGGGCGGCGCGTACGGCCTCGGGCCAGCCGTGGTGGTTCAGATACGCCGAGACGGGGGCGTCCGGCCCGACCTGGTGCATGATCCGCAGGACCCGCAGCACCGCCACATCCACCAGCGCGGCCTCGCCCGAGTCGCGGAATATCGTCCCGACGTACTTCTCGGCGGACCAGTTGTCCAGCCAGGTGTCCTCGACCAGCCGGTACACGGCGTCGGTGACGTCGCCGTACCCGTCGACGCCCGCCAGCCAGCACTCCTCGTGGAAGCGGGCGTCGGAGAGCATGTGCAGCGCCGAGCGCACGTTGGCGCGCCAGCGCCACCACGGCATGTCGTTGAGGGGCATGCCGCCCATGGTGGAGGAGCGACGGGCGCGACGGGAAGAGTTCATCTGCGTTCACCTTGTGGGCTCGGTCCTTGCGGACACGGCCCGGACGAGCTATTGGAGCGCACGTGTCGCGCGCGGCGGAGACGTGCCGATCGTAGTCCCCCACCGTACGCGGCCCGCCGCTCCCGTAATTCACCTTGACGTCACCGACCGTTGAACCACGCTCACTCCCACGTTACCCATGAGGCGGAAGCGTGCGTGTCCATGACCGGTAACGGTAGGCGACGCATTCCCATCCCTCTCAAGTTCAGGGCCGCGGCGGCTCTTGTCGCGGCGTCCCTCCTCACCGGCTGTGGTGCTCTCCCTGGAGCCACGGGGGGCTCCAGGGAGCCCGTCACCGTGATGACCTGGGCTCCCGAGGACACCAAAGCCACCAATATGCCCGGAATGCCGGCGATGGCGGAGGCATACGCCCGCTGGGCCAACAGCCGCGGCGGCCTCAACGGGCACGAACTGCGCGTCATCACGTGCAACGAAGGCAACACCGCGACGGGCGCCGCCGCCTGCGCCCGCAAGGCCGTCAAGGAGCAGGTGGCCGCCGTCGTCGGCTCGTACAGCCAGCACGGCCGCACCTTCATGGCCATCCTGGAAGCGGCGCGCATCCCTTACATCGGCGGATACGGGCTCTCCGACGAGGAATTCACCAGCTATCTGTCCTATCCGGTCAACGGCGGGCAAGTCGCCCTGCTGGCCGGGAACGGCATCCAGCTCGCCGCCTCCTGCGAGCGGGTCTCCCTCGTCCGGCCCGACACGATCGCCGGCGACTATCTGCACGCCCTGCTCAACTCCGGCCTCACCCGGAGCAAGCAGCGCGAGGCGTACGACATCCCGGCCGCCGAGGACGCCGGCGAGTACGCGGCCGTCGCCAGCCGCTCCCGCAAGCGGGCCGGCAAGGAGCGCGGCTGCGTCACCGCCGCCCTCGGCGAACGCACCGCGCACTTCTTCGACTCGTTCCGGCGGCTGCCCTCCGACGGCCGCGACGTCCGGGTCTCGTCCGTGCTCGGCAGCGTCGACCAGATGCTCGTCGACCGTACGGGCGGCGCCTCCGGGCCCTTCGAGGGCGCCTACATCACCGGCTGGTACCCGGACGCGGGCGACCCGCGCTGGCAGCCGATGCGGCAGGTGATCAAGGAACACGCCTTCGGCGACAACCGGATCGACCCGGCCGACGCCGGCGTCCAGACCACCTGGATCGCGTACACGGTCCTCAATCAGGTCGTGGCGGCACTCGGCGACCACGAGGTGACCCCCGGCAGGATCGCGCTCACCCTGGACCGCGGCCTGACGGTGGACACCGGGGGCCTCACACCCGAGCTGCGCTGGCGCTACGAGGACATGCTCGGCACCCCCGGCTTCCCCAGGATCGTCAACCGCGAGGTGACGTTCCAGGTCGTGCGGAAGGGCCGCCTGGTCGCGCAGAAGTCAGGCTTCGTCGACGTCGGCCCGACACTGCTGGACGCCCGCTCCTAGGTCGTGTCCGGCGGATCATGCCTGGGCCGCGGGGTCTGGCACGCGCATCTGCGGCGTTGTCGTCGGTTGCCGACTCCCCCAAGCTCTCGACTCCGCTCGAGCAGGG
>NZ_VSRY01000156.1:10641-74542 GCF_008271805.1 Streptomyces sp. TRM49041
TGCACGCACCAGACCCCGCTCACCAGCAGGACAAGGGCACCCGGCTCGGATGTCGGCATGATCCGCCGGACACTCCCTAGTCGCGCCGGCCTGCACTAGAGCTGGGTCGGCTGCCGCGTGGTCAGGCCGTACGTCTCGGCGATGCCGTTCCAGAGACGTGCGGCCTGCCGCTTGGCGTTGGTCGCCTCGCCGCTCGCCACGGCCGCCTGGGCGGTGCGGCTGGTGTTGCGGGCCCGCCCGTCCTTGCAGTTCTTGGGCTTCTTGACCTGCTCGGCCCAGACCGCGTAGTGGTCGTCGGCGGTCGCGGACGCCTGCCACGCCTTGGTCAGGGCCGTGGACAGCTCGGCGTGGTCGGGCAGCTTGTCGATCTCGATGCCCTTGAGCCGGGTCACCAGCTCGCGCCGCTGGACCGCGGCCTCCCGCAGATCGGACGCGGCCTTGTCCAGCTCCTGGCACTTCTTGATGTTCTCGACGGAACGGATCACCGCGTCGCGGCTGTTGTTGCTGTCCGCCAGCAGCTTGTCCAGCTGCTCGGCCTGCCCCTTCGCCGGGTCGGCGACGGGCTCCGAGGACGAGGCGCTGGGCGCGGGCGAGGTGGCCGCGGCGATCCCCGTCTTGTCGCCCTTGCCGTCGGAGTCGGAGTCGTCGCCCCCGCTCATCAGGGCGCCCGCGCCTAGGCCGAGGACCGCGCAGCCGACGACGACGGCCGCGACCAGCGGCAGCTTCGAGGAGCGGCGCGGCTCGGGCTCGTCGTCGTAGGCGTGCGGGTCCCCGTACTGCTGTTGGGGCTGCGGGGGCGGCTGCTGCCCGTACGGCTGGTGGTGCGGCTGTGGCTGTCCGTACTGCTGGTGGGGCTGCGGGGGTGGCTGGTGGCCGTACTGCTGCTGCGGTGGCTCGTAACGCGGCATCTGCTGCGTCGCGCCCGCCGCGCCCGCCGCGCCCGCCGGCTCGTCACGGAAGAGGTTGTCGAACTCGGCCGGGGGTCCGGTACGCCCCGGTACGGGCGGGATGTACTGGGTCGCCTCCACGTCCGGGTCGGGCTGCTGGTGCTGGTGCTGGTGCGGCGGCTGGTGCTGTTGGGGCTGTGTGCCGAAGCCGGTGCCCAGGAACTGGGTCGACTCCGCCGGGTTCTCCGCCTGCCCCTGGGGCGAGGCCGGCGGAACCGGACGCAGGTACTGCGTGGCGGGGTCCCCGCCCGGCGCGCCCTCCGGGGGCGGCGGCCCCCAGGGCTGACCAGGGGGCTGGCCCCACGACTGGCCCTCCTGGCCGTGTCCGCTCTGCGTCACCGGGACTCCTACGTGTGAACCTACGGAAACGTCGGCTCACGCTACCGGGTGTATCACCGCTCACGCACACGGGTGTGCTACTCAGGCCGCCTGAAGCTCCAGCCGTGCCGCGAACTCGCGTACCGCGGGCTCGTCCCCGTACTGCTCCAGCCGCTGCTGGAGGTCGTCCAGGTACTCGGCGCCGCGTGACGACCGCAGTGTGCCGAGGAGTTCGGCCGCGCGGGTGCCGGTGTGGCAGGCCAGTTCGACCTCGCGCTGCTGGGCCTGCGCCGTGGCCAGCAGGACGAGGCCGATCGCCCGCCGCCGCGCACGGGACGCCGGGTGGCCGTCCAGCGCGTCGGTGGCCGCCCGGGCCGCCGCCTGGGGCTGGCCCAGGTCGCGGTGGCAGTGGGCCAGTTCGTCGGCGAGGTAGGCGTGGTCGAAGTGCGCGATCCACGCCGCGTCGTCGCCCGAGTCCGGCCGGGCCCGGTCCAGCGCGTCGATCGCCCGGCCCGCCACGTCCTGGCACATCCGCGCGTCCCCGAGCAGGGCGTGCCCGCGCGCCTCGGCCGCCAGGAACATCGCCTCCGCCCGCGGCGTGACATGCCCCCGCGCGCCCTCCTGCGCGGCCCGCGCCAACTGGGAGATCTCGCGCGGGTTTCCGAGCTGCGCGGCGAGGTGGCTCATGGACGCGGCCAGCACGTACCCGCCGTACGCCCGGTCGCCGGCCGCCTGCGCGAGGCGCAGCGCCTGGATGTAGTACCGCTGGGCGAGCCCCGGTTGACCGGTGTCCACGGCCATGTACCCGGCGAGTTCCGTCAACCGGGCGACGGCCGAGAAGAGTTGCCGCCCCACCGCGTCCCGGTACGAGCCGGAGAGCATCCCGGACACCACGCTGTTGAGGTAGTGGACGACGACGGGCCGCACGTGCCCGCTGCCGAACCGGTGGTCGAGGTCGACCAGCGCGTCCGTCATCGCCCGTACGGCACGGACGTCCGAGAGGCCCACACGGGCCCCGGCGGTACGGGACACCTGGGCGTCGGGGCCGGTGATCAGCCAGTCGCGGCTGGGTTCGACGAGCGCCGAGGCGGCGACGGTCGAGCCGGACAGGAAGTCCCTGCGGCCCACGTCGCTCCGCCACAGCTCGCAGACCTGCTCGATGGCGCCCAGCACGGTGGGGGAGAACTGCAGCCCGACCCCGCTCGCCAGGTTCTTGCCGTTCGCCATCCCGATCTCGTCGATCGTGACCGTACGGCCGAGCTTCCGGCCGAGGGCCTCGGCGATGATTCCGGGGGCCCGGCCCCGCGGCTGCTGTCCGCGCAGCCAGCGCGCCACCGAGGTCTTGTCGTACCGCAGGTCGAGCCCGCGTTCCGAACCGACCATGTTGACGCGGCGGGCGAGCCCGGCGTTGGAGCACCCCGCTTCCTGAATGAGAGCCTGCAGCCGTTCGTTCGGCTGACGGGCGACGAGCGGCCTCGCTGCCATGACTACCCCCTGTGGTGCCGGTGGTGATCAGTCGGTCGATCACTGCCCGGCTGATGTCCGGAGAATGCAGAACTTGGCGCTGTAATACCAAAACATCAATAATTGCGGCGTATTGCGGTGTAAACCAGGAGACACCCGCATTGACGCCCCTCCCCCGACTGTGGCTACCCGCCCGTGGCTCCCGCCGCCCGTGCGCGCCCCCGTCCGTGCATCCATGCGCCCCATATGGCGAATCGATGCATCTCGCCCTTCGCCTTTGCGCCCCGTAACCCCCGGTGGGTGGGGGAGTTGTGCTCTCCGTGGAAGAGACGATCGGAGTCACGGAAGCCGCACAGATCCCGAAGCAGCGCGGGGAGCAGTTGCTGGACGGCGCAGTGCGGTATGCGGAAGAGCGGCACTGGGACGTGTTCCCCGGTACGTGGTTGGAGGCGGTCGACAGCCAGGAGCGGTGCTCGTGCGGGGACGACGCCTGCCCCGCCCCGGGCGCGCACCCGTCCCGGCCCGACTGGGCGACGCAGGCGACGGGCAGCGCGGTCGCGGCGCGTCGGCTGTGGGGGAAACACCCCAAGGCGTCGATCCTGCTGCCGACCGGGCGCACCTTCGACGCGTTGGACGTGCCGGAGTCGGCGGGCTTCCTGGCGCTGGCGCGGATGGAGCGGATGGATCTGACGCTCGGCCCGGTGACCTGCACGCCGGACCGCCGGATGATGTTCTTCGTCCTGCCGGGGGCGGCCGTGAAGGTGGCCGACCTGATCCGGAAGCTGGGCTGGTCACCGGCCGGGATCGACCTGGTCGCGCGGGGCGAGGGCCAGTATGTGGCGGCGCCGCCCACCCGGATCGGCGGCCAGGGCGCGGTGCAGTGGGCGCGTCGCCCGACCTCTGCGAACCGGTGGCTGCCCGACGTGGAGGAGCTGATCAGCCCGCTGGCGTACGCGTGCGGCCGGGAGGCCGCGGCGGCGAGGGGACGCCGCTGACCCTGCCGCACTGATCCGTCCTTCCATGCTGATCCGGCCCTGCTGATCCGGCCCTGCTGACCCGGCCCTGCTGACCCGGCCGTGCCGACCCGGCCATGCTGACCCGGCAACACTGACCAGCGGAGACTGCCGGATTCTCCACCTGCGGGCCTACCGGCCGGTTCGTAGGCTGTTCCTGTCAGAGGCACCGACGGGGACAGTGAGAGGCGGCAGCGACCATGCCGGAGCAGCACCGGAGAGTTGACGTGGCGGGTGAGGCGCCGGAGGCGGCGCCGCCCGCCGTTCGCGTGGAAGGGCTGTGGAAGCGCTTCGGCGAGCACATCGCGGTCGCCGGGGTGGATCTGGAGCTGCCCGCGGGGAAGTTCGTCGGGCTGGTCGGACCGAACGGCGCCGGCAAGACGACGACGCTGTCGATGGTGACCGGGCTGCTCCGCCCCGACCACGGGCGGATCGAGGTCGCGGGGCACGATGTGTGGCAGGACCCGGCCGCGGTGAAGGCCCGCATCGGGGTGCTGCCGGAGGGGCTGCGGCTGTTCGAGCGGCTGTCGGGGCGGGAGCTCCTCGCGTACACCGGGCGGCTGCGGGGGCTGCCGGGCGCCGAGGTCGACATGCGGGCGACGCAGCTGCTGGATGTGCTCGACCTGGCGGGCGCGCAGCACAAGCTGGTGATCGACTACTCGACCGGTATGCGGAAGAAGATCGGGCTCGCGGCGGCGCTGCTGCACAACCCCTCGGTGCTCTTCCTGGACGAGCCGTTCGAGGGCGTCGACCCGGTGTCCGCGCAGACGATCCGGGGCGTGCTGGAGCGGTACACGGCGTCGGGCGCGACGGTGGTGTTCTCCAGCCATGTCATGGAGCTGGTGGAGTCGTTGTGCGACTGGGTCGCCGTGATGGCCGCGGGCCACATCCGCGCGCACGGCACGCTGGCGGAGGTCCGGGGTGACGCGCCGACGCTCCAGCAGGCGTTCCTGGAGCTGGTGGGCGCGCAGGGCCGGGACACCGGCGAGTCCCTCGACTGGCTGGGCGGTGCCAGGTGAGCGGGGGCGCGACGCCGACGGGGAGTGCGCTCGGGCCGGGCGCCGTGGCTCCCGACGCCATGGCTCCGGGCGGGACGGCTCGCGGCGGGCCGGCGGTCGGCGGGCGCCCGGCCACGGCGGGCGATGCGGCACTGACCGCGATCTTCGTACGGCTGAAGTGGTCGCTGCTGCGGAACGGCCTGCGCCAGTCGACCGGCCGGGCGGCGATCTTCATCGTCTCGCTCTTCTTCACCCTGCTGTTCGCCGCCGGGCAGCTGCTGGGTCTGGTGCTGCTGCGCGGGAACGCACACGCGGGCACGGTGGCGGTGCTGCTGACGGCCGTGCTGGCGCTCGGCTGGGCCGTGATGCCGCTGTTCTTCCCGAGCGGGGACGAGACCCTGGACCCGACCCGGCTGGTGATGCTGCCGCTGCGGGCGGGATCGCTGGTGCGGGCGTTGCTGGTGGCGTCGCTGGTGGGGATCGGACCACTGTTCACGCTGTGCGTGGCGGTGGGGTCGGGTATCTCGGTGGCGCACGGGGCGTTCGCGGTGGCCGTGTCGGTGGTGGCCGTGCCGCTGGTGCTGCTGGTGTGCCTGGCGCTGGCGCGGGCGGTCGCGGCGGCGAACATCCGCCTGCTGACCTCCCGTAAGGGCCGGGATCTGGCGCTGCTGAGCGGTCTGGTGGTGGCGGTCGGCATCCAGTTCGTGAACTTCGGCGCCCAGCGGCTGGGGCAGGCCGGCGGGCTGTCGCGGCTGGAGCCCGCTGCGGCGGTGGCCCGGTGGGTACCGCCCGCGTCGGCGATCGGCGCGGTCGACTCGGCGAGCCGGGGCGCGTACGGGGTGGCCGTCGTCCAACTGCTGCTGTCGGTGGCCGCGCTGGCGGGGCTGCTGTACTGGTGGCAGCGGAGTCTGACGAAGCTGATGACCGCGCCGGACGGCTCGACGATCGCGGCGGCGGGTACGGGCGCGGGCACGGACCGGCGCCGCTCGGCAGACGCCGGGTGGGGGCGGCTGTGGCCGGAGGGCCGTACGGGTGCGGTGATGCAGCGGGCGCTGCGCTACGCGTGGCGGGACCCGAAGGCGAAGTCGGGGTGGGTGACGGCGCTGGCGCTGGGCGCGATCATCCCGCTCTTCAACGCCTGGCAGGGCACCGGGTCGATCTACTGGTCGTGCTTCGCGGCGGGGCTGCTGGGCACGCTGATGTACAACCAGTTCGGCCAGGACACCTCGGCGTTCTGGATGGTGGCGATGACCGTGTCGTCGGCGCGCGACGCGTACGCGGAGCTGCGGGCGCGGGCGATGGCGCTGCTGCTGGTGACGCTGCCGTACGCGACGCTGGTGACGGTCGTGACGGCCGCGGTGCTGGGCGACTGGCGGTCCCTGCCGGACGCGCTGGGGCTGTCGTACGGGCTCCTGGGCGCGATGCTGGGCATGGGGGCGTGGGCGTCGGCGTTCTTCCCGTACTCGATCCCGCAGGACAGCGCGTACAAGAACGCGGCGCCGGGGCAGGGCGGGTTGGCGTGGATGTCCATGATGGGCGGGATGCTGGGCTCGGCGCTGCTGTGCGCCCCGCTGATCGCGGTGACGGTCTGGACGCACGTGTCGTCGTCCGGCCCGTCGGGCCAGTGGCTCCTCCTGCCCCTCGGCGCGACCTGGGGTGCCCTCCTGACCTGGGCGGGCCTCCGCTGGGCCGCGAGCCGGACGGCCCGCCGCCTGCCGGAGATCCTGACGGCCGTCAGCAAGGCTTAGGGGTCTGCCCGCCGGTACGGCGCCCCGCCCAGGGCTCCGCACACGGGCGCCGGCGCCCGACTTGGCACCGGGGCCCGGCTCACCGTCGCCGGGTGGCCTCCTCCAAGAAGGGCTCTATCGCGGCGCGCCAGCCCTCGGGCCGGTCGTAGTGGAGGTAGTGCGCGGCGTCGGGCACCTCGGCGTACTGGCCGTGCGGGAGGACGCGGACCATCTCCTGGGCCTCGGCGCGGCCCAGTTCGCCGTCGAGGCCGCGGACGACGAGGGTGGGGCAGCGGACCTGGGCCAGGGTGTCCCAGTGGGCGTCATGGACCCATGTCTCGCGGGCGGCGAGCATCTGGTGCGGGGAGAAGACGGGGCGCCAGCCGTCGGGGGACTCGCACATGACCTCGGAGAAGAAGGCGCCCCGCGCGGGGTTGGGGCGTTCGACCCTGGGGTCGTCCTCGCCGAACCATTTGCGGACGTCCGCCAGCGTGGCGAAGGGCACGGGCCAGGTCCGGAACCAGTTCTCCCACTCCCGTTGGGACGCCGCGCCCAGAGCCGACGCGCGCATGTCGCTGATGACCAGGGCCTTGACGAGGTCCGGGCGCTCGGCGGCGAGCTGCCAGGCCGTCAGAGCGCCCATGGAGTGGCCGATCAGGGTGACGGGCGCGAGGTCCAGTTGCTCGATCGCGGCCGCGGCGTCCGCGACGTACGCCTCACGCGTGTAGGGGCCGGCCGCCGGCTTGCCGCTGTGGCCGTGGCCCCGCTGGTCCAGCGCCACCGCCCGGTACCGCTCGGCCAGCCAGCGCGCTGTCTCCGCCCAGTGCCCGGCGCGGCCCATCAGACCGTGCAGGAGCAGGACGCCCTGTGCGGGGTCGGTGCCGTCGTCGCCCGGCGCCTTGGGCGGGTCGGCGAACTCCCAGGCGGCGAGGCGTACGCCGTCGGCCCCCGTCAGATCGATACGTCGCACCATGTGCCCTGGCACCCCCTTCTGTCACGTCGGACACCCCAACAGCCCAGCCAGCGTATCGAACTCATATTCGAGAACAGGGGTATCGGCCATAACACCGCTCGTTCGAGTGACCCCGCTCAAGGATTGCCGTGCGCCGCCGAGGGGAGATCTTCAGCGGGAGGCGGACCACTCGGGGATAGAGGTCCGACGGGATTGACCCTGAGAGCTCGGGGCTCCGGGTCAGCGCAGGGGAGGACGGGTCCCGGTGCCGAAAGGCACCGGGACCTTCCCCATATATCGACGCATGTACGGACGCGCGCTTCGATGCGGACAGCGGGCGCATCGCACTGCTCCCCTCCCCGGGCAGGTCATATGCCTGAGCCCAGACTGGCACGCGCGACGGCCGGGCGCTGCCATTCCGCACTAATGCCCGGGGTTCGATGTGAGGCCCTCAGCGCTTGGCGACGAAGACGTGCGACGCCACGTCCGCGTCCAGCTCCGCGGCCTCGCCGCTGCTGCCGACCAGCACCCCGCCCGGCGACTCCGTCACGCTCACCACGGAACCGGGCTGCACGCCCGCGCGTCGCAGCGTGTACATCAGCTGGGCGTCCGTCTGGATCGGCTCACCGATGCGGCGCACCACCACGGTCTTGCCGTCGCCCGCGTCCAGCTCGGCGAGCGACACCATGTTCTCGTCCAGGAACGGGTCGGCCTCCGCCTTCTCGCCCAGCTCCTCGAGGCCCGGGATCGGGTTCCCGTACGGCGACTCGGTCGGGTGGCGCAGCAGCTCAAGGACGCGGCGCTCGACCGCCTCGCTCATCACATGCTCCCAGCGGCACGCCTCGGCGTGGACCTGCTCCCACTCCAGGCCGATCACGTCGACGAGGAGGCACTCGGCGAGCCGGTGCTTGCGCATCACGCGCGTGGCCAGCCGGCGGCCCTCCTCCGTCAGTTCCAGATGGCGGTCCCCCGCCACCATCACCAGACCGTCGCGCTCCATGCGGGCGACCGTCTGGCTGACCGTCGGACCGCTCTGGTCGAGCCGTTCCGCGATACGGGCGCGCATGGGCACCACGCCTTCCTCCTCTAGCTCGAGGATGGTGCGGAGATACATCTCCGTGGTGTCGATCAGTCCGGACATACGTGCCCCTCGATGCGTGACATTTCAACCTGCGGCGGCCCTGTCTCAATTGTTGCGCATCCCGCTGACAACCGTGCCGCTCAGGACAGGTCGGTGGCTGGATGCGGTATTGACAGGGCAATGGTCCAGACCGCACGGTGATCCGCGACACAACGAGAGGAAGGCCATGCCGATGGGCGACAGCACGCTGGCCGGTCAGTTCTTCGACGCCGCGATCGGCCTGCTGCGGCGGGTGCGGGACGAGGAGGCCGGGCACATCGCGGCCGCGGGCGCCGCCGTCGCCGAGACCGTCGCCGCGGGCGGCCGCCTCTTCGTCTTCGGCGCCGGCCACTCGTCGCTGCCCGCGCAGGACGTCGTGTACCGGGCGGGCGGGTTCGCCGTGATGAACCTGCTCGCCGTGCCGGGCGTCGTCGGCGTCGACGTCATGCCCGCGACGCTCGGCTCCGCCCTGGAGCGCGTGGACGGCCTCGCGGGCGCCGTCCTGGACTCGTCGCCGGCCGCGGAGGGCGACCTCCTGATCATCCTCTCGCTGTCGGGGCGCAACGCCCTGCCCGTCGAGATGGCGCTGAACGCACGTGCCCTCGGCCTCAAGGTGATCGGCGTCACATCGGCGGCGTACGCGAAGGAGACGAAGTCGCGACACTCCTCGGGCACCTTCCTCAAGGACCACTGCGACATCGTCCTCGACTCCAAGATCGCCGTCGGCGACGCGGAGCTGACCCACGAGGGCATCGAGGCACCCTTCGCGCCCGCCTCGACGGTCGTCACCAGCGCCCTGATGCAGGCCACCATGGCCGCGGCCGCCGAGGAGCTCGTCCACCGCGGCATCGAGCCCCCACTACTGCGCTCCGGCAACGTCGACGGCGGGCACGAGTGGAACGGCCGCGTGATGGAGGAGTACGCGGACCGGATCTTCTACCGGAGGTAGGTCCTTGCCGCACGGCGCGGCCGAAGATCGAGATCTCCGTACCGGACAGCTATGCGTAGCGGGTGGTCGACGCCCTGCAGGCGGCGGGCGCAGCCCGCCGGGCGGCTACGAGCCCTGGACAGCCTGACACGGATCACCGGGACCTGGCGCCCCGCGCCAGGCACATGGCCGTACGACGGGGCGGTCGGGGAGGTCCGGCACGCCGACGAGTGCCGCGTCGAGTCCGCCTGCGACGAGGAACAGGCCGGGGCGGCACTGCGGGCGATGCACGACGCGCACCCGCATATGGAGGCGGTCGTGCACTTCCTGCCACTGACGAGCCGTGGCCCCCGGGCCCGGGCCGCGGGCCACCGCCCCTTCCCGCTCGTATCGACGTGCAGCTCTGCCGTATGGGGGTTCCGCCTCAGACCCCTGTGTCACAGCCGCACGGCGCTCACCTCAATCCCACCAAGCCCTTCGAGCAGGGAGGGTACGCGGCATCCGGCGGGTGCAGGGCGAGCGCGGCGTCACGCAGAGAAACACGACCCCGCTGAGCGCACCCCTGCATAACGGATGAGACACGATCAGCTGCAGGAGCATCAGGTTCCACTTGCTAAATGATCAACAACCTCCCTACTCTGCAGTGCCCCCCGCCAAACATGACGGTGTACAGGCAAAACTGCAGGTCCGAGGCAACTCACGGGTAATGAAGTTCAGGGCTGGCCCCTGACACCAGACGCACTCGTCGAAGCGCGGCCTCAGTGTTTGCTCCCCCTGAAAGGTCTGAAATCGTGAACAAGATAGGTGCCCGCGCTCTGCGCGTTGCCGCCATCAGTGCAGCCTCCGTGGCTCTGGTCGTCGCCAACACGGGCTCAGCCAGCGCTGCGCAGTACAACGGCATCTGTGACGCCAAGGAAGTGTGCATCTACAAGCACACATACCTGAACGGCCCCTGGATTGATCACCAGTACGCGGATCCGAACTACACCAACAACACCTGGACGGGGGGAGGCTACCCGAGTCAGGGCACCAACGATGAAGCCTCGTCGCTGGACAGTTGGGACACCAACTGGAAGGTGCGCTTCTTCACCAACGCCTACTACGGGGGTAGCTGGCAGACCCTCGGTGTGTACGCACGCGCCAACACGGTCACGTACAACGACCAGTACAGCTCGCACTGCTGGAACGACGGCGGTGTGAGCGGCTACGCCCAGTGTGACTTCTGAGAACCGACCGGCAACCGACCGTTCCCGTCCTGTATCTCCTTCAGGACGGGAACGCGGGACCGCACATCTCCCGAACTGTGATTGGAAGACCTCACCGTGCCCGATACAGCTTGCCGTAGTGCCCGATTCCCGCTGTCGGCGTATGCGGGTCTCCTTGCCACGATGGCGGTTCTCGCGACCGGATGCGCCTCCACGGACGCGGGAGACGGACAGTCGGAC
Organism: Streptomyces sp. TRM49041; assembly: GCF_008271805.1. Taxonomy (GTDB): domain Bacteria; phylum Actinomycetota; class Actinomycetes; order Streptomycetales; family Streptomycetaceae; genus Streptomyces. The sequence continues at coordinate 21,554 of NZ_VSRY01000156.1, forward strand.
GCAGTTGGCAAACCCATAGCCGTCGGCAAGGTGCCTGTCGTCACCAGCGCTGAGCAGTTGACGTTCCCCCTGGACGCATATCAGTTGAGCCTGCGGGAGTCCCGGCAGATCGAGGAAGCTCTCGACAGCCTCGTGGTCGACTGCATGACGAAGCAGGGGTTCAACTGGGCCGCGCCTCAGCGGCCCCCGCTGCGCGACGGTGGCCGGAACGGCCGCCGATACGGACTGCTCGACCCCGAAGAAGGAAGCCGGACCGGCTATCACGGCACCGTCTCCACGGGTAAGGGCGCGAAAGGCAACGAGTCCGGGCAGGACGACTCACCGGCCGCCCAGCAGGCCGCAGGGCAGTGTGTCCTCTCCCAGCGGGCCAAGCTGAACGGCCAGCAGAAGGCTGACAAGGCCAATACGGGACCCGACGAGCAAATCGAGCAGCTCATCCTGCAGGACGCGGCCAGGGCCGAGAAGGATCCTCAGGTTCGTGCCGTGTGGGCCAAGTGGAGTGACTGCATGGAGGAAGCGGGCTACTCCTATGCGACTCCGTGGGACGCCAACAACGATCCAAAGTGGGGGAAGTCGCCGGCTGCGACGGACGACGAGAGGTCGGTAGCCACCGCCGACGCCAAGTGCAAGATCAAGCACAATGTCGCGGGTGTGTGGATGGCTGTGGAGATCGCGTACCAGAAGCGCACTCTCGAAGCGAAAGCCGAAAGCCTCGAAGCGGCGAAGAAGACCAACGAAACGCGGCTTCGCAATGCCGCCGAGGTCATCGGCCGGGGCTGATGCGGGACCCTCGGATCGGCCCACACACCGAGCGTGTCAAAGGAGTGCGACGTGTCCCGTGAACTCATGGTCAGCGGGCCTGCGGATGAGCGCAGCACCGCCAGGAGTGGCCTGTCGCGGCGGCGGCGCTGGGTGGCCGCGATAGCGGTGGGCGCGGCGCTGGCGGCGGCAGCCGGCGTCGGGGCATCCACAGTGGTCAAGTCGCCGGCCCAGGCGGCCGCGGAGGCCGGGCCACCTCCCGCGGATGTCCTCACCGCTGCGGTCGAACGGCGTGTGCTGCGGGATACGGTCATTCTCCGCGGCAGGGTGACCGCTGGTCAGACCGTCTCGGTCACGCCTGCGGTCAGCGGCGGCGAGGGGGCCACCCGGCCGGTGGTGACCAAGCTGGCGGTCAAGTCCGGGGACGTGGTCTCCGCCGGCAAGGTGCTGCTTGAGGTGTCGGGACGACCTGTGTTCGTGCTTGAGGGCGGGCTTCCGGTGTACCGAGATCTGAAGCCGGGGGCCGAAGGCGAGGACGTGGCCCAACTGCAGAAGGCGCTCAGTGCGTTGGGGCACAGCACCGGATCGGACACGTCGGGGAGGTTCGGGGCCGGTACGAAGGCGGCGCTCAAGGCCTTCTACGCCTCGATCGGTTACGACGCTCTGCCCGCACAGGCGGACGGCGGTGCCGCCGTCAAGGCGGCGGAGGAAATGGTCACTTCATCGCAGCGGGCGCTGGAGGACGCCCAGGACGCGCTGCGGGCGGCATCGGCGGGTGCCACCGAGGAGGACGGAGGCAAAGCGAGTGGCGGTGCCTCCGACCAGGACCTCCGCAAGGCCGTCACGCGGGCCGAGGCGGACCTGGCGAAGGCGCGTGAGGCGCTGGCTTCGGCGCAGGCCGCCAACGGTCCCATGCTTCCCGCAGGGGAGGTGGTGTTCCTGAAGGCGTTTCCGGCTCGGGTGGACACTGTGACGGCAGGGGTCGGCTCGCCCGTGTCGGGGCCGGTTCTGACGATTTCCGCCGGTGCCCTGGTCATCGAAGGGCATCTGCAGCAGCACCAGAAGGGCATGGTGCGCCCCGGTCAGAAGGTACAGATCCTGTCGGAGCTCAGCGGCATCACCAGCACTGCGAAGGTGCACACGGTCGCGGACAGCATCGATACCGGCCAGGTCCGTGCCGGCGGTCAGGATGCGAGTGGTGAGGGTGGCGGGCCCGCCGGTAGGCAGGGGTATCTCGTCGTGGTCCAGCCGGACAAGCCACTGGACGCGAAGCTCGCCGGTCAGGACGTGCGCCTGACGATCGAGGCGGCGTCCACGGACGGCGACGCACTGGTCGTACCGATCACGGCGATCTCGGCGGGGGCCGACGGGAAGACCACGGTCACCGTTGTCACCGATGCCGGGGCGCAGCAGCGCGTGGAGGTGCGCCCGGGGACCACGGGGGACGGATACGTGGAGATCGTTCCCGTGGATTCCGGTTCGCTGAGTGAGGGTGATGCCGTGGTGACAGGCGTTGACGCGCGGATCGCGAGGTGACCGTGCCGGTGACCGGCCGCCCGGCCTCCCTCCACCCCGACGCCACCACCCCGCCGGTCATCGAGCTACGGCAGGTGGGCCTGACATACTCCGGCCCCCCGCCGGTGGAGGCCTTGAAACCATGTGAACTCGTCATCCGCAGAGGTGAGTTCGTCACCGTGGTCGGCCCCTCAGGGTCGGGCAAGTCCACGTTCCTGAACATCGTGGGACTTCTGGACGCGCCGACGGCGGGAACCTTCCTGCTGGACGGCATCGACACCGGGAAGCTCGGGGACGGCGACCGCACAAGCCTTCGTGGCCGCCGAATCGGCTTCGTCTTCCAGTCCTTCCATCTCCTGCCGCACCGCAGCTCTTTGGAGAATGTCATCCTCGCCATGGTCTACAGCGGCGTGCCCCGGTCCCAGCGCCGGGAACGGGCCCGTGAGGCACTGGTCCGTGTCGGCCTGGAGCACCGCATCGATGCCGCACCGACGAGGCTCTCCGGGGGTGAGCGCCAGCGTGTCGCGATCGCCCGGGCCTTGGTGGCCAGACCCTCGCTGCTGCTGTGCGACGAACCGACGGGCAACCTGGACACGAGCAACGCGCAGACGGTCCTGACGCTTCTGGACGATCTGCATGCGGAGGGCATGACCGTTGTGGTCATCACCCATGATCCGCAGACTGCGGCACGTGGTTCCCGAACCGTTGCGATCCGCGACGGTGTTCTCGAGGAGCAGGTGGTCGCGTGAGGTTCTCTCGTCGAAGCCGTCGAAGCCGCAGGAAGCGACTCATCGAGCCGTCGCGCTTCGCCTGGCGCGACCTGCTGTCGGAGTCGCTGGCCGGGATGCTGCAGCGCCCGGCCCGCTCCGCTCTGACAACTCTGGGTACGGTCCTGGGCGTCGGCGCGTTCGTGGCCGTCCTCGGCCTGACGGCCACCACGTCCTCGCAGATCGACGCACGTTTCAACATCTTGTCCGCGACAGAGGTGACCGTCCTGGACGTCGCCCGGGAACAGAACGAGTTCGCCGGACCGGCGTTCCCCGAGGACGCCGACGAACGCATCGAGAAGCTCAACGGGGTCAAGCACGCGGGTGTGTACTGGACCCTTCGGACAGACGGTGACGTCTCGGTGCGTTCGTCCCCGGTCGGGCGTGGCGCCGACGGCGCCAGGATCGACGTGGTGGCCGCCTCTCCCGGAGTCCTGCGGGCTGCGGCACCCCGGCTCTCCCAGGGCCGGATCTACGACGACTACGTGTCGGACTCCGCCCAGCCCGTCGCCGTCATCAGCTCCAGCACCGCCGCCCGCCTCGGCATCACGACACTGGAAACCCGTCCGGCCATCTTCATCGGTGACGAGCCGTTCACCGTCACCGGCATCGTCGAGGACGTCGAGCGCAAAGCCGATCTGCTGCTCTCCGTCATGGTCCCGCGCACCACCGCGGAACGGATCTGGGGCCCGCCCTCCGAGTCCCCCGCATCCATGCTGATCTCCACGGAGATCGGGGCGGCGCAGCAAATAGCCCGGGAGGCACCGACAGCGCTCCGTCCCGACCACCCCGAATACCTCAAGGCCGTCCCTCCCCCGGACCCGAAGACGCTGCGCTCTCACGTCACCTCGGACCTCAACCAGCTCTTCCTGCTGCTGGCTGGGATCTGTCTGGTCATCGGTGCGGTGGGCATCGCCAACACGACACTCGTGGCGGTACTGGAGCGTACGGGCGAGATCGGCCTGCGTCGGGCGCTGGGCGCACGCAGTCGGCACATCACCGCGCAGTTCCTCGCCGAGTCAGGCGTCCTGGGCGGCCTGGGAGGCCTCATCGGCACCTCCCTCGGCACCGTCACCGTGGTTGTCGTCTCCATCGCGCGGGAATGGACGCCTGTCGTCCACCCTGGCACAGTCGTATCCGCCCCGGCGATCGGCCTGGCCACAGGCCTGATAGCAGGCCTCTACCCTGCCTGGCGAGCCAGCCGGATCCAGCCCGCCGAGGCGCTCCGTCGCTGACCCGACTCCCGATGCAGGAGCTTGGCCTGACCGAGCCTCGCGCCAAGCGCTCACCAGCCGGTTACCGAATCCGCTGGCCTGCCCCGCCGCGTTCCTCGCCCAGCGGCTCACCGCGCTCCTCCCGCCGCCGCTCCCCGACGAGCCTGCCACCGACCGGCCCGACCCCCTCCAGATCTGCGACGCCTGCGGCCGCGCCTTCCGCGCCCCGGCACCAGGCCGCTGCCGCGGCTGTCGACCGCAATCGGCGTGAACAGAGCCCTCACCCCGATAGCTGCGCCAGGTCCACCGACGCCGCCACCCGCACCGCCACGCTCTCCGCGTAGGCGACGTCCGGGCGTTCGAAGGGCGGGCGGTGGCCGGAGCGGAGGAACGTGACCACGCCGAGCGTCCGGCCACGGCTGCGCAGCACCGCGCACAGGGCGTGGGCCGTGTCGCGGGGCCAGTGGCGCTCCGCCGCCCAGACCTCGGAGGCGCCCGACGACCAGGTGCTGGCCCGTACCGCACCGACCCGGTCCAGCGCGCGCAGCGCCGGGTGCCCCGGGGCGTACGGGACGGGGAGGCCGCCGCCCTCGACCCGCGCCACCGGGCCCGGCGCCTCCGACGGGGTGGCCGCGACCCGCACCAGGCGGGCGCCGCCGCCCCGGGCAGCGTCCAGGAGGGCGTGGTCGGCGAAACCGGCCAGCGCGAAGTCCAGGTAGACCGTGGCGGCCTCCACCGGGTCCTCGCACTCCGCCGCCGCGGCGCCCGCCCGGTGCAACTGGCTGGCCCGGAACCGCAGCCGGTCCGCGTCCTGCTCGGCGAGCCGCGCGTCCGTCACGTCCTGGAACAGCCACGCCACGCCCAGCGGCGCGGGTTCCTGCGACAGTGGCGAAGCCAGCCGCAGGAACCCGCTGCGCCAGCACCGCCGCCGGGTCCCGTCCGGGGTGCGTACCGTCGCCCACAGCTCGGCGGGCGACCGGGGGGCGCCCTCCGCCAGTACGTGCTCCAGCGCCGCCTCCAGCTGGTCGACGCCCTGCACCACGGCGTCGCCCAGCGGGCGGCCCAGCAGCGTCGTGCGGGACGTGCCGAGCGCCTGCGCCGCGTGCGCGTTCACGACGGCCGGCCGCAGGTCCGCGTCCACGACCACGACACCCCACGGCGCGTCGTCGAACAGGGCCTCGCTGAGCGCCACGGAGCGCTCGAAGTCCAGCTGAGTGTGTACCTCGCCGAACGCGCAGTACACCCCGGCCGGGCGCCCGTCCGCGCCCCGTACGCCCGCCGACTGGGTCCGTACGAGGACCCGGCCGCCGTCCTTGCGGAGCAGCGCGAACTCGTGGAGCCGACGGCCCGGCTCGTCCATCGCGGCCATCAGCCGGGCCTCGATCCCGGCGGCGTCGGCGGGCCGCGCGGCCCACCCGGCGAGCCCCCGGCGCCCGACCGCCTCGTCGGCCGGCCAGCCGAGAATCCGCTCGGCCTCCCGGTTCCAGTGAGTGATCACCCCGTCGGCGTCGAACGCGCACAACGCGGCGTCCATCCCGTCCAGCAGCGCGCTGAGGAGATCACCGTCCACTCGCGCCGTTCCGCTCCTGGACGCACTCATCCCGGCACCCCCTGCAGGACGTGTACGCACGTGCACCCGCACGCGCCCCGGCCATTCAACTGGAACGTGACTCAGGACACACCGGGTTCCGGAAATTCGGTTGAACGGTGTGGTGCGGGTTCCTAGTGTGTGCGGCACACGAGAAAGGAGGTGTTCCGGAAGTGATTTCTTTTCGGATGCGTGAGGTGACTGCGGGCTGAGGCCTGCCGTCACATGACGGCAGGTCCTCCTGCCGTACACCCAAGCAGTCACCGGCCCGCGGGCTCGTCGGCACATCCGGCCGACCTCTCCTTGCCAGCAGGAGAGAGCAGAGTCCGCGGGCTTCTGCGTGCACGGCGCGGGTGGCGTGAACGGCGCGGCGTGCGCGGCGTGCGCGATCCGCGTACCGCTACGGCGACAGGCGCTCCACGCGCCACGAACCCGCCTCGCACACGTACCGGAGCCGGTCGTGGAGCCGGTTCTCGTGGCCCTGCCAGAACTCCACCGCCTCCGGCGTGACCAGATAGCCGCCCCAGTGCGGCGGCACCGGGACCTGCTCGTCGTCCGTGTGGCGTGCCGCCAGCTCCTCGTAGCGGGAGAGCAGTTCGGCGCGGGAGGCGATCACGGAGGACTGCTCGCTGGCCCACGCGCTGAGCTGGGAGCCGTGCGGCCGGGTGCGGAAGTACGCCGCGGTCTCGTCACGGCCGACCCGCGCCACCGAGCCGGTGACGATGACCTGGCGGGCGATCGGGTGCCAGGGGAAGAGCAGGGCGGCGTACGGGTTGGCCGCGAGCTCGCCGCCCTTGCGGGAGTCGTAGTTGGTGTAGAAGACGAAGCCGCGCTCGTCGTAGTGCTTCAGCAGCACCGTCCGGGAGGACGGGCGGCCGTCGGGTGTGGCCGTGGACACGACCATGGCGTTCGGCTCATGGATCTCGGCGCTTCCGGCGGCATCCTTGAACCAGCGCGCGAACTGCTCCATCGGTTCGGCCGCGAGGTCCCGCTCCGACAGCTGGGGCGTGTGGTACTGCTCGCGCATGGGAGCTGGATCGAGGGCTGGGTCCACGGCTTGGTCCACCACTGGATCGAGGGCGTCGGTCACAGCGTCCATCCTGCCTCAGGGCGTGCCGGGCGCCTCATTCTGCCCGGCATCCAGCAGGCTTAATCCTCCACACCCGAATCAGCGGAGTGTGCCTGATGTCACGCTTCCCCGCATCAGGGGAACCCGACAGACTCTTCGGCTGGGTCACTGTTCCTTTCATACACACGTCACCACGAGGAGCCGCCAGATGTCCGACTTCGTACCCGGGCTCGAGGGAGTCGTCGCGTTCGAGACGGAGATCGCCGAACCGGACAAGGAGGGCGGGGCCCTCCGGTACCGCGGCGTCGACATCGAGGACCTGGTGGGGCAGGTGTCCTTCGGGAACGTGTGGGGCCTGCTGGTCGACGGCGCGTTCGACCCCGGCCTGCCGCCCGCCGAGCCCTTCCCGATCCCGGTCCACTCCGGCGACATCCGGGTGGACGTCCAGTCCGCGCTGGCGATGCTCGCGCCCGTCTGGGGCCTGAAGCCGCTCCTCGACATCGACGAGGAGCAGGCCCGCGACGACCTGGCGCGGGCGGCGGTCATGGCGCTGTCGTACGTCGCCCAGAGCGCGCGTGGGCAGGGGCTGCCGATGGTGCCGCAGAGCGAGATCGACAAGGCGCAGTCGGTGGTCGAGCGGTTCATGATCCGCTGGCGCGGCGAGCCGGACCCGAAGCATGTGAAGGCCGTCGACGCGTACTGGACCTCCGCGGCCGAGCACGGCATGAACGCGTCGACGTTCACCGCGCGGGTCATCGCGTCGACCGGCGCGGACGTCGCGGCGGCGCTGTCGGGTGCCGTCGGCGCCATGTCCGGGCCCCTGCACGGTGGAGCCCCGTCCCGCGTCCTCGGCATGATCGAGGAGATCGAGCGGACCGGGGACGCCGCCGCGTACGTGCGGCAGGCCCTCGACAAGGGCGAGCGGCTCATGGGCTTCGGCCACCGCGTGTACCGCGCCGAGGACCCGCGCGCGCGGGTGCTGCGGCGTACGGCGCGGGAGCTGGCCGCGCCGCGCTTCGAGGTCGCGGAGGCCCTGGAGCGGGCGGCGCTGGAGGAGCTGCACAACCGGCGCCCGGACCGCGTCCTGGCGACCAACGTCGAGTTCTGGGCGGCGATCGTCCTGGACTTCGCGGAGGTCCCGGCGCACATGTTCACCTCCATGTTCACCTGCGCCCGCACGGCGGGGTGGTCCGCCCACATCCTGGAGCAGAAGCGCACCGGCCGTCTGGTCCGCCCCTCGGCGCGCTACGTCGGCCCCGGCCCGCGCAGCCCCCGCGAGATCGCGGGCCACGAGGACATCGTCGGCTGACCGGCCGGCTCCCGGGGCTCGTGTGTCCCCGGACGTCGCCCCCCGGCTCGTCACCGGGCGGGCGGTGCCGCGCGCGCCCCTCTCGCCGATCACGGTGACCACGGTCGCCCGGCCCACGCACGGGTCGCCCGGGCCCACGCACGGATCGCCCGACCCCACGCACGGGTCGCCCGACCCCACTCACCTCGCGTCCGGGCCGGGACGGCGCGATTCCCCCGACCGTGTCGGGCCGGGCCGGGCCTCAGCCCAGGGCCTCGTCCAGGATTCCGGTCCACTGGGCGACCACCCGTTCGCGGCGGGCCCGGTCGTCCGTGAGCAGGGTGGCGAGGCCCAGGCCGCGGGCCATGTCCAGGAGGCCCTGGACGGTTTCGCGGGTGCCGGGGACGGACTCGTCGGCGCCCAGGAGCTCGACGGCCATGCGGTGGGCCTCACGGCCGACGCGTGCTTCCAGTTCGGTGACGCGGGGGCGGAGCTGGGCCTCGTCGGAGGCGGCCACCCACAGATGGAGGGCGGCGCGGAACAGGGGCCCGGTGTAGAGGGCGACCAGCGCCTCCACCACCTCGGCGCGGCTCTTGCCGGTCACCGCCCGCAGCGCCTGCGAGCGCTCCTCCGCGACGTACTCGACCGCCGCCGTGAACAGGTCCTCCCGCGTCGGGAAGTGGTGCTGCGCGGCCCCCCGCGACACGCCCGCCCGCTCGGCGACGACGGACACCGTGGAACCCGCCCAGCCGCGTTCGGCCAGGCACGCCACAGCGGCTTCGAGCAGCCGCTGCCGGGTGACCCGGCTGCGGTCCTGCTTCGGGGTCATATCGCCCATGCGGGGTCCCGTCGTTCCAGGAAGGCCGTCATTCCCTCGCGCGCCTCCGCCGAGGCGAAGAGCGACGCCGAGCGCTGTACGAGATCCTCCGCGTCGCGCTCGAAGGTCTCCAGCACCCTAGCCGCCACCAGCCGTTTCGACTCCGCCAGGCCCTGCGGCGAGCCCTTGCGGAGGGCGTCCAGGAGGGGGTTCAGGGAGGAGTCCACATCCGGGGCCGTCAGGGTCACCAGGCCGATCCTCGCCGCTTCCGCCGCGTCGAAGCACTCCCCCGTCAGGTAGTAGCGGGCCGCCGCCCGCTGGTCGAGGCGCGGGAGAAGGGTGAGGGAGATCAGGGCGGGAGCCACCCCGATCCTCGCCTCCGTCAGCGCGAAGTCCGACGCCTCGGACGCGGCAACGATGTCGCACGCCGCGACCAGACCGAGGCCCCCCGCCCGTACCCGCCCCGCCACTCTCGCCACCACCGGCTTCGGCAGCTCCACGATCTGCCGCAGCAGCGCCACGAACGCGTACGGACCGGGGGGCGCCTTCAGGTCGGCGCCCGCGCTGAACGTGGTCCCCGTGTGGGTGAGCACCACCGCCCGGACCGAGGGGTTCGCCGCGCAGTCGGACAGCGCCTCCGCCAGGTCGGCGACCAGGCGGGCGGAGAGGGCGTTGCGGGTGTCCGGTGCGTTCAGGGTGAGCGTGGCGACGGCGCGGTCGTGGGCGGTGGTGACCAGGGTCATGGCTCTCGCCTCCGGCGGGGGGTGGGCGGATGGGGCGTCAGTACGACTTGGGGAGTCCCAGTGACTGGTGCGACACGTAGTTCAGGATCATTTCCCGGCTCACCGGCGCTATGCGGGCCACCCGCGACGCGGTGATCAGCTTCCCGAGCCCGAACTCCCGCGTCAGGCCGTTCCCGCCGAGCGTGTGCACCGCCTGGTCGACGGCCTTCACGCACGCCTCGCCCGCCGCGTACTTCGCCATGTTGGCCGCCTCGCCCGCGCCCATGTCATCGCCGGCGTCGTACAGGAGGGCGGCCTTCCGGGTCATCAGGCGGGCCAGTTCCAGCTCGATATGGGCCTGGGCGAGCGGGTGGGCGATGGCCTGGTGGGCGCCGATCGGGGTCTTCCACACCTGGCGCTCCCTGGCGTACGCCACCGCCTTCGTGAGCGCGTGCCGCCCCATCCCCAGCGCGAACGCCGCCGTCATCACCCGCTCCGGGTTCAGCCCCGCGAAGAGCTGGAGCAGACCCGCGTCCTCGTCGCCGACGAGCGCGTCGGCCGGGAGCCGTACGTCGTCCAGGAGCAGCTCGAACTGCTTCTCCCAAGCGCGCAGTTCCATGTCGATCGCCGTGCGCCGGAATCCGGGCGTGTCACGCGGGACGACGAACAGGCACGGCTTCAGCGCGCCGGTGCGGGCGTCCTCGGTGCGGCCGACGATCAGCGTCTCGTCCGCCATGTCGACTCCCGACACGAACACCTTGCGGCCGGACAGGACCCACCCGTCGGCGGTGCGGCGGGCGGTGGTGGTGATGCGGTGGGAGTTGGAGCCCGCGTCCGGCTCGGTGATCCCGAAGGCCATGACGCGGCGGCCGTCCGCGAGCCCCGGCAGCCAGCGCCGCCGCTGCTCGTCGGTGCCGAACCGGGCGATGACCGTGCCGCAGATGGCGGGCGAGACGATCATCAGGAGGAGCGGGCAGCCGGCGGCGCCCAGTTCCTCCAGGACGATGGCGAGTTCGGCGATGCCGCCGCCCCCGCCGCCGTACTCCTCGGGCAGGTTCACCCCGAGGTAGCCGAGCTTCCCGGCCTCCGCCCAGAGCGCGTCGGGGTCCTGGTCCTGTGCGTAGGCGGCGGCGTGGCGGTGGCCGAGGGCGGCGACGGCGGTGCGGAGGGCCTTCTGTTCGTCGGTCTCGAGGGAGCCTGTGGCTGCGGTCATTCCCGTTCCTCCTGTACTGGCTGCGCGGGCTGTACTACGGCGAGCAGGGCGCCGACCTGGACCTGGTGGCCCGGCGCGGCGTGGAGCGCGGTGAGGGTGCCGGAGGCGGGGGCGGTGACGCGGTGCTCCATCTTCATGGCCTCCAGCCACAGCAGGGGCTGCCCCGCCTCCACGGGGGCGCCTTCCGCGAGGCCGTCCGCGACCCGGACGACAGTGCCGGGCATCGGGGCGAGGAGGGAGCCGGGCGCGGTGCGGTCGGCCGGGTCGGGGAAGCGCGGGCGGGGGGTGAGGCGGTACGCCGCCGTGGGCGTTTCGACATGGACGGTGTCCGTGCCGGGGTGGGTGGTGACCCGGTACGGGCGTACGACTCCGGCCACGTCGAGGCGCACCTCGCCGGGGGCCGCCGACACGACCCGGACGTCCGGGTGGTCGGGGAGGGTGTGGCCGGCGCGGGTGCGGTGGTAGCGGACCTCGTGGTCGCCGTACGTCCTGGTCTGCGGCTGGGACGGGACGTTGCGCCATGCGCCCGGGCCTATGGGGGTCCCCCCTGCGCGGGCGCTGCCGAGCGCTCGGGGGAGGGCCGCCGCGTCGGCCAGGGCTGCGGCCACGGCCGCGTACTCCTCGCCGGGGGGTGGTGCGGTGAGCGCGGGGAGGTGGCGGTCGTAGAAGGCGGTGTCGGCCCCTCCCCCGGCGAACTCGGGGTGCCTGAGGGAGCGGACGAGCAGGTCGCGGTTGGTGACCGGGCCGTGGACGCGGGCGCGTTCGAGGGCGTGGGCCAGCTTGCGTACGGCCTCGGCGCGGGTCGGGGCGTGGGCGATCACCTTCGCGATGAGGGCGTCGTAGTGGACGCCGATCTCGTCGCCCGCCGCATAGCCGGTGTCGAGTCGTACGTCGCCGTCCACCGCGAGGGCGTGCAGCGTGCCCGTCTGGGGGGTGAAGCCCCGCGCCGGGTCCTCCGCGTAGAGGCGCGCCTCCACGGCGTGGCCGTGCGGGGCGGGCGGTTCGGGCGGGAGGGCGGCGCCCTCGGCGGTACGGAGCTGGAGGGCGACCAGGTCGACGCCGTACACGGCCTCGGTGACCGGGTGCTCGACCTGGAGGCGGGTGTTCATCTCCAGGAAGTGCGGGGTGCCGTCCTCGGCGACCAGGAACTCGACCGTGCCGGCGCCCGTGTAGCCGATGGCCCGGGCGGCGCGTACGGCCGTGTCGTGGAGGTGGGCGGTGAGGCCGGCGGGCAGGCCCGGGGCGGGGGCCTCCTCGACGACCTTCTGGTGGCGGCGCTGGAGGGAGCAGTCCCGGGTGCCGAGCGGCCACACGGTGCCGTGCGTGTCGGCGAGGATCTGCACCTCGACATGGCGTCCGCGCGCGATGTACGGCTCGGCGAACACCTCGTCGTCGCCGAACGCCGACAGCGCCTCCGCGCGCGCGGCGGCCAGCTCCTCCTTGAGGGTGGCCATGTCCCGTACGACGCGCATGCCCCGCCCGCCGCCGCCGGCCGCCGCTTTGACGAGGACGGGCAGGTCGGCGTCCGTGAGGGCGTCCGGGTCCAGCGGGGCGACGCCCATGAGCTGTTTGGCGCGGGTCTTGGACGCCATGGCCTCGATCGCCTCCGGGGGCGGCCCGACCCACGTCAGCCCGGCGTCCGTCACCGCGCGCGCGAAGCGGGCGTTCTCGGACAGGAACCCGTAGCCGGGGTGGACGGCGTCGGCGCCCGCCGCGAGGGCGGCCCGCACGATCAGGTCCCCGCGCAGGTACGTGTCGGCGGGGGCCGCGCCCGGCAGCCGTACCGCCGCGTCGGCCTGCCGTACGTGCAGGGCGTCGGCGTCCGGGTCGGAGTGGACGGCGACGGTCGCGATGCCGAGGTCGCGGCAGGTGCGGAGGACTCGGCAGGCGATCTCGCCGCGGTTGGCGACGAGGAGGGTGTCGATCAACGGACGCATCGGCGGCATGGGTGGCATCGGGGGCATCGGGGCCTCACATCCTGAACACGCCGAAGCCGCCGCGCGCGCCTTCGACCGGTGCGGTGTGGATCGCCGACAGGCACAGCCCGAGGACGGTACGGGTGTCGCGCGGGTCGATGACCCCGTCGTCGTACAGCCGCCCGGACAGGAACATCGGCAGGGACTCGGACTCGATCTGCTGCTCGACGAGCGCGCGCAGGGCGGCGTCGCCCTCCTCGTCGTACGGCTGCCCCTTCGCCTCCGCCGACGCGCGGGCGACGATGGAGAGCACGCCGGCGAGCTGTTGCGGGCCCATGACGGCCGACTTGGCGCCGGGCCAGGCGAAGAGGAAGCGCGGGTCGTACGCGCGGCCGCACATGCCGTAGTGGCCGGCGCCGTACGAGGCGCCCATGAGGACGGAGAGATGCGGGACGCGGCTGTTGGAGACGGCGTTGATCATCATGGCGCCGTGCTTGATGATGCCGCCCTGCTCGTACTCCTTGCCGACCATGTAGCCGGTGGTGTTGTGGAGGAAGAGAAGGGGGATGTCACGCTGGTTGGCGAGCTGGATGAACTGGGCGGCCTTCTGGGACTCCTCGCTGAACAGCACGCCCTGGGCGTTGGCGAGGATGCCGAGCGGATAGCCGTGGAGAGTGGCCCAGCCGGTGGTGAGGCTGGTCCCGTAGAGGGGCTTGAACGCGTCGAAGTCGGAGGCGTCGACGATCCGGGCGATGACCTCGCGCGGGTCGAAGGGGGTTCTCAGGTCGCCGGGGACGATGCCGAGGAGCTCGTCCTCGTCGTACTTCGGGGGTTCGTACGGGCCCGGATCGGCGTGCGCCTTGCGGTGGTTGAGGCGGGCGACGATGCGGCGGGCCTGGCGCAGCGCGTCGGGCTCGTCGAGGGCGTAGTGGTCGGCGAGGCCGGAGATGCGGGCGTGCATGTCGGCGCCGCCGAGTGACTCGTCGTCGCTCTCCTCGCCGGTGGCCATCTTGACCAGGGGCGGCCCGCCGAGGAACACCTTCGACCGTTCCTTGATGACGACGGTGTGGTCCGACATGCCGGGGATGTACGCGCCTCCTGCGGTGGAGTTGCCGAACACGACGGCGACGGTGGGGATTCCGGCGGCCGAGAGCCGGGTGAGGTCGCGGAAGAGGGCGCCGCCCGGGATGAAGATCTCCTTCTGGGACGGCAGATCGGCACCGCCGGACTCGACGAGGGAGACGACGGGCAGGCGGTTGGCGTACGCGATCTCGTTGGCGCGCAGGGCCTTCCTGAGGGTCCAGAGGTTGGACGCGCCGCCGCGTACGGTCGGGTCGTTGGCGGTGATCAGGCACTCGACGCCCTCGACGGTGCCGATGCCGGTGACGAGGGAGGCGCCGGTGGTGTAGTCGCTGCCCCAGGCGGCGAGCGGGGACAGTTCGAGGAACGGGGTGTCGGGGTCCAGGAGCAGCTCGACGCGTTCGCGGGCCAGGAGCTTGCCGCGGGCGTGGTGGCGGGCGGTGTACTTGGGGCCGCCGCCTGCGAGGGCCACGGCGTGTTCGGCGTTCAGCTCGTCGAGTCTGGCGAGCATGGCGGAACGGTGGGCCTTGTAGTCCGGCCCGGCCGTGTCCAGGGCGGAGGCGAGGACGGTCACAGGAGGACCTCCGGGATGTCGAGGTGGCGGGAGCGCAGCCATTCGCCGAGCGCCTTGGCCTGCGGGTCGAACCGGGCCTGCGCGGCGACGCCTTCGCCGAGGAGGCCGGTGACGGTGAAGTTGAGGGCGCGGAGGTCGGGGAGGATGTGCCGTACGACGTCCAGGCTCTCCGCCTCCGGCAGCAGGTCGCGGAACCGCTGGACGGTGAGCGTATGGGCCAGCCACCGCCAGGCGTCGTCCGTCTCGGCCCACACCCCGACGTTGGCGTCCCCGCCCTTGTCGCCGCTGCGCGCCCCGGCGACGAGGCCGAGCGGCGCGCGGCGGGCGGGGCCGGGCGGCAGGGGCGGCGGGAGCTGCGGGTCGGGGACGGGTCGGAGGGCGCGGGTGGTCGCCGGGTGCGGGATGACGAGGCGGCGCCCGTCGTGGAGGACGGCGGTGTGGGTGACGTCGGCCGGGTCGACGTACAGGGCCTCGAAGACCCCGTAGGGGGCGCCCTTGCCGGGTGGGGCGGTGACGTGGAAGCCGGGGTAGCTGCCGAGGGCCAGCTCGACGGCGGCACCGGTGACGGCCCGGCCCACCGCGTCGGGGTCGGGGTCGCGGACGACGAGGCGGAGCAGGGCGCTGGCCGTCTCCTCGGTGTCGGCGTCGGGGTGGTCGGTGCGGGCCAGCTCCCAGCGGACGTGGGCGGGGCGGGGGTCCAGGGCGTCGTCGATCTGTGCTCGCACGAGCCGGGCCTTGGCCTCGATGTCGAGGCCGGTGAGGACGAAGACGACCTCGTTGCGCCAGCCGCCGAGCCGGGTGAGACCCGCCTTGAGGGCGGGCGGGGGCGCCTCCCCTCGTACGCCCGTGATCCGTACGCGGTCCGGGCCGTCCTGGGCGAGGCGTACGGAGTCGAGGCGGGCGGTCGCGTCGGGCCCGGGGTAGCGGGCGCCGGAGGTCTCGTAGAGCAGCTGGGCGGTGACGGTGCCGGTGTCGACCGCGCCGCCGGTGCCGGGGTGTTTGGTGATGACGGACGACCCGTCGGCGTGGATCTCGGCGAGCGGGAAGCCGGGCCGGCGTACGTCGTACCGCTGGAAGAACGGATGGTTGCCCCCGGTGGCCTGGGTGCCGCACTCCAGGACGTGCCCGGCGACGACGGCACCGGCGAGTCGGTCGTACGCGTCCGGGGCCCAGCCGAAGTGGGCGGCGGCCGGGCCGCTGACCAGCGCCGCGTCGGTGACCCGCCCGGTGACGACGACATCGGCGCCCGCGTCGAGGCAGGCGGCGATACCGGCGCCGCCGAGGTAGGCGTTGCAGGTGAGGGCGCCGGGAGGCAGGGCTGTCCGGTCGCCCTCGACGTGGGCGACGCGAACGGGGACACCGAGCCGGCCGGCGAGGCCGCGGAGGGCGTCGGCGAGGGCGGCGGGATTGAGGCCGCCGGCGTTGGTGACGATGCGGACACCGCGTTCGTGGGCGAGGCCGAGGCCCTCCTCCATCTGCCGGAGGAAGGTGTGGGCGTATCCGAGGGAGGGGTCTTCGAGGCGCCGGCGGCCGAGGATGAGGAGAGTGAGCTCGGCGAGGTAGTCCCCGGTGAGGACATCGAGTTCGCCGCCGGTGAGCATCTCGCGTACGGCGTCGAAGCGGTCGCCGTAGAACCCGGAGGCGTTGCCGACACGGAGAACGTCGCCGGTCATGCGCCCTCCTTGGGCACTGCCCCTTTGGGCACGGCCCCATTGGGCACGGCCCCATTGGGCACGGCCCCCTTGGACGTGGCCCCCTTGGACGTGGCCCCCTTGGACGTGGCCCCCTTGGGCAGGCGCCCGGTCCCCGGCGGCCCGGCGAAGGCCTGGGCGATGTCGAGCCACCGGTCGGCGTCCGGGCCGGTGGCGTGGAGGGCGAGGTCGGCGCGGTGGGCGCGCCGGGTGACGAGGAGGCAGAAGTCGAGGGCGGGCCCGGTGACGCGCTCGGGGGCGTCCTCCGGCCCGTAGACCCAGGGGGTGGTGCCGTCGGGCGCGACGAGCTCGACGCGGAAGGGCACGGAGGGCGGCCGGCTGCCCCGCACGACATAGGCGTAGTCGCGGGCGCGGACACCGATGCGGGCGACGTGACGCAGCCGGGCGGTGGGCGCGCGTACGACACCGAGCGCGTCGGCGATGTCCTGCCCGTGCGCCCAGGTCTCCATGAGCCGGGCGGTCGCCATGGAAGCGACGCTCATGGGTGGCCCGTACCAGGGGAGACGGCTCCCGGGCGGCGCGCCGCGCAGCACCCCTTGGAGCCGCTCCCGCCCGCCCCGCCACCGTGCGAGCAGCACCCCCGGCGGCCCGGCGGCCCCCGCCTCGGCCCCCTCGTCGACGAACGTACCGGGTGAGGCGACCGCCTCGGCCACATGCGCGGCGAAGGCGTCCGGGTCGGTGGCGGCGAGCACCGCGACCTCGTCGGTCCACGCCAGATGCGCGACCTGGTGGGCGACGGTCCAGCGGGGCGCGGGCGTGGGCACGGCCCACTGCCCGGGGCTCAGCCCGGCGACGAGCCGGTCGAGCTCGTCGCTCTCGTCCCGCAGATCGTCGAGGACGGCGAGTACGGCGGGGTCGGCGCGGTCGGCGGCGCGGTCGGACACGGGGTCGGACACGGGGTCGGACACGGGGCGCTCCCTCCGGGGCACGGCGGTGTGCCCCGGGAGCATGGCATCGCCCAAGGAAACAATCAAGCACGCTTGCTTATTTTGTGCGTCCGGCCGTCCTCCGGCTCCGCACATGATCGAGACCGGCCAGGTCCTAGTCGGAGGGTGCGCGCGACGCGGCGCGGGCCGCCTGGGACCGGACCGCGCCCATGCTGGCGCCGATGACCAGGGCGATGGCGAGCGCGTCCGTCACGGAGAGGGCCTGGTGGAGGACCAGGAAGCCGGCCAGGGCGGCGATGGCCGGTTCCAGGCTCATCAGGACCGCGAAGGTGGGGGCCGGGAGGCGGCGCAGGGCGATGAGTTCCAGGGTGTACGGGAGGACGGAGGAGAGAAGGGCCACGGCCAGGCCCAGGGCCAGGGTCGACGGGACGGTCAGTTTCGCGCCCGCCTCGACTATGCCCAGGGGAAGACTCACCACGGCGCCGAACGCCATGGCCAGGGCGAGGCCGTCCGCCTGCGGGAAGCGGCGTCCCGTGCGGGCGCTGAAGACGATGTACGCCGCCCACATCGCGCCCGCCGCGAGCGCGAAGCCCGCGCCGACCGGGTCCAGGCGGTCGAAACCGCCGCCGCTCAGCAGGACGACGCCGCCCAGGGCCAGGCCCGCCCACACCAGGCTCACCAGGCGGCGGGAGGCCACCACCGAGAGGACCAGGGGGCCCAGCACCTCCAGGGTCACGGCCGCGCCCAGCGGGATGCGGTCGATGGCCTGGTAGATGCAGATGTTCATGGCCGCCATCGCGGTGCCGAAGGCGACGACCGTGCCCCAGTCGGACCTGCCGTAGCCACGCAGCCTCGGGCGGCAGACCAGCAGGAGTACCACGGCCGCCAGGGCAAGGCGGAGGGTGACCACGCCGAGCGCACCCGCGCGCGGGATCAGCAGCACCGCCACCGCCGCCCCGAACTGCACCGACAGCGCCCCGGCCACCACCAGCGCCACCGGCCCGGCGGAGGCCGGACCACGGCGCGTCACACCCCGCGGGTGGGCGGCGGCCGCCTCGGGCAGGGCGACCGCCGAGGCGTCCGCGGCGCGGGCGTCGTTCACAGGGGTCCCCCACGACTTCCTGTCAGGCGTATTCATTGGGCATATTCATCCATTCGGGCTGCTCGCCCAAGATACGGGACCGGATCAGCGCTCTCCGTACCAGAATCGTCGGCGACCCTGTCCACGATAAGAAGGAGTAGCCTGATGACCGCCACCGTTGGGTACGGGTACGTACCCAGACACGTGGGAAGGGACGACCCGATGGCAGACGCCAACATCCGCATCCCGGCCGCGGCCCGCGACCGCCTCGCGGCCGTAGCAGCCGCCGAGGGGCTCTCCCTGCGCGCATATCTCTCGCGGCTCGCCGACACTCTGCTCACTCCCGAGGAGCGCGCCGCACAGGCGGAGGAAGCCCGCCGCATCCTGCACGAGTGGAGCGGATACGACCCGACCGAAGAGGAGAAGGCGCGCACCGTCGCCGAACTCAAGCGGCAGATGGCCGAGGCGGTCATCCGTTGAACGACACCGTGCACGTCATCCTCGACGACACCGCGATGGTGGCGGCCGGCCGGGGCAACTTCAAGGCGTCCGTCCTGATCCACCATGCGCACACCGATCCCGACTGGTTCGTGTACGGGCCCACCTGCGCCCTGGTCGAGGCGGACCGCACGCGCCCCGGCACAGCGGAGCACATCGCGTCGCTGCCGGGCGTCGTCCTGATGAGCCTCGATCTACCCGCCGCCCTCGCCGTCGCCCAGCACGACACCTGGGCGGGCGCGCACGCGCACCACGCGGCCCAGCCGACCCCGGACCGGCCCAGCGGGGCGTTCGTCGCCACCACCGAACCCGACCGGTGGAAGGGTGTGCGCGTCATCGACCTCACTCCCTGAGCCTCGCCCCTGAGCACTGGCCGCCCCGGCCCAGCCGTCCAGCACCCCTGCCCGCACCTCCGCGCATACCGCGCGGCACGCTCCCCGCGGCGGGTCGGCCAAGCGGGGCGGCTGTCTCATTTCGACGTCTCACCGGACGGACACGGCCCTCGGGCGACGGCATGAGCGACTAGGCTCCGCCACGTGGCTGAGATCCGGATTCCCGCTGACATCAAGCCCGCCGACGGCCGTTTCGGCGCGGGCCCCTCCAAGGTGCGTACGGAGGCGCTGGACGCCCTGGCCGCCACCGGCACGTCCCTCCTCGGTACCTCGCACCGCCAGGCCCCGGTCAAGAACCTGGTCGGTGAGGTCCGCGCGGGCGTACGCGACCTGTTCTCGCTCCCCGAGGGATACGAGGTGATCCTGGGCAACGGCGGCTCCACCGCCTTCTGGGACATCGCGACCCACGGCCTGATCGAGTCGAAGTCGCAGCACCTGTCGTTCGGCGAGTTCTCCTCCAAGTTCGCGAAGGCCGCCAAGCTCGCCCCCTGGCTGGCCGAGCCGAGCGTCATCTCCTCGGAGCCCGGTACACACCCGGAGCCGCAGGCCGAGGCGGGCGTCGACGTGTACGCCTTCACGCACAACGAGACCTCCACCGGTGTCGCCGCGCCCATCAAGCGCGTCGAAGGCGCCGACGAGGGCGCGCTGGTCCTGGTCGACGCCACCTCCGGCGCGGGCGGCCTGCCGGTCGACATCACCGAGACCGACGTGTACTACTTCGCGCCGCAGAAGTCCTTCGCCGCGGACGGCGGCCTCTGGATCGGCGTGTTCTCGCCGGCCGCCCTGGAGCGCGCCCGCGCCGTGCACGCCTCCGGCCGTCACGTCCCCGAGTTCTTCTCGCTGCCGACCGCGATCGACAACTCGCTGAAGAACCAGACGTACAACACCCCGGCCCTCGCCACCCTCTTCCTGCTCAACGAGCAGCTGAAGTGGATCAACGGCCAGGGCGGCCTGGACTGGGCCGTGCGCCGCACCGCCACCTCCTCGCGCACGCTGTACGGCTGGGCCGAGGAGTCCAAGTACGCGACGCCGTTCGTCACCGACCCGGCCAAGCGCTCGCAGGTGATCGGCACGATCGACTTCTCGGACGAGATCGACGCCGCCGCCGTCGCCAAGGCCCTGCGCGCCAACGGCATCGTCGACACCGAGCCGTACCGCAAGCTGGGCCGCAACCAGCTGCGCGTCGCGATGTTCCCGGCCGTCGACCCGGCCGACGTCGAGGCGCTGACGGCCTGCGTCGACTACGTGATCGAGAAGCTGTAGCAAGCGGACCACGAGGGGCCCGGTCGCGTTTCGACGCGGCCGGGCCCCTCGCCGTAGCGCGGCCGATAACCGCCCTTTCCACCACCCTCCCTGGTCTCTACCATCCGTAGCGTTCGGACGGAGCGGGTGAAAGCGGCCCCAACCGTTTGAATATTTGACATGCCCATGCCCTCGGTTGGACCCCCCACTTCGACCGACAACCGAACGGAGTTCCATGTCCGTGAAGCCGTCCAGAAGACTGTCCAGATGCCTGCTGACCGGCGGTGCCACCGCCGCGCTCGTAGGGTCCACGCTCCTCGCGCCCAGCGCGTCCACGGCCGCCGGCACCGGCATCGTGGCACCGCCCGACAAGATCGTCATCGAGATCGCCACGGTCAACGGCTCGGGTTGCCCCGCGGGGACGGCCGCCGTCGCCGTCTCCCCCGACAACACGGCGTTCACCATCACGTACAGCGAATACCTCGCGCAGGTGGGTCTCGGCGCCAAGCCGACCGACTTCCGCAAGAACTGCCAGCTCAACCTGATCGTGCACGTCCCGCACGGCTTCACGTACGCCGTCGCCAGCGCCGACTACCGCGGCTACGCACACCTGGAGCCCGGGGCCCGCGCCGTCCAGAAGGCGTCGTACTACTTCCAGGGCTCCCCCGACACGGCCGCCCGCCAGCACCCCTTCAACGGGCCGTACGACAACAACTGGCAGGCCACCGACCGGACCGACTGGGGACAGCTGGTCTGGGCGCCCTGCGGTGTGAAGCGCAACTTCAACATCAACACCGAGCTGCGGGTCAGCGCGGGTACCTCCGACCCGACCAAGACGAACAGCTTCATCGCCATGGACTCCACGGACGGCGACATCAAGACCATCTACCGGCTGGCCTGGAAGGAATGCAAGCAGTAGGAGGGACAAGCGGTAGGACCGGGTGGGTCCGCGCCCCCTTCGCGGACCCACCCCCTCCGGCGACCCTCACACGTACGCTGGCGCGATGAGAGCCTCAGGAACGTTCAAGGTCGTCACCTTCGATCCCACGTCCCTCGAACCGGACCCGCCGGTCGAGACCGCCGTCCCGGTCACCGTCGCCACGATGGAGAAGCGCTACGAGGGCGAGCTCACCGGCCGCTCCGCCACCCTCTTCACCTCCGCCTACGACATGGGCACCGACACCGGCACATACGTCGCCATGGAGTCCTTCGAGGGCACGCTCGGCGGCCGGTCCGGCACCTTCAACTTCGTGCACGCCGCCTCCACGACGGCCGGCTCGGGGAACCCCGGCGAGTACTTCACCGTCGTCCCCGGCAGCGGCACCGGCGACCTCGCCGGGATCACCGGCGGGGGCGGCATGGCCATCGACCCGGACGGCACACACCGGATCCGGTTCGACTACGAGCTGGACTAGACGTTGGACTAGGGCGAGCAGATCCGAAGTGATCAGCGGTGGAACGCGAGGGGAGTGACCGGCCGACCGGGTTCGCGGCCGGGCCCGCTGTCCGTCTGCGCGACTGCGCTCAGTGCGGGAAGTGGTGCGGAAGCTCGGTGGTGAGCGCGGCCACTGCGGGGGAGAGCCAGCGCCGGCGGTGCCGGGCCAGTTGGACGGTGACATCGGTGAGCTGCGGGCCGGCCACCTGCGCCAGGCGGCCCGCAGCGAGCGCGTCCGCAACATTGGCGCGGGCCAGCAGGCTGAGGCCGAGGCCCGCGGCCACGCAGGACCTGGCGGCCTCCAGACTGCCGAAGCGCGTGATCCGGGGCGGTTCGCCCTCGGCGGCGGCGAGCAGCCGCTCGATGAAGTGGTCGCTGTACGAGCAGCCCTGCTCGTGCAGGAAGTAGTCCTCCCGGGCCAGCTCCGCCCATTCGGTGGGCGAGTCGGTGGCCCTGCGGGCGACGGGGTGTTCGGGAGAGCAGACGAGTACCAGCGGCTCGTGGGCCAGCGGGGTGCACTCGATGTCGCGGAAAGCCACCTCGTCCTCCAGCAGCAGGGCCAGGTCCAGCTCGCCGGTGCGGAGCGCGGCGACGGCGGTCGCGGTCCCCATCGTGCGCAGGTCCACCTCGATCCCGGGATGGCTGCGCCGCAGCGCGGCGATGACTCCCGGCAGCCGCGCCGACACCAGCGTCTCGCCGGCCGCGAGCACCACGCGTCCGGTCACCGGACCGCCCGTGCCACCGGCCGAGGCGGCGACCGCTCGCAGCCGGGATTCGGCCTCCA
The DNA here is from genome assembly GCF_008271805.1 of Streptomyces sp. TRM49041. Lineage (GTDB taxonomy): Bacteria > Actinomycetota > Actinomycetes > Streptomycetales > Streptomycetaceae > Streptomyces. The sequence goes on from NZ_VSRY01000156.1 coordinate 44,107, forward strand.
GCACCGCCTCGGCCTGCGCGAGCACCACGCGTCCGGCGCCGGTGAGCACCACCCCCCGTGGCAGCCGGTCGAACAGGCGCAGGTCAAGCTCCTTCTCCAGTGCCTGCACATGGGCGGTCACGGTGGACTGGACAAGGTGCAGGCGTTCCGCGGCCGCGGTGAGGTTCTCGGTCTGGGCGACGGTGGCGAAGGTGCGCAGCAGTCGGATGTCCATGCCGTCGACGATAGCGCCCAGCCATCGTGAAAAGCGATGGTAATGATTGAGATCCATCGTTTGTGCGGATGCCTGTGCGGTGACACGGTAGGGACATGAGCCTGAAGACACACCCCGAAACCCTGCGCTACACGGCCTTCACCACCGACCCCGCCGGCGGCAACCCGGCCGGCGTCGTGCTCGACGCGGCCGCACTGGACGATGCCGCCATGCTCGCGACCGCCGCCGAAGTCGGCTACTCGGAGACCGCGTTCGTCACCGCCGCGGACCAGACGGCGCGCCGGTTCCGACTGCGCTATTTCAGCCCGCTTGCGGAGGTCGCCTTCTGCGGCCACGCAACCGTCGCCACCGCGGTGGCCCTGGCCGAGCGGATCGGCCCCGGCCCGCTCGTTTTCGACACGCAGGTGGGTGAGATCGCCCTGGACACCTCGGCAACGTCCCAAGGTTCCGTGACGGCGACGCTCACCAGCGTCCCCACCCGTTCCCGACCCGCGAGCGATGCGGAGGTGCACACCTCCCTCGCCGCCCTGCACTGGTCTGTGGAGGACCTTGACCCGGCACTCCCACCGCACGTCGCCTTCGGCGGAAACGAGCACTTGGTCCTGGCCGTGGCCACCCGCGAGCGTCTCGCGGCCCTCGACTACGACTTCGACGCTCTGGCCGAGGTGATGCACCGTCACGGCTGGACCACGCTTCAGTTGGTCTGGCGTGAGACCCAGGAGCTCTTCCACGCCCGCGACCCCTTCCCGATCGGCGGTGTCGTCGAGGATCCGGCCACCGGCGCCGCGGCCGCCGCCTTCGGCGGCTACCTGCGCGCCCTCGGCGCCCTCCCGCCCTCCGGTGCCTTCACCATCCGCCAGGGGGAGGATCTCGGCCGTCCCAGCCTGCTCCGGGTCGAGGCATCCACCACGGACCCGCGTGTGCGGGTGAGCGGGCAGGCGGTGGCGATCGAGGGTGGAAGCGCGAGCACCGGCGGGGGAGAAGTCTGAGCGAACCGGTGGCGCCGCATGCAGGACTCGTCCGCCTCGCGGTCGCGCAGGCACTCCTCGGCCACCGCTGGGGCGGACGGCCCCTTCCCACCGCGGCCTGAACGCAACCCGGCGAACCCATGCGGTCACAGCACTAGCTCGACCGGCCGCCACCACCCGTACCAGCGCCGCCACGGCCGCCGCGCAGTCGCCTGAACCCCAGCAGCAGCGCGGCGCCCAGCGCCACGAGCCCCACGGCGAGCCCGGACCCGGCGCCCTCGCCGTCTCCACCGTCGCCACCGCCCCCGTCCCCGGGCGAGGCCGCCGCACCCGACGAGCCGGACGGGCGCGGCGACGGCCCGCCCGTCCCGGCGGGCTCCGCGCCCGTCCCCTCCACCGGCACGCGCACGACCCGGCTCGACTCGCCCTCCGTGCCGAAAAGCAGCGCCGACCCGTCCGCCGTGTACGTCACCGACTCCGACTGACCCAGGATGGGCGCCCGTACGCGGTCGTCGGCGCCGAGGCGGCCGTTCTTCCACTCGTATCCGCGGGCGCTGAAGTAGCTGCGCAGCACCAGCCGTGTTCCGTCCGGCGAGAAGGCCCCGTCCGTCACCCAGGGCACCTCGCCGATCCGCCGGAAGACGTTGGTGCCCTTCGCGGACAGCTTCTCGGGCCCCTCGTACAGCCCGCCGCCGTCCTCGTTCTTGGAGGCGATGTACACGCGCCCGGTCTTGGGGTGCACCATCAGCGCCTCGGCGTCCCGGGCCCCGTCCTCGTACTTCACGGTGTACTGCGTGGCGTCGACGGTCTGGTCGCCCAGTCGCTTCGGCTCGGGGAAGCGGTAGATCCACACATGGCTCCACGACCCGTCGAGGTTGTCGCCGATATCGCCGACATACACGTTCCCGTCGCTGCCGACGGAGACGGCCTCCATATCGCGGGGCTTGCCGACGCCGCGCAGGGTGACGGTGGCGACGGTCTCCCCGGTGCGCCCGTCGACCGCGAAGACGCGTGGCTCGTCCTGGTCGTTGTGCGTCCAGTAGACGCCCGGGTGGGCGCGGCTGGCGGCGAGGCCGCTGGACTCGGTGATGCGCGGGTCCTCGATGGTGAAGCCGTCGCCGTCGTGGTCGTCCGACGCGGCGGGTCCGGCGGGGGCGAGGAGCAACGCGGCGACGAGGACGCCACCGCCCAGGGCCGTGGAGACCGTACGAAGGGAGACCATGCCCCCCAGTGTCCATGGTCACGTGGCGTTCCGAGGCCCCGACCGGCGATGATGGCGCCCATGCGTCCCAGGTTCATGTTCGTCGGCGACTCCATGACCATCGGCTGCGCGGGCGAGTACACCTGGCGGTACCGGATGTGGCAGCACCTGAACGCCACCTTCGGCGGCCCGTACGCCATCGTCGGCCCGCGCACGGAGCTGTACGACAAGAGCACCGGCGAGCCGGTCTCCCAGGCGTACGCCGACCCGGACTTCCCGGCTCGGGCCCGCGCGCACCTGGCGGGCTGGGGCGAGGGCTGGCTGCACATGGCGCCGCTGATCGGCGAGACGGTCACCCGGACCAAGGCGAACGTACTCCTCGTCTCACTGGGCCTGATCGACCTCGGCTTCTACACGAACAGCGACCAGACCGCCGAGAACGTCCGCGCCTTCATCGCCGCCGCGCGCGCCGCGAACCCGCACGTCCGGGCGGTCCTGATGCCGGTCGTCCCGAACGTACGGGCCGAGGAGGAGCCGCTGTTCGCGGCGGAGTGCGCCCGTTTCAACGAGCTGCTGGCGAAGGCGGTCGCCGACCTCGACTCCCCCGCCTCGCCCCTGCTCCTGGCGTCGCCCCCGGTGGGCTACGACCTCGGCACGGACACGTACGACGGCACCCACCCGGCCCCGTCCGGCGAGCACAAGCTGGCGGCGGCCTTCGCGACGGCCCTTCACCAGGCGTGGGACTGGGGCGGGCCGTACGTCCCGGCCGCCTGAGCCCGGCGGCCGCCCCCAGTCGGCGGTCAACGCCCCGCCGTCCGGCGGGTGGTTCCCGCCGCAGGAACGACAAGAGTTCCGGGTGCCGAGGAGCTGGGGACACGGCACTTCGACCGGCTGCCGCGCGGTGCGGTGCCCACCGACACCGGCCGGTGCCTGCTCCCGGACGCCGAGGCCGTCCTGGACGCGGGCACGGCCGCGGTCCGCCGCCGCTGCCACGAGCGGGGGCGGTCCCGGTACCGCGCTGCTACGGCTCCGCAGACGCTCGCCGTCACCCGCCGTCCACGCCGTGCACGCCGTCGCCGAGGAACTCGGCCGGTACGTCGCCGCCGGCTGACGCGGGCCGCGAAGAGCGCGACTCCGTCCGCTCCCGCTGCCCCGTCCGATCCCGCCGATCCCGCCGCTCGTGCCGCTCCCACCCCTCCCTGGTGATCTCGTACTCGACCTCCCCGTGCTCCGACCCCTCGATGGCGTCCGGCCAGTCGCCGAAGTAGGTGCGTACGTACATCAGCCCGGCCTTCTCCATCACGCGCCGCGAGCCGCTGTTGACCGTCATGGTGTTGGCGGTCACGCGCTCGACACCCAGCTCGGTGAAGCCCTTCCGGAGCAGGGCGCGGGCGCCCTCGGTGGCGTACCCGCGCCCCCACGCGACCCTGCGCAGCCGGTATCCGAGCTCGACCACCGCCGCGCTGTCGTCGCGGAGCGGCCGGAACTCGAACCACCCGAGGAACGCGCCGGTGTCCGCTTCCTCGGCGGCCCAGTAGCCGTACGTCCCGATACCCGGGTAGTGCCGCGTCAGCCGGGGCAGGTGCTCGCGCCGGACGGTCTCGCGCGGCGTCGGCCGGCCTCCGTCGAGGTACCGCATCACCTCGGGGTCGCCGTCGAGCTCGACGAGACGGTCCTCGTCGGCGGCGGTGAGGGGGCGGAGCAGCATGCGCTCGGTGGTGAGGAAGGCTCGCGCGGTTCCCTTGTCGTCCATCGTTCCCATGCTCCCGATCCTCGGTGCCGTCGGGGCAGGCGTACCACCCGATAACTCCGTATGCGGTTCAGACCGCCTCGGTGACGAGGAGATGGAGTAGGTCCGGCTCCACGTACGGCATTTCAGGCGTCGGGCGTGACCGCCAGTCCAACGGCCACGTCAACCCGTCGAAGGCGGGTACCCCGACGTACGCATCACAGCCCGCGCCGCGGGTGAGGGCCCGTACGGCCGGCGGCCAGGTGTATGCGGACGCCGTGTGCGGCGGCAGCAGGAAGTACATGTTCCGGTGCCCGGTCGACTCCCGGACGATGGGCCCGGCCTGGAAGTCCGTGAAGGTCATCAGCCGGTACGCGACATCCTCCGCGAGCACGCCCGCGATCCGTACGGCGTCGAAGTGAACGCCGGCGTGCCGGAGGGCATGGCCGGAGGCCGGTACCCAAGGGGGTGACCCGTCAAGTGGCTTGGGGAGACTCATGCGACCAGCCTGCAGGCACGGCTCTACTGTGACCAGCGCCACAGTGTTGTTGTGGCGGACTGTGCGATCGGGGAGGACGGAAGTGAACGGCGGAAACGGTGCCGGGCCCGGAGCTGCGAAGGCGTTCGGCAGGCTCCTGAAGTTTCATCGCGAGCGCGCCAACATGTCGCAGGAGGCGCTGGGCGATCACACCATGTACTCCAAGTCCCAAGTGGCCATGATCGAGCGCGGCGAGCGGAAGCCGAAGGACAAGTTCGTGGAGATCGCGGACGGCGTGCTGTGTGCACAAGGTGCACTGCTGGAGGTCGCGGAGGAACTCAAACTGAGCGGAGTCGCCGCGTGGTTCGAGGACTACTTGGAGGAGGAGAAGAAGGCTGCGGGGATCCACAAGTACGAGAACCACCTGATTCCCGGGCTGCTCCAGACAGAGGCGTACATGCGGGCGGTCTTCGCATGCGCCGTTCCGTCGCTGGACGAGCAGGAGATCGAGGCGCAGGTTACGGCCCGGCTCGCGCGCCAAGCGGTCTACCACCGCAAGCCGAGGCCACACGTGACCTTCGTGCTGGAGAACGTCACGCTCACCAGGCCGATCGGTGGTCGGGGAGTCCTCAAGGAGAACGTTCTGCACATCCTGGACGTCGCGCGGCTGCCCAATGTCGAGATCCAGGTGATGCCCCAGCACCGCGAGACCCACGCCGGGGTCAACGGGCCCTTCACTCTGTTGGAGACAGCCAAGCGGCAGAGTCAACTCGTCTACGTCGAGGGGCAGGGCGGCCGCTACTTTCTCAGCGAACAGCCGGACGTTGGAGAGGTGTTCGCACGCTATGGCACCCTGCGGGCACAGGCCCTGACACCGGAAGACTCCGTACGACTTATCGAACAGGTGGCGCGAGAGCTATGAGCACCGACCTCAACTGGTTCAAGAGCAGCTACAGCGGCGACCAGGGCGGCGACTGCGTCGAGGTCGCCGTCTGTCCGCACACCGTGCACGTCCGGGACTCCAAGGACACCACCCGGCCCGGCCTCGCCGTCACCCCCACCGCCTGGTCGGCGTTCCTGGAGGACCTCGGCCAGTAGCCGCCGACCGGACCGCCCCATCCGCCGCCTCGGTCACCGGAGGTGGGGGTCCGGCCTGTTCATAAGCCCCGCCCCAGCCATGAGGAGCCACCACTTGATCCAGCTCGCCTCGTCCGTCAACCCCGTTCTGATATCCGGCGCCGCCCTCGGCTACGCCGGTAGCGTCGCGCAGTCGCTGTTCTGGGACGCGGTGGATCAGCACTGGTACGTGTGCCAGCGGAACGTCACCGACAGCGACCAGAACCGGCTCCTCGTCTCCCGGCTCGACGCCGACGGGACCGTCCTGGACACCATGCTGGTCCTCCGTGCCGGGCACGGTGCGAACATCGGCGTCGAGCGTACGGGCGGGAAGACCTGGCTGTGGACGGACGCGATGCCCAACGGAGGCTGGGCCACGGCCATCGCCCGTATCCCGTACGTCCCCGGCGGCACCGCCGACGCGTCCGACCCTGAGGCCACCGCCATTAACACCCCGCGCACCGGGGTGTACCGGGTCTCGGCGACCATCGACCCGACCACGCGACAACTGATCTACCGCGGCCAGATCGACAACGTGGCGTCGCATCTGGCCACCGGCTTCGTCGACCGGTACGACCTCGACGCGGCGGCCCGCGGCACCTTCACGCGGCTCGCCTCGATACCGCACGTCTCGGACCGGACGCTCCAGGGGTACGCGAGCCTCGGCGACCACCTGTACACGCTCTACGGCAACCCCGGCACCGACAACATGACTGTGACCTGCGCCGAATGGTCGAGCGGGAAGGTCGTCCAGTCGCAGCACATCACCACCTTCGGTTCGCTGTCCCACCGGGAGCCCGAAGGCGTCTGCGTCCACCAGGACGGTCCGGGCGACGCCTCCGCCACGCTGGCCTTCGGCGTCGCCGACGGTGTCTCAGGGGCGCGGAACTACAACATCGCGCGCTTCCCCCACCCGGGTACGCACCCATGGGTCCCGATCCCGTACGACTCCGCCTTGTACGAGCCCAACAGCTCCAACTACACCCCGCAGTTCCGGGTGGCCGGCGACCAGGTGCACCTGCACTTCTCGATGTCGAAGGTCGACGGCAAGCCCTGGAACACGGGGGAGGTGCTGTTCCAGCTGCCGGAGCGGGCCCGGCCCAACCGTACGCAGCGGCTCGTCGGGGTCGTGACCGGCGCCGCCGTCTCGGGCGACACCATGGCCGTCCGCTTCGAGGTGAGCTCCAACGGCAACGTCGTCGTCTACGACGAACGCGCCCTGACCGGCTGGATCGGCGGCGATCACAGCTTCTGGCGCTGCTGAGGCCCACGGGACCAACGGGGCTCCAGCATGCGCGTGAGGAGTGCGGCCGTGGCGCGCTGGACGTGGGCGCTGACGTGCTCGGGTTCGTGGAGGGCGAGCGGCCAGTGCGCGGTCCCGGCGACGAAGACGAGGGTCTTCCGGCCGTTCTCGTACACGCGGGTGTGCCCGGCCCCGGTGAGACGGCTCTGACCCCTGCCGTCCGTACGAGGCTCCGCGAGCAGCGTCTGCCCGGCACCCCTTGTCCCGGGCGGGGCGATGCGGGTGTCGCCGTCCGCCGCGGCCGCGGTCAGGCCCGGGACCGGCTCGCCGTCCCGCAGCTCGGAGCCGGACCAGAGCCAGTGGGCGCTGTCCCGTACGACGAGGGGCTCGGGCTGCTCCCCCGACCCCGCCACGGGGTCCCGCGCGTCCCGGTAACAGGTCAGCACGTGACCGGGGCGACCGTTGGGCGCGGGCTCGACGCGGGTGCGGAGGTCGGCGACGTCCGGGCCGAGGAAGGCGAGATGGGTGCCAGCGCCGACCGCGCGCCCGGCGACGTCGCGCATCTGCTCGGACCAGTGGGCGTGCCGCCCGGAGAAGACAATCGCGGTGTGGCGGGAGGGGGCGATCCGGCCCTCGTGCAGGTCGAGGTCGGTCGCGTACGTCACGTCGTAGCAGGCTTCCTCCGCCCACCGTGCCGTACTGGTGTCCCGCCCGAACCCTCGCGGCAGACCGAGACCGGCGTAGGGCTGGTCGAAGGACACCTTGAACATGCCCGGGCCGCGCCGGTCTTCGGCGTTGTCGGCCTGGTAGGTGGCGAAGGGCAGGACGATCAGGATGTCGGAGGGGCGGGCTGTGTCCCGTACCACGAAGGGCGTGTACGCGCGGTGGCCGTCCTCGGACGTGAAGACCGCCAGGTGGATGCCCGATACCCACGCGTCGGGCACGTCCAGTGTCCAGGACACCGGCCAGTCGCAGGCCGCCGCGCGCGAACCGTGCTGTGCGCGGGCGGACTTGCGCGGGGTGACTCGCACATCGTCGCCGGTGAGCAGGTGCCGGGCTCTGGCGCTGCCGTAGTGGCCTACGCGGTAGATCGCCACCGTGCAGGACTGCGGGACGTGCGAGGCGATGTGGAAGTCGAGGGACTCGCCGCCGCTCACCGACGTGCTGGACGCGTAACCCTGGAGCTGCGGGCGCTTCTCGTCCACGCCCATGGTGCCGCCGTGACCCACGGCCCAGCCGTCGGACCCGACTGCCTGGTTCTCCAGCACGATGGGGTTGTCGCCGGTACGCGACGCCGTCGCCGTCGCGGCACTCCACAGTTGGGTTCCGCCCATGGCCACAGCACCGGTTCCGGCACCGACGGCGCGTAGGACCGTACGGCGAGACAGCTCTGGCACTGGGGACCTCCAGGGGACGAACAGCGAACCTCCCCACGCACGGTACGCGGACAGCGGCGGGCCGCGCTCGTCACGGGCTCCTGACCCATGGGCGGATCAAGGGGCTGTACCCCCGTCGGACCCGGAGGTGCGGGAGCCGGCTCTCTGGGGCGGCGGCGGAGGGCCGGAGACGCGTGACTGCGATGGGGCGCTGCCATCAGCACCGGCCTCAACGTGCCGATGCGCAAGTCGCTCGCGAAGGCCGACCAGTGGAACAGCGAGGAGTTCCTGGAGAGGATGCGTGCTCGTCCGTGACCACCTGTGGATGCCTACCGGGGGCACACCGGAATTCACCGGGACACCTACCGGGCGGTGTAGCGGAGCAGGACGCCGATCCCGTCCTTCAGGGGCAGTTGCTCCTGCGGCGTGACGATCAGTTCGGACCCGGTGGCCGCCGCCGCGCGGATCAGGGCCGCCTCGGCCTGCTCCTCCCAGAAGTAGTCGACGCCGAAGGACCTCAGGTCGTGGCCGGAGGTCGCCAGTTGGGTCGGTTCGGCGCCGACCCACAGGTGGCGGCCGGTCGGCTGCGGCGTGGTGAGGACGACCGCCCGGGCCTGGCCGCGCTGGAGGGCGGTGACGGTGGCGGCCATGCCTTCGGACTCGTCGGGGTGGCGGGCGCGCTGCGACTGGAACGCGTCGAGCTGCTGCTGGTCGCGGTCGCGCAGCCGGCCGGCGAACACATCGGCCAGGTCGTCCTCGAGGACGGTGCGGCCGGGCTCCGGGTGGTGCGGGGCGCCGTTCTTGCGCCTCGTGAAGCGCGGCTGGAGGCGTTTCGGAGCGAGCCGGGTGATCGTGTTGGCGGCCCAGGGGTCTCCGGAGAGCACGATCGCCTCCATGTCGTCGGACAGTTCGCTGACGAGTACCTCCGCTTCCTCCGGCCAGTCGTCGATCCGCATTTGCTGGTGGATCTGGCGGGGCGGGGCCACCCGGCTCATCGGCCAGCTGCCGATGCTGACGTCGACCTCGATCTCGTCGCCGCCGTCCTGGTGGTCGGAGGGGTGCAGACGGTGTGTCGCGACGGCCGCGTACGGGATGTCCGGGGCGTGCTGGAGGCAGAGCGGCGCGGTGTCGGGGATCAGCCCGTACCGGGCGGAGTCGTGGGCCGGTGGCCGGGGCAGGCACTCGGAGAGGAGGACCTGGCCGGCGGCTGCGAAGATCGCCTGCCCGTGCGGACCGGCGATCTCCCGGTCCGTACCGGCCTCGGCCTCGACGGCGAGGACGGTGTCGAGATCGGCGTCATGGGCGAGCAGGCTGTACCGGAGGTTCCGGCGACGTACCTCGATGGCCCGGTCGGGCTCGTCGATGTCGCGGGAGGTGTCCAGGTACACCGATGCGACCGGTCCGGGCTGTTCGTAGAGCGGTTCCAGAAACTGAAGCCTCATGGTGTGCTCCCGGCCTTACGGACGGCTCCCGGCGGACTGCTCGCCGGGCATGGTTCTCCGGCTTTACGGCTACCCGTGCCGGGCGGGGGGACACGCTGGGCCGGGCCTGGGCGGGGTGGTGGGCCGTGGGCCGTGGGCCGTGGTGGTGATGATGGTGGCGTTGGCGCGGGCCAGGCTTCTCGGGGTCGGGGCGATGAACTCGCCCCGGTACGCCCCGGCCGGGCTGCTGGTCATGTGGCGTGACCGCCGGGTCGCGTTCGACGCCGGGCCCGGCGCCGAGCCGCCGCGCCGCCTGGATGCCTGGCTCGTGACCGATGAGCACGCGGAGCTGCGGTCGGTTCTGAAGGCCATGGCCGCCGAACGCGGCCTCGTGGCCCGTATGGGGGACCTCGCTCTCGGGGGCCTGTCCGTCCGGGCCCTGCCCGTCGCGCACACCTCGCATCCGACCTGCGGGTACCGCATCGAGGCCGGGGGTGTGGCCGTGGTGTGGGCGCCGGAGTTCTGGGAGTTCCCCGTGTGGGCGGCGGGCGCCGACCTGATGTTCGCGGAGGCGTCGGGCTGGAACCGGCGGATACGGTTCCGGGGCGGGGTCGGCGGGCACGCCCACGTACAGGAGATCGGCCGAGAGGCTGCCCGCCACAAGGTCGGACGGCTCGTGTACGCGCACATCGGGCGGCCCTGCCTGCGGGCGATGGACGAGGGGCTGGAGCCTGGGTACGGGGAGTGGGGGCGGGAGGGCCGTACGTACACGGTCGGAGTCTGACGGCCTTCACTCACCTGTCCGGTCCCGCCAGGCGACGGGACGCCGGGGCCGCCGCTGCCAGGGCGGCGCGCAGGTGGCCGTGGTGCTCCTCCAGGAGGCGGGCGGCCGTGGGGGCGTCCACTCCGCCCAGCAGGACGAGGATCGCGTGCTTCACCTCGCCGCCAGTCGCCTCCAGCGCCGCGGCGGTCTCCTCGTCGGGGGCGCCCGTGGCCTGCGCGACGAGGCGGTGGGAGCGGGCACGCAGCTTGTCGTTGGTGGCGCGTACGTCGACCATCAGGTTCCCGTAGGTCTTGCCGAGCCGGATCATCGTGATCGTCGAGATCATGTTGAGGACGAGCTTCTGGGCGGTGCCCGATTTCAGGCGGGTCGAGCCGGTGATGAACTCGGGCCCGACGACGACCTCGACGGCGTGTTCGGCGGCCGCCGCGAGCGCGCTGCCCGGGTTGCAGGCCACGCCGACCGTCAGTGCGCCCGTCTCGCGCGCGTATGTGACCGCCCCGACCGCGTACGGGGTACGGCCCGACGCCGAGACGGCCACCACCGTGTCGTCCGGGGTCAGGTCGAGCGCCTTGAGGTCGTCGTGGGCCAGCGACGCCGAGTCCTCCGCGCCCTCCACGGAACGCACGAGCGCCTCGGGACCGCCCGCGACAAGGCCCACCACCTGCGACGGGTCCGCGTTGAAGGTGGGCGGGCACTCGCTCGCGTCCAGCACTCCGAGCCGGCCCGCCGTGCCCGCGCCCGCGTAGACGAGCCGCCCGCCGCGCGCCATGCGGGACACGATGGCGTCGATCGCGGCGGCGATGCGGGGCAGCTGGGTGGCGACGGCGGCGGGTACGGCCTGGTCGCCGGCGTTCATGGTGCGGGCGATGTCGAGGGTGGACCGGGTGTCGATGTCCGCCAGGTCGGGGCTGTAGCCCTCGGTGGCGAGGGACCCCAGCTGGGCGCGGAGCTGCGCGGCGGTGTCGCCCGACTGGTCCGACGCCGGGTCCGACGCCGGGTCCGACGCCGGGTCCGACGCCGGGTCCGACGCCGGGTCCGGGGCGGGCTCCGGGGCGGGCCGGGAGGCGGGGGCCGGGGCGGGGGCCGGGGCAGGCTCCGGGGCGGGCCGGGAGGCGGGGGCCGGGGCAGGCTCCGGGGCGGGCCGGGAGGCGGGGGCCGGGGCGGGGTCCGGGGCGGGGTGGGGCGCGGGGTCGTTCATGTGCGGGGCTCTTTCGGCGTCGTACGGGGGCGGTGTGCGTGCTCAGCGGGCGGTCGTACGCGGGCGTGGCGTCGCTCTGCGGTGCGCCAGCGCCTCGTACGACGCCGACAGGGCGGGCGCGGCCGTCGCGTACGTACGCTGCGTGACCCCGGTGAACAGGCAGTCGACGACGAGGAGTTGGCTTGTACGGGACGACATGGCGGCCGGGCGCAGCTCGGTCTCGCGCGCGGTGGACGTGGTGAGGACGTGGTCGGCGTACTGCGTGACCGGACCGTCCGGGCGGCCGGTGATCGCGACGGTCGCCGCGCCGCGCTCGAAGGCGACGCGCAGCGGCTCGATGACGTCCCCGGTGGCACCCGAATGGGTGATGGCGATCGCCACGTCGCCGGGGCGGAGCTGCACGGCGTTGGTGACGGCCAGGTGCGGGTCGTTGTGGGCGTGGGCGACGAGGCCGATGCGCAGCAGCTTCTGGGCCAGGTCCTGGGCCACGAGGCCCGAGGCGCCGACGCCGTAGATGTCCGTGCGGCGGGCGTCGGCGAGCGCCGTGACGGCGGCCCCGAGCTGGGCGGTGTCGAGGGCGGCGGCCGTGTCGGCGAGGGTCTGCTGCTCGTCGCGGGCAAGCTTCGCGACGACGTCCTCGATCGGATCGTCGACCGCGATGTCGGACGTGACGGCCGGGGACCCGCCGGAGCCGCGCCGGGCGGCGAGCCCGGCGAGGGCGAGGCGGAGGTCGCGGTAGCCGGGGTAGCCGAGGAGGCGGGCGGTGCGGACGACGGTGGCCTCGCTGGTGCCGGTCAGCTCGGCCAGTCCGGTGACCGTGAGGGCCGCACACCCGGCCGGGTCGGTGGCGACGGCCTCGGCGACTCGCTGCATGGAGCGGGTCATGGACGGAGCCAGGGTGCGCACCTTCGCGGCGAGCGGGTCGGGGGCTGCGCCACCACCACCCGTACGCGAATCGGCGGCTGCCGCACCGATGAAAGTTTCCTTCACGTCCTCGGTCACGACTGAAACGTATTTTCAGCGATGGTGGCCGTCAACCCCGCGGGTCAGAATGGGCTCCATGAACAAGCCGGACCCCCTGGAGCAGGCCCTGCACGCCGCTCGCGCACTGGTCCTCGCCGACCTCGTCGCGCGCGACGTGGCCGAGGCCGAGGTCGTGTCGCTGGTGGAGGACTCGGTGACGCACCGCCGCTGGTGGGTCGCGCAGTGGCCGGACGGCGCCCCGTACATCGCCGGGCTGGTCGCCCAGGACGTCCAGGACGCGCTGCTGGAGCGGTACGGCCGCTGGCCGATCTGCCCGGTCTGCGACTCCGGCGACCCGCACGCCCTGGAGGTCGAGCCGGAGCTGGGCGCGGATCCGCACTGGGTGTGCGGGCGGGCGGGTGTGGTGGTCGCCCCGGTGGGCGGCCTGCGGTGACGATCTACATCGACCCGCCCGACTGGCCCGGCCACGGCCGTATGTGGTCGCACATGATCAGCGACACGTCGTTCGAGGAACTGCACGCGGCCGCCGCCGAGATCGGCGCCCCGCCGTACGCCTTCGACGGCGACCACTACGACATCCCGTCCCACCGCTACGCGGACGCCGTGGCGGCCGGCGCGGTCGAGATCGGCTCCAAGGAACTCGTACGGCTCCTCACGGCCGCCGGGCTGCGCCGCCCGAAACGCCGTCCGGCGCCGTCCGCCTGAGCCCGACGCCGACGCCGACGCCGACGCCGACGGTAGCGGAAGCGGAAGCGGAAGCGGAAGCGGGGCCGGAGGCGTGCTCGTCGACGGGCGGCATGACAGGCGTGAACACCGCCGGCGCCGCCTACACTCCCAGGCTGCCCAGCTCGTCGGCCATATTGCGGCGGGCGGCCGCCTCCCAGCGCTCGGCGCCGTACGGTGTGCGGAACAGTCGTGGCAGGCCGAGGAGTTGGCGCAGTACGGCCGCCCGGCCGGCACGGAAGGCGTCGTCGGGCACGAACCCGCACTCCTCCCGTACGGCCGCGGTGTACGCCTCGTACTCCTCCGGCTCGGCGGCCAGGATCGCCAGGTCGGCGTCGCACAGCACCTCGCCGTTGCGGTCGCCGGCCGCGGGGTCGTGGCTGACGGTGAGCCGCACGAGCCGGGCGACCTCCGCCGTACGCGACGGGTCGATGTCCAGCTCGGGGAGCGCCCGTTCGGCGAGCCGTGCGCTGCGCTCCTCGTTGGTGGACCGGTCCGGGAGGTACACCGCGTCGTGGAACCAGGCGGCGAGCCGCACGGCGGCCAGGTCGTCGGCGTAATCGGCCAGTTCGTCGATACGGCGGAGGACGGCGAGTAGGTGGTCGGTGGTGTGGTACCGCCGCTGGGGTTCGGCCCAGCGGCGGAGGAGGTCGTCCGCGTACCTGTAGGGCGACGGCCCGCACGCGTCGGTGTCCCGCGCGAGGAGCACGGCGCCCGCCCAGCGGCGGGTCAGCTCGTCGTGGGCGGGGTGCGCGGGGAACTCGCGTGGCATGGGGCCATTGTGCCGCTCACGGGCCGGGGCACCGTCGCCGGTACCCCGGCACCCCGGTACCCCAGCCCCCGGCACCCGGCCCGCCACCCCAGCCCCCTACGCCACCGCCTTGAACCCCCGCAGCCGCAGGCTGTTGCCCACCACGAACACCGACGAGAACGCCATCGCCGCCCCCGCGATCATCGGGTTCAGGAACCCCGCCGCGGCCAGCGGCAACGCGGCCACGTTGTAGGCGAAGGCCCAGAACAGGTTGCCCTTGATCGTGGCGAGGGTGCGCCGCGAGAGCCGGATGGCGTCGGCGGCGGCGCGCAGGTCACCCCGTACGAGCGTCAGGTCGCTCGCCTCTATCGCGGCGTCGGTCCCGGTGCCCATCGCGAGCCCGAGGTCGGCCTGTGCGAGGGCCGCCGCGTCGTTGACCCCGTCGCCGACCATGGCGACACTGCGCCCCTCGCCCTGGAGGCGCTTGACGACGTGGACCTTGTCCTCGGGCATGACCTCGGCGATGACGTGCTCGGCGTCGATCCCGACCTCGGCGGCGACGGCCTCGGCGACGGCCTGGTTGTCGCCGGTGAGCAGGATCGGGGTGAGCCCGAGTGCGCGCAGCCGCCGGATGGCCTCGGCGCTGGTGTCCTTGACGGCGTCGGCGACTTCGAGGACCGCGCGTGCCTCGCCGTCCCAGGCGACGGCGATTGCGGTACGCCCGCCCGCCTCGGCGCCCTCCTTGGCGGCGGCGAGCACATCCGGCAGTTCGATGGCCCACTCCGTCAGCAGCTTCTCCCGCCCGACGAGCACCGCGTGCCCCTCGACGACCCCCTGGACGCCGAGCCCGGGCACGTTCGCGAAGTCCTCGGGTACGGGCAGCTCCCCCACTCCGGCGGTGGCGCCGGCCGCGACGGCCTGGGCGATCGGGTGCTCGGAGGCGTGCTCCAGGGCGCCCGCCAGGCGCAGTACCTCTGCCTCGTCGGTGGAGTCGGCGGCGTGCACGGCGAGCAGGGTCATACGCCCGGTGGTGACGGTGCCGGTCTTGTCGAGGACGACGGTGTCGGCCTTGCGGGTGGTCTCCAGGACCTCCGGGCCCTTGATGAGAATGCCGAGCTGGGCACCGCGCCCCGTACCGACCATGAGGGCGGTGGGTGTGGCGAGCCCGAGGGCGCACGGGCAGGCGATGATCAGGACGGCGACGGCGGCGGTGAACGCGGCGGTCAGTCCGGCACCCGTGCCGAGCCACACGCCGAGCGTGCCGAGCGCCAGGACGATGACGACCGGGACGAACACGGCCGAGATCCGGTCGGCGAGCCGCTGGGCCGCGGCCTTGCCGTTCTGGGCGTCCTCGACCAGCTTCGCCATCCGGGCCAGCTGGGTGTCGGCGCCGACGCGGGTGGCTTCGACCACGAGCCGTCCGCCCGCGTTGAGCGTGGCGCCGGTGACGGGGTCGCCGACGGTGACCTCGACGGGCACGGATTCGCCCGTCAGCATCGAGGCGTCGACGGCGGACGAGCCCTCGACGACGGTGCCGTCCGTGGCGATCTTCTCCCCGGGCCGTACGAGGAACCGGTCGCCGACCTGCAACTCGGCGGTCGGTACACGCACTTCGCGGCCCCCGCGCAGCACGGTGACCTCCTTGGCGCCGAGCTCCATCAGCGCTCTGAGCGCCGCGCCCGCCTTCCGCTTGGAGCGGGCCTCGAAGTACCGCCCGGCGAGTATGAAGGCGGTGACTCCGGCCGCGGCCTCCAGGTAGATGTTGGCGGCGCCGTCGGTGCGGGCGACGGTCAGCTCGAAGGGGTGGGTCATGCCGGGCATCCCGGCCGTACCGAAGAACAGCGCCCAGACGGACCACAGGAAGGCCGCGGACGTACCGACCGAGATGAGGGTGTCCATCGTCGCGGCGCCGTGCCGGAGGTTCGTCCAGGCGGCGCGGTGGAACGGCCAGCCGGCGTAGACGACGACGGGGGCGGCGAGGGTGAGCGAGAGCCACTGCCAGTACTGGAACTGGAGTGGCGGGACCATCGCCATGGCGATGACCGGGACGGAGAGCACGAGGGCGGTGAGGAGCCGCCGGCGCAGGTCGCCGAGCTCGTCGTCGCCGCGCTCGGCGCCGCCGCGCTCGGCGCCGAGCCCCGCCCCCTCCTCCCCCTCCGCCGCCGGGGCCGGGGCCGGGGCGGCGGCCGGGGGCGCGGGCTCCTCGGCGGTGTAGCCGGTGGCCTCGACGGTGGCGATGAGGTCCCGTACGGACACGTCGTCGCCCCGGTAGGTGACCTTGGCCTTCTCGGTGGCGTAGTTGACGGTGGCCTCGACGCCGTCCATACGGTTGAGCTTCTTCTCGATGCGCGCCGCGCACGAGGCGCAGGTCATGCCACCGATGGCGAGTTCGACCTCGGCGGTGCCGGATGCGGTCGTGGGGCCGCTCATCTCCACTCCTCCAATACCCTAGGGGGGTATAACCAGAGCCTCAGTGTATACCCCCTACCGGTAACCGGGGCAAGCCTGCCGCCCCCTCCACCCACTAGGATTGGACTAGACCTGTAGCCGCTGGAGGAATGAGGTCCGATGAGCAACCGTGCAGTCCTGGAGGTGATCGCCCTCGACGCCGAGGACGCGATCGCGGCCCAGGCCGGAGGAGCGGACCGCCTTGAGCTGGTCACCGACATGGCGGCGGACGGCCTGAGCCCGAGCCGGGAGACGTACGCCCGCGTTCGCGCCGCCGTGGACATCCCGCTGCGTGTGATGCTCCGCCTCACGGACGGTTTCGCGGCGGGCGACGTGGAGCCCCTCGTACGCGCCGCCCGGGACATGCGCTCCGAAGGAGCGACCGAGTTCGTGCTGGGCTTCCTGGACCCGGACGGCCGCCCGGACCTGGCGGCCCTGGAACGCCTGGCGGCGGAGCTGGACGGCTGCCGCTGGACGTTCCACCGCGCCATCGACCACGCGACGGACCGGGACGCGCTGCGCAGACAGCTGGCGGACTTCCCGGGCCTCGACACGTACCTGACGGCGGGCTCGGCGGCCGGGGTCGACGCGGGCGTCCCCGTCCTGACGGCGGAGGCCGCACGCCGGGGCACGCCCGGCTACGAGCCGCGGCTGCTGGTGGGCGGCGGCCTGCGCCTGGACCACGTCCCCGCCCTGCGCGCGGCGGGCATCGACGCCTTCCACATCGGCGGAGCGGCCCGCCCGGCCGGCTGGACGTCCCCGGTGGCGCGGGGCGCGGTACGGGCGTGGCGCAGAGCGCTGGACGAGGCGGCCTGAAACGGGCCTCGCCCGCCATGGGCGGGGCTAGGCTCCCCGCCCATGACCAGCGACAGCCACCCCGACGACGACACGTTCCTCCACCCGACCCGCGCCGGCTACGACGCCGTGGCGGCGGACTACGCGGAACACTTCCGCACCGAGTTCGCGGGCATGAAGCTGGGCCGCGCGATGCTCGGGGCGTTCGCCGAGTACGTACGCCCCGGGCTGCCGGTGGCCGACGTGGGCTGCGGGCCGGGCGGGGTGACGGCCCACCTGGCGGGCCTCGGGGTGGACACCTTCGGCATCGACCTCTCCCCCGGAATGCTGACCGTCGCCCGGCGCGAGCACCCGGACCTCCGCTTCGAGCGGGGCACGATGACGGCCCTTGACGTGCCGGACGGCACGCTCGGGGGCATGGTGGCCTGGTACTCCCTGATCCACGTCCCGCCGGAGCGGGTCCCGGCCGTACTGGCGGAGTTCCACCGCGTACTGACGCCGGGCGCCCCGCTCCTCCTGGCGTTCCAGCAGGGCGAAGGCGTACTGCACCTCGACGAGGCCCTGGGCCACGCGGTCTCCCTGGACTTCCACCGCTGGACGGTCACGCGCCTTGCGCCCCTCCTGGCAGCATCCGGCCTCCCACTCCACGCCCACCTCCTCCGCGACCCGGAACCGCACGAACGCACCCCGAGTGCGTACACCCTGTCCCTCAAGCCCGCGTAGAGCCTGCGGGAGCCGACCCACCCTTCCGGGCCCCCTCTCCGGCCGACGTACCGCCGGGGGCATGACGGGCGAGCGGGCAGTTCATCAAGGGCCGCTGCCGCCTGCCGGTTTCAGGGCCTCCGCCACCATCACGGCAGCGTCGCCGCGCAGCATCCCCACGTCGACGTACACGCGCCCGTTGTGTGTGACCACGGGACGGACGGCCCCGTACGCCACCTGCGGAACACCCAGCGCGGACAGCGCCTCCCGCAGCCCCTCCGCCGCCCCCTCCGCGCGGGCCCAGCACTCACGCCACTGCTCCAAGGACATCGGCACGTCAGTGCCCCTTCCCATGCGCGGCGATCTCCACATTGAGGTCGGTCACCGCCGAGAAGTCCCCGTGTTCGCGCGCCTCCGCGCGCTGCTTCGCCAGGGCGGCGCACACACCGCACCCTTCTGCCGGTCGCGGGGGTCTGAACGGAAGGCCCAGCTCAACGGGGCCGTACATCGTCGTCTGCGTACTGCGCATCACTGGCCTCCCGGCTTCGACTTGGAGCCGAGCGTACTGCTATTCGCGAATAGCAGCAAGATTTGCCGCCTGGCGCACGCCTAGAGTGAGACGCCTACGGTTACGGACAACCGGCGGTCACGGGAGGGAATCATGGGCGGTAAGGGCGACTGGGTCAGCACGTCGATGCCGTATCTCACCCCGCGCGCGAACGGGCAGGCCGATGCCTGGGCAGAGGAGACGGCCGCCCACGGCCGCAAGGGCACACAGCGCATCCTCTTCGCCGGGGAGGCCCCCGCGGGCGAGGAGGCCGCCGCGCTGCTCGGACTGCCGGCAGATGAGCCCGTGATCGTGCGCCGTCGCGTCATCGAACTCGAAGGTGAGCCGTGCGAGTTGACCGACACGTACTACCCGGTCGAGATCGCGCGCGGCACCGCTCTGGCCGGTACGGCGAAGATCCGCGGTGGTGCGGTCACCCTGCTCGCCGCGCTGGGGCACGTCGGGGTGCGGGTCCGCGAGGACGTGACCGCCCGCCTGGCGACGGATGAGGAGCGAGACATCCTCAGGACGGCCGCGGATCAGCCCGTGCTGCGTCTGGCGCGGGTGACCCTCGACACCGGGGACCGTCCCATCCAGGCGGATCTGATGACCATGCCCGCTCACCGGCAGAGGCTCCGTTACGAGATGAGGATCGGATGACCGTGCGCGACGCCGAGGCCGAGCCCCGCGACCCCCGCTCCCTCCACGAACGCATCGCCGCGGACCTGCGCGACGAGATCATGAGTGGCGATCTGGCGCCCGGCGCGAAGGTGCCGTCCACCGTGCGGCTCAAGGAGCGGTTCGAGGCCTCGAGTGCGACGATCCAGAAGGCCCTTCAGCTCCTCAAAGACGAGGGACTGGTCATCGGGCGCGCGGGTGCCGCCGTGACCGTACGGGAACACCGGCAGCGCACGATGCGGCCCGCTGCGTACATGGCCCCCGCCGGGAAGGGTGAACGGTTCCGCTGGCTGGCCGAAGCGGAGAGGGACGGCGGCCGGGCACGCAGCACGCTGCTGGAGGTCGCCGAAGCCGTACCGCCGGCAGACGTACGAGGGCTCCTCACCCTGAGGGACGATGAGACGGCTGTCCTGCGCCGCCAGATCCTCACGATCAACGACGAACCCGTCGAACTCGTGGCCTCGTACTACCCCGTGGACGTCGCCCGGAACACGGCCGTGGCGGAGAACCGCAAGATCCGGGGCGGCACTCCCACCCTCCTCGCGGCCCTCGGCTTCCCTCCTCGCCTGAGCGTCGACCGTGTCTCCGCCCGCATCCCCACACAGGAACAGGCAACAGCCCTCCGGCTCCCCGGCAACCTGCCGGTGCTCCGCACCCTGCGCGTCGTCTACACCGACGATGAACGTCCCATCGAGGCCACCGTCATGGTCAAGGCGGGCCACCTGTACGAGCTCCAGTACGACTTCACGCCGGAGCTTCAATGAGGATCACCACACCGATGATCAGGCCCAGCACGTCGACGGCGAGTCCCCGCTCCTGCCAGGCGTCTTTCCTCGTTTCCTCTTCAGGACAGCCCTATTGGGTCCCTGTCCGGGAACTTCGTGGCCCCTCAATGATGAGTACGGGGACCGACCGGCCCTGAGTACGCCCGCGCAGGCGAACCGGTGCCGGAGGCAGTTGGCTGTACCCATGCACGAGACAACTCCCGCCCTGACCAACGACCGTGACACCGAGCCCCCTGCAATCAACAAGGTGTCGGTGTGGACCACGGTTGCGACGGTGGCCCTGATCCCGGTGGCCGTCTTCCTCGGGGGGTGGGCTGGGATGGCCACGTTGGTTCGCCCTCAGACCGTGGCCGTCATCATGAACTGCTGGTGGGCGTCCTGGACGGTTACCCCTGTGCTTGTGGTGGCCTCCCGCCTGAGCCCGCGACACCCCGCCCTGGCCGGGGCCTGCCGCTGGGCGGGTTGGGTCGCGCCGTTCCCGCCGTCGGCCACGATCCTGCTGACCCTTGGCCTTTAGTCAATGCTCAGGTCCGCCAAGTGAACCGCACGGCCGGCTCGCGCACCCGGTCGCCGGGGCCTCCGGGCGCCCACGCGGTGACCGCCTCTCCGAACTCCTTCATGCCGGCCACGAGACGAGCCTTGCGCCCCGGCCGGCCACCGCGCCGCCGAGGCCGAACGCTGTGTGCTGGTAGGCGTGTTGTGCGAGCCTGGGTCGCGCCACGACAGCGCGCTTCGCGACGACTGAGGCAACGGAACGGAAAGGCACGGCTGCAATGACGCTCAACTTTCGCGATCGCCTTGGGCAGACGGCCCGGGAACGCCTGGACCGGGTGCGCTCGGCACCCGTACCGGGCGGCGACTGGGTGATGGAGGCGGTCGAGCGCGCGGGCGTACCCGACTCCCCGGCGACGGAGCCCTGGGAGATGTCCCTGGGCAGGTTGCTCGCCACGCACCCGCTGGTGCCGGACGCGTTGGCCGGTCCTCTGCAGTACCTGGACGGGCTCGGTGCGCTGCGACTGGGCCCGGAGTCGGTGGGGTTCGACGGGGACGACGTCCCGTGGGAGAGGGCCACGGAGATCCGTGCGGTGGGCGTCACGCGCGTGCTGACGAAGGTTGCGGTCGACGGAGCCCTGGAGGGCATCCGCCAGTCGCTGGCGGGCGTCCCGGGCCGTGGCTGGGTGATGGACCGCGTGAGCGAGGTGTTCACGAAGCTGGTGGCCGTCTGCCTGACGCGCGCAGAGGAGGCGGGTACGGTACAGGAGGTTCACGTGCCCGGCGAGATCGTGTTCCGGGGCCCGCTGGGCGTGCGGCGGACGAGTACGGCGAGCCTCTACCCGGCGCTGTTCCTCCTGGCCTCGCCGCCCACGGTGAAGAGCCTCGTGGCCACGGCCGAGAGCCATGGGGTGCGGGTGGTCTAGGTGTTCTGTCCCGGGAGGTTGTGGACGGTGACAGGGCTCACGGCTGCCCTCGCCGCTCTGGTGGTGACGGCGACGGCGTGTACGAGCACGGAGCCAAGCTCGCCGAGCCCGCCCACCGCGACGACGTCCCCGCCCCCGTCGGTGTCCCGGCCATTGGTTCTGTCGCCGCCTGAGATACGGCCCGGCCATCGGCAGATAGCGTCCGGAGGGCCTCGGCGGGGCGGTTGGGACCTTGGTGCGGTCCAACTCGCCAAGGGGACGTCGTGGGTCAACGTCAACTGCGTCTCGGATACGGGGACCGGCCGACTCACGCTGACGGTGGACACCGTGGGAGAGTTCACGGTGGACTGCCCCAGCACCGAAGTCCGCATCAACGTCAACCAGCTCAACCTGGCCGAGGGCCGCAAGGGTCGCTTCCATATCGAGACGTCTCAGGCCGTCCGGTGGACTGCAGACATCCAGGTTCCCGACTGACCCACAGAGGCCGCGCGGGCGCAGCGCACCATGCGAGCACCCGTGCGGCCGCAGTCGGGACGACGTGCTCGTGCGGGTCCCAGCCGCCGCGCGGGAGGCGGTCCGCGGCCACCAGGGCCGGCGGGACCAGCAGAGTCGCCGCCGCCTGACACACCCGGTCAGGCGGGAGCGGCCAACTGTCCGGGCAGCGGCGCCGCGTGGACGACCTTCAGGCCCGAGACCGCACGCGTCAGCGCCACGTACAGGCGGCGCAGGCCCGTGCGTTCGTCGGGTTCGCCGTCCACGACGGCGGCGGGCTCGTCCAGGACCACGTAGTCGTACTCAAGGCCCTTCGCCAGTGACGCCGGGACCAGGGTCAGGCGGGTGTCCGCGCTCGTCTCCTCGCCGGGGGCCAGGTACGTCAGGGCCGCACCGGTCAGCGCCGCCGCCAGTTCCGGGACGCGGGCGTCCGCCGCGATCAGGCCGATGGAGCCCTCCCGCTCCAGGGACGCCACGCACGCCGCGACCACCGCCGCGTTCCGGTCCGGCTCCGGCACCTCGCGGTTCCGGTCCGGCTCCGGCACCTCGCGGACCTCCAGCGAGCCCGGGTTCTCCCGGACCGACCGCACCTCGGCCAGGCCCGGCGCGATGTGCGGCAGCAGCCGGGACGCGTACGCGATCACGTCACGCGGCACGCGGAAGCCGGCCGTCAGCTCCTCCACCGCCGCGTCCCCCTTGCCCAGGTGCCGCAGCGCCTCCGCCCAGCTCCGCGTGGCCCACGGCGTCGTACCCTGCGCCAGGTCGCCCAGCACCGTCGCCGAGCCGGTGGAGCAGCGCCGCCCCACCGCCCGGTACTGCATCGGGGAGAGGTCCTGCGCCTCGTCCAGGACGACATGGCCCAGCGACTGCGTACGCGCCACCAGGTCCGCCGCCTCGTCCACCAGCACCGCGTCCGCCGCCGACCACTTCACCGACCTCACGCTCCTGGCCGGCTTCGTCCACAGGATCGTCTTCCGCTCGTCGTCCGTCAGGAGGCCCTCCGAGTGCTCCGCCAGGAAGTCCGCGTCAGACAGCAGGCGGAGTACGAGCCTCGCCGGGTCCACCGGGGGCCAGATCGCCTTCACCGCCGCCTTCACCGCCGCGTTCCGCGCCACCGCGTCCTGCACCCGGTCGTCCGGCGCCTCCCCCGCCGCCTCCATCCGCACCAGCACCGCGTGCGCGATGCGCTGCGGCAGGGCGTCGCGGGCGGCCCCGTACCGCATGTCACGCGCCCGCAACTCCCGCACGATCTCCTCCAGTTCGTACGCCGGAACGCGCCAGCGGCGCGAGCCCCGCACCACGACCACCGGCTCCGTCGGCAGCGTCACATGCGAGCGCACCGCCCGCCGCAGCACCTCCGCCATCCGGGCGTCGCCCTTCACGACGGCCGCCGCGGCCTCGTCGGTCCCCCGCACCTCCACTCGCGCCGCGACCAGGTCCTCGACCGTCGCCTGCCGGACCTCCAGCTCCCCCAGCGCGGGCAGCACCTGCTCGATGTACCGGAGGAAGGACTCGTTGGGCCCGATCACCAGCGTGCCCGTACGGGCCAGCCGCTCCCGGTGCGCGTACAGCAGATACGCCACCCGGTGCAGTCCCACGGCCGTCTTCCCGGTCCCGGGCCCACCCTGCACACACACCGTGCCGCCCAGGCCGCTGCGCACGATCTCGTCCTGCTCGGGCTGGATCGTCGCGACGATGTCCCGCATCGGACCGACGCGCGGGCGCTCGATCTCCGCCTGGAGCAGCATGCTGGTGCGCTCCTCCTCGGCCGGGTCGGTCAGGTGCTCGTCCTCGTACGCGGTGAGGTCGCCGCCCGTGTAGCCGAAACGGCGGCGCAGTCGCACGTCCCGCGGGTCCTTCTTCGACGCCCGGTAGAACGGCTGCGAGACCGGCGCACGCCAGTCGATCACCATGGGGTCGCCGTGCGCGTCGTGCACGTGCCGCCGCCCGATGTAGAAGCGCTGCCCCTCCTGCGCCCGCTCCAGGTAGTCCAGCCGGCCGAAGAACAGCGGGGTGTGCGCGAGATCCGCGAGCGCCTTGATCCGATCATCGATCTGCCGCTCCAGAACGACGGCGTTGACCCAGTTCGCCGTCACATCCCGGATGTCCAGGGCCTCCACGTCCTCCCGCATGGCCCGCAGGGCGGTCCGGGACGCGGCGAGGTGGGCGCGCTCACGGGCGAGGGGGTCCGGGTCGGTCTCGGACATGGCGGTGCCTCCGGCGGTATCAAGGTGATCAGGGTGATCAGGGTGATCAGGGTGACGTGGCCGTCCGGTTTCCGGCCGGAGGGCGGCGCTCCCGGGCGGGGGGAGGCGGGCGAGCGAGGGAGTCTAGTGAGGGACTCCGCCCGGAAGCGAATGTTTTTTACCGCTCCGGCCCGCGACGGGCGCGCGCCGGGCCCGCGACCGGCCCTCAACCGGCCCACGACCGGCTACGACCCGTAGGGGATGCCCTATGCCTGGAGTCGTACGTACGCGGGGCGCGGGTTCAGCCCGGGGAGCGACGCGATCCGCGGTCCGGAAATCCACCATGGAGACATGAGTTCAGCGACCTTCGCCCCCACCGCCCGTGTCCCCCACCCCCGCACCGCCCAGCCGGCCGGCGCCACCGCGCTCGACGGCACCGACCGGCCCGCCTTCCGCCTCGGCGACGCGTTCCGCGCCGTACGCGTCTTCGCCACGGCGGCCTTCGGCGTGGCCGTCCTCGGTGAGTACGACGCGCAGGCGGCGGGGGTCAAGCGCCGCTGAGCGGCGCGTGCGATCAGGCGCCCCCGATTCAGCGCCTCCGATTCACGCGCCCCGATTCACGCGCCCCGATTCAGGCGCCTCCGCTCAGGCAGGAGCCCCCGTCCCGCCGCTGAGGAGTTCGCTCGCGTCCATGATCCGATACGCGTACCCCTGCTCCGCCAGGAACCGCTGCCGGTGCGCCGCGAAGTCCTGGTCGATGGTGTCCCGGGCGACGACGGAGTAGAAGTGCGCCTGGTGGCCGTCCGCCTTGGGCCGCAGCACCCGCCCCAGCCGCTGCGCCTCCTCCTGACGTGACCCGAAGGTGCCGGACACCTGGATGGCGACGGTGGCCTCGGGCAGATCGATGGAGAAGTTGGCGACCTTGGAGACGACCAGCACACTGATCTCGCCGTTCCGGAACGCGTCGAAGAGCTTCTCGCGCTGGGCGTTGGACGTCTCGCCCTTGATCACCGGCGCGTCCAGATGCTCACCGAGCTCGTCGAGCTGGTCGATGTACTGCCCGATGACGAGGATCTGCTGCCCCGCGAACTTCCGCACCAGCGTCTCGGTGATCCGCCGCTTGGTGTCGGTGGTGGCACAGAACCGGTACTTCTCCTCGACCTCGGCCGTCGCGTAGGCGAGCCGCTCGGACTCGGTCAGATCGACCCGGACCTCGACACAGTCGGCGGGCGCGATGTACCCCTGCGCCTCGATCTCCTTCCAGGGCGCGTCGAACCGCTTCGGCCCGATGAGCGAGAACACATCGGACTCCCGCCCGTCCTCGCGTACGAGCGTCGCGGTCAGCCCGAGCCGCCGCCGCGCCTGGAGGTCGGCCGTGAACTTGAAGACCGGCGCCGGCAGCAGGTGCACCTCGTCGTAGACGATGAGGCCCCAGTCCCGGGAGTCGAAGAGTTCGAGGTGCGGGTAGACGCCCTTCCGCTTCGTCGTCAGCACCTGGTAGGTGGCGATGGTGACGGGCCGGATCTCCTTCTTCGTCCCGCTGTACTCGCCGATCTCGTCCTCGGTGAGCGACGTGCGCTTGACCAGCTCGTGCTTCCACTGCCGGGCGGAGACGGTGTTGGTCACGAGGATCAGCGTCGTGGCCTTGGCCTTGGCCATGGCACCGGCGCCCACGAGGGTCTTGCCCGCCCCGCAGGGCAGCACCACGACACCCGAGCCGCCGTGCCAGAAGCCCTCGACGGCCTGCTTCTGGTACGGCCGCAGCGCCCAGCCCGACTCGTCGAGGTCGATCCGGTGCGCCTCCCCGTCGACGTACCCGGCGAGGTCCTCGGCCGGCCAGCCCAGCTTGAGCAGCGTCTGCTTGATCTGACCGCGCTCGGAGGGGTGCACGACGACCGTGTCCGGGTCGATGCGCTCGCCCACGAGCGGCTTGATCCGCTTCGACCGGAGCACCTCCTCCAGGACGGGCCGGTCGGTGCTGGTGAGAACGAGGCCGTGCGCGGGGTCCTTGCTGAGGGTGAGCCGCCCGTACCGCGCCATGGTCTCGGCGACGTCCACGAGCAGCGCATGCGGCACGGGGTACCGCGAGAACTCGACCAGCGCGTCCACCACCTGCTCGGCGTCATGCCCGGCGGCCCGCGCGTTCCACAGGCCCAGCGGGGTCACCCGGTAGGTGTGGATGTGCTCGGGTGCCCGCTCCAGCTCGGCGAAGGGGGCGATGGCCCGCCGACAGGCGTCGGCCTGCTCGTGGTCGACTTCGAGCAGGAGTGTCTTGTCGCTCTGGACGATCAGGCAGGACACACATACCTCCGCAGATAGGGTCGTCGGCGTGACGGAGACCACACCTGCCACGGGCCGGGGCGATGCCCCGTGCCCCGGCGGCGGAAAGGTCAGTCAGCGAGCGCGCCGGGGATGCGCAGCGCCATCCATGTTCGTCCCACACGAAATAAGAAAGTGTACTTCGCCGAAACGCCTGCATGCATGGAGTGACAGATAACCCGCGTTCCGTAGCGAGCCCTCCACGCGGATCGGGCTGTCGACTCCGGTCATCACCCGGTGGTGGATGCCTCCTTGGCGGTGAGGTCACCGTTCCAGGTGTGCAGCTTGTCGGGGTTCACCGTCATCCAGAGGCTGGTGATCAGACCGCCCGCCACGTCGATCGCGATGACGGCGATGGTCGTGCCGCTCTCGGCGCGCACGGCAAGGCCGGGCCGGCCGTTGACCGTCTCCTCGGAGAACGCCAGGCCGGGGTCCTTGCGCAGCAGCCCCGACACCAGCCTGGCGACCTTGTCCCTGCCGGTGACCGGGCGGAGGGCCGCGCGCACCTTGCCGCCGCCGTCGGAGTGCGACTGTGCCATGGGGTCGAGCAGCGTGACGAGCGTGTCGAAGTCACCGGTCTCACACGCCTCGCGGAAGGCGGAGACGACACGGCGGTGCCGGTCGACCGGGTCCGTATCCGGGCGTGCGGCACGCAGGCGCCGCCGGGCCGATGAGGCGAGCTGGCGGCAGGCGGCCGGGGTGCGCCCGACCGTGTCGGCGATGTCGTCGAAGGGCATGCCGAACACGTCGTGCAGGACGAAGGCGACACGCTCGGCGGGCGTCATCGTCTCCAGTACGACGAGCAGGCCCATGCTGATCGACTCGTCCAGCGTCACGCGGTCGACGGGGTCCTGCGAGCCGCCGTGGCTCCCGCCGGTGCTGCTCCATACGGAACTGTCCCGTACCGGCTCGGGGAGCCACTCGCCGACGTAGCGTTCCCGGCGGGCCCGCGCCGAGGTGAGCTGGTCCAGGCAGATCCGCCCGGCCACCCGGGTCAGCCAGGCGAGCGGCGAGCGGACGGCCTGCTGTTCGTCGTCGGGGAGGGAGTACCAG
The DNA here is from genome assembly GCF_008271805.1 of Streptomyces sp. TRM49041. Classification (GTDB taxonomy): domain Bacteria; phylum Actinomycetota; class Actinomycetes; order Streptomycetales; family Streptomycetaceae; genus Streptomyces. Next base: position 71,716 of record NZ_VSRY01000156.1, read on the forward strand.
CGGGCGTACGTCTCCTGGACGGCGTCCTCCGCGTCCTGCAGGGTGCCGAGCATCCGATAGCAGAGATTGATCAGTGTGCGCCGTTCGGCGAACAGTGCCTGGAGCGTGGCGTCCCGGCCGGGGCCGCCGGGCACAGGGGTGTCGGGTGAGGTCACGGCTGTTCCTGGGGAGAGGGGGAGAGGCGGGAGAGGCGGGCCCGGATGGGTTGATCGGACATCGTGCCGTTACCCGACAGCTTCGTCGAGCCACTGGCCGAAGGTCTGCCTGCCGCGCGGCCCGGCCTCGGTCGGAAGCAGCGCTTCGCCCGTCATCGCCGCACCGGTGGCGCCGGGGAACTTGACCGGGATGAGCAACCGGTGCCGTCCCTGGGCGCGCAGCAGGCGGCGCGCCATGTCGACGAGTTGTTCCTCCTTCGGGCCGGCGAGTTCCGGCGCCCTCTCCTGTGCGGGGCCGGTCGCCAGCTCGACCAGCCGGTGGGCCACTTCGCGGGCGGCGACGGGCTGACAGCGCATCCGGGGCACGAGCGCGAGAGGCCCGGGTACCTGGCTGAGGATCTGCTGGGCGAACTCGTGGAACTGCGTGGCACGCAGCACGGTCCAGGGGATCCGGCCCTCCTGGAGGAGCTGTTCCTGGCGGAGCTTGGCCTGGTAATAGCCGTAGCCCGGAACACGGTCGACGCCCACGATGGACAGGGTCACGTGGTGCCCGACGCCGGCCTTCTCCTCGGCGGCCAGCAGGTTGCGCCCGGCGGTCTCGAAGAACGCGGTGGCGACCTTCTCCCTGAGGCTCATCACGTTGGTCACGTCGATGACCGTGTCCACCCCGGCGAGGGCCGCGTCCAGGCCCGAGCCGGTGAGGAGATCCACGCCATGGCTCCGGGCCACGGTCACGGGTGTGTGTCCCGCGGCGGTGACGGCGTCGACCACATGGCGTCCGACAATTCCTGTTCCGCCTGCGATTGCGATGCGCATGATGTCCGTTCCTCGAATTCTCGGAGTCCGCCTGCTCGGTGTGCGGTCTGCGGTGGTTCAGTCGTCGATGCGGGAGGGCTGCCGGGGTGCGGCCCGTACGGGGATCAGCAGTGCTGCCGAGATCAGCATCAGAGCCCCGAGGCCGACCACGTTCAGGACCTTGTCCGTCGTGCCGTACACGTGCAGGTGCTGCATGTGGTAGACGAGGTGCAAGGCGTTGAAGACCAGCCACGCAGCGCCCGTCGTCCGCACGAGACGGTTGCTGTTCGCCCTGCGCAGAGCGGCGGCGGACAGGAGCGCCAGCGCCAGGTACAGGGCTCCCGTGTCCTTGGCAAGGTGCTCGTTGTACGGGCCCAGCGGGGGCAGCCACGTACGGCCGAAGCCCGGGAAGCCGTCGTACCACTTCTCGGGGAGGAAATAGGCCCAGACACCCACGTACAGGCCCGTCACGACGAGCGCGACAAGAGCGGCCGACCTCAGCGGTTTCACCTTCATGCCTTCATGACGACGCAGCTCCCGCCTGTGTGAGGCACCATGACACACGTCACACATGCGCGCGCGCTGAATGCGAGGCGCGCCGGCCGTTGCCGGGCAGGTGTTGACGCCGGCCTACGTGCCTTGGCGCTGACCGGCGTAGCCGGCAGCGCCTCTGTCGGATTGAGCGTCTTCCAAGCGGGACTGCCGCCGGTGCCACGGGCCGCGTCGTGCGGGCGGAGGGTGGCCACCGCCCGCACGACCGCCGCGGACGCCCTCAGCGATCAGTCCGCCTCGTCCGCCAGTTCCGCGACGCCCGTGATGCGGTGGAGGGGGTACGTGCGGACCTCGTCGGCCGTGTGGTCGTACGCGGTGACATAGCCGCCCTCGATGCGGACCGGGGCGATGACGCGCTGGGTGGCGGTGCCCTCGGCGTTGACGTAGCCGATCCAGATCGCCGAGTTGGTGAGGGCGGCGGCCTGGACGGTGGCGAGGGTCTCGGCGGCGGAGGTACGGGGCAGGGCGCCCACGGTGTGGGCGGCGGCGGGTTCCTTGCGGGTGACCGTGGAGGCCAGGTCGCCGGCGCGGATGGCGCGGACGGCGGCACCGAGCAGGGTGGCGTCCGGGACGGGCGGTCCTTCGGGTACGGGCTCGGGGGCCGTACGGGGCGGGGTGCGGTACGCGTCGGCGCGGGTGATCAGGACGTCGCCCTCGGCGGACTCGGCGGCCGGGGCGAACCCCATGGAGCGCAGGCCCTCCAGGAGGGCCGCCGGATCGGTCCGGGAGGCCAGCACGGTGGGGGCGAGGCGGCGCAGGCCAAGGGGCGCGGACCGCTTGTCGGCCAGGATCTCGCCCAGCACGGTGTCGTCGTCGCAGCGTACGTACGAGGAGGCGGCGCCGACGCGGAGGTGGCCGTGCCTGCGGGCGACGTCGTCGATCAGGTACGCGAGCGGCTGCGGCACGGGTGTGCGGGAGTGTTCCGTCAGGAAGGCGTGCAGTTCGACGGCGGTCCGCCCGGCGTCGAGGGCGCGGCGTACGGAGGCGGGCGTGAAGCGGTAGACGGTCGCGCCGCCCTTCGACTCGACGTCCGCGAGTACGGCCAGCGTCTCCGCGAGCGAACGGCGGAGGGGGCCCGGGGCCACGGCGGTGAGGTCGGCCTGGAGGAGGACGTGGTCCACCGGCTGTGGAAGGAGCGGGGCGAGCAGCGCGGCTGCTGCCTCGGGGCCGGAGACGGAGGCGGGCACGGGGCCGGAGGCGGGCACGGGGCGGGACGCCGTCTCAGCGCCGGACGCGGGCTCAGCGCCCGACGCGGGCTCCAGGCCCGACGCCCCCTCGGGGCCCGACGGGGCCGGCGCACCGGTGGCCGCCGCGGCGACCGCCCG
>NZ_VSRY01000157.1 GCF_008271805.1 Streptomyces sp. TRM49041
CCCGCCGCCCGGCGGCACCCCGGGCCCCACGGCGTCGGGCGCATGGGCCCCGGGCCCCGGCACGTACCCCACAGCGGGCCCGGGCCCGGGCCCGGGCCCGGGCCCGGCAGGCTGAACGTGCATGCCACGCTCCAGCCGCTCCAGGCGGGCCTGCAGCGACCGCTCGTCGTCGAAGGCGGCGGGCAGCAGCACGCGCGCGCAGATCAGCTCCAGCTGGAGCCGCGGCGAGGTGGCGCCGCGCATCTCGGTCAGCCCGGTGTTGACCAGGTCGGCGGCGCGGCTGAGCTCGGCGGCCCCGAACGTGGACGCCTGCGCCAGCATGCGCTCGATCACATCGGCGGGCCCGTCGATGAGCCCCTTGTCGGCGGCGTCCGGCACCGCGGCGAGGATCACGAGATCCCGCAGCCGCTCCAGCAGGTCGGCGACGAACCGCCGAGGGTCGTTCCCGCCCTCGATGACCTGGTCGACGACCTCGAAGGCCGCGGCCCCGTCGCCGGTCGCGAAGGCTTCGACGACGGCGTCGAGCAGCGATCCGTCCGTGTACCCGAGCAGGGCCGTGGCCATCGCGTAGGTCACACCGTCCTCGTCGGCGCCGGCGAGGAGCTGGTCCATGACGGACATGGAGTCACGCACGGACCCGGCGCCGGCGCGCACGACGAGCGGCAGCACCCCGTCCTCGACGGGAATGGCCTCCTTGCCGCACACCTCGGCGAGGTACTCCCGCAGCGTGCCGGGCGGCACGAGCCGGAAGGGATAGTGATGGGTCCGTGACCGAATGGTCCCGATGACCTTCTCGGGCTCGGTCGTCGCGAAGATGAACTTCAGATGCTCCGGAGGCTCCTCGACCACCTTCAGCAGGGCGTTGAACCCCGCCGAGGTGACCATGTGCGCCTCGTCGATGATGTAGATCTTGTACCGGCTGCTCGCCGGCCCGAAGAACGCCTTCTCGCGCAGGTCACGCGCGTCGTCGACGCCACCGTGCGAGGCGGCGTCGATCTCGATCACGTCGATCGACCCCGGCCCGTTGCGCGCGAGGTCCCGGCAGGACTGGCACTCCCCGCAGGGCGTGGGCGTGGGCCCCTGCTCGCAGTTCAGACACCGCGCGAGAATGCGCGCACTGGTCGTCTTGCCACACCCACGCGGCCCGCTGAACAGGTACGCGTGGTTGACCCTGTTGTTCCGCAGCGCCTGCTGCAGCGGGTCGGTGACATGCTCCTGCCCGATGACCTCGGCGAAGGTCTCGGGTCGATAGCGGCGGTACAGCGCGAGGGACGACACGCTTACGACGATATCGGGCCCCACCGACAACCGGCCCGCCCCGAGATCACCCGCGCTCCCACCAGAAGACCGCGCCCCACCCCGCCGGAAGATCACAGCCCGGCCGGCCCTCACTCACCAACGCAAGCGCCCCCCACGCACCCGCCAGAGCCGACCTACCCTTGCTGCCTTCCGGCCCTGGGGGAGTTCAGTCAGATAGCGCCACGTGAGGGGCTCCGCCAAGAGTACCCGATCCTCCGACCTGGGAACGAGTTCGCGAGCACGGCTCAACGTCATGTAATGTTTCCGGCGGAGGATTCGCCTAGAGGCCTAGGGCGCACGCTTGGAAAGCGTGTTGGGGGCAACCCCTCACGAGTTCGAATCTCGTATCCTCCGCAGCCGCCTGAACAGGCGAAACGAAGAGCTGGACCGCTCATTGCGGTCCGGCTCTTCGGCATTCCTTGGTTGCAGTTTCGGTTGCATTTATACGCGACATTTAGGACATCACCTCAAGCAGGAAGGCGCACGCTCACGCCCTATGAGGCGACCGGCGCAGACTGCGGGGAGCCACACCACCTGACGGGATACCTCACGACGGTTACCGGGCCGCCAGGACCCACACGATGAAGTTGACCGTCCTCAACGGCGTAGCGAAGAGGCAGTCGCCGCCCTGAGGAGCCTTGAACACCGAACGCAGTCATGCCCCCGTATCCGTCGACGCCCCCATCACGGGTTGGCCTGCGGCGACTCTGGCTTCCACGGATCCACGCGGATCTGCCCATGTCCCGGGACGATGTCGCGGTCATAGCCCGATCATCCGGACCTTGCTGCCGCACAGCCGGGTCATGTCATCGACATCCGACGTGAGGATGGCGACCGGGCCAGGCTGACGCAAGGCCGCTTCCGCGACGGTGGCGTCGATCGCATACTTGTGCCCGTGCAGACCGGCGCCCTTGAGCAGTTGGGCAGCCGCCTTGGCCGCTGTTTCCGTGATCGGCTCCACCTTGACCCGGGAAAGCGCCCATTGCAGTCGGGGCAGGTTCACCCTGGCGTGGCTCACCTCCACGATGGTGTTGGCGCTGACGACAAGGTCCGCTCCCATGTCATGGAACACCTGGAACATCGCCAGAACCTTCCGGTCCTGCGCCACCCAGGCCGACAGCCCCTCACTGTCCAGGACGACGGTCTCAATGTGCCCGCTCACGCGGCGCTCGCGCCGCCGGCGGCCGACGTCGCACCGAAGATCCGCGCCCGCGCCTCGGCCAGCTCTTCCTCACTGAAGGCCCCGTGCTCGTCTGTGTGGCTGCGCAGGTCGGCCCCCAGGAGCTGGTGCCGGATCTGCCTGGCGACCGCTTCGGCCACGTAGCCGGAGATGTTGTCCGTGATCTTCTTCAGCTCCGCCACCTGCTCGGTGGGGAGCGTCACCGTGATGCGTGTGGTGTCAGCCATGACCGCAAGCATACTGCGATATGCGCGCTACGTGCTGTCTATTCCCCGCAGTCGGTCCGGTCAGCGGCAGTCGGGGCGACTGTCCGGTCGAGCAGGGGCTCAGCTGGGCGCTTGTACGACGCGCCAGTTCAGCGGGCCCAGTAGCGGTACGTCTCGGTCCTTTGCGAGCCCTCGGGGGCGGGTGCCGGCAGCGGCAGGTCCAGAATTCCGATGCCCGGCCGGACCGCCCCCCGGGCGCAGCGTGCGACCACGCGTCCACCTCGGCCGGATCGACACCGACCACGCTCACCTCGACGCCGGGAACAGTCGTGCTGAACGGCACGGCAAGGCTCTCCTCGATCATCGCGAAGAGGCCGGTGAGCTGCTCATTCTCGCCGTAGGCGTCGACGGTGGCCTCTTCGACCAACGCCTCCGGCGCGGCTGGGGCCCAGGTGCTCATCGCCTCACCGTAGCGCTGCACCGTACGGCTGAGGACCGGTGTGTTCAGCAGCGGCATATCCGTCGTGGCGCCGTCGCCGGCAGTCAAGCCAAGGCTCGTGGTTGCCAGCGCGTGACGTTGCCTGGTGGGGTTCGGTAGTGAACGGCCCAGGGGCGGGCCCGGCAAGCGACAGGGCGGAAGAGAGTGGCACGAGTCGTCGCACGAGAGCCGAGTACGGGCACGAGGAGCGCACCGCCGATGGCCCGGCAGGAAACATCCGCCGTCGTGAGGGAACTGCTCGGCGCCGGCTGGGCGGCGGTGTTCCTGCCCGGTGAGCCCGCTCGCCTCGGGCGGCTGCTGCTGTGGAAGCCGACCGGGGCAGCAGCCGGAGACAGTATGGCGCCCACCGGCCTTGAGACCGAGGCGGTGGAGCTGGTCCTGCCGCACGGCCGCTCGGTCAGGCGGCGCAGGGTCGAGGGTTACGCGCTGCCTGTCGCCGTCGCTGTCTCCGCCCTGGCCGATGCGGAGCCGACGCATCCCTCCGGCGCCGCCTGGCAGGCCGCCACTCGCTTCGCGCTGCGGCTGCTCGCCGACGGCCGCCTACACCCGGCCCTCACTCCCGCCGGTTACGACACCTGGCAGGTGGGTCCTTGCACCGCCGCCCAGCGCCAGACGCTGGACGCCCTGGCCGCCGCCTTCCCGCCACACGCCCACTGCCTGCCCGAGCCTGGCCCCACTCCGGTACGGATCGCCGAACCGGCCGCGCTGGTAAGACAGTTCTGCGACGCGGTCGCCGATGATCTGGTCCGCACGCCGGCCGCGCCGCTCGCCATGGGAGCGCTGCCGTACGCCTGGCGCGAGGCCCGCGCCGTGCCCGCCTTGCGTGAATGGGCCGAGGAAACCCAGGCGGCGCTCACCGCCGAGGTCAGTGTCTCCCTGCGCGTCGAAGTACCCGAAGGACGCCGACGGCAGTTCCGGGCCGTCCTGCAACTGCACACCGCGGCGGACCCGGCGCTCGTCATCGAGGCCGCACGACTCTGGAGCGAGCCGACCGAAGTGGAGCAGCTGCTCGGCCCACGCGCCGAGACCGAGACCCTTCTCGCCCTGCGCCGCGGCGCCCGCGCCTGGCCCCCGCTGCGCAGGCTGCTCAACGATGCCGCTCCAGATCAGCTCCGGTTGACCGACGACGAAGCCTTCGATCTCCTTGGGGACGCCACGGACGCGCTGCGCGCGGCCGGTGTCGACGTGCACTGGCCGCGCGAGCTGGTCAAGGCGCTCACCGCGACCGCGGAGATCGGGCAGCGCACCGCCCCCGGTTCCACCGCGGGCGGCCTGCTGGACACCGAGGCCCTCCTCGACTTCCGCTGGCAGGTCTCCCTTGGCGGCGAGCCGCTCACCGAGGCCGAGATGGATGCTCTCGCAGAGTCTCGCCGTCCCCTCGTCCGGCTTCGCGACCAGTGGGTGGTCGCCGACCCGAAGCTGGTGGCCCGCGCCAAGCGCCGCCGGATGGAACCGCTCACCCCCATGGAGGCATTGAGCGCCGCGCTGACCGGCGAGGCCGAACGGGACGGTGACCGGGTCCCCTGTGCGGCGGTCGGTGCGCTCGGTGACTTGGTCGGTCGTATCCGCGACCCCGAGTCCCGCACCCCCGTGCCCCAGCCCGCCGCCCTCAAGGCCACGTTGCGCAGGTACCAGAAGCGTGGCCTGGCGTGGCTGGCCGAGATGTGTGCACTCGGCCTCGGCGGCTGCCTCGCCGACGACATGGGTCTGGGGAAGACCATCACCCTGCTCGCTCTGCACCTGCACCGCCAGACCGACCCCGCCACCGCCGGCCCCACGCTCGTCGTCTGCCCCACCTCTCTGCTCGGCAACTGGCAGCGCGAGGCCGCCAGGTTCGCCCCTTCCATCCCCGTGCGCCGCTACCACGGCGGCGACCGCCACCTGAAGGACCTCGCCGATGACGAGATCGTCCTGGTCACCTACGGCGTCCTGCGCCGCGACCGGGAGACCCTCACCGAGCACGACTGGTCGCTGATCGCCGCCGACGAGGCACAGCACGTCAAGAACCCCTACGCCGTCACCGCCCGTGAGCTGCGCGCCCTGCCCGCTCGCGCCCGCGTCGCCCTCACCGGCACCCCCGTGGAGAACAACCTCTCCGAACTGTGGGCGCTCCTCGACTGGACCACCCCCGGACTCCTCGGCCCGCTCACGGCCTTCCGCGACCGGCACGCCCGAGCGATCGAGTCGGGCGAGGACCCACAGGCTGCCGACCGGCTGTCCCGTCTTGTCCGCCCGTTCCTGCTGCGCCGCAGGAAGTCCGACCCGGGCATCGCACCCGAACTGCCCGCCAAGACCGAAACCGACCGCGTCGTGCCTCTGACCGCCGAGCAGGCAAGCCTGTACGAAGCAGTGGTTCGCGAATCCATGACGAAGATCGCCGAAGCCGAGGGCATCGCCCGCCGCGGTCTGGTTCTCAAGCTCCTCACCGCGCTGAAGCAGATCTGCAACCACCCCGCCCAGTACCTGCGCCAGTCGACACCGCTGCGCGGCCGGTCCGGCAAGCTCGACCTGCTCGACGAACTGATCGACACCATCACCGCCGAGGGCGAGTCGGTGCTGGTCTTCACCCAGTACAAGCAGATGGCAACCCTGCTGGAGAAGCACCTCGCAGAGCGAGGAGTCCCCACCCTCTTCCTCCACGGCGGTACCCGCGTCACCGCACGTGAGGAGATGGTGGACCGCTTCCAGCGCGGCGAGGTGCCGGTGTTCCTGCTCTCCCTCAAGGCCGCGGGCACCGGCCTCAACCTCACCCGCGGCACCCACGTCGTGCACTACGACCGCTGGTGGAATCCGGCCGTCGAGGACCAGGCCACCGACCGCGCCTACCGCATCGGCCAGGACAAGCCCGTACAGGTCCACAAACTCCTCGCGGAGGGCACCGTGGAGGACAAGGTGGCGAAGCTTCTCGAGTCCAAGCGCGCGCTCGCCGACGCCGTCGTCGGCTCCGGTGAGGCCGCCCTGACCGAACTGTCCGATGCCGACCTCGCCGAACTCGTCGCCCTGGGGAGGCAGACATGAGCCCTTCGTTTCCCGGCCAGCGCCGCGCGCCCGCTCGCGGCAGGCGTGCCTTCGCCGCTACCTGGTGGGGCCAGGCATGGGTGACGGCCCTGGAGGACTCCACCCTGGACTCGGGGCGCCTGTCCCGCGGACGCACCTACGCCCGCCAGGGCATGGTCGGCGCCGTCACCATCGCCCCCGGCCAGGTCAAAGCCGCCGTCCAGGGCAGCAGTCCCCGCCCCTACCGCTCCGCCGTCCACCTGCCCGTCCTCACCGACCCTCAGTGGGACACCCTGCTCGACACGATCGCGGCCCGCGCCGGACATCTCGCAGCACTTCTCGACGACGAGATGCCCGCCGAACTCGTAGACGACGCCCGGCACGCAGGCGTCCCACTGCTCCCACTGCCCACCGAGCTCGATCCGGAGTGTTCCTGCCCCGACTGGGGATACCCCTGCAAGCACGCCGCCGCGCTCTGCTACGCCATCGCCGCCACCATCGACACCGACCCGTTCGTGCTCTTCGCACTGCGCGGCCGCGGTCGCGAGGAGGTCTTCGCCCAGCTACGCGTACGCCGTACGGCAGCACAGGAGACCGGAGCCCAACCGGCACCTGCCGGCATACCGGCCGCCGCCGCGTACGCCCACTGGGCCGAAGAGCCCCCCGCACTGCCCGAACTCCCGGAACCCGTTGCCCACACCACAGCACTGCCCGTCGCCCCGCCGCCCGGCACCGGCCTGGCCGCCGCGGACCTGGAACGCCTCATGGCCGACGCCACCGCGCGCGCCGCCCGGCTCCTAGCGGGCGACACCGCCGACCTGCACCTGACCCAGCACCAGGACGCCGTCCGCATCGCCGCAAGCAACCCCGGACCTGAGTGGTTCCACCACCTGATCCAGAACACCGGCGCCAAACCCACTGCCTTCGCACGTCTCACCCGCGCCTGGCGCCACGGCGGTCCCACGGGCATCTCCGTCGCCGAACAGCCCTACGCCCCCGATCCGACGGTGATGAAGACCGCCCGCACCGCCGTGGACGCGGCCCTCGCCGAGATGACCGACTCCCCCACACACCTCAGAACCTGGCGCAACCGCCTCACCCTCACACACCACGGCATCCAGCTGCGTCTGGGCCCTGACGCCCGCTGGTACCCCTACCTCCGGGACGACGACGGCGAATGGTGGCCCGCGGCACCAGCCGACAGTGACCCGGTCACCGCGCTCACCGCGGCATGGTCGCAGAACTGGGAGTAAGGAGGCGATTCCCCGCTGACCAGGAACCACGAGCAGAAGCTGGGCACACTCACGCTGCTCCCACTTCCGTGGTTGCAGTTCTGGTTGCATTCACCGGCGTGCAGCACCGTTCAGAACCCCCGAACGGACCAGCTGCACCGCAGGTCAGGACGTTGCCGTACGGCCCAGAACCCCCGGACGAACATTTGGAAAGCGTGTTGGGGGCAACCCCTCACGAGTTCGAATCTCGTATCCTCCGCCAGTGCCTCACCGGGCACGATGTCGAAGGGCCCCACCGCTCGCGGTGGGGCCCTTCGACGTTGTCCGTCTCAGTTTCCGTCTCAGTTGGTCTTGGAACAGATGCTGGGCTCGCGTCAAGGAGCTCCCCGAGCTCTTGCCGGTGGTCATGTCTAGACGATCTCGATGCATGCAGAGCGGTCTCTCCCGCCCAGGAAGCTCGATCACGTGAGCCGAGCCGCAATCTGCGACTCGGCTTGTCGTCGTGCTCTGGTTGCATTTCTGGTTGCGTTTACACACACCCAATTCCCGCTGCCCGCGGCGCCCCGCGGATGTCGGCGCCCACCAACGGGGAGTCCTGTCCCGTACGGCATCTGCGGATCACAGGGGTACGACATCCTTGAAGCCCCGCGGTGGGTCTCCCCCGCTGCCATGGTCTGATCTCGCGAGGTGCCCGGCATGAAGTCCCGATCGACGCTGGCGACTTGGCTGGGCGGCCTTGACGGCTGTCGTCTGACACGCGTGCTCGAGACGCGGAGGGACGCGGCGGCCACTCCGGAGCCGCGCTCGGTGGGGGAACTGGCCGACCGCCTTCAGCGCCCGGGATCGGTGGCGCTTGCCCTGCCACGGCTCGCGCTGCCGCATCTCCAGGTGGCCGAGGCGCTGGCGGCGCTGCGTGCGCCCGCGTCGCGCGATGCCCTGGCGGAGCTGCTGGGAGCGGCGGACGACGAAGCCGTCGGGGAACTGGACCTGGTGTTGGAGGCCCTGGCCGATCATGCTCTGGTCTGGCCTGACGGCGCGGGGAACCTCCGCATGGCCGGACCGCTGCGGCAGGCGTGGGACGCGCCCCTGGGCCTGGATGCCCAACTGGAGGAACTACTCGCCGGCTCGACCTCCGACGAGCTGCGCGGAATGCTGGCTGCACTGGGCGTCAGGCCGCCGCGCAGCAAGGCGCAGCGGCTGGCCGCGCTGGTGGAACACCACAGCGACCCGGAGCGGATCCTCTCCGTGGTCGCCAAGGCCCCCGCGGCGACCCGGAAGCTGCTCGAAGGCCGAGCGGGGGCCGGGCCAGCGAGGCCCGCGCGGTTCGTCATGTTCGGGAGTCCGGGCCCCGATACCGAACCGGGCGCTCGATGGGCACTGGAACGGGGGTTCCTGGTCCAGGACCGCCACCGCTACGGCCCGGCCCGTATGCCCGCCGAGGTGGCGCTCGCGTTGCGCGGGGCCGGCCGGCACGCCCCGTTCCAACCCGTCCCGCCTTCCTTGGGATTGGCGCAGGTCACCCCGAGGGAGGTCGACCACGAGGCTTCGGCCGCCGCCTCGGCGTTCGCCGCCGGTGCCGCCTCGGTCCTGTCGGCCTGCTCGGCGGCCGCGCCGGCCCGGCTGAAGTCCGGCGGGATCGGTGCGCGTGAGCTGGCCCGGATCGGCAAGGCGGCCCAGGCCGACGACGCCGTCGTACGCCTCACCCTGGAGACCGCGTACGCCGCCGGGCTGCTGGCCCGGGACGGCGATCGCGTGGCCCCCACCGAGGCTTACGACGCCTGGGCGGAGCAGGAACCTCCGGAGCAGTTCGCCGTACTGCTCCAGGCATGGCGTGACCTGCCGCTCACCCCAACCCGGGCGCGCGACGAGGACAGCAAGGCGCTCGCCGCACTCGCGGGCGCACCGCCCTGCGACGGCTGTGTGCAGGCCCGCCACGGGCTGTTGGCCGCAGCCGCGTGGTTCCCGGCGGGGCAGGGCGTGCGGGTCGCCTCGGATCTGGGGCCGCTGATCGCCTGGCACCGCCCCCTCGCCGACTCGTCGCCGGACGGAACCCCGTTCACCACGGTGATCCGCGAGGCCGAACTCCTCGGCGTACTCGCGCGAGGTGCCCTGTCCGCCATCGGCATCCGCCTGCGGACCGGCGACGCGGAGGGGCTGGGGATCGAGTGCCGGCGGCTGCTGCCCTCGGCCACTGCGACGGCCCGGATCGGCGCCGACCTCACCGCCGTCGTCACCGGCACACCGTCCGCGCGGCTGGCCGCGCTCCTGGACTTCGTCGCGGACCGGGAGACCAGCGGCACGGCGTCGGTGTGGCGGTTCAGTGCCGGCAGCGTGCGTCGGGCTCTGGACGCCGGCCGTACCCACGAGGACATCACTGCCGACCTGGCCGCTGTCGCCGCCGGGCCCCTGCCACAGCCACTGTCCGCCACTCCACCGCAGGTCAGGACAGGTACGACCCCCGCCGGACCCCCGCAGCCGATCACCTAGGGAGCGGCCGGACCTTCGAGGGTCTGCCGGTGGCTTCATCGAGGCCGGCCAGGCAACGAGGGCAGCGGAGCCACCGCTGTCTGTCGACGGCCCGCTCTCCAGTCCTGCCTAGGACACCAAGGGAGGGGAAAAGCTGCCGGATCTCGCCGAACAGCTGAGGCAGGAGGTCCACCACGGAGATGATCTCCGCCTCCACCTTGCGTGTCCTCCCGGCCGGCTTCGGCACAACGGCGCAGGATGGCGGCTGCCTGTTCGTCGTTCCAGTTATGGATGACCTTGACGAGTGTGTACACATCCGCACCGGTCGGCAGAGGGGCGAAGAAGCTGCCAGCCACCGGTGTGAACCGACTCCCGCAACCCGCCGCTCGCATACGGGCCGTGGTCATGTCCCTTGTCGTGGTGTAGGGGATCAACGTGGATATCTACAGGTCACGCATGCGATTTGCCGATCGACAGCACCCAGGATCCTGACTGACCGTCAGCCGCGGCTGTGGCGCGCGGCCTCAGCCGCGGCGGGCGTTGGCGTGACCTCGGAGGTAGGACACCCAAGATCGACCGCGCGAGTCCATACATCGCCACGAGCTGACGTACCATCACTTGATCTCGCGCCCCAGGGTTCCAGATTCCGGCCGTGGCCTGCGCCTTCTCGCCTTGAACCCCTACACCACTTGGCGGGACACCATCCGGGCCGTGGCGGCCGCCACCCCGCCGGGCCGCTGCCATTCCTCCGTCTTGGTCGGCCGACACGGCGACATCCGTCCCGGCCGCCTGCCATGACGCACGTCATGCTCATGATCGCCACTGTGTCGGCCGCGGACACATCCGGCCCGTCGGGGGTCCTGTGCCGTTGAGGCAGGCGCTGACGCGCCGCCGAGCCGCTCTGGAGCTGAGGGGGCAGCGCACGGGCGATCTGAGCCTCGCGGACAGGGAGAGTCTCGGCCCCCGGGTTCTTCAATCGGCTCGGCAGCGTCATGACCGCGGTGGGTCTCGTCCTGCCGGCCCTGAGCCGGATGCTCGCCATCACCTGAGGCACCGCGTATACGCGCGCGGGGCGCGGGGCGCGGGAGATCTTCACACGCGGGCGGCCCGGACGAGCTCACTCCCCGTTGAGCTGGATCAGGTCCCACCGGTTTCCGTACAGGTCCCGGAAGACGGCGACCGTGCCGTACGGCTCGTGGCGGGGCGGCTCTTCGAAGGTGATGCCGGCGCCGCGCAGCCGCTCGTAGTCCCGGTCGAACATGTCGGTGTGCAGGAACCAGCCGACCCGGCCGCCGGTCTGGTCGCCGACGCGGGCCTCCTGCTCGCCGGTCGATGCCCTGGCGAGGAGGACGGCCGTCTCCCGCGCCCCTGGTGGGGCGACCACCACCCAGCGTTTGCCGGCGTCGACGCTGGTGTCCTCGCGGAGTTCGAAGCCGAGCACGTCCCGGTAGAAGGCGATGGCTTCGTCGTAGTCGCGTACGACCACGGTCACCAGTCCCAGATGAGTCATGGGGCGATCGTCTCAGCGGCGGGTGTGATGGGGGCGTGAGTGGGGCGTGAGCGGGGGTTGGGAGCGTGAGGGCCGCTGGAAGATCGTCACTGGGAAGGGTGTTGGGATGACTGCGGTCGTGGAGTCCGACGGGGTTGAGGCCGCGCTCTCGCGTCTCGGATTCGAGCGGACGGTGCCGAGGGGGCTCGTGCACCGGCGGGCGCTGTCGGAGGTGTTTCTCACGGACAGCAGGATGGTCGCCGCGACGTCCTTCGTGGCGGCGGCCCAGCTGCCGCCGTCGCACGCGTACTACACCGATCACACGGCCGCCCACGCCGTGGATCCGCTGCTGTTGCTGGAATGCTGTCGGCAGGCCGAGACGCATGCCGTGCACGCGCACTTCGGAGCGCCGATCGGGACGAAGTTCGTGTTGGAGTCGTGGGACATGGACCTGCCGGGCGCCGCCGCCGTCGGTGGGGTCACAGGGCCCGCGGAGCTGTTGATCAGGGCCGAGACGTATGACGCCCGGTGGGTGGGCGGCGCGCTGCGGGGGCTCGGCTACCGGATGCGGCTGTCCATGGACGGTGCCCGGGTGGGCGAGGTGACGATGCGGGTCAAGTACGTGGCCGACACGGTGTACGGGGCTCTGCGTGGCCGCAAGGGCAGCGGGCCCCTGCCCACCTCGGACGCCTACCGCGAACCGCTGCCCCCGGGGCTGGCCGCCCCCGCGCGCGTGGGGCGGGTGCGGGCCGAGAACGTGATCCTGCTCGATCCGGCCGTCGGCGAGCACGAGGTGCGGGCCGGGCTCCGCGTGGCCGGAGGACATCCGAGCCTGTTCGATCACGCCCAGGACCATGTGCCGGGCATGGTGCTGATGGAGGCGGGACGGCAGGCCGGGCTGCTGGCGGCCGAGGAGAGCACCGGGGTGCCTGCCGCCGAGTGGGGCCTCACGGGGATGTCGGCGGCCTTCCGCGCCTACGCGGAGCTGGATGAGCCGTTGGTGGTGGTCGCACGTGGCGGCGTGGACGGCGCCGGTGACAGCGGCGGCGACGGCGACGGGCTGTTCGGCGTGCGCGTCCTCTTCGAGCAGGGTGGGCGGGGCACCGCCGAGGCGGGGTTCCGGTTCGTTCGCCGTCGTTGAGGGGGCGGGGCGTGGCGCCCGCGGCCGACAGTCGGCCGGGTTTCGTACCGCCGGACCGCGGTACGAAACCCGGCCTCGGGCTCGCTGAGCGGCCGTCATCCAGCTGTCGCCGCTTGCTCCAGGTCCCTGTCGCGGACCATCGTGAAGATGGCGACCGCGCCGGCGAACGCCACGCACGCCAGCACCACGTACACCACGTCCCAGCCGTGGTTCAGGCCCTGGACCGCGTTCCGTACCAGGTCCTCTCCGCCGGCCTCGTGTACGGAGCCGAGCCGGCCCTGGACCACGTCGTCGGCCATCGTGCCGCTGCCGGCGGCGGTGTGCGCGGACAGCTCGCCCCGCGTCGCGGTGAGCAGCAGTCCGGCGACGCAGGCGACGCCGATGGTCTCGCCTGCGACGCGGAGGGTGTTGAACATGCCCGACGCCATGCCGGCACGCTCCGGCGGCACGGCGCTCACCGCGGCGTTGTCCATGACGCCGAAGGCGAGGCCGATGCCGATACCGGCCAGCAGCAGGGCCGCGTACATCCCGGTCCGGTTCGAGACCGGGTCGGTGAGGGTCATCAGCAGGAGCGCGACGGCCAGCACCCCGGGACCGACGGCGAGCAGCATCCGTACGGAGATCCGCTTGACGAGCACGCCGGAGAACATCGGCAGGATGAACACGGGCAGGGTGAGCGGGAGCAGCATCGCGCCGGACGCCGTGGACCCGGCGCCGCCCGCGCCCTGGAAGTACGGCGGCAGGTAGACGAGCAGGGCCGCGAACGCGAAGACGATGCTGACGGGCTGCCAGATGATCGCCACGAACGTGGGGCTGCGCAACAGGGTCAGGTCGAACATGGGCTCGGCGCCGCGGAGTTCCACGGCGACGAAGGCGGCCAGGAACACGGCGGAGCCCGCGAAGGAGCCGAGCGTCGCCACCGAGGTCCAGCCCTCGGAGGGGCCTTCGACGAAGCCGAGGGCCAGCAGCATCAGGGCCGCGGTGAAGGTCAGCACGCCGGGCTTGTCGATGCGCCGCGCCTCGGGGTTCCTCGACTCGGGCAGGCGCCGGGCCAGGACGAGGACGACCGCACCGACCAGGACATTGACGAGGAAGACGGCGTGCCAGGACGCCGCGGCCACCAGCAGTCCCGAGATGAACGGGCCCATGGCGAGGCCGAAGCCGATTGAGGCGCCGAAGACGCCGAAGGCGCGGGCGCGGGCGGCGCCGGTGAAGGAGTGGGCGAGCAGGGTGGAGCCGCTGGTGAGTACGGCCGCCGCGCCCACGCCTTGGACGAAACGAGCCACGTCCACCAGCCAGATGGCGGGCGCGACGCCCGCGACGAGGGACGCCAGCGCGAACAGGGCCGTACCGGAGAGGAACAGCCGGCGGCGGCCGAAGAGGTCGGCGGCGGAGCCCGCGGCGAGCATGAACGCCGTGAACGCCACGTTGTAGGCGTTGAGGACCCACTGGGTGGCCGCGGCCGAGGCGTTCAGCGCGTCCGACATGTCGGCGAGGGCCACGCCGGGACCGGTCACCGAGATCGGCAGCATCACCGCCGCCAGGGCGACCGCCACCAGCGTGCGGGTCGGGCCGACCGTCGGGAGGGGAGGGCGCGGGGCGGGGGGCGCGTCGGCGGGGGGTGCGTCGGCGGGCTCGGCCGCCTGTACGGCGTCGGGCGTCACCGGGGGTGGTTCGACCTGTGGTCCCCGGGGCCCTTGCGGTTGCCGGAACGTTTCGGAGTCGGCGGAGGGGTGGGACATGGGGGTATATCCGTCCAGTGTCGGGTGCCGGGGCGACGGGGTCAGGCCGCTGGGAACGAGACCGGGGCGGCGCCGACGGCTACCGCGTCGGCCCTCAGGAGGTCGCCCAGCTCGGCGAAGGAGTCCGCCTGCGCGTCGATGAAGGAGGCGAACGGCGCGACGTCGCCGGGGGTGAAGACGTCTCCACGCATCAGCACCGTCCGCAGGCCCGCGATCTTGGCCGCGCGCAGCGCCAGCGGCGAGTCGTCCACGAGGAGCCACCGCTCGGGGTGGTTCTCGTTCTCGGCTGCGAGCAGCGCCGTATAGGTGTCCGGGTCCGCCTTGGAGGCGTGGCCGAGGGGTACGAAGTCCTCCGGGCCGAAGAGACCGTCGAGGAGTGAACGGCGCGCCGTGCCGCGGTCCATCGTCGAGAAGACCCGCAGCCGTACACCTCGCGCGCGCTGTTCGGCGCAGAAGGTATCCGCCCCCCGGGCCAGGGTCATCCGTGTCCCCTGGACGCTCAGGCACGAGCGCAGTGACTCGATCTCGGCGCCGAGGTGCCGCTCGATGCCGAGGCCCGCGAACAGCACCCGCAGGCTGTCGCGCTGCGGGAAGGTGCAGATGGCCTTGAACTGGGCAGCCGTGGCCTCGATGGGCAGCTCCGTATGGCGGTTGATGCCCTCGTGCAGGGCCCGCAGCAGGAGACCGGAGGCGTTCATGCTGAGGACGCCGTCGAAGTCCAGCAGCAGGGTGTGCCGGGAGGTGGCCGGTGCGGGGGGTATGTCGGCGGTGTGTCCCATGGCGGGCGGCTCCTTGTGCGAGGTGCTTGTACGAGGGGCTTGTGCGCGGCCCTGTGCGAGGTCGGGGGTGTGGACCGGCGGCGGCCGGGCGGGGAGGGCGTGGTGACCGCCCCGCCCGGCCGCGGCGCCGGGCTCGGGTTCGGGCTCGGGCTCAGCCGTGCCAGACGGAGCGGGCGGCGGCCTCGGCATCGAGGGTGTGCAGCAGGTCCTCGTCGATGGCGTGCAGGGAACCGACGATGTGGCGGGCGCCGGCCTCGCGCATCAACTGCGGCTGGAAGCTGTGCTCGAAGGAGCTGGGGTGGCCGATGAACG
The DNA here is from genome assembly GCF_008271805.1 of Streptomyces sp. TRM49041. Lineage (GTDB taxonomy): Bacteria > Actinomycetota > Actinomycetes > Streptomycetales > Streptomycetaceae > Streptomyces. The sequence continues at coordinate 15,343 of NZ_VSRY01000157.1, forward strand.
GGATGTCCAGGGCCTTGGCCACCTCTGCGACCCGCGCCACGTCGTCGATGAAGAGGACCTGGTCGTACTCCAGGCCGAAGACCTCGGTGGTGATCTCGCGCAGGCCCGGGCGGAAGTCGTTGGTGCAGACGTAGCCGGGCTCGTCGAACAGGTCGCCGTACCGGCCGCCCAGGTACGTGTCGAAGTGGGCCTTGTCGAGACCGCCGTAGCTGACCGTCTTCAGGCCGAGGGCGCGCAGTCGGCGCAGCAGCTCGACGGCTCCGTCGATGAGTTCGACGGGGTGGTCGCGCAGGTACTCCTCGCGCTCCTTGAAGTAGACGTCGATGGCCTCCTGGGCGGTCCACGGGACGCGGGCCGCGTTGGCCATGCCCTGGCCGCCCACGAGCTGCGGCTGGGAGAAGATGCTGCGCTCGACCTCGGCCGTGTACTCGCCACCGCGGCTGACGATGAAGTTGTGGATGACGGGGCTGAAGGTGTCGTTCAGGAGCACGCCGTCGATGTTGACGGCGGCCAGCTTCAGCTGCTTGAGCTTCTCTGCCATGGGGCTGTCCTCTGAAGGGTGGTGGGGAGGTGGCTGGGCGGGATGTGGTTGGGGAAGTCGGTGGGGGGGAGGTGGTACGGGCGCCCGGGGTGGCGGACGAGGTGTCAGCGACCGACGGTCGCCATGCCCGCCGCGTCGTACCGCTCGCCCGACACGGCGGTACGCGGCACCGCGGCCGACACCGCGGCCAGTTGCTCGTCGGTGAGCCGCAGCTCCGCCGCGGCGACGTTCTCGCGCAGGTACGGGATGCGGCGCGTGCCCGGGATGGGGACGATGTCCTCGCCCTGGGCCAGCAGCCAGGCCAGCGCGAGCTGCACGGGGCTGCAGCCGAACTCGGCGGCGAGTTCCCGCAGCCGTTCGACGATGCGTACGTTGCGCCGCAGGTGTTCCTGCTGGAAGCGGGGGTGCGAGTGCCGGAAGTCGGTGGGGTCGAGGTCCTCGGGCCGGGTGATGGTCCCGGTGAGGAAGCCGCGGCCGATGGGTGAGTACGCGACCAGCGTGGTGCCCAGCTCCCGTGCCGCGGGCAGGACTTCGTCCTCGACCTCACGGGTCCACAGCGAGTACTCGGTCTGCAGGGCCGCGATGGGGTGCACCGCGTGCGCCCTGCGCAGCGTGTCGGCCGTCACCTCGGACAGGCCCAGGTGCCGCACCTTGCCCGCCCGCACCAGTTCGGCCATGGCCCCGACCGTCTCCTCGATGGGCACATCGGGGTCGCGGCGGTGCAGGTAGTAGAGGTCGACGTGGTCGACGCCGAGCCGCTGGAGGGAGGCGTCGATGGCGCGGCGGCAGTGTTCCGGACTGGAGTCGACCATCCGGCCGAGGCGCGGGTCGGTCTCGTCGCGCCTGATACCGAACTTGGTGGCCAGGAACACCTCGTCGCGGCGCCCGGCGACGGCGCGGCCCACCAGGCGTTCGTTGTGGCCCTTGCCGTACATGTCGGCCGTGTCGAGGAAGGTGACGCCGGAGTCGAGGGCCGCCGTGAGGGTCTCCAGGCTGCCGCCCTCGTCCGTCGGGCCGTAGAACTCGGACATGCCCATGCACCCCAGCCCGACGGCGGAGACCGACGGTCCGTTCCTGCCGATCCTGCGTTGTCGCACGTGTGTCTCCTTGTGCCTCGTCGTGCCATGTCGTGCCTTGTCGTGCGCGTACCGGTGTCCATGGTCTCCGCGCGTACTCCCGGACCGCTCACGCGGCACTCACGGCCGGGGTGAGCGCCGCGTGGGCCGCGCATGGGACGCCGGTGAGGCAAATCGGAGTCGGCGTTGCCACCTTGAGTGCTCCGACGAGAGCCCCGGAGGGATGACGCAGTGACGGCAACGCGCGACACGACCAGCACCATGACGAGGCGCCCTTGCGACGCCGGCCGGAGCGCCGGGTGAGCGGCACCGACCGGGCGGCGGTGGTCGCGGGGGTCGGCGCCTGGGTACCGCCCGCCGTGGTCACCAACGAAGCCCTCGCCGAGCGGCTGGACACCTCCGACGAGTGGATCCGCAGCCGCACCGGCATCCGCCGGCGGCACGTCATCGCCCCCGGCGGCGCCACGAGCGACCTGGCCGTCGAGGCGGGCCGCCGGGCGCTGGAGTCCGCCGGGGCGGACGACGCCGACGTCGTCGTCGTGGCCACCAGCACACCGGACCGCCCGTGCCCTGCGACCGCACCGGAGGTCGCGTCCCGGCTCGGTCTGACCGGAGTGGCGGCGTTCGACGTCGCCGCGGTGTGCACGGGGTTCGTGTACGCGCTGGGGGTCGCCGGGGGCATGATCGCGTCCGGGTTCGCGCGGACCGCCCTCGTCATCGGGGCGGACACGTTCTCCACGATCCTCGACCCCCTGGACCGGACCACCCGGGCGATCTTCGGCGACGGGGCCGGGGCGGTGTTCCTGCGTGCCGGGCGGCCGACGGAGCCGGGCGCGCTCATGGGTCTGCGCCTGGGCAGCGACGGGACGCGCAGCGAGCTCATCGAGGTGAAGGCCGGCGGGTCGCGGCAGCGCTCCACCGGGCTGCCCGCCAGGGACCGGGACACCTACTTCAGGATGGAGGGCCGCCCGGTCTTCGCGCACGCAGTACGGCGCATGGCGACCTCCGTGCGGGCGACGGCGGCCGAGGTCGGCTGGGCGCCCGCCGACATCCACCGGGTCGTACTGCACCAGGCCAACGCCCGGATCCTGGCGGCGGTGGCGGAGCAGATCGACGTACCGGCGGAGTGCTTCCCGTCCAACATCGACCGGGTCGGCAACACCGTCGCCGCGTCGGTCCCGCTCGTGCTGGCCGACGCGTGTGTCTCCGGCGAACTGAGCCCGGGCCAACGGATCGTACTCGGCGGTTTCGGCGGCGGGCTCACCTGGGGGTCGGTCGCCCTGGTGTGGCCTGACGTCACCGCGATCCGGTCCGACGCGGCGCCCGTGTCCCCCTCACCGACCGACTACTGAGCACTGAGCACTGAGCACTGAGCACTCACACCACCATCCACGATCGGAGCACACACCATGCAGGACATCGAGCAGCGGGTCTCCGCCCTCCTCTCGGACCAGTTCAAGGTCAAGGCGGACACCATCCAGCCGGACGTGACGCTCGGCAAGCTCTCCTTCGACTCACTCGTACTGATCGAGCTCGGCCTGGTCCTGGACAAGGAGTTCGGCGTCGAGATCGACGACGGCGAGCTGACCGAGCACCACACCATCGAGGGCCTCGTTGAGCTGCTGGCCGCCAAGGGAGCGGCGGTCCGATGACGGCACTCGGCGGTGACATAGCCGTCACCGGTCTCGGCCTGGTCACCCCCGCCGGGATCGGTGTGGAGGAGAACTGGGAGCGGCTGCTCTCGGGGCGCTCCCGCGCCACGCGGGACGGCGCACTCGACGGGATGCCGGTCGACTTCTCCTGCCGTGTCCCCGGTTTCCACGCCGAGGAACTGCTGGGCGGCTTCGCCTCCTGGCAGCTGGAGCGGTTTGTGCAACTCGCCCTGGTCGCGGGGCGGATGGCGGTGCGGGACGCCGGATGGAACCCGGAGACCTGGGACGGCAGGCGAGTCGGCGTGGTGCTCGGCAACTCGCTGGGCGGCGCGGCGACGTTCGAGGAGCAGCATCTCGTCCTGTGTGAGCGCGGCCCGGCGAAGGTGTCCCCGCTGCTGGTGACGAAGTACATGCCCAACATGGCCGCCGGCTACCTGGCGATCGACGTCGGCGCGACCGGGCCCAGCATGGTCACCGCCACGGCGTGCGCCTCGGGGGCGACGGCGGTCGGGACCGCGCGGGACTGGCTGCGATCGGGGGCCTGCGACATCGTGCTGGCCGGTGCGAGCGAGTCCGCGCTCACCCCGACGGTGATGGCGGGCCTCGGCAGGATGGGCGCCCTCTCCCGGTCGGGCGACGCTCCCGAGCACGCGTGCAAGCCCTTCGACGCCGAGCGCGACGGCTTCGTCGCGGCCGAGGCCGCCGGGGTGCTGGTCCTGGAGCGCACCGCGGACGCCCGCTCCCGGGGCGCGACGGTACGCGCGCTGGTCGGGGGCTACGGTGCCTCGTCCGACGCCCACCACGCCACCGCGCCCCATCCGGACGGTCAGGGCATCGAGCGGGCCCTGCGCGGCGGGCTGGCGGACGCCGGGGTCGCGCCGGACGAGGTCGACCACGTCAACGCGCACGGCACCGCGACCCCGATGAACGACGTCATCGAGGGCCGGATGCTGCGCCGGGTCCTGGGCGACCGCGCGGCGGTGACCTCCACCAAGGGCGTCACCGGCCACGCGCTGGCCGCGGCCGGCGCGATCGAGGCGGCCTACGCGGTACTGGCCGTGCAGCACGGCGTGGTGCCTCCGACTGCGAACCTGAAGAACCCGGACCCGTCCATCGAGCTGGACGTCGTCAGCGGTGAGCCCCGTAGGACCCGGGTGGACGTGGCCGTCAGTACGTCGCTCGGCTTCGGCGGTCACAATGCCGCGCTCGTCCTCACCTCGGCCTGAACGCCACCCGGCACGAGCCGTGGAAGCCGCACGAACGGTGCGGCCGCACGAGCGGCACGACCCGCACGAGTAGCCGAGCAGTACAAGCAGCACGAGCCACAGGAGCCCATGCCATGTCTCCCCCACCCGTCGACCGGTGGACGGCCGTGCTGCGGCCCGCGTCGCGGCTCGGCGGCCGCCTCGTCGTCTTCCCGCACGCGGGCGCCGGCACGGAGCGCTACGCGACCCTCGTGTCGGAGCTGCCGGACGATGTCGAGGTGGTCGGCGTGACGCTTCCCGGCCGGGAGCGCCGGGCGGGCCTGCCGCCCTGCCTGTCGACGGCGGAGGCGGTCGGGGCGGTCGACGCGGAGCTGGGCGCGCTCACGCCCGTGCCCACCGTGTTCTTCGGGCACAGCATGGGCGCGCTGCTGGCCGTGGCCACCGCCCACCGGGGCGGGGCGCGGTGCGACGGACTGGTGGTCAGCTGCTCGGTGCCGGGTGCCCGCGGCCTCCGCCTTCCCGGGCGGCCGGATGGACGGGACGAGTGGGCCGCCGTCCTGGCCGCGCACCGGCTGCCGGCCGACGCCCTGGAGAACCCGGCTCTCAACGACGCCCAGCGGGTCCTCGCCCACGATCTCGCCCTCACGCGCGACGCGCTTCGGGCCGTGGGCGGTGGTCCCTGTCCCCCGGCGCCGCTGACCGTGCCGCTGACGGCGCTGGCAGGCCGGGACGACCCCCTCGTCGATCCGGCCGTGCTGCCGCTGTGGGGCCACTTCACCTCCGGGCCGTTCCGCGCGCGACTCGCCGATGGCGGGCACTTCTTCCCGTTCACTCCGTACGGCCGGGCGCTGCTGTCCGAGGAGTTGCGCGAGCTACACGCCCGTCGGCTGCCCGAGCCGCTCCCAGGTTCCGGGGCGTTTCAGTAGGCGTCGCTCCAGATGTTCGTCCAGGCTTCCGTCTCCGCTCAGGATGCCCTGCTGGAGCCGGCGCAGCTGTGGCGAGGGCTCCAGTCCGGTCCCGTCGGCCATCGCGGTGCGTACGTCCTGGTACGCGGCGAGCGCGTCGTTGCGCCGCCCCGACAGGTACAGGGCGAGGATCAGGTACTCGTGGAGCGTCTCGTCGTACGGGTTGAGCGCCGCCAACGCGTGGAGTTCGCCGATGACTTCCGAGTACCGTCCGAGCCGCAGGTCGAGCGCGACCCTACGGCTGAGCACCGACCTGCGCCCCTCCTCCAGCTGTCGTACGTGCGCCCGCAACACCGGACCGGCTGGGACGTCCGCCAGCGGGGCGTCCCGCCACAGCTTCAGGGCGCTGTTCAACTGGGCCGAGGCCAGGGTCAGATCGCCGCGCTCCGCCGCATCGCCCGCCTCCGCGACCAGTCGGCGGTAGTGCGACACGTCCAGCTCGCCGCAGGGCACGTCGAGGCGGTAGCCGGTCGGTTCGGTGACCAGGATCTCCTTGGGCGATCTGCACGCGGCGGCGCCACGCTGGCTCAGCGCGATGCTCTTGCGGATCTGCATGACGGAGTTCTGGATGCCGGTCGACGCGCTCATCGGCACGTCAAGCCCCCACAGTTCACGCTCGATGGTGTCGCGCTGGACGACCCGGCCGTGGTTCAGGATGAGCACCGCCAGCAGCTTCTTGGCCTTCCGTGCGGCGGGTACCACCGAATCGCCGTTCATCGTCACACGCAGAGGGCCCAGCACTCTGGCGATCATCTGTTCTCCCCCATCCCCCGACAGCCGGGCACAGCCGATCACGCACAACGGTCCATTAATGAACTGCAGAACAAATATCTACCACGACCGACACTTCCTCAAGCCATAAACTTCCGACCCGACCACGCGCAGGAACACACCAAATGAGGGAATATCCGGCATCTCTGTGGAGAGTGTCACCTCCAGCGCTCGGCCACCCCGAAGTCAAAGTTGATCTCGCGTGTACTTTTGCACTGTGACCTTCACACGACAGGGGGCAGAGTGAATCACGGCGGTATACCCGAGATCGCGGTCGTCGGCATGGGGTGCAGGTTCCCCGGGGCGACCGGGGTGGACGCGTTCTGGCGGCTGCTGGAGAGCAACACCGACGCCGTCACCCCCGTCCCAGCCGACCGCTTCGACGTGGCGGCGCACTACTCCCCGCCACCGGGTGCACCGGGCAGGACGGTGTCGCGGCACGGCGGCTTCCTCGACGACCTGTACGGCTTCGACGCCGCCTTCTTCGGCATCGCCCCGCGCCAGGCCCGGGCCATGGACCCCCAGCAGCGGGTCCTCCTGCATGTCGTGTGGGAAGCGCTGGAGGACGCAGGAATCCTCCCCTCCTCCCTGGCCGGCAGCCGTACCGGGGTCTTCGTGGGACAGGCGACCAGCGAGTACGCGGACGTGGCCGACCCGCGGCAGGCCCAGGACGTGCACGGTATGACGGGCAGCCGGCTGCGCGCGGTCACCGCCGGGCGCGTCTCCTTCGCGCTGGACCTCCGGGGCCCGAGCATCGTCGTCGACACCGCCTGCTCCTCCTCGCTGGTGGCGGTGCACATGGCCCGGCAGAGCCTGCTGACCGGGGAGAGCGACCTGGCCATGGCAGCCGGCGTCAACGCGGTGCTGTCGGCGCACGACTCCGTCGTCTACTCCCAGGGCGGCATGCTCGCGCCCGACGGCCGCTGCAAGTTCGGAGACACCTCCGCGGACGGCTTCGTCCGGAGCGAGGGTGTGGGGGCCTTACTGCTCAAACGGCTGCCCGACGCGGTACGCGACGGCGACCGCGTCCTGGCGGTGCTGCGCGGCAGCGCGGTGACCAACGACGGCAAGGGCAGCGGACTCCTGTTGCAGCCCGCGGTGTCCGGGCAGGTCGAGATGGTCCGCGCCGCCTGCCGCAGCGCGGGCATCACACCCGGCCGGCTGGACTACGTGGAGGCGCACGGCACCGGCACCCGGGTCGGCGACGGCGTCGAACTGCGGGCGCTGACCGAGGCGTTGCGGGACGAGGCGTCGCCCCGCTCCAGCCCGCTGCGGGTCGGCTCGGTCAAGTCCAACATCGGCCACACCGAGGCGGCCGCCGGAATCGCCGGGCTGATCAAGGCGGTACTGATCGCCCGCCACCGTCTCATACCGGCGTCCCTGCACCTGCGCGACCCGCATCCGCTCCTGACCGACGCGGCGCCCATCGCGGCCGTGGACCGCAACACGCCGATAGAGCCCGCCGGTGGGACGGCGCTCCTGGGCGTCAGCTCCTTCGGGCTCTCGGGCACCAACGCGCATGTCGTCGTCGCCGAGTACCCGGCCGAGCCCGCACCGGCCGCACCGGCCGCACCGGCCGGAGCGACCGCGTCCGCCGCGTCCGCCACGTCCCGCCACGACGGCGCGCGGCCCGAACTGCTCGTCCTCAGCGCCCGCGGCACGGAGTCCCTGCGCATGCTCGCCGAGCGCTACGCCGCCCACCTGGAACCGGGCGGCGAGGGGCGCCGCTTCCGGCTGCGGGACGTCTGCCACACCGCCGCCGCACGGCGCGACGCCCTCCCGTGCCGCCTGTGGGCGGTGGGCCGTACGCACGACGAACTCGCCGCGACGCTCCGCCTCCTCGCCGCCGGGCAGGAGACCCCGGACGGCGGGCTGGTGGACACCGGCTTCGACACGGGCCGCAGGATCGCCTTCGTCTTCCCCGGCCAGGGTTCGCAGTGGCTCGGCATGGGACGGCGGCTCCTCGACGCCGACGTCGGCTCCGGCGATGGCTCTGACTCCGCCTTCCGCCGCGCCCTGACCGAGTGCGACAGCGTCATCCGCGAGGAACTCGGTTGGTCGGTAGTCGATGTACTCGGCGACGCCGGGCAGGAGCTTCCGTCCGACGTCGCCGTGGTGCAGCCGGTGCTGTGGGCGATGGAGGTGGCCCTGGCCGCGCTATTGCGGGAGAAGGGCGTCGAGCCGGATCTGTGCCTGGGACACAGCATGGGCGAGGCGGCGGCCGCGTATGTGTCCGGGGCGCTGTCCCTGCGGGACGCGGCGGCCGTCATCTGCCGTCGCAGCAAGCTCATGCAGCGCCTCGCCGGGCAAGGGGCGATGCTCTCCGTCGAACTGAGCGCGGACGAGGCCCGTACGGCCGTGGCGCCCTACGGCGCCGCAGTGTGCGTCGCCGCCGAGAACGCCCCGCGCGCCACAGTCCTGGCCGGTGACGCCGACGCGCTGCGCCGGCTCTCCCGGCGGCTGGAGGCGGACAGCGTCGACTGCCGCCCGGTCAAGGTGAACGTGGCCTCCCACTCTCCGGCCATGGAGGAGCTGCGCGAGGATCTGCGGGCGGCACTGGCCGGTCTCTCGCCGACGGCGCCCAGCACCGAGATGTTCTCCTCCACCCGCTGCACCCCGGTCGAAGGCGCCCAACTCGACGCCGCGTACTGGATGGACAACCTCCGTGAACCGGTCCGCTTCGTCGAATCGGTCCGGGCCGCCGCCAAGGAGGAGACGGTCTTCCTGGAGGTCAGTCCGCACCCGATACTGGTCCAGTCGCTCGTCGCCACCCTGGACGAACACAGCGCGCCCCCGGCCGCCGTACCACTCCTGCGACGGCGCCAGGACGAGTACGAGAACGTCGTCCGAGCCCTGGGCCAGGTCTTCGCCTTCGGCGGCCGGATCGACTGGGACCGCTGCTTCGGCGGCAGGGCCCCGCATGTGCCGCTGCCCTCGTACGCCTGGGAGACCGAGCACTACCGGCAGGAGCCGGCCACGCGGCCGGCCAGGGCCCACCACGGCCACGTACGGGAGATCGGCCTGCGCGAGCTGGGCCTCGACGGCCTGGGCGCCGGGGTGACCGCTCGCGGCCGCACTCCCGTGCCGCCGGTGGTCCACCTCAAGGCGGTACTGGACACGGCCCGCGGCATCCCCGGCTGCGGGCCGGGCGTACTGGAGCACGCGGAGTTCGGCGGCCGTCCCCTCGACCTGGCGCGGGACCGGGACACCACCCTCCGGGTCACCTTCGAGCCCACCGCCGAGCGGGGCGTCTACGCGGTCGCCGTCACCGCGGCCCAGGCCGGGGGCGCGGCGGGCGACACCCTGTGTCTGGCCGGCAGGTTCCGCACGGCCGACACGTCGTCGGCGGCGCCGGACGGCGCGGCCACCGGGGCCCCCGGCCAGACGCCGCCGGCCTCCGCTCCGGACTCCGCTCCGGACTCCGCGCTGGACTCCGCGCTGACCCGTTGCGCCGAGTACGTACCCGCCGCCGAGTTCTACCGCCGGGCCGAGTCCCGCGGCTACGCGCTCGACACCGCGCTCCGCACCGTCGACCGGCTGTGGCGCCGGGACGGTGAGGCGGTCGCCCGTATGCACCCGTGCCCCGGCGGGGTCACGGCGGGCCTGGAGGCCGCCCTGCTGACCATGCTCGGCGCCTGGCCGCACCACGTCGATGGCGCCGCCGCGGCATGGACCTACGTGCCCGTGTCCGTCGACCGAGTACGGATCGCCGACGGGGACGGACTGTCCCGGGAGCACTGGAGCCTGGCCCGGTTCGCGCCGGAGGCGCCGGGCGGCGGCAACGGGGCGGACGACGGGGCCGCCGGTGAGAACGCCCGCTGCGATGTCGTACTGCTCGCGGCGGACGGGAGGGTACTGGCCGAATTCCGCGCCATGCGGCTGCGCCAGGCACCGGGACCGGAACGCACCGACGCCCCTCGCTCCCGTCCCCGGGCCGCGCCCTCCTCCGGGCCGGCGCCGCACACCCCCGCGCCGGCCCTCGTCCCCGACCCCGACCCTGGTACCGGCACCCCGTCGCCGCGCACCCCGGAGAGCGTTCTGACACAGATCTCCACCGTGCTGGGCGTCTCGCTCTCCCGGCTGGACGCGCGGCAGCCGCTGCGCGCCCTCGGACTGGACTCGCTCCTCGCCACCGAACTGCGCGTACGGCTTCAGCGCGCGCTCGGCGTCGATGTCACCGCGAAACGCCTGCTGGGCGACGAGCCCGTCGGCGTACTCGCCCGCTCCCTCGCAATAGAGGACTAGAAGTCAACTATGTACTCTGGTATAAATTTCGTCTCGGCGAAGATGCCGACGACGCGAGGAGGCGAAGGCTCTTGACCACGGATACCGCCCGTCCCATGGGACGCCGGGAACGCAGCAAGCAGAGGGTCAGAGCCAGCATCTACTCCTCCGCCCTGTCCCTCTTCGTCGAGCAGGGCTACGACCGCACCACGATCGACCAGATCACCGAGCGCGCGGACGTGGCCCGGGGGACCTTCTTCAACTACTTCCAGCGGAAGGAAGACCTCATCACGGCCTGGGCGGACGCCCGGAAACAACGGCTGGAGCGCTTCATCGAGGAGTCGGCGCTCTCTCAGGACGACGACGTGACCGTCCAGTTGGAGCGGTGCGTGGCGGCGTTGGCCGAGTTCAACGAGGCGGAGCGGGAGCTCACCACCACCATGCTGCAGGCATGGGTGAAGGCGGGCCGTCCGCTCCTGGAGGACCAGCGGGCCGGGAACGCCTTCGCCTCGATCATCGAGGCCGGCCGACAGCGCGGGGAGGTCACCTTCGACATCGACCCCCTGAGGGTCGGCAACATCCTGAGGGACGCGTACCTCGGCCTTCTCTACCGCTGGTCGCGGAACCCGGACGCGGGAGCGCCCCTGCACATCGAACTGCGCGAGATCCTGAGGATCATCCTCACCGGCGTCCTCGCCTACCCCCAGGCATCCCACACGCCTGCCAGGCAGGCCAGGTAGAGCGCCGCCACGTGCGGGCGGCCACAACGTCACGGAGAAGCGGAACCGGTGGCCAGGGCCAGGATGACGGCCACGGCCAGGGCGGTGGCCGTGCCGAGCCCCGCCGCCGCCCAGGTGGCCGACCGGCGCGTGGCGGCGGCCGGGTCGGGCCCGGTGCCCGGCCCGGCGTGCGGCCCGGCGTGCGGAGCCCGGAGAAGCGCGGCCCACCGGAGGACCTCCTCCGCGGCCTCCCGCCGGCGGCACAGCGCGGACCGTATCCGCAAGGCCGCCGAGACACCACCGCCCAGCGCGGCGGCGGAGAGGGCGACTCGCCACGGCGCACCGGCGAGGAGCAGCACCGCGACGGCGGCGGCAGCGCCCCAGCCGGTCACACAGGCAGCCGCCGCCATACGGCGGGACTCCGGGCGGTCCTGGCCGGCCCTCAGATCGACCAGCGCGGGCACGTACCAGACGTAGCCGGACGCGGACACCACCGCGACGCCCAGCGCGGCAACGGCAGCAGCGGACACCGCTCGTACCCCTCTCTACGTCAGACCCGGGCCGGATCGGGTTCCGAGCCGTGTTCCAGTGCCGCCGTCTCCGGATGGTGCAGGTCGAACGCCGGCGACTCGGAGCGGATTCTCGGCAGCGATACGAAGTTGTGGCGCGGCGGCGGACAGGACGTGGCCCACTCCAGCGAACGGCCGTAGCCCCACGGGTCGTCGACGTCGACCTTCTTGCCGTACCTGGCGGTCTTCCAGACGTTGTAGAAGAAGGGCAGGAAGGACAGGCCGAGCAGGAAGGAACCGACCGTGGACAGGGTGTTCAGCGCCGTGAAGCCGTCCGCCGCCAGGTAGTCCGCGTACCGGCGCGGCATACCCTCGGCGCCCAGCCAGTGCTGGACCAGGAAGGTCAGATGGAAGCCGGCCGTCAGCGTCCAGAAGGTGATCTTCCCGAGGCGCTCGTCCAGCATCTTCCCGGTGAACTTCGGCCACCAGAAGTGGAACCCGGCGAACATCGCGTACACGACCGTCCCGAACAGCGTGTAGTGGAAGTGCGCCACGACGAAGTACGAGTCGGAGACGTGGAAGTCCAGCGGCGGCGAGGCCAGCAGGACGCCCGTCAGGCCCCCGAAGGTGAAGGTGAGGAGGAAGCCGACCACCCACAGCATCGGGGTCTCGAAGGAGAGCGAGCCCTTCCACATGGTGCCGATCCAGTTGAAGAACTTCACGCCCGTCGGCACCGCGATCAGGAAGGTCATGAAGGAGAAGAAGGGCAGCAGCACCCCGCCCGTGACATACATGTGGTGCGCCCACACCGTCACCGACAGGCCCGCGATGGCGATGGTCGCGGCGATGAGGCCTATGTAGCCGAACATCGGCTTCCGCGAGAACACCGGGACGATCTCGGACACGATCCCGAAGAACGGCAGCGCCAGGACGTACACCTCGGGGTGGCCGAAGAACCAGAACAGGTGCTGCCACAACAGCGCCCCGCCGTTCGCCGGGTCGAAGACGTGCGAGCCGAACTTGCGGTCCATCTCGAGGGCGAGGAGAGCCGCCGCCAGGACCGGGAAGACGATCAGGATCAGCACGCCGGTCAGCAGCACGTTCCAGGTGAAGATCGGCATCCGGAACATCGTCATGCCGGGGGCCCGCATACAGATGATCGTGGTGATGAAGTTGACCGCGCCGAGGATCGAGCCGAATCCGGAGAGCGCCACGCCCATGATCCACAGGTCGGCGCCGAGGCCCGGCGAGTGCACGGCGTCGGAGAGCGGCACGTACAGGAACCAGCCGAAGTCGGCCGCGCCACCCGGGGTCAAAAACCCGCCCGCCGCGATCAGCGACCCGAACAGGAACAGCCAGTAGGCCAGCATGTTCAACCGCGGGAACGCCACGTCCGGCGCGCCGATCTGGATCGGCATGAGCCAGTTCGCGAACCCCGTGAACAGCGGCATGGCGAACAGCAGCAGCATGATCGAGCCGTGCATGGTGAACGCCTGGTTGAACTGCTCGTTCGAGATGATCTGCGTGCCTGGCCTGGCCAGTTCCGCGCGCATCAGCAGCGCGAGCGCGCCGCCGAGGAGAAAGAAGACCATCGCGGTGACGAGGTACATCGTGCCGATCTTCTTGTGATCGGTGGTCGTCAGCCACTCGGCCCAGGAGGGCCGGGTCCTCGTGCCGGGCCCGGTCTCCCCGGCCACCGCCGGGCGGTGCCGCCCGGCGGTTCCCACCTGGTTCGTCTCTGTCTCGTCCACCGGCCGGTGACCTCCCCACATCAGTGCGTTGCCGCCACATGATCCGCGGAGGGGCAGGGGGTGCCGACAGGGCCGAACGGTCCCTCGCGGGACCTGGTGGTCCCCGCTCCCGCTGCTGAACGGGAGCATGTACGGGCTCTTGTACGGGCTCTTGTACGGGCTCTTGTACGGGCCTCACAGCAGCGACTGCCAGAACGGCCACCAGCGGGTGGCGATCAGCATCCCGATACCACCCAGCCAGACGGCCGGGACCGCCCAGTGGAACTCCTGGACGCCGCTGACCAGCCCGCGGGGTGCCCGCAGGACGCCGTGCCGGAGGTTGTGGACCGTCGTGTACCAGAACATCAGGACGGTCGCCGCCCAGGCGAGAACGCACCACAGGCAGAGCGCGCCGATCACGTACAGCGCCTGGCTCATCAGCCACATGCAGAACGCCGCACCGGCCAGCGTCCCGGCGTTCAGAGCGAGCCAGAACCAGCGGCGGTGACGGGCCCCGGCAAGCAGGCCGACGCCGATCGCGACGACCGCCGCGTACGTGGCGAGGCCCAGCAGCGGGTTGGGGAAGCCGAGCACCGACGCCTGCTCGCTGCGCATCACGTCGGCGCAGGACACGACCGGGCTGAGATTGCAGGACGGTACGTACCCGAGGTCTTCGAGGAGCCGGAACTTGTCCAGTGTGATCACGAAGGATGCGAGGCCGCCGAGGAGTCCGGTGACCACGAGCAGCCAGGCGAAGGCGGGACCGGACCCGATGGTCGGCGGCGCTGGGCCCGGCCGCACGGGGGCGGAACGCGGGCGCGGACGGCGACGGGGGTGGGGACGGGGACGGGGGTGTGACGACCGGCCGTTGACGGTGCTCGTCATCGGGGACCGCGGAGCGAGCCGGAGCGGCGGGTACGCGGCGGACGTGGTCCGCCCGCGGCCCGGGCGGCACCGGTGGGCCACACCACGTCGACCGGGATGCCGTGGGCGCGGGCGTATGCCACAAGGTGGGCGGTCGCGTCGCGGCCGTTGGACGGGGAGCCGTCCCAGACGGCGAGCAGCCGGCGGCTCGTGGAGATCATCCGCTCGTCGGCGCCGACGCAGGCGTCCCGGCCCTCCGGGTCGTACGGCATCAGCCTCATCTGCTCGGCGAGCAGGAGCAGTTCGCCCGCCGCGGCACGGTCGCGGCGCGGCAGCACGGCGGGCACGGAGCCCTGCGCGGGCAGCAGGACGACCAGCTTCCGCCCGGCCTCCCGTACGGCCCGCCCGAACGCCAACGGCAGTCCCGCGCCGACGCGCACCAGGCCGACCGCCCCGTCCGTCAGGCGCTCGACACGTTTGCGCAGTTCGTGTTCGACCAGCTTCAGGGTCTCCGGTGTCAGGTCGGTGTGCCCGACGGCCGCGATCACCTCGGGGCTCGCTTCCCGGCCATACAACGCCTCCCACTCGTCTGTGTGTCGCAAGTGAACACAGGCCGCTGTGACGGGGAAAGAGGGCGAACGGCCCGGTGGCCCCTTGCGGAAGGACCCCGAACGGCCCCGAACAGGCCCGGCCGGAGGAGGACGTTCGGCCCTGGGGGCCGGCGGCGGGCGTTGGTTGCATGGGGGACACGGCCGGGTGCGCCCGCCCCGCGGTCCCCTCCCCGTACGGACCGGGAGCGGGCGGGCGCAGTCGGCGAACGCACCGTTCAGGAGGTAGCGATGGCCATCCAGACGAGCCGTGACGGACACATCGGTTCAGCCTCTCCGGGCCACGGCGGCCACGACCTCTACGGCCGTTACGTCGGCGGGGTGGCGGCGCTCGTCGGCGTCATCCTGGTCGCCGCTGCGGGCTTCGGCGTACCGGCGAGCACACTGTTGTTCACCGCGCTGGCCGTGGCCTGCCCGCTGATGATGATCGTGATGATGCGTGCCATGCGTGGCGGCGGCGGGCACGGCGAGCGTTAGCACGGCGAGCGTCAGCACGCCCCGCGCCGCTGCCCGCCGCACTCGCCGCGTACGGCCTGCACGCCCTCGAAGCGGCCGCCGCGCGCTGCCTCCAAGGCGGCCGTACGACGCCTGGTGGCGGTCACCCTGGACGCCCTGCGCCCGTCGTCGGCCCCCCGGGACAGAACAGCTAGCCCTCGGGCCCGTCCCCGTCCGGCCCGTCCCCGTCCGGCCCGTCCCCGTCCGGCTCCTCCGCGGGCGACTCCTCCGCGGGCGACTCCTCCGCGGCCGGCTCCTCCGCGGCCGGTCGCAGCGCACCCAGATAGACACCCACGAGAATCAGCGGCGCGCCCAGCAGCAGCGACACCGTGAGCGGCTCGTCGTCGAGCCAGGCCGAGGCGGCGATCGTGACCACGGGGATGACGACGAACACATACGCGGCCCGCGACGCACCCCAGCGCTGGATGACCACCAGATAGCAGATGAAGGTCAGCACCGACCCGGCCACGACCAGATACGCCAGCGCCCACCACGTCGCGGCCCGCTCCGGCCGCACCCACTCGTCCCCGACCGCCAGCGACCCCGCGAACAGCGCGACCGCCGCGGCCGTCATCCCGACCGCGTTCATGGTCACCGGATGAACCTTCGGGAGCCGCCGTACGAGCACCGCGGCCTGCGCGAACGACAGTACGGAGCCCAGCGCGGCCAGCAGCGCGGTCACCGGCACCTCCGCCTGGAGCGGCGCCCGCGACATCACCGCGACACCCGCGACCGCGCACAGCGTCCCGGCCAGGGCTACCCGGCGGAACCGTTCCTGGTGCTGCGCCACCGCGAGCAGCAGCGCGGCCAGGGGCACCAGGGAGAGCAGGGTCTGGCCGAGTCCGGCGTGGATGTGGAGCAGGGCGTAGTACGCCAGCGCGAACGTCACGCCGAAGTTCAGCAGCCCGAACAGCACCGACCCGGCGAGTGCCCGGCCGCGCGGCCACGCCAGGCGGCGCGCCGCCATGATCGCCAGGAGCAGCAGCGCGGCGGCCCCGAACCGCAGGGCGGCGCCCCAGAGGGGGTCGAGCTCCCGGTTGCTGAAGCGGATGCCGACCGCGTTGCCGCCCGCGAGGAGACAGGTCACGGCGAACGCGCCGAGGGCCAACCGGTCACGGGCGAGCTGCATCCCGTCACGGTAGCTCCGGGCCGGTGGGAGCCCACGCTCGCCGGGCGTGGGCCGGTACGCTCGAACCGGAACACCCCCTGGAAGGCGTACCCCGTTGAGCGTGAGCATCCGGAGTGCCCGGGCCACCGGCCCCGGCCCCGTAGGGCGCCTGCTGCTGGTCGCGGTACTGGCGGTGGGCCTGTTCCTGATGCACGGCGTGGGCCATCAGGAACAGGCGCACGCGGCGTCCACGCCCACCGCCGCGTCGGCCCCGCACGGCACACAGCACGACGCACCGCACGACGCACCGCACGACGCACCGCACGACGAGGACCGTCCGGTCACGGACGTGGACCTCGCCGGACTGTGCGTGGCGGTGCTCATCGGCGCGGGGGCGCTGGCGGCGCTGACGGGGCGCCCGGTCCCGTGGGCGGCCTTCCGGGCCCGTACGCGCATGCCGCACACCACCCCGCGTCGCGCGAATCCCCCACCCCGCGCGCCGGACCTGGCTCAGTTGTCCCTGCTGCGGATCTAGGAGGGAGAAGGAAGACCTTCACCTTCACCTTCACCTTCCTCCGCCCATCCACCAGCACCCAGCACCCAGCACCCAGTGCTGGGCACTGAGCACTGAGCACTCACCCGAGGGACAACATGCACAGCAAGAAGACGCAGAAGAAGCGGTACGCGGCCGTGGCCGCCCTGGCGGCGCTCGGACTGGCCCTGTCGGGCTGCGCCGGCGACGAGGGCGGGCCGTCGCCGGACGCGTCCGGCGACGTGGAGGTCAGCCACATCCACGGCCTGGGCGTCGACCCCGCCGACGGCCGCGTCTACGTCGCCACGCACGAGGGCATCGTCACGCCGGGCGCGGACGGCGGCGCCGAGCGCGTCGGCGACAGCCACGACGACTACATGGGCTTCACCGTCATCGGTCCGAAGACCTTCGTCGCCAGCGGCCACCCGGGGCACGGCAACGAGGACGAGCCCGGGAACCGGGGCCTCATCGAGTCCACCGACGCCGGCAAGACATGGAAGAGGAAGTCCCTCGCCGGGGTGGACTTCCACTCCCTGGACTTCGCCCACGGCACGGTCTACGGCTACGACAGCACCAACGGCCGCCTGCGCGTCAGCGAGAACCGCGTCGACTGGGAGAACCGGTCCGAGCTGCGCGCCCTCGACATCGCCGTCAGCCCCGAGGACCCGGACACGGTCCTGGCCACGACCGAGGACGGGGTGGCCCGCTCCACGGACGGCGGCCGTACCTTCGCCAAGGGCACCGAGCCGGTCATGGCCTTCGTGTCCTGGGCGGCACCGGACGCCCTGTTCGGCCTCGACCCGTCCGGGGCGGTGCACCACAGCGCCGACGGCGGCAGGACCTGGCACAAGGCCGCCACGGTCCCGGGCGGTGGCCCGCAGGCCCTGACGGCCGTGACGGCGGAGCGGGTCCTGGCGGCGACGGAGGGCGGGGTGTACGAGTCCAAGGACGCCGGCAAGACCTTCACACAGATCCTCGCGGCGTCCCACTGACCGCGCCCCACTGACCGCGTCCCCGCATCCCGCGTCCCCGCATCACGCGTCCCCGCGTCCCCGCGCCCGGGGGACGCGGAACAGGGAGGCCGCCGCGGCGACGGCCGCGACGGCCGCGGCGGCCGCGCGGCCTCCGCGCGGAGGGTGAACGCGTCGGCGACCGAGCCGCCCACCTCGTGGAAGGCGTCGTCGCCTTCCCGCACATGGTCTTCGTCCGCGCGGACCCGGCGTCAGCAGACGTGGCGGTCGCGCTCGGGCGAGTAGAGGTGGCTGTCGCGGAACTGGGTGGCCGCCAGAGTGCGGCCGACAATGATCACAGCGGTCCTGGTGATGTCCGCCGCCTTCGTCCGCGCGGCGATGTCGGCGAGGGTGCCCCGGAGCACCACTTCGTCCGGCCGGCTGGCCATGGCGACGACCGCGGCCGGGCAGTCCTCGCCGTAGTGCGGGACGAGTTCGGCGACGACGCGGTCGACGTACCGGGCCGCGAGGTGGAGGACGAGGAGGGCGCCGCTGCGGCCGAGCGTGGCCAGGTCCTCGCCGTCCGGCATGGGTGTGGCCTGCTGGGCGACGCGCGTCAGGATGACCGTCTGGCCGACTGTCGGCACCGTCAGCTCCCGCTTCAGCGCCGCCGCGGCCGCCGCGAACGCCGGGACGCCGGGCACCACCTCGTACGGCACGCCCGCCGCGTCCAGCCGCCGCATCTGCTCGGCGACCGCGCTGAAGACGGAGGGGTCGCCGGAGTGCAGCCGGGCCACGTCGTGCCCGGCCTCGTGGGCGCGGACGAGCTCCTCGGTGATGGCGTCGAGGTCCATGTTCGCCGTGTCGACCAGCCGCGCGTCCGGCGGGCACTCGGCGAGGAGTTCACGCGGGACGAGCGACCCGGCGTACAGGCACACCCGGCAGGAGGCGAGGGTGCGGGCGCCGCGCACGGTGATGAGGTCGGCGGCACCGGGTCCCGCGCCGATGAAGTGGACGGTCATGCTTCCTCTGCTCCTGCCTTCGTTACGGACCACTGCGTGACCGGCATCGCCTGCCGCCAGCCGGTGAAGCCGCCCACGGGTACGGCGTGCGCGACCGCGAGCCGTACGAGTTCGCCGCCGTGCCGCCGGTACCGGTCGGCGAGGAGCGCCTCGGACTCCAGCGTCACGGTGTTCGCCACCAGCCGGCCGCCCGGGCGGAGCGCGTCCCAGCACGCGTCGAGCAGGCCGGGCACGGTGAGCCCGCCGCCGATGAACACGGCGTGGGGGGCGTCGAGACCGGCCAGGCCGCCGGGGGCCGCGGCGGTGACGACGCGCAGGCCGGGCACGCCGAGGGTGGCGGCGTTGCGGGCGATGCGCCCGGCCCGTACCGGGTCGCGTTCGACGGTGACCGCGCGGCAGCTGCGGTGGGTGCGCATCCACTCGATGCCGATGGAGCCGGAGCCTCCGCCGATGTCCCACAGCAGCTCGCCGGGCGCGGGCGCGAGGGCCGCGAGGGTCGCGGCGCGGACGTGCCGCTTGGTGAGCTGGCCGTCGTGCTCGTACGCGGAGTCGGGAAGTCCCGGTACGGCGCCGAGCCGCGGCGCGTCCGGGGCGCGGAGGCACTCGACGGCGACGATGTTCAGGGGGTCGCCCTGCGGGTGGGGCCAGTCGTCGGCGGTGCCGTGCAGGGCGCGCTCGTGGTCGGCGTGGCCGAGCCGCTCCAGGACATGGAGGCGGCTGGGCCCGTAGCCGCGGGCCCGCAGCAGGGCGGCGACCTCGCCGGGGGTCGCGGCGCCCGCGCTGAGTACGAGGAGGCGGCGCCCGTCGTGGAGCGCGGCGGTCAGGGTGTCGAGGGGGCGGCCGACGAGCGTGACGGTCTCGGCGTCCTCCTGCGGCCAGCCGAGCCGGGCGCAGGCGTACGCGACGGAGGACGGGTGCGGCAGGACGCGCAGCCGCTCGGGGCCGAGCACCTCGGCGAGGGCCCGTCCGATGCCGTGGAACATGGGGTCGCCGCTGGCCAGCACGGCGACCTTCCGGCCGGCGTGGGCGTCCAGGAGGCGGGGAACGGCGGGGCGCAGCGGCGAGGGCCAGGCGACGCGCTCGGCGCCGACCTCGGCGGCGGGCAGCAGTCCGAGCTGGCGGGCGCCCCCGCCGATGACCACGTCGGCGGCGCGCAGGGCGGCGCGGGCCGCCTCGGGCAGCCCTGCCCAGCCGTCGGCGCCGATACCGACGACGGTGACGGGGTGCGGGTGCCGCTCGGGGCCCCTGGCGGTGCTGCTCACGGGCCGGACCTTACCGGCCGGTCGGTGCGCGGAGCGGGGGCGGGTGCTACTTGTCGGCGTGCTCGCCGACGTAGAAGAGGATCCACACGAACCCGGCCAGCGCGTGCGTGACGAACACGTACACGAACACGCGCAGGGCTACGCCCTTCTCCTTCCAGCGCTCCAGGTCGCTCATCGTGTCTCCTCGCCGTGTCCGTCGTAAGGCCGCCGTCCACAGTACGCCCGACGCCGGGGGTCCCACCGCGACCGGTTCAGCGGGCCTCGGTGGCCCGCCCGAGGGCGTCCCTACTTGCGGTTGTACAGCCGCATCGTCACCGCCCCGAAGACCGCCACGAACAGCGCCGACCACCCCAGCGTCCACGCGATGTCCGCCATCGGCCAGGCGCCCGCCATCAAGTCCCTGACCGACGTGGCCAGATGGGTCATCGGGCTGTTGTTCACGAACGCCTGCAGCCAGCCCGGCATGGTTCTCGGGTCGACGAAGACATTGCTCAGGAACGTCAGCGGGAAGATCACCATCATGCTGACGCCCATCACCGACTTCTCACTCCGCAGCAGCAGCCCGAACATCGTCCAGATCCACGAGAAGGCGAAGGAGAAGACCATCAGCAGCGCCACGCCCGCCAGCACCCCCGGCACCCCGCCCTCCGGGCGGTAGCCGATCAGCAGACCCACCGAGAGCATCACGACCGACGCGATGAGATAGCGGACCACATCGCCCAGCAGGTAGCCGACCATCGGCGCCGGGCGCCAGATCGGAAGGGTGCGGAAGCGGTCGAAGACGCCTTTCGCGATGTCCGTGTTGACCGCGACCCCCGTGTACATGGTGATCATCACGACGCTCATCGCCAGGATGCCCGGCAGCAGGAACTGGATGTACGCCGAGACCGACCCGGCCAGCGCGCCCCCGAAGAGGTACGTGTACATCAGCACCATCATGATCGGGAACGCGGTCACGTCGAAGAGCTGCTCCGGCACGTGCTTGATCTTCAGCATGGCCCGCCACCCGAAGGTGAGCGACGCGGACAGCGCCGAGGGGCGCGGCGGCCGCTGGTCGGCGCCCTTGACCAGCAGCGCGGCCAGCTCGTCGGCGCGGGGCGCGACGAACGCGGCGGCGTCGGTCTGCTGCGTCTGCTGCGTCTGCTGTGACGCTGTAGTGGTCATCCCGTGCCCTCCTTGCCCGTCAGCGCCAGGAACACCTCGTCGAGGCTGGGCTGCCCCAGCGCGAAGTCGTCCACCGTGACCCCCGCCCGGGCCAGCTCGGCGAGGGCCCGCGCCGCCTGCTCGGCCGCGCCCAGCTCCGTACGGTGCCCGTCGACCGTCGCGGTCAGGGCGACCGGGTCGGGGTCGAGCTGGACGGTCACGTCGCCGAGGGCCGTCCTCAGCACCCGTACCGCCTCCTCGCGCTGCTCCGGGGCCCGGAGCCGTATGTGCACCGAGCCCGAGCCGACCGACGCCTTCAGCTCGCCCTTCGTGCCCTCCGCGATGACCCGCCCGTGGTCGATCACCGCGATGCGCGAGGCGAGGTGGTCGGCCTCGTCCAGGTACTGGGTGGTCAGCAGCACCGTCGTGCCCTGGGCGACGACCGCCCGGACGATGTCCCACACCTGGTTGCGGCTGCGCGGGTCCAGGCCCGTCGTCGGCTCGTCCAGGAAGAGGAGGTCGGGAGTGTTGAGGATCGACGCGGCGATGTCGATACGGCGCCGCATGCCGCCCGAGAAGTTCTTCACCTGCCGGCCCGCCGCGTCGGACAGCCCGAACGCCTCCAGCAGCTCCGCCGCGCGCTCGCGGGCGGCCGCGCGGGAGTGGCCCAGCAGGCGGCCGAGCAGGACCAGGTTCTCCGTGCCGGTCAGGTCCTCGTCGACCGACGCGTACTGCCCCGTCAGGCTCACCCGGCCGCGTACCGCGTCGGCGTCCCGCACCACGTCCAGGCCGAACACCCGGGCCTCGCCGCCGTCCGGTCGCAGCAGCGTGGCCAGCACCTTCACGGCGGTCGTCTTGCCCGCGCCGTTCGGGCCCAGCACCCCGTAGACCGTCCCGGACGGAACCCGCAGGTCGACGCCGTCGACGGCCCGGGTGGCGCCGAAGACCTTGACCAGGCCGTGCGTCTCGACCGCCAGGTCTGTGGTGCCGTATGCAGGACTCGTCATCGCGGGTACCTCCCGGCGGTACGGCGGCGGCGACCCTCCGCCCTCGCCTCCCCCAGTCTCCGGCCGTCACCCGGGAGCGCGCCACCGCTCCCCGCTCACTCCCGCGTGTAGAAGAAGTAGAACGCCGCGCAGAACATCGACGCGCCGACGAGCAGCCCGATCACCGAGCTGCCGAGCACGGTGGCGCCGGACACGCTGTGGAGGAATCCGACGCCGATCCCGGTGAGCGCCCCGTACGCGAGGCCGCGCAGCTCGCGGGGCATCGCCCGCTGGGTCCGCCCGATGCCGTAGCTGAGCAGACCGAACACGACACCGCTCACCAGGCCGAACACGACGTTGCCCCAGTTCGTCGGGCCCTCCCCGCGGTCGAGGAACCCCGCGTACAGGCCGTAGAGGAAGCCGAGCGTCGTCGGCAGGGCCCAGCGCAGGGTGTGCCGGTCCTCCGTACGGTCCCGGAAACGGCGCGCCGCGCGGCGGTGCCGCGCGGGCGCTGCGTGTGCGCCCATGGCGGAACTCCTTCCCACAACCCCCCTCCAAGGGCACACCCAGGGGGGACACTCGGCAAGTCGGACACAGGAGGACGTCGGCAGGGAGGCCCGCGTGACGGAGGAGCAGCGGCGGCACGGGCGTCGGGGGAGCCGTGCGGCGGGATGGGCCGCCGGGGTGCTGCTTCTCCCGCCCACCGTGGTCGCCGGTGCCCGGCTGTTCGAGACCGACGGGGTCACGCCCGTCCCCCAGCTGCTGGCGCTGCTGCCGTGGCTGGCCGTACCGGCGGGGCTGGCGCTCCTGACGGCGGTGGCCGCGCGCGGCCGGGTCCGGTGGGCGCTGGGCGCGTGGGCGGCGGCGGTGCTGGCCGTCACGGTCTGGTTCATCCGGCCGTACGGGCCCGACGCCACCGGCGCGCGGGGGCCCGTCGCCGCGTCGCTGCGCGTGCTGACGTCGAACGTCGAGTTCGGCGGGGCCGTGCCCGCGCTGATCGAGGCGGCGCGGCGGGAACGGCCGCAGCTGCTGTTCGTGCAGGAGTGCGCCCCCTCGTGCGTGGCCGCGCTGACCGCCGCGCTGGGGGAGCGGTTGCCGCACCGGGCGCAGGTCGTGGCGGAGGGCTCCGCCGGGTCCGTGATCCTCAGCGCCTTCCCGCTGACCGATGCGCACGCGCTGCCGGGCACCACCCTGGGCATGCCGGGCGCGACGGCGCGGATCGGCGGGCGGGACGTACGGCTCCGGCTCGCCCACCCGCTGCCGCCGCTGCCGGGGCAGGTCGGGGCGTGGCGGCGGGAACTGGGGCTGCTGCGGGAGGACGCGGCGGCGGCGCGGGGCGAGCCCGGGATCGTGGCGGGCGACTTCAACTCGGGGCAGGACCACGAGGTGTTCCGGGACGTGCTGGACGCGGGTGGGCTGCATGACGGTGCGCGGCTCGCCGGGGCCGCGCGTACGCCGTCCTGGCCGGCGAACAGTCATGTGCCGCCCTGGACGCAGCTCGACCATGTGCTGGTCGGCCCGGACTTCACGGTGCGCGCCGCGCGCTTCCTGGATCTGTCCCGCACCGACCACCGCGCCCTCCTGGTCGAACTCGTCCTGCACCGGGGCCGTTGACCGCCCGCCGGTTCGGGGCGTGCTGGACGTGCCTGGCCCCGGCGCCCGTGCCGAGACCGCGGGAGCGCCGTACCCCCGCCCCGGACGTCCGGCTTCCGGGAATCGCACTACGATGCCGCCTGACCCCGCGCCATATCCCCTGCCAGTCAAGGATGTTCGGCATGCGCAACGCTTCCGGCAGAGGGCTTCGACCCAATGTTCTCGGCACGTTCGACACCGTCGTGATGGCGATCGCCGGAAGTGCCCCCGCCTACTCGATCGCCGCCACCACCGCCGTGCTCGTCGGCGCCGTCGGATTCGCCGCGCCCGCGGCGTTGCTGTACTGCGCGCTGCCGATGCTGGGGATCGTGCTGGCCTTCGGGCGGCTCGGGCGGATCGATGTGAACGCGGGGGCCGCGTACTCCTGGGTGGGGCGGACGCTGCACCCGGCGCTCGGGTTCCTGTGCGGGTGGGCGCTGGTGGTGTCGACGACGCTGTTCATGGTGGCCGGGTCGCTGCCCGCCGGGGCGTTGACGCTGGCGCTGATCGACCCGGCGCTGGCCGACGACACATGGCTGGCGACGGCCGTGGGCGCGGGCTGGTTCCTGGTGATGCTGCTGGTGGTGCTGGGCGGGGCGCGGCTCTCCGTACGGGCCCAGCTCGTCATGTCGGGCGTCGAGCTGCTGCTTCTGCTGCTGTTCGTGCTGGGCGCCCTGGTGCACGGCGGCGCGGCGGCGGCGTTCGACTGGTCCTGGCTGGGCTTCGGGCACTTCGACGGGGTGTCCGGGTTCGCGTCGGGCGCGCTGATCGCCGCCTTCTACTACTGGGGATGGGACGTCACCAGCAATCTGAGCGAGGAGACCCGTGACAGCCGGCGTACCGCCGGGCTCGCCGCGCTCATCGGTGTCGGCACCGTTTTCCTGCTCTTCGAGGCGTTCACCATCGCCGTCAACATCGTCCTCACCGCCGAGGAGATCACCGCGCGCGGTGGCGCGAACACCCTCGCGTTGCTCGGTGACGCGGTCTGGCCGGGCGTCGGCGGGAAGCTGCTGATCGTGGCGGTGATGCTGTCGACCGTGGCGACGCTGGAGACGACGCTGATCCAGGTCACGCGGTCGCTGTTCGCGATGGGCCGGGACCGGACGGTCCCGGCCGTGTTCGGGACGGTGCACCGCCGCTGGAACACCCCGTGGGTGGCGGTCGCGGTGGTCGGCGGGGTCACGCTCGTCCTGTTCGTCGCGGCGAACGCGCTCGGCTCGGTCGGGGACATCCTGTCGGGCGCGGTCAGCGCGATGGGCCTGCAGATCGCGTTCTACTACGGCCTGGCCGGGGTGGCCGCGGTCGTCGCCTACCGCCGGCTGCTGCTCACGTCCGTGCGGGAGTTCCTGCTGGGCGGCGTGTGGCCGCTGCTGGGCGCCGCGTTCATGCTGTGGATCTTCTTCGAGTCGCTGGCGGAGCTGTCCACCGCTTCCCTCACGATCGGGCTCGGCGGGCTCGCCGCAGGTCTCATTCCGATGACCTGGCACTGGCGGCGCGGCAGTTCGTACTACCGTCCGGCGAAGCTGGACGCGGTACGGGCGCTGGCGGCCGAGGCGGAGTCGGACGGACCGTACGGCGACGTACCGCGGCAGCACCGGCCGGCCGCCGACGAGACCATGGCGACCGACTTCTGACCACGCGACTGACCACGCGATCGGGGGGAGAAGGAATGGCCGCACGCCACCGCGCCACCGGCGGGGGACGCCCGGACCGGCCCGGGGGGCCGGAGAAGCCGGGACGGCCGGGGCGCATCGCACGCCGTGCCGGGCTGATCGGGCGCGCGGCGAGGTCCGCGCGTCGCGGGGAACGCTTCGTCCCGGACATGGATCCGGACTTCGGGGACGAGGCCCTGACCGACGTACGGCACGACATCGTTATCGGCCGCTGGCAGGGCCTGCGGGACCTGCTGCGCGCCACCGGCGACGACTGGCCGCTGCGTACCCACCGCGTCCGGCTGCTGGCGCACGCGGTGGCCGGCACTTCGGCGGTCGAGGCGTGGCGGGCGGCCGAACCGGACAACCCGGACGCGGCGGTCCTGCGGGCGGCGACCGAGGTCGTACGGGTCTTCGGCGCGGCGATCGCGGCTGGCCGCGGCTCCGCGGTGGACCGCGGGCGGCTGGACTCGACGGTCCTGGCGTGCCTGACCGCGGCGGACGCCCGCCCCGCCGACCCGATGCCGTGGGTGTCGCTGCTGACGGTGGCCCGGCTGTACCAGGGCGGGGTGGGCCGGGGGGAGCTGCGCCACTGGTGGGACGAATTGCGTCGGCGGGACCCGCACAACACGGAGGGCCATGTGCAGCTGCTGCGCTACTGGTCGGCGCGGTGGCACGGCACGCACGGCTCGATGTACGACTTCGCGCGGGACGCGGCGGGCGCGGCGCCGCCCGGCTGCCCGCTGCCGGTGCTGGTGCAGATCGCGCGGGTGGAGGAGTACCGGTACGTGGTGGACGGCGCGCTGGGGCGGGGACGGAGGCCGGGGACGGTGCGCGGTTTCGACCAGCACTGGAAGCACGAGCTGGCGGTGACGGAGGTACGGCGCACCTGGGAGCGGTGGATCGGTGACCGCACGCCGGGCCCGGTCCGCCCGCACGAGGTCGAGGTCCTCAACTACCTCACCCACGCGGCCTGTCACGCGGGCCGGCTGGATGTGGCGGGTGAGCTGTTCGGGCTGCTGGGGGCGCGGGCGTCGCGGGTGCCGTGGTCGTACACCGGAGATCCCGCCGAGCAGTTCACGAGGTGGCGCGCACAGGCCCGCGCCACCTCGTGAAGCCCTGTGCGGCGCTCAGACGCCGATCGGGCGCCCGTCCTCGCGGTAGACGGCGACGACGGACGGGCGGACGATCCTGCCCCGTCCGTCGGGCCAGGCGGAGGCCGGCGTCTCGACGGACGCGCCGTCGACCTCGCCCGGGTGCTGGACGGCGACGAGGACACGGCGGTTCTGGATGATCGGGCCGCAGGTCTCGGCGCCGACGGGCACGGTCAGGAACTGCTTCAGCTCACCTCGCCGCTCGCCCTGCGTGGCGACCCCGAACAGGCCGTCGTGGGAGCCGAGCCGGTTGCCGTCGGTGGAGATCCACAGGTTGCCGTGCGGGTCGAAGGCGAGGTTGTCCGGGCAGGAGATGGGCGACACCTTCTCCTTCGGGTACCCCGCGAAGTACGTCGCCGGGTCCTCCGGGTCGCCCGCGACGAGGAACAGCCGCCACGCGAAGCCGTCCGACGACGGGTCGTCCCAGTGCTCGGCCAGCTCCAGGACGTGGCCGTGCTTGTTCTCGTTGCGCGGATTGGCCTCGTCGGCGCCGGGCTTGCCGTCGGTGCCGCGCTTGGTGTTGTTGGTGAGCGCGATGTACACACGGCCGGTGCGCGGGGAGGGCTCGACGTCCTCGGGGCGGTCCATCTTGGTGGCGCCGACCTTGTCCGCGGCGAGACGGGTGAAGACGTACACCTCCTCGGCGGTCATGCCGGGGACGTGTGAGACGTCGCCGGTGGCGAGCGGGATCCAGACGCCGGAGCCGTCGAACTCGCCGTCGTCCGGGAGCCTGCCCGAGCCGTCGACCTCGGCGGCCGGCGAGTCGCCGGTGAGCCTGGCGACATAGAGGGTGCCCTCGTCGAGGAGGGTGAGGTTGTGCTCACGCGCGGCGCGCGAGTTCCCCCTCTTCATCCGCTTGCCGGAGACGAACTTGTAGAAGTAGTCGAACCGCTCGTCGTCGCCCATGTAGACGACGGGCCGGCCGTCGTCGGTCAGGCGGGGCTGGGCGGCCTCGTGCTTGAACCGGCCGAGCGCGGTGCGCTTGCGGGGCGTGGACTCCGGGTCGTACGGGTCGAGCTCGACGACCCAGCCGAAGCGATGCGGCTCGTTGGGCTCCTGGGCGGCGTCGAACCGCCTGTCGAACCGCTCCCACTTGCGCTCGGTGGCGCCGGAGCCGATGCCGTAGCGCTTGTCGGCGGGGGTGGAGCCGTGGGCGAAGTACTGGTTGAAGTTCTCCTCGCCGGACAGGATCGTGCCCCACGGGGTGGTGCCGCCCGCGCAGTTGTTGAGCGTGCCGAGGACCTTGCGGCCGGACGGGTCGGCGGAGGTCTTGAGGAGGTCGCCGCCGGCGGCGGGACCGGTCAGCTCGAAGACGCTGGTGGCGGTGAGGCGCCGGTTGAGCGGGTGCCGGGTGAGGGGCGTCAGCTTCCCGCTGCGGTGCTCCTCCCGCACGACGACCACGGAGAGCCCGTGGGCGGCCCAGGCGGTCTCGACCTGCTCGCGGGTGGGGTTCTCGGGGTCGTACCCGCGGAACATCAGCAGCTCGTCGGTGTACTCGTGGTTGGCGACGAGCACCTGGCGGCCGGGCTCGCCCCGGAGCGGCAGCAGGGAGAGGAAGTCGTTGTTGTACCCGAACTGCCCGGCCTGCGCCTTCGCGGTCTGGTTGTCCGGGTCGAAGGCCGGGGCGCCGCGGAGGATGGGCTCGCCCCAGCGGATGACCACGTTCTGGGCGTAGCCCTTGGGGACCGTGACCTGGTCGGCGGTGTTGGGCGCGACGGGCGCGAAGCGCAGTCCGCGCGCGCCGCACGCCTTGCCCTTGCCGCCCGGGTACCGGCCGTCGGCCGGTGCGGCCTGCGCCTCGGGGGCGGCCGCGCCGAGCACGGCACCGCCGGCGGCGGTCGCGACGGTGACGGCGGCCGCGGCGCGCATCATGGAGCGCCGGGAGAGGGCGCCGGCTATGACGTCGCCTGCGTACTCGTTGTCGCTGGTGTTGGGCACCTCGTGGAAGCAGGCGTCGCCGCAGCGGTAGCGGCAGGTGAGGGCGGACCGGCCGCCCGCGTGCGGGGTGGTGAGCAGCGGCAGCAGCTTGCGCACGTGTTCCTCCTTCGGCGCACACCGCGCCGACGTGGTGTCGGGATAACGTCCGGGCGCGACGTTAAGCGGGGTGCCGTGCAGGTCGACGGCGTCGGAGTGAACGCGTGATGAATGCGGGGAGTCGGGGGTGGGCGTGACGCGAATGGCGGGCACCTATCCGCGCCACTCGGGGCGGCTAACCTTACGTGTCCGCCCTGGCCAGGGATGATTCAGAGTGAACCCCAGCAGTACGGACATACACGGCACCCAATATGCGAAAGGCCATGGCCCATGGGCATTCGGAGCTTGCTGCGCAAGGTGTTTGGACGCGACCTCGCGGAGCGTGACGAGTCGACGGCCACCCCCTCCGTCCCGCCCCAGGCGGAACGCACGGTGCCCCAGGACGAGCCGGCGGCGACGGTCCCGTCCCCCTCGGCCCCGTCCAGGGCGGAACGGGGTAAGGGGACGGCGACGTCGGAACAGACGGCGGAGGACCTGGTGGCGGCGGTCTTCGACAAGTCCCGCCGCACCACGGTGCCGGCGGCCCGCGAGGCCGCAAGCCCCTCCCAGGAACCGGGCGTTACGCCCGAGCCCGCGCCCCCCGCCGACACCACCCCCGAGGCCACGGCCGCCACCCCGGAGGCGGAGCCGGACGCCACCGCGAAGGCACAGCCGCAAGCCACCGAGCCCGCGAACGCCGCCGCCGCGGCGGAGACGGACGCGCCGGAGCGGGACGCCGCCATCGCCGACGAGACGCCCGCCGCCGTCGCCGACGAGACACCCGCCGCGCCCGACGAGGCGACGCCCGCCGAGACCGCCCCCGTCGCCACGGCCGCCGGGACCGCTGCGGACACCACCACGGAGCCGGCCCCGGCCGAGGCCGCGGCCGCGGAGCCGGCGGCCGCGCCCACCGAGAGCGCGGCGGAGCCGAACGCCGCCGAGGAGCCCACCCCGGCGGAGGTGCCGGAGCCCGTCGCCGTCGGCACCGCCGAGGCGCCCGAGTCGGACGACACCGCCGACGCGACCGCCCCGGCCCCCGCCCAGCCCCTGACCACCGCCGACACGGCGGAGCCCGCCGCCGACGGGCCCGCCGCCGACACGGTGCCCGCCGCGGCGGAAGCCGCCCCGGCGGAGAAGGCGCCCGAGCCCGTGGCCGCCGACACAGCCACCGCCGACGCGCCCGTGACCCAGGAGCCCACCGCCGCCGGCACGGACACCGCCCCGGCGGAGGAGCCGGCGGCCGCGCCCACCGGGGCCGGGGCCGAGCCGATCGCCGAGGAGAAGCCCGCCACCACGGACGCGCCCGAGCCCGCCACCGCCCCCGGGGCGGACGGCGCCGTCGCGCGGTCCGAGGCGGCCCCCGTGGCCGAGCCCGCCGCGGCGGAGGCCACCCCGGCGCAGGAGACGCCGCAGCCCGTGGCGGCCGCCGCCGACGTGCCGCCGGCGGACGACACCGCCGCCGACACCGCCGCCGAGACCGCCACCGCGCAGGCGCCCGTCGCCGACGGCGGCAAGCCCGCCCTTTCGGCGGCTCAGGTCAAGGCCCGGGCGACGGACAGCGTCGTGGAGGCGTACAAGGCCGCCGGGGCGGCGCTGCGGAAGCGGGGTCTGGTCGGGACGCGGGCGGCCGTGTACCTGGTGCTGGACCGGTCCGGGTCGATGCGCGGGTACTACAAGGACGGCAGCGCGCAGCACCTCGCCGAGCAGGCGCTCGCGCTGGCCGCGCATCTGGACGAGGACGCGACCGTGCCCGTCGTGTTCTTCTCGACCGAGGTCGACGGCACCGGCGACCTCACCCTGGAGGGCGTCGAAGGCCGCATCGAGGAGCTGCACAGCGGCCTCGGGCGCATGGGCCGGACCAACTACGACCGGGCCGTCAAGGAGGTCATGGCCCACCACGAGAAGACCGGCCCCGGCCGCCCCGCGCTCGTGCTCTTCCAGACCGACGGCGCGCCCGAGTCCAAGACCGCCGCCACGCAGGCGCTCGCGGCCGCCGCGGCGACCGGGCGGCCGGTGTTCTGGCAGTTCGTGGCTTTCGGCGAGGAGGACGGCAAGGCGTTCGACTACCTGCGCCGCCTCTCCGTCGACAACGCCGCCTTCTTCCACGCGGGCCCCACCCCCCGCGACATCCCCCACGCCCGCTTCTACCGCGAGGTCCTCGCCTCCTGGTCCGTCTGAGCCACGGCGGGGGTCAGGTCCGCGGTCCCGACCAGGCCCCCGCCCGCTCCGCCCGGACGTGTACGGGCCGCGGCACCCGCCGGGCCGTCCCCACCCGACGGGACGAGGGACGGAATCGGAGGTGAGGGCGGCTTCGGCGGGCGGATAGGATTTCGACCATGGCGGCCACTGGATCCGAGAAGCAGGGGGCGAAGGCGTACTACGTCTCGACCCCCATTTACTACGTCAACGACGCTCCTCACCTGGGCCACGCCTACACGACCGTCGCAGGCGACGTGCTCACGCGCTGGCACCGTCAGCGCGGCGAGAAGGTGTGGTACCTCACCGGCACGGACGAGCACGGTCAGAAGATCATGCGCACGGCCGAGGCGAACGACGTCACGCCCCAGGCCTGGTGCGACAAGCTCGTCGAGGAGGCGTGGAAGCCCCTCTGGGAGCACCTGAACATCGCGAACGACGACTTCATCCGTACGACGGAGAAGCGGCACACCGACCGCGTCCGGGAGTTCGTGCAGGACCTGTACGACAAGGGCGAGATCTACAAGGGCGGGTACGAGGGCCCGTACTGTGTGGGCTGCGAGGAGTACAAGCTCCCCGGCGATCTGATCGAGGACGAGCAGGGCACGAAGCTCTGCCCGGTCCACAAGAAGCCGGTGGAGATCCTCAAGGAGGAGAACTACTTCTTCAAGCTCTCCGCGTACGGCCCGAAGCTGCTGGAGTTCTACGAGGCGAACCCCGGGTTCATCCAGCCGGAGTCGGCCCGCAACGAGGTCCTGAACTTCGTCAAGCAGGGCCTCCAGGACCTCTCGATCTCGCGCTCCACCTTCGACTGGGGCATCCCGATCCCGTGGGACGACAAGCACGTCATCTACGTGTGGGTCGACGCCCTGCTGAACTACGCCACGGCCGTCGGCTACGGCGCGGACCAGGCGAAGTTCGACGCGACCTTCCCGGCCGACGTCCACCTGGTCGGCAAGGACATCCTGCGCTTCCACGCGATCATCTGGCCCGCGATGCTGATGGCGCAGGGCCTGCCCGTCCCGGGCAGGGTCGCCGCGAACGGCTGGCTGATGGTCGGCGGCGAGAAGATGTCGAAGTCCAACCTGACCGGCATCAAGCCGCAGGACCTGACCTCGCACTTCGGCGTGGACGCCTACCGCTGGTACTTCCTGCGGGCCATCGCCTTCGGCCAGGACGGCTCCTTCTCGTGGGAGGACTTCACCGCCCGCTACACCTCGGAGCTCGCCAACGACTACGGCAACCTGGCGTCGCGCCTGGCCGCGATGGTCGGCAAGTACTTCGAGGGCGCCCTCCCGGAGGCCACGGCGGCCGGTCAGGCCGAGCAGGCCGTCCAGGACGGCCTGGCCAAGGCGGTCGGGGAGTCCGACCGGAAGATCGGCGAGGAGCTGGACTTCCAGGGCGGCATCCTGGCGATCTTCGACTTCGTGAAGCAGGTCAACGGCTACATCACGGAGCAGGAGCCGTGGAAGGTGGCCAAGGACACGTCCCCGGAGGGCCGGGCCCGCCTGGCGACGATCCTCTACACGGCGGCGGAGTCCCTCCGCGCGGTCGCCGTGCTCCTGAACCCGATCATGCCGGAGACCTCCCAGAAGCTCTGGGACTCCCTGGGCGCCGAGCCGGCCCTGGGCCCCCTCGCCTCCCAGCCCCTCACCGACGCCGCCGACTGGGGCCGGCTGCCCCCCGGCGCGACGGTGACGAAGGGCGCGGTCCTGTTCCCCCGCCTGGAGGACCCGAAGAAGTCCTGACCCCGCACCACGACGACCGCCGCCCCACCCCGGGACGGCGGTCTTGTCGTTTCCGGTGTTCCGGTGTTCCGGGGCGCGGTCACGGCCGGTGCTTCCGGGTGCGGTCATGGCCGGGGGCGGTCGGCCGGAATCCATTGCCGTGGGGTCCGGCGCACGGAAATCTCCTCCTCCGTGAACCACACAGAGGTTGGAGAGACCATGCGGCCCCCGCTCATCCGATCCTTCTCGCAGTTGGAGGATCTGGCACCCGGCCGGCCCGTCGTGACCCTGTTCAGCGGCGGACTCGACAGCTCGTACCTGCTGCTCCGGCTGCGCCGGATGGGCGTCCGTGATGTGCACGCCGTCAGCGTCGACATCGGCGAGGACGAGTCCGGGACGTACAAGCGCCAGGTGGCCGAGGCCCTCGGGGCGACCGTCCACATCCTGGACCGGCGTGCCGAGTTCGCCGAGCGGTACGTGGCGCCCGCCATCGCCGCGCAGGCCGTGTACCTCGGCATCCACCCCGTCAGCTCCACCCTCAGCCGCCCGCTCATCGCGCGGAGCGCGGTGGACCTGGCCAGGAGCCTCGGCGCGCAGGCCGTGCTGCACACCGCGAACCGCTCCCAGAACACCCTGCGCAGGCTCAACGGCGCGCTCGGACTGCTCGGTTACGAGGGTGCCTTCGGCAGCCCGTACGACCTCGACCCCGTCTCCCGCGACGACAAGCTCGCCGCGCTCCGTGCCGCCGACGTGGACCTGCTCGCCGGGCGCATCGTCAGCGGCGACTCGAACCTGTGGTGCCGCGAGTTCGAGTCGGGCATCCTCGACGACCCGGAGCTGCACGACGTTCCGGAGGAGATGTACGCCCGGGGCGGCGAGAGCGGCGTCTACGCGGACGACGGCGCCCATCTGCTCACCACTACGCTGTCCCAGCCCGGTGACCTGCTGCTGGGCGACGACCGCCGCACCCTGCACTCGGTGACCCCCGTGCGACCGGTGGACCCCGGCCTCGCCGCACACCGCGACGTCCTGGTGATCGCCTGCACCGCGCGCTGACCCCACGCGCCCGTACTTCCGCACTTCTGCCGAGGAGCCTGAATTGACCGTCACCATGGCCCGCCGTGCCTGGCTGACCGACCTGCCCGTCCTGCTGGTCGCGGTGGTGTGGGGCTCCAGTTATCTGGCGGCGAAGGGAATCACCACGGCCCAGACCGTGCTCGCGGTGCTGGTGCTGCGGTTCGCCGTGGTGCTGCCCGTACTCGTGGTCACCGGGTGGCGGAAGCTACGGGCGCTCAGCGGCGCCCAGATACGCGGCGCCGGACTGCTGGGGCTGATCCTCGCGGGGATCTTCCTCCTGGAGACGTACGGCGTCGTCCACACGTCCGCGACGAACGCCGGGCTCATCATCAGCCTCACCATGATCTTCACGCCGGTCGCGGAGAGCCGGGTGCGGGGCACGCGGCTGTCCGGGACCTTCATGGCGGCGGCGGGCCTCTCCGTCCTCGGTGTGGTGCTGCTGGCCCAGGGCACCGGGTTCAGTGCCCCGTCCGGCGGTGACCTGCTGATGCTGGGCGCCGCCGTCGCCCGGACCGTGCACGTACTGGCGATGGCCCGCATGGACTCGGTGCGGGGCGCGGACTCGATGTCGCTGACCACGGTCCAGCTGGGCGGCGCGGTCCTGGTGTTCGCGCTGCTGTCGACGACGTCCGGCGGGGACGGGACGCCATGGGCGGTGGCCGCCGCCTTCAGCGCCGCCGAGTGGCTGGGGCTGCTGTATCTGTCGGTGTTCTGCACGCTGTTCGCGTTCTTCGTACAGATGTGGGCGGTACGGCGTACCTCCCCGTCGCGGGTCAGCCTGCTGCTCGGCACGGAGCCCGTCTGGGCCGCCGTCTTCGGCATCGCGCTGGCCGGGGACCGGCCGGGGTGGCTGGGCTTCGTCGGCGTGGCGCTGATCCTCGCGGGCACGGCCTGGGGACGCACTGTGGCGGACCGGGACCAGGGCGGGGACCAGGGCGGGGACCAGTACGCGGACCAGAACAAGGACAAGGACCGGGACGACCAGGCGTCCGCCGCCGCCTCAGACGTCGAGCCAGCCCAGCCGCACGGCAGCGACCCCGGCCTGGAACCGGCTGGCCGCCCCTAGGCGTTCCGTCAGATCCGAGACGAGGCGGCGGACCGTACGCTCGGAGATCCCGAGCTTGCGGGCCATCGCCTCGTCGGTCAGTCCGCCCCCGAGCATCCGCAGCACCTCACGGTGCCGGCCGGTGGGTTCCCACCCACCGTCGGCGGCGGGGGCCGAGGAGTCGAGGGCGGCGGCGGTCTCGGACAGGACGCTCGCGCCCGCCCAGCAGTGATCGAAGATCTCCCGGAACACGCCCACCAGGGCGTCGCTGTGCAGGATCACCGCCGCGATCTCGCCGTCCTCGGTGCGCGGGGCGGGCACGATTGCCAGCGAGCCGTCCACCACGATCAGCCGCAGCGGCAGGGTGTGCGCCACCGCCGTGACCGCCCTGGCCGAGGCCCTGGCCGGCGACCCGTCACTCCGGGGCCCCGCACTCGCCACGGCGGTCACCGCCCGCTCGGGCACCGTTCTGGCGCCCGGCGGTGGAGTGCTCGGCGAAGGCTGGTTCGTCTCCCGGCTCCGCGCGACCTGCCCGGCCCACGGCTGAACCAGGCGTCTCAGCGGCCCAGGCTCGTCACGTCCCCCATCACCACCACCGGCTTCGCCGCCGGGTCCAGCCACTTCAGAAGCTCCCGCATGCGGGGCTCCTTCAGGGAGACACACCCCTGTGTGGGGCCCTCGTGGTCGACGTGGAGCCAGATGCCGCCGCCGCGTTCGGCGCCCAGGGGGCGGGTCCAGTCCAGCGGGCTCGTGCCGGGCCTGCGGTTGTAGTTGATGGCGACGACATAGTCGAAGGAGCCTTCCAGCGGCTCCCCCAGGGCGCCGGTGCCCCGGATGGTGAAGCCGTGGTCCTGGTCGTACGGGAGCTTCGTGCCCGGGTCTGGGAGGAGGCCGCCCGCGTCCGTGAGGCCGAAGACGCCGATCGGGGAGCGGAGGTCGTCCTGCGTGTGGTGGTCGGTCCAGCCCTTGAGGCCGTTGTGCGCGGGC
This sequence comes from Streptomyces sp. TRM49041, assembly GCF_008271805.1. Taxonomy (GTDB): domain Bacteria; phylum Actinomycetota; class Actinomycetes; order Streptomycetales; family Streptomycetaceae; genus Streptomyces. The sequence goes on from NZ_VSRY01000157.1 coordinate 51,188, forward strand.
CACGGGTCGGACACCGCCTTCCAGCCCTCGGTGGCGTGCCGTTCGTAGAGAGTGACCGTGGACGTGTTCGCGTCCTGGTCGTCGCCCCTGACGACGACGGCCTGGCGGCTCTTCTCGGGGATGCCGCCGCGGGTGGCCGGGCCGAGACCGGGGATACCGGCCGGAGCGGCCGGGGACGCGGGGGAGGCCGGGGCGGTCGCGCGCCGGCCGGCCTGGCCGTCGTCACCGGGGACTCCGGGGGCTCCCGGGGCTCCGGCGGCCGGGCGGGACGAGTCTCCGCGCGCGCCGTCGGCATCCGCGCACGCGGTCAGCGGCAGCAACGGAATCAGCAGCACGGCGGCGACGACGAGGCGGCGCCGCGGGCGTCGGGAGGCAGGCATGTGTCACGGCCTTTCGGGTGGTGCCGGCTACGGGAGTCGCGTCGGTGCCGAACGTCGCTGCGGCCAGGAGGTGTTCGGCTTCGGTCAGCCGGTGTCCGGCACGGTGCCCGCGACCGCGACCCGGCCCCACGGTGGTCACGGGGACCACTCCTCGGAGCCGAAGTCCTGCCGTCGCCGTCCACGTACTCGCCGTCCGTCGTCGTCCCGGTGCTTCACACCCTGACAACGCGACGGCCCCCCGTTGGGGTTGCCCCCGTATGGGCAAGATCCCGCGGCACACAAAAGGCACACAAAAGGCAGCCGAAGGCCCCGCGCCCCTTCCGGGCGCGGGGCCTTCGGCCGAGAAACCGGCGCCTACTTGTCGGCCACCGGCTTCCGCAGCGCGATGTTCAGCTCCCGCAGCCGCGACTCGTCCAGCTCCGTCGGCGCGCCCATCATCAGGTCCTGCGCGTTGCCGTTGAGCGGGAACGCGATGGTCTCGCGGATGTTCGGCTCGTCGGCCAGCAGCATGACGATGCGGTCGACGCCCGGGGCGATGCCGCCGTGCGGCGGGGCGCCGAAGCGGAACGCGCGGAGCATGCCCGCGAACTCGGCCTCGACCGTCTCGCGGTCGTACCCGGCGATCTCGAACGCCTTGATCATGATCTCGGGCTCGTGGTTCCGGATGGCGCCGGACGACAGCTCGACACCGTTGCAGACGATGTCGTACTGCCAGGCCAGGATGTCCAGCGGGTCCTTCTCCTCCAGGTCCTTCATGCCGCCCTGGGGCATCGAGAAGGGGTTGTGGGAGAAGTCGATCTTGCCGGTCTCCTCGTCCTTCTCGTACATCGGGAAGTCCACGATCCAGCAGAACCGGAACACGTCCTCCTCGAAGTGCCCGGCGCGCCGCGCGGCCTCCACACGCACCGCGCTCATGATCTTCGAGACCTCGTCGAAGTCGCCGGCGCCGAAGAACACGGCGTGGCCGGGCTTCAGGGCGAGGCGGTCGACGAGCGTCTTGACGTTCTCCTCGGTGAGGAACTTGGCGATCGGGCCGCTGAACGCCATGTCCTCGCCCACGCGGATCCAGGCCAGACCCTTCGCGCCGTGCTCGACGGCGAAGTCGCCCATGCCGTCGAAGAACTTGCGCGGCTGCCCGGCGACATCCGGCACCGGCAGGGCGCGCACGTGCTTGCCCGCGAACGCCTTGAACTCCGACTCGGCGAACACGTCGGTGATGTCGAAGAGCTCCAGCCCGGCCCGCAGGTCCGGCTTGTCGGAGCCGTACTTCAGCATCGCCTCGCGGAACGGGATGCGCGGGAACGGCGACGTGACATGGCGGCCGCCGCCGAACTCCTCGAACAGCTCGGTCATGAGCTTCTCGATCGGCTGGAAGACGTCCTCCTGCTCGACGAAGGACATCTCGACGTCGAGCTGGTAGAACTCGCCCGGCGACCGGTCGGCGCGGGCGTCCTCGTCGCGGAAGCAGGGCGCGATCTGGAAGTAGCGGTCGAAGCCGGAGACCATCAGCAGCTGCTTGAACTGCTGCGGCGCCTGCGGCAGCGCGTAGAACCTGCCCGGGTTGAGGCGGGACGGGACGACGAAGTCACGGGCGCCCTCGGGGGAGGTCGCGGTGAGGATCGGCGTCGCCATCTCGTTGAAGCCGAGGGCGACCATCTTGTGCCGGATCGCGGAGACCACGGCCGTGCGCAGCATGATGTTGCGGTGCATGCGCTCGCGGCGCAGGTCGAGGAAGCGGTACTCCAGGCGCCGCTCCTCGTTGACGCCGTCGTCCGTGTTGATCGTGAACGGCAGCGGGCCCGCCGCGCCGAGCACCTCCACGTCGGAGACCTCGACCTCGATCTCGCCGGTCGGCAGATCCGCGTTCACGTTCTCGGTGCCGCGTGACACGACCTCGCCGTCGACGCGGACGACGGACTCCTTGGTCTGCTTGTCGAGGGCCTCGTACGCGGCGGTGCCGGGCCGGGCGACGAGCTGCGTGATGCCGTAGTGGTCGCGCAGATCGATGAAGAGGATGCCGCCCAGGTCGCGCCGATTGTGCAGCCAGCCGCTCAGCCGGACGTCGGTACCGACGTCAGAAGCGCGGAGCTCGCCGCAGGTGTGGGACCTGTACCGATGCATCGTCGTTCATCCAGTCTTCGGGTGTGTGGGTATGGCTCGACCCGTCAAGGTTACCGTCCGTCCCAAGACGGATTCCCTGACCTATTGAGCCGCAGCTCACAGCCCTCGCACAGTGGCGTCTCATCGGTCCATCTTCATAAAGTGGGGCAATGCGCACCGAGGACGTCCTGGCCGCGACTCTGACCGGCCTGTGGCGTTGGGACAACGCGACCGGGATCGTCTCGCTCGACGGCGAGGCGGCCCGGCTGCTGGGCCTGCCCGCCGAGCCGGTGGAGCTGACGGAAGGCGCCGTACGCTCCCGGTTTCATCCCGTCGACTGGAACGAGATCGACGGCGTAGTCAACCTGGCCGCCGCCGAGGGCACCCTCGCGGAGGCCCGGCTGCGGGTCATGGACGAGAGCGGCCGGGTGCTGCGTACCGTACGGACCCGCTCCAAGCCGCTGACGAACGGCGACGGCTTCGAGCTGGTGGGCATGCTCCAGGAGGTCGCCGAGCCGGAGCCGGGCTCGGCCGCGCGGACGCCGGTCACCGGCGACTGGCGGCGGTCGCGCGAGGCGTTCCTGCTGGACGCGGGGCGGGCGCTGGCCGAGGCGCGGTCGACGGCCGAGGTGCTGCGGGTCGCGGCGTCGCTGTCGATGCCCGGGTTCTCGCCGGACGGACTCGCGGTCTTCGGCGTCGCGGGCGACCGGCTGACGATCATCGGTCAACACGGGCACCGCGTGGGCGACGAGGGCCCCTTCACGGAGATGGCGCTGGACACCGACTACCCGGCGGCGGAGGTCGTACGGACGGGCCGGGCGATCTATCTGCCGACGCCTGAGGAGTACCGGGAGCGCTATCCGGCGACCTGGCCGCTCGCGCAGCGCTTCGAGCGGGAGTCATGGGCGTTTCTGCCGCTGATCGTCGCGGGCCGCACGATGGGCGCGTGGATGGCGGCGTTCAAGTACCGGGTCGGGTTCACGCCGGACGAGCGCTCGGTGCTGACGACGGTCGCGCGGATGCTGGCCCAGGCGCTGGCGAGGGCGGGTGTCGCCGAGTCGGAGCGGGAGCTGTCGCTGGGCCTCCAGCGGGCGATGATGCCGGTCCTCGGACCCGCGGTCCCCGGCATGGACGTGGCCGCGCGGTATGTGCCGACGGGCGGCGGGCTCCAGGTCGGCGGCGACTGGTACGACATGATCCAGCTGCCGGCCGGGCGCGTGGCGTTCGTGATCGGCGACGTGCAGGGGCACGACGTGCGGGCGGCGGGGCTGATGGGTCAGCTGCGGATCGCCCTGCGCGCGTACGCCGCGGAGGGGCACCGGCCGGCCGCGGTGCTGTCGCGGGCGTCCCGGTTCCTGTACGGGATCACGGAGGGCGCGAACGGCGGCGGCGACGCGGAGTCCGGCACGGGGGCGGACGGCGCACGCTTCGCGACCTGCCTGTACCTGGAGGTCGACCCGGCGACCGGCACGCTCGACATCGCCCGCGCCGGGCACCCGGACCCGGCGATCCGCATGGCCGACGGCACCGTGCTCATCAGACAGACGGACGGCGGGCTTCCGCTGGGCATCGTCCCGGACACCGACTATCCGACGACCCGGCTCACCCTGGAGCCCGGCGACACCCTGATGATCTGCACCGACGGGCTCCTGGAGACCGGCGGGCACGACCTGGAGACCGGCTGGCTGCGGGTCCGCAAGCTGCTGGAGGAGTACCGCCCGGCCAAGGAGTCCCTGGACGTACTCGCCGACTGCCTGGTGCAGGCCGTGCACGGCCCCAGCTCGCACCACACGACCGGGCCGCTCGCCGACCGCCGCGAGGACGACATCGCGATACTCCTGCTGTCCCGTACGGGCGTCACCGCCGGCCGGCTGGCCCCGCCGCGGCGTACGGCGCTGAGCGTCGCCCAGGCGGAGCCGGAGCGGATCGCGGGCGCCCGGCAGCGACTGCGGGAGCTGCTCCACGACTGGGCGGACACGGACCAGGTCGACGCGGCGGTCCTGATGGTCTCGGAGATGGTCACGAACGTGCTGGTGCACACCGACGGCGACGCGCTGCTGGTGGCGGAGGCGACCGGCGACCACGGGGCGCGGCGGCTGCGCGTGGAGGTCGCGGACGCCAGCGACGAGCTGCCGCACCGGCGCAGACCCGGCGAGATGGCGTCGTCGGGGCGCGGCGTGCTGCTGATGGAGATGCTGGCGCACGCGTGGGGCGTGGACCCGCGCGGTGACGGCAAGTCGATCTGGTTCGAGCTCTACGAGGGCGGCGCGTCGGCCGTCTGACCGTCTCCCGGTCCCTCTCCGTAGCCGTAGTGCCGGCGCAGCTCGCCCAGGACGCCGAACACGGCCGCGGTGAACGGCACGGCGAGCAGCATGCCGAGGACCCCGGCGACGGAAGCGCCCGCGGTCAGGGCGACCAGCACCACGGCGGGGTGGATCCGCACCATCCGGCTCTGGATCACCGGCTGGAGGATGTTGCCCTCCAGGGTCTGTACGGCGAGGACGACGCCCAGCGTCCACAGGGCGATGGCGAAACCCCGGTCGGCGAGGGCCACGAGCACGGCGACGGCACCGGAGATGAACGCGCCGAGGTACGGGATGTAGGCGCCGATGAACACGAGCGCGCCCAGCCCGACGGCGCCCGGGACGCCCAGCACGAGCAGGCCGACGGTGATGAACGTGGCGTCGATCAGCGCGATCAGTGTGGTGCCGCGCATAAAGCCCTCGACGGCCCCGAAGGCCCGCCGCGCCATCGCCTCCACGATGTCGGCGCGGCCCGCGGGGGAGAAGGAGCGCAGGGCGCGGACTGCCCGGCCCGAGTCCCGCATGAAGAAGAAGACGAGCAGCAGCGCGAGGAGCGCCACGGTGAGCACCTGGGCGACCACGCCGATCCCGCTGATCACCCCGGAGGCGGCGCCGCCGCCCAGCCGGCTCAGCCGGTCCTGGGCGTAGGTGACGAGATCGTCCAGGGTGGTGCCCTCCGCCCCGACGAACCGGGCGAGGTCGCGGACCGCCTGCCGCAGGGACTCCACGATCTGTTCGCCGGTGTCGATCAGGGCGGCGACGATGATGTATCCGGCACCGCCGAAGACGGCGACCACGGCGGCACAGGTGAGGGCGGCCGCCAGGGACCGCTGCACCCGCAGGATGACGAGCCGCCGGTACAGCGGCCCGAGCAGTGCGGACCCGAGCAGCGCGAGCAGGACCGCGGTGACGGCCGTCCGGAATGTGCCGAACAGCCAGACGACCACGGCCACGACGCCGGTGACCAGCAGGACGACGACACACCAGGCGGCGAGACGGCGGACGGGCTCGGGCAGCAGGGACGTCGGCACTCCCCCAGGGCACCACGCGCGCGTGGGCCCCGCTCGGTGGCGGGACCCACGCGGGTGACGCTCTGTCAGTCCGGCGCCGCCGTCAGGCGGGTCGGCCCTCGCCCATGCCGTGCACCGCCGGGATGCGGCCGAGGCGCCCGGCCTGGAAGTCGTCGAAGGCCCGCTGGAGCTCCTCGCGGGTGTTCATGACGAACGGCCCGTAGTGCGCCATGGGCTCCCGGATGGGCTGCCCGCCGAGGAGGACGACCTCCAGGTCGGGCGTGTGCCCGTCCTGCTTGTCGTCGGCCCGTACGGTGACCGCTCCCCCGTCGCCGAGGACGGCCGTCTGCCCCATGTGGACGGGCCGCCGCTCGGCGCCGACGGCGCCGCGCCCGGCCAGCACATACGCGAGGCGTGATGCCCGGCCCCTCGCACCCACAGCTGGAGGCCGTGGAAGAGCCCGCCGGAGGTCGGTGACTCACCTCCTGGTGGCCTCCCTGCCTTGTGTGAGGAGGCCACCAGGGGTGTCCAGCTCTACGCCTTCGTGTGACGCGGTCAGCCGACCTGTCGAAGATGCGCCAAGACGATGTCGAGAGGCAGCTCCTGGTCCTTGTCCTGTGCCCAGCGGTCGTAGATCAGCCGGGTGGCTTCGGCGACCTGCGGCGGGAGGTCGGCGGCGCGCAGGGTCTCGGCGACCTCGTCCATCTCCGGACCCCAGCGCCAAGCGCGGGCGGCGACGCTGGGAAGGTAGTCGGGATCGGAGAGGATGGCGGACGTCATGGTGTGCGCCTCCTCGGTGAGGAGGTCGCGGACGCCGTGGTGGTCGGCCAGGGCGTGTGCGACGCCGGCCAGGGCGCGGGCGGCCTTCTGGTAGCCGGCGAAGGCCATCTTCAGTGCCGAGGCCGCTCCCAGGTCGGTGCCCGCCGTCCGTACCTGGACACCGGTGTCCTTGAAGAGCGCGCGGATCGTGTCCTGGGCGGGTTCGGGGCCGGCGAGGTAGAGGCGGGCTCGTCGGCCGTCCGAGGGCGGCGGGCCGATGATGGAGCCGTCCAGGACGGTGCACCCCTTGGGCATGCCGTCGGCGATGCGCTGCATGCGCTGGGGGCTGATGGCCTTGGCGTCCATGTAGATGCCGCCGAACGCGTGCTGCGCCACGGTGCCTGCCATGTCCTCGGCTGCCTGGGGCGGGCATACGGAGAGCGCGGCATCGCTCTCGCCCAGGGCGGCGCCAAGCGACTCGTACGCGACGAACCCCGCTTTCTCGGCCCGCTGCCGCGTGCGCTCGCTGCGGCCGGTCGCCACCCACAGCACGCGGTGGCCGTTCGCGACTGCGTGGGCGGCGAGTGGGGCGCCCATGGAGCCGGGGTGGAGCAGGGTGAGGGTGGTCACGCGTGGCCTCCTGACGGCAGTTCGAGGGTGAAGTGTTCCTGGTGGGCTGCGAGTGCCTCGCGCAGTCCGCGGGTGAAGGGGGCGTTCGCGCTGGGGTGGGCGGACAGCTCGCGGGAGAACCGACTGAGGCGTCGGCGGACGCTCTCCGTACCACGTCGGCTGTTGACCTGCATGACGTCGTGCAGTTGTGCGGCGGAGACTTGGGCGCTCGACCATGCCGGCCGCAACCCGGATCACCGGGGATTCAAGCTGATCACTGAGACCTACTGGCGGGTGGACCCCCACCGGGGCAACCCCAACCGGGAGGTTCAGCCGTGAGGCGCTTAGCAGCCTACGTCGGCCGGTTCGCCCCCTGCTGATCGTCGCGATCAGCGGCTCGTGCGGCTTCGTGATCGGTGCGACGCTCGCACGCCCATAGAACCCCGCTCTGGTCGCGGGAGCCCCCAGGAAGACCCCGTTACCCGGCGGGGTGGGGCTCACCTGGTTCCCCCGCCGCGGGACCAGAGCGGACAGCGAGGCCCCCGTTCCGGCTGGCGAACCCTGGACAGGTCGAGTGCCGGAGCGGGGGCCTCCTCTATGCCCACTGCGCCGCCGTGGGCTACTCGTCGAGGTAGAGCAGCGCCGTGATCGTCTTCTTGCACACGTCGCAGTGCATCGGGGCTTCGATGCTGGCAAGATCGCACTCGATGGACGTGATGCGGTCCACCACTCCGGTTGCGATTTCGCCGTTCCAGGCTGCATGCCACCGCTCGGTGTTCTCCTGGAGACGCGAGACGTAGCCCCGCGTCATCTCGTAAAACACCCGGACGCCGTGCTCCTTCATGTAGCCCCAGTTGAACTCAAGGCTCCTGAGCACGATGGGGAACGGGTGGAGAGCCTGGGTGCAGCCCCAGGTCTCCAGTACGTCCGCGATGTCCAGCCTGCCGGCCCGTTCGTCCAGCACGCCCCACATGCCCGACGCGTCGTAGTCGCTCAGCACCTGGTCCAGGATGCCCGCACAGCGACGAAGGTTCGCCTCCTTCGCCTGGAATACCCGCGTGACCTCCGTGCGCGTCCAGTCTGCGGGCTCCTTGCGAGCCTTGCTGATGGCACGGGTCAACTCCGTGCTGAGGGCTGCCTCATCACAGAGGGAGTCCCCGAAGCTGAGCCAGGGGTCCGGAAAACCCCGCTCAGCAGTGATCTGGAAGATGCGATCGCCTTGCGTTCCCATCCGCTCCTCCTCGGAACGAGTCGGCAGCGGAACAGGTCCGCTGCGCGTCAACTGGATGGTGCGCACCGCCTCGCGAGTTCTGCGGCAGCCTGATCGAACGGGACCTGGACCTGTTCACCGCTGTCCATGTCCCGCAGCGTGACCGTACCGGCTTCGCGTTCGTTCGCGCCGTAGATCACGCAGAAACGGGCGCCCTGGTCACTGGCCCATTTCATCTGCTTGGCGAACTTCCCACTTGCCCCGAGGTAGACACCTGCGCGAACTCCGGCACGGCGGATCTCGGCCGCAAGCCGGAAGCTGTCGGCGGCCTGCTCCTCGCCCATGACGGTGACGGCTACGTCAATCTGCGAGTAGGCGGCTTCGTCTGCCTGGGAGAGCAGGGGAAGGATGCGTTCGATGCCCAGTGAGCCGCCGCACGCGGGGGAGTCCTTGCCTCCGAGGCGGCCGATGAGGCCGTCGTACCGGCCACCGGATGCGATAGATCCGGGCATGCCGGGGGCGACCACCTCGAAGATGATCCCGGTGTAGTAGTCGAGCCCGCGCACGAGGTTTGGCGTGAAGGCGATGCGCTCGGCAGGGATCGCGTCCTTGGTGAGTTCCAGCAGCCGGTCCACCTCGGCCAACCCGGCCTGACCGACGTCGCTGGACTTCAGCTCATCCCTGACACGCTGGACGGCGTCGGGCGCGGTGAGGTCGTTGACCAAACCCTCTGCCACCTCCGGCGACAGGCCACGGCTGACCACCAGCTCGGTCACGACGGCCTCCGGAGAGAGCTTGTCGAGCTTGTCGAGCGTGATCAGCGCGCCGGAACCGAGATCGTCCGGAACGCCGTACGCCTCCAGCAGACCGAACAAGGCATGGCGGGAGTTCACCAGGAAACGGAACTCCGGAACGCCGAGCGCTTCAAGGGCATCGTGCATCGCAAGGACAACCTCGGCGTCCGACAGCGGCGAGGATGAGCCGACGATGTCCAGGTCGCACTGGACGAACTCGCGGAACCGTCCCTTGCCGGGCCGGTCGGCTCGCCACACCGGCGCGATGGCGTACCGCTTGTACGGCGAGGGAAGCTGACTGCCGTAGGCCGCTGCCGCGCGGGCCAGGGGGACAGTGAGGTCGTAGCGGAGGGCAAGATCAGCCTCTCCGGTGGCCTCATGCTCGCCGCGCCGGAGAATCTTGAAGATCAGTTTGTCGCCCTCGTCGCCGTACTTGCCGGTCAGTACGTCCAGCCGCTCGAATGCCGGGGTCTGGAGCGGCTGGAAGCCGTAGCGGGAGAACACGGTGCGGATGGTCGCGAATGCGCGCTCGCGCCGCTCGAACTCGGCGGCGAGGAAATCGCGGGTCCCGGACGCGGGGTCGAACTGCTTCAAGGAGGCCATGCGGCCATAGTCCCGGAAGCCAGTGGCCCGGAGCAAAACACATTTACCACTCTCGTCAGCGACTCCTCATGGCAGTACCTCGCCTCCCGCTACCGCCCCACAGGCGTACAGCCGTCTACTTCTGCCGCTCCTTCATCCGTGCCTCGATTTCGCGGCGTTTCTGCCGGTACTCACGCGTGGGCATCTCGTCGGCGTCCCACATCTCGTACAGGTCCTTGAGCTTCTGGGCGTCCTTCTCGTCCGCCTCCACATCGGTGGCCGGCCTGGTGGTCGCTGCGGGCGTCCGGCCGCTGATGTCCAGCTTCGACAGCACCTCGAGAAGCTGCGCACCCCGCGCCCTGGAAGACCCCGCCCCCGCGTGGCTGGCCATTGGGGTCGGCCACACTGTTGCAGTCTGATCAGAGCTCTTTCGTCGGAATGACACCCAGGCGCCCGGCCTGGAAGTCGTCGAAGGCCCGCTGGAGCTCCTCGCGGGTGTTCATGACGAACGGCCCGTAGTGCGCCATGGGCTCCCGGATGGGCTGCCCGCCGAGGAGGACGACCTCCAGGTCGGGCGTGTGCCCGTCCTGCTTGTCGTCGGCCCGTACGGTGACCGCTCCCCCGTCGCCGAGGACGGCCGTCTGCCCCATGTGGACGGGCCGCCGCTCGGCGCCGACGGTGCCGCGCCCGGCCAGCACATACGCGAGGCCGTTGAAGTCGGACCGCCACGGCAGGGTGACCTCGGAGCCGGGGCGGAGGGTCGCGTGGACCATGGTGATGGGGGTGTGCGTGATGCCCGGCCCGTCGTGGCCGTCCAGCTCACCCGCGATGACGCGGAGCAGCGCGCCCCCGTCGGACGAGGTGAGGAGCTTGACGGAGCCGCCGCGGATGTCCTGGTACCGGGGGTCCTTCATCTTGTCCTTGGCGGGCAGGTTCACCCACAGCTGGAGGCCGTGGAAGAGCCCGCCGGAGGTGACGAGCGACTCCGGCGGCGCCTCGATGTGCAGGATCCCGGACCCGGCGGTCATCCACTGGGTGTCGCCGTTGGTGATGGTGCCGCCCCCGCCGTTGGAGTCCTGGTGTACGAAGGTGCCGTCGATGAGGTACGTGACGGTCTCGAAGCCTCGGTGCGGGTGCCAGGGGGTGCCCTTGGGCTCGCCGGGCGCGTAGTCCACCTCCCCCATCTGATCCATCATGATGAACGGGTCGAGGTAGCGGTAGTTGATCCCGGCGAACGCGCGGCGGACCGGGAAGCCCTCGCCCTCCAGCCCGCCGGGCGCGGTCGTCACGGCGAGCACCTTGCGCACCGGAACGCCCGCCGGCGCGGCGACGCGCGGCAGGGTGAGGGGGTTCTCGACGGTGACGGCAGGCATGTGGACCTCCGGGGGACGGGGCGGCGTACCGCCAGATTAGTTTAATGATGAACTTCCTGTCACTGGGAACACCGTCCTGACGCGCCCGCATTCCCCGGGGCCTCCCACCGCCCGCCATTGGCGTGATCCGCTCGGCGATACTGCGGGGGAACCGCAGGACCCCACGCCTGCGAGAACGGGGAGACCGCAGATGAGTACGTCAACGCCCGCATCCGTCCCCGCGCCCGCCACCACCGGGCCGCCGTCGCACCACCACACCTCCCACACCTCCCACACCTCCCACAGCTCCAGCACCTCCCACAGCTCCAGCACCTCCCGCGCGGCCCTCGCCGGGCGCGGCGGGCGCGGCGGGCTCGCTGTGGACGCGGCGGTCGGCGCGGCGGCCGCCCTGGAGCTGTTCACGCTCTACGGAATGCTCGACACGACCTCCGCGATCGTGTGCCCGCCCGCGCTGCTCGCCCTGCTGCTGCGCCGCAGATGGCCCGTCCTGGTGCTGCTCGCCACGCTGCCCTCCATGGCGACCGGCAACCTATGGCTGGCGCCCATGATCGCCATGTTCACTGTGGCGTCCCGCACCACCCGCCGATCTGTCGTCATCGGCTCGGCGGCCGCGCTCTTCGGGGCGACCATGTGGTCCGGATACGCCGTCGACGCCGCGGACATGACGTGGGCCGACCACCTGTTCACGGTCGAGGTGGCCCTCATGTTCAGCATCGGCCCCGCCGGCCTGGGCCTCCTGGCCCGCACCCGCTCCGAGCTACGGGCCCGGCTCGCCGATCTCACGGCGTCCCAGGAGCACGGCCGCCGCCTGGAGGCCGAGCAGGCCGTCGCACTGGAACGCGCCCGTATGGCCCGCGAGATGCACGACACCGTCTCGTACCACCTCGGCATCATCGCCGCACAGTCCGGCGCCCTGTGGTCGACCGCCCCCGACGACACCGTCCGGGAGGACGCCGAGACCATACGTCGCCACAGCGCCGACGCCATGGCCGAACTCCGCGACGTGGTGGGCGTCCTGCGCCGCGCTCCGGGCCGGGCGGACGACGAGGAGACCGCCCGCCTGCACCACCTGCCGACCCTGGTCGACGACGCCCGCCTGGACGCCGCGCTGGACCTCGTGCTCCCCGACGCCGGTGCGTGCACGGCCGCCGTGGAGCGGGCCGCCTACCGGACGGTCCAGGAGGCGCTCACCAACGTACGCAAGCATGCCCCCGGCGCCCCCGTCACCGTCACCGTGCGGCCCTCCGCGCAGGGCTCCACGCTCGTCGTGGAGATCCGCAACGAGGCCCCGCCCGGCACCGGGCGGCCGTCCGCCGCCGCGCTCGACGCGCCGACCAGCGGCTACGGCCTCACCGGCCTGAAGGAGCGCACCGCCCTGGTCGACGGCTCGCTCCGGGCGGGCGCCACCCCGGACGGCGGGTTCGTCGTACGAGCCGAACTGCCCCTCGCCCCGGCAGCCGCCCCCGCGCCCGCACCTGCGCCCGCCCCCGCGCCCACCGCGTCCCGTCAGTCGGCCGTACCCGCCCAGGGCGACGCGGGGTCACGCTCGTACACGGACACATGGCGCAGGCTGGAGGCGGTGTACGGGGTCCCGGCCCAGTCCTCCGCCCGGTCCACCAGCCGCAGCCCGGACAGCTCGGCCAACAGGTCGATCTCGAAGGGGAAGGCGTAGCGCAGCACGTGCTCCCGGGTCTCCGGGGCACCGCCGTCGATGATCGTGTGCGTCGACAGCATCAGCTGCTGGGAGCGGTCCACGGTCAGCGTGTCCAGCATGACGGCCCGCTCGTCGAGGTGCCGCATCGAGAAGTCGGGCTTCTCCAGATGGTGGTAGGGGGCCGGGTCGAACGCCTCGAGCACGAACCGGCCCCCGGGCGCGAGCTGTTCGCGCACCAGGCGCAGACAGCCGAGCTGCTGCTCCTTGGTGACCGCCACGAAGAACGTGTTGAGGACGAGCGTCACGGTGTCGAATGTCCGCCCCGTGCCCTCCTCGGTGAAGTCGCCCAGCTGCGTGGTGACCGCGCCCCGCGGGTCGCGTTCGCGCAGCCGGGCGAGCATCGCCTCGGAGCCGTCGATGCCGTGCACCCGGAAGCCGTGCCCGGCGAGCGGGACGGCGATCCGGCCGGTGCCGACGCCCAGTTCGAGGACGCTCCCACCGGGCGGGGTGAGCGCGGCGACGTACTCGACCGCCTGGTCCGTGTCGTGGTCGATCGGGTACATGCGGTCGTACACGCTCGCCAGCTTCTGGTCGTACAGCGCGTTGCCGAGGGTCATACGGGATTCACTCCAAACGGCGTGCCGAAGGCACGGTGGGGGACAGGGATTTCGGAGCCGGCCCCCGCCGGGCCCGGCCGCTCGGCCGCCGGGCCGCTCGGCCGCCCGGCCGCTCAGCCGCCCGCGGGTCGGCGGTCGGCGGGTCGGCGGTCGGCGGTCAGCGGGTTCCGGCCAGGGCCAGCGGACGTCGCCGGTCCTGGCGGTGCGTGGCCGCGGCGCGGTGCGCCACCACGGCCGCCTGCACGCGGTTGGTCAGCCCCAGCTTCGCCAGGATCGCGCTGACGTGCTCCTTCGTCGTGGACGGGCTCATCAGCAGCCGCCGACCGATGCCGGCGTTGGTGTGGCCCTCCGCCAGCAGGTCCAGCACCTGGCGCTCCCGCTCGGTGAGCGTGTCCAGGCGCGGGTCCCGGTCGTCCTGCCGCTGGCCGCTGCCGAGGTAGCCGTCGACCACGATGCGCGCCGCCGCCGGGGACAGCACGGTTCCGCCGGAGGCCAGCACCCGTACCGCGTCCGCCAGTTCCCGCGGTGTCGCGTCCTTCAGCAGGAACCCCGAAGCGCCGGAGCGCAGAGCGGCCGCGATGTCCTCGTCCGCCAGGAACGTCGTCAGGACCGCGACGGCGGGCGGAGCCGTACGCGCGCCGATCCCGTCGAGGACGGCGAACCCGTCGACGTCCGGCATGCGCAGATCGAGCAGCACCACATCCGGCCGGTGGAGGTCGATCGCCTCCGGGGCGGCCCGCCCGTCGCAGGCGACCGGCACTTCGATGTCCGGTTCGCTCTCCAGAATGCGCTGCATACACGTCCGCAGCAGTATTTCGTCGTCGACAATCATCACGCGGATCATCACGCCCCCTTAGAGCGGCCTCCCCGTTCGGCCGCACTTCGATCAAGGTACCAATTGATCAAGGGACTTGACGCACGGGGTTCAGGCGCGGACGGCCATGGTGTCCGTGATGAGCTTCACCATTTCGGCGTCCCAGGTGAGGATGAGCAGTTCGGCCCCGCCACCGGCCGTCCCGGATCGCCCGGCCGCCTCTGCGGTGCAGGTCAGGGCCGTTCCGCCGCGCCCGCCGCCGGTCGCGGCTGCGGCCGGTCCCGAGAGCCGCAGACCGTTCGCGCCGGGACCGTTCAGGAACACGCCGGACCGGCGCAGGGTGATATTCCCGCGCCGCATGGCCGGCCCCTGTCCGCCCATTCGGTACCGGCAGCGCAGCGTGACCGGCTCACCACGCCGGAAAGCGGCAATGCGGCGCGCCGAACGGGACCGGTCGAGGCCCTTACCGCCTATCCACAGCACCAGGTCCATCAGGGAATGCAACACGAATTCAAGCAACAGCATGTGATCGCTCCTCAGCTAGGACGACTCGGACGACTCGCGCGACTTGTGCGACTCGTACGCATACGCGGGGTCGTCATCGGACGCGGGCCGCCGCCCGGTCCCGCATCGCCTCCGCGATGGCCCGCACGTCGGCCAGTGCCGCCTCGGGTCCCTCGGTCAGCAGGACCCCCGCACAGCTCAGCGCGATCTCCGTCGCCCCCGCCTCACCGTAACCGGTCAGCTGGTCCGCCACCTCGTCAGGTGTGCCGTACGCGAAGACCCCGCCGTCGACCAGCGCGCCCGCCCCGGCCCACGGATCGGCGGCGTCCACGTCGAGCCCGGCCGAACGCAGCATGGCCGCGTAGTGCTCGCCGCCCAGGTGCAGTTCATGCGCCGCGAACGCCAGCTTCCGGGGGTCCCGGCCGGGCCTGCGCACCGCGCACGGCACGATCGACGTCACCCCGGGCACCGCCGCCCGGTCCCGCGACGCGGCGCCCCGCGCGAGGGCGGGCACGATCTGCTCCCTCAGATGGGCGGCCGGCGTCAGCAGGGTGATCGCCACATCGGCGACCCGCCCCGCCGTGTACGCCATACGCGGCCGCAGCACGCCCACGCCGAGCGACACCGGCGGGTGCGGCACCTGGAGCAGGCCCTCGTCCAGCCGTACGTACCGCCCCTGGAAGTCCACCACCTCACCGTCCAGCAGCCCCCGCATGACGGTCAGGTACTCGGCGACCGCCGTACGCGGGCTCTCGTACGGCGCCCCGCGCAGCGCCGTCACGAACTGCGGGTCCCCGGTGCCGAACCCGGCGACCACCCCGGTGCCGGTCAGCAGGGCCAGCGACCTGGCCTGGACGGCCGCGTCCAGCGGGTGGCGCAGGGCGGTCAGGGCGACGCTCGTCCCGACGGGCACCCGGATGCCGCGCCCGGCGAGGTGGGCGAACGCCTGGTGGGTGTCGACGAGCACCGACTGGCCCATGTAGAGCCGCTCCAGGGACAGGTCCCGGACGGCCTCGCCGAAGGCGGCGAGGTGGTCGAGGTCGTACGCCATGAGCGGGTACATGAGCGAGACCGGAGGGGTCGGGGTGGGGGTCGGGGTGGCGGTCGTGGTCATGAGGAGGCCTCCACGGGTTCGAGGTCCGGGACGGAGCCGGCGCCGGAGCCGGCGCCGCGGCCGGGACCGGGCCCGGGCAGGTAGGCGTCGGCCTGGAGCCGGAAGAGATGGGCGTACGTTCCGCCGAGGTCGAGCAGCTCCTCGTGGGTCCCCTCCTCGATGAGCGAACCCCCCTCCACCACCAGGATCTTGTCGGCGATGCGGACCGTGGAGAAGCGGTGGGAGACGACCAGCGACGTGGCCTGGGAGCAGATCGTGCGCAGCCGGCCGAAGATGTCGGCCTCCGCCTCGGGGTCGATCGCGGCGGTCGGCTCGTCGAGGATCGCGATCGGCGCGTCCCGCAGGAAGGCCCGCGCCAGGGCGATCTTCTGCCACTGGCCGCCCGACAGCTGGTGTCCGCCCTCGAAGTGCCGCCCCAGCGTGGTGTCGTACGTGTCGCCGAGCCGCTCGACGAACTCGGCGGCGCCGCTGGAGCGGGCGGCCGCGCGGATGCGGGCGGTGTCGTCGAGGTGTTCGACGCGGCCGAAGCCGATGTTGTGCCGGACGGGCATCTCGTAGCGGATGAAGTCCTGGAAGACGACGCCGATGTTCCGCTGGAGGTCGGTGGTGTCGTACTCCTCGATGGGCACGCCGTCGATGAGGATGCGGCCGCTGGTGGGCTCGTACAGTCGGGAGAGCAGCTTGACGACGGTGCTCTTGCCCGCGCCGTTCGCGCCGACGATCGCGCAGCAGGTGTTCGCGGGGATGAAGCAGCTGAAGCGGTCCAGGGCGGTGGTCTCGGTGCCCGGGTAGCGGAAGGTGACGTCCTGGAACTCGATGCCGTGGGAGAGCCGCCGCGGGAAGGGCCTGGACCCGCCCGTGATGTCGCCCTCGGGCAACGACAGGTAGTCGAAGAGGTTCCCGGTGAACAGCGTGTTCTGGTACAGGGTGGCCACGCCGAGCAGCAGCCCGGAGGCCGCCGCGTGCACGGCGCCCAGCGCCTGGAGGTAGCCGGCCAGCTCGCCGAGCCGCCCGGTGGAGGTGGTGGAGTGCAGTGCGAAGACCAGGGCCCCCGCCGAGCAGACGACACTCACCAGGCCGAGCGCCGCCGACCAGCCGTGGCGGCGCCGTGCCAGCGCCCGGTCGACGCGGAAGAACTCCTGCACGAGGGCGCGGTAGCGGTCCACGAAGTACGGGCCGAGCTGGTACAGCTTCACCTCCTTGTAGGAGGAGTCCGTCGTCGTCAGGTCCTGGTAGTAGAAGGCGCGGCGGCGGTCCTGGGCGCGGTTGTACTCGATCGCGTAACCCTGCTTGCTGAACACGATGTGCGCGGCGAGCGCGGGCAGCGGCGCCAGCAGGATGGCGAGCGCGATCCAGGCGTTCCAGGAGAACAGCACCGAACTGACCATCACCAGCGACGCCAGCGAGGTGAGCGTACGCAGCATCTCCTCGAAGACCTCGAACGCCGTGCCGCCGCCGCTCTCCCGCAGCGCCCGCTGGAGCCGGTCGTACG
Organism: Streptomyces sp. TRM49041; assembly: GCF_008271805.1. Taxonomy (GTDB): domain Bacteria; phylum Actinomycetota; class Actinomycetes; order Streptomycetales; family Streptomycetaceae; genus Streptomyces. Next base: position 68,503 of record NZ_VSRY01000157.1, read on the forward strand.
ACTCGGGGTCCTCATAGGCGCTGAGGTCCATACGGGTGCCCTTGACCATCACCCGCTCGCCGATCTTGGCGGAGAACTCCAGCTGGAGCAGGGAGTTCAGATACTGCGAGACCGACGACAGGATGTGCTCCGCCACGGCCAGCGCGACCAGTCCGGTCGCCGCCCGGGCGAGCCGGTCCATGGCGTCCGGTACACCCATGACGGCGTCGGCGACGGCCTGCACGGCGTCGGCGGTCAGCCAGATCCCGGCGGCCGGCACGGCGGCGGTGAGCAGCGTGACCACCGCGAGCACGGAGACCCGCAGGGGGCTGAGGCCCCAGAAGCTCCGCAGGACCAGCCACCAGTAGCGCAGGTCGCGGGAGAGCCGACGGTGTTCCTCGGGTACGGCCCCGGTGTCCTCGATCGTCTCGTCACCGGCCACGGGGCCTCCCCCGCAGGCAGTTCAGTATGTGCCCCCACACCAGGTAGCAGCGGTTCTCGGCGGGCCGGTCCATGGGCAGCAGCCGGTTCACCTGCATGTGCGCGAGGCTGGCCAGGATGCCGTCCCGCGTACCCCACAGCGTCCCCGCCGCCTCCGCGTCGGCGACGGCGCGCGCGGCCCGTCGGACCGCCTCGGCCTGCCCGTCGAGTACGGCGGCCAGCCGCTCATGGTGGGCGCGGCCGAGGGGATGCGGGCGGCGGTCCCACGGTTCGAGCAGCTCGCACAGGTAGTCGCGGTCCTTCTTGTACCGCTCGCGGGCCTCCTTGTCCTCCGCCGGGCGGGGCATGGCGGCCAGCCGCTCACGGATGCCGAGGCCCCACTGGGCGTAGAGCGTGTCGACGGCGGCGACGGTGACGGCCTCGGCCTCCAGGCCGGGCTCCTTGTCCCAGAGCAGCCGGAGGAGTTCGACGGAGACGGCGCTGTTCGCGGTGAAGAGCTCCTCGACGCGGTCGTACACGGCGGGGCCGCCGTACCGGCTGACCTCGGGGTGGTACGTGGCGATCTCCATCCGCTCGGCGAGGCCGCGCCGGACGAGGCCCTGCCCCCAGGAGAGGAGCGGTTCGAGCCCTGTCCCCGGGGCGGACCGGCTTCTGATGCGCAGATGCGGATCGGGGTCGGCGTACCGGATGTAGAACCACCGGTCGAGCTCGGCGCCGAGACGGGGCAGTTCACCGGCGACGATCTCGTCGTGCACATCACGCGCCGCGTAGAGCTTGAGGTACGACCACTCGGACCCGGGCAGGTGGCCGGGGTGCGCGGCGGGGTCGGCCCTGAGCCGTATCTGCGCCTCGCGGTGCCGGCGGCGCTCGCGGTCCCGCGTGGCGTCGTCGGCGTCGTCGGCGTCGTCGGCGTCGCCTGCGTCGCCGGCGTCACTGCCGGAAGCCCCGGCGATGAGGGGAACGACGATCTCGGACAGATGCCCGCGCCCGGCGGCGTCACGCAGCCATGTCCGATCCGGGCCCGGGAGGGCCTCCTGCAGGGTGACCCGGTCCGTGGCGGCGCGCAGGTCGGCCAGCAACTCGTCGACGCACGCCGGATGGTCGAGGTCCAGGAGGAGCCGGTTGTCGTCGTCCGCGAGGTAGACGTGGCGGGGCACGCCCCAGGTGCGGCGCCAGTCCGCCACGTCGGCCGCGGTGCGCGGCACGGGCACCGGTCCGGCGCCCGCGGGGGCCTGCGCCCCCGCCGGGTACAGGTTCCACTCGGCGGCGCGCACGACGACCCGGCCGCGCACGACGCGCGGCAGATACGGGGCGCCCTCGACGGGCCCCCACGTGAACCCGGTGGGGACGCGGTAGCGGGCCCGGGACACCTCCAGGAGGAAGCGGCACACGTTGGGCGCGGCGAGCGGGCTGAGCATGTGGTTCTGGACGACGACCAGCTCCCGCCCGAGGCGGGCCGAGTAGAGCCGGAACCCGTCGTCGGTGGCGCCGACGTGGATGTCGGCGAGGTCGACGACCTGGTCCGGGGCGGCCGAGGGCGCGACGTTCACCGGGATCTCGTAGCCGTGGACGGCGGGCCGGATCGCCACGTTGGCGCCGCGCCCGTTGGAGGGCAGATACGCCAGCTCGGCGACGACGACGTCCGGCTCCAGGGCCTCGCGGGCGCGGGCGTAGGCGCGGAGGCGCTCGGTGGCGGAGGGGTCCAGGAGGTGGAAGAACCGCCCGAAGGTGCGCCCGCCCTCGCCGAGGCCGTCGCTGTTGAGGACGGCGCGCCAGTCGCCCCGGTCGATGGCGTCGGCGCTGTCGGCGACGATCTGCGCGTACGCGTCGACGCCCGGGCACACGATCCCGGTGGGCGCGGCCTCGGGATTCAGCAGCCGCGCGACCACCTCGTCGCTCAGCTCGACCTCCTCGGCTCCGCGCCGCCACACGTCGGCGGCCAGGGCGACGAGGGCCCGCGCGGTGTGCGGATCGCCCTCGCCGCCGTGCTGGTTCATGACCATGGCGCGGGGCGGGTTGAGGTAGCCGTTGGGCGCGTCCAGGCCGCGTTCGGCGCTGAGGAGTTCGCATACGGGTACGAGCGCGTCGGTGCCGTACCGCTCCATGAACGCCTGGTGGTACGGGGCGAGGTGGTCGTAGCCGCCGGGCGCGCCCTGGCCGAGCCGGGCCAGGCAGCCGACGGCGTCGGCGATCTCGTCGGCGACGTGGCGGTGGAGGACGGTGCCGGTGAGGCCGAGGGCGGAGTCGACCTGGAAGGGCTGGTGCCGGTAGCCCGGGACGAGGGCGCGCTGGGCGGCGCGGAGCTTTTCGAGGCCGCCGGTGTCGCCGTGGACGGCCGTGCGGAGCAGCTCGACGACCTCCCGGAGGCCGGCCACCGCCGGGTGCTCGACCCCGGCGGCGGTGAGCCGGTCGAGTACGTACGTCTCGGGCCGCGCCTCCGTGACGGGCGGCCGCAGATCGGTGACGAGCAGCCCGAGGCCGACCAGTTCGGTGACGAACGCGGAGATCCGCTCCTCGCCCGCCTCGGGGAAGCGCTCGGTCAGCTCGCCGACCAGCACGGCGTACGGGACGGGGAACGCGGCCGGGGCGAGGCGCCGGATCTGTCCGAGCGGCGCGGTGTGGCGTACCCGTACCGACCGCCGGTCGGCTTTGCCGTGCACGTCGGACGAGGGCAGGACGAGGCGGTCGCCGACCGGGTAGGCCAGGGCGTTCATCGCCACGCCGAGCCGGTTCAGGACCTCCGCGTCGCCCTCCAGCCGCTGGACGAGGGCGAGCAGCCAGCCCATGTCGGCCCGTACGCGCGCGGAGGCTACGGCGGTGTCGCCGAGGCGGGCGGTCGTCGTGTCGCCGAAGGTGCCGAGGGCGACGCCGGAGAAGGCGCCGAAGGGCGTGGGGCGGGTGCTCATGCGGGTGAGGTAGCGCAGGGCGCTGGAGTGCACCCGCCGCGCGTCCTTGCCGCCGGGGTCCGCGCCCTCGGCCTTGGCGAGCCCGTCGAGCAGCCCGCTGCCCGCGGCGACGAGCCCGTGGCGTACACGGGGGTCGTCGGCCATGGCCCGGAGCCGGGCGCGGGTCCGGCCGGGGTCGCCCTCGGCGAGTGCGTCGCGCCAGACGTCGACGGGGAGGGCCGGGGCGCGGAGCAGATGGAAGTCGAGTGGTTCGTACCGCGGCATGAAGTGGCTCGGGTCCTTGTCGATCAGGGTCTCGGTCACTGGAGGAAGAGCGCCTTCCACCAGCTGGGCCGGTGGCCGGTGGCGAGGGCGCGGAGGGTGAGGGCGACACCGGCGGCGCCGGTGAGGAGCCCGGGGTTGTCGACGATGTGCCCGGTGGTCTCGTGGTCGCGGTAGACGAGGGGCAGGCCGGGGTCGGCGGCGTCGATCAGCCGCTCGGCGAGCCGGGGCAGGGCTCGGGCGGCCCCCACGCTGCCCCGCGAGGCGAACTCGTGAGCCAGGGCGACGAGTCCCGCGAGCCCGTGGCACACGGTGGGCGAGCGCGGCAGGTCCCCGTCGGCCACCCGGTCGAGCAGCCCGTCAAGCGCGGCGAACGCCCGCGCCTCCAGGCCCCGGTCGCCGGTCGCGGTGGCCACGGCCAGCAGCCCGGCGGCGACGCCCCCCGTCCCGTGGCACCAGGCGGGCACGGCCTCGTGGGCGTCCGCCGGTACGGACCGGGGCCACTGGAGCCGGCGCCCTCCGCCGCCGACCTCCAGCAGCCACGCGACCAGCTCGTCCATGACGAGCCGCTGCCCGGGCAGCCGGTGGCCGTGCCGCCAGGCCGCGGCGAGGGCGGCGGCGATCCCGGCGGCGCCGTGGGACATCCCGGTGTCGAGGGATCCCCGCACCGCCCACCGCTGGTCGTGGCCGACCCACAGGAGGTACTGGAGACACCGCTCCCGAGCCCGCTCGGCGAGAGGCGCTCCGGGCTGGACGGAACACAGCTGGCCGAGAACCCCGGCGGCCCCGTAGACGAGGTCGTAGTCGTGATCGGAGACGGCGCCGACACGGCGGGGCGGGTCGATGTCGAGAACCTGCCGGCAGAGCTTCTCGTGCAGCCTGGCGAGGCTGGGAAGAAATCGAGCTTCGTCCAGTGAGGCATCCCGCAGAACGAATGCGAGCCCGGCGGTCCCGTCGAAAAGCCCGGGATGGTCGAGCGGATTCTCCAGGGTGGCGGAGAACGCGGCACGCACGAAGGAGAAACCCCGCTCGAAAGACCGCTCCCGCTCTTCCGCACGCTTCGCGGTGCGTGCGGCATGCAGATGGAGGAGGGCGAGCCCGGCGTGCCCCTCGCTGAGGGAGGCGCCGGCCCAGAAGGACATGTCGGTCTGCCGGGCGGCGAGCGCGGCGTGCGCGTCGGCGCGCGCGGGCGTGTCCAGCCGCTCCCGGATGAGCCCGGCGACTTCGTCCGCCCGCTGGGCGAGGTGTGGTGCGAGGTGCATGAACGGACTCTCCGGAGGGTGGGCCCCCCGGCTCGCGCCGGAGGGCCCACCGCTGTGATCAGACGCGATCGGCGGGTGTGGTCAGCACTTGCCGTTCGTACGGACGGCGGCGCAGGCGGCCGTCATCTTGATCGTCTGCCGGATGGTCTGCTTGACGACCCACTTGCTGGCGACGCGCGAGGCGACGCTGGCAACCGGGGAGAGCGACGTCTCGGCCGGGTCGGCGGAAACGGTCACGCGAGCGTCAAGGTTGAACTCGTCCATCAGAAACTGCACCTTTCATTCCACGAAAGGCCGCCCCCCGTACGGAACGCCGGAAGGCGTTCCGGTGGCGGCCCGGAAATGAAATTACCGACCGGCTGTGCGCGCTGGAACCCGCCGTTCTTCCCCTTCCACCCCGCCGGTCGGCGGGGGCGGAACACCCGACCGACCGGGCCCGTACCGGCCGTACCGGCCGTACCCGTACCGACCGGGCCCGTACCGGCCGTACCCGTACCGGCCGTGGTCACCGCCCCTGCAACGCGTCCAGCCCGACGGCCATGCAGAGTGCCAGGCTCCGGTCGAGCCCCGGGTCCTGGACGCGTATGACGTACCGGTCCCGGATGCCCCACTTCCGCTCGACGGAGAGGACGGGCTCGCCGTCCCGGACGAAGTCGAAGTGGTAGACGAACGGCACCGGCGGCACAGGGATGATCGGCACGACCGCGTCGACCAGCTCCCACCCCCGCCGCGCGAGCGCCACACTGATCCGCCGCTCCTTGCCGATGGCGGCGGGCCGGTCTCCCTGCGTCAGATGCCAGGTGGAGCGCAGCAGCGACGCCTTGACGTCCTTGCGGAAGGTCCCGACGGGACGCCCGTCGGGACCCGTCACGTCGTAGGTGGCCCCGAAGTCGATCACCTGCCGCGCCTTGAACCCACCCAGCACCCGGGCCCGGTCCTCACCGCTCCACAGCGTGAGCTCCTCCTTCAGGGCGAACCGCTTCTGCTCGGCGAACGCGACGACCTCACCCCCGTCCGGAGCGGTGACCTCGTACCGGTTGACGAGCGGGGTGATCTTCTGCGTCATGAGGAATTCGCTGAGCTGCTCCATAGAGGGAACAGTAGGCAGCGGGAAACGGGCCGCTCGTACGCCTGAAGGGGGATCGCACCCCCCGCCGACCGGAGGGGCGGCGGCCACCGCTACCCGTACATCCGCCGCATCGCGAAGTCGACCATCTCCTCGACGGCCTTCGCGTCGAAGACGATCCGGTGTTCGCCCTCCATGTCGAGGACGAAGCCGTAGCCGGTCGGGAGGAGGTCGAGGACCTCGGCGCCGGTGATCACGAAGTACTTGGACTCCTTGCCGGCGTAGCGGCGAAGCTGCTTCAGCGACGTGAACATCGGGATGACGGGCTGCTGCGTGTTGTGCAGCGCCAGAAACCCGGGGTTGTCGCCGCGCGGACAGTAGACCTTGGACGTGGCGAAGATCTGCTGGAAGTCCTCGGCGGACAGCGACCCGGTGGTGAAGGCCCGCACGGCGTCCGCCAGCGAGGGCGGGGACGGCTCCGGATACAGCGGCGGCTGCTGCGCGTACCCCTGCTGGGGCGGCGGGGCGTACTGCTGCTGGGCCCCCGGGTTCTGCTCGTAGCCGTACATATACGCAAGGGTACTGAGTGCGGGCCGCCGCCGTGCCGCACACCCGGGGAACGGACGTCGCCCGGCGCGACCGTGACGCGGCCCGCCGCCGTTCCACCGCCGTGGAGAGCCCCGCACGCTGAACGGTGTCGCGAGGTCGCCCTTCTGGCGCACAGTCGCCAATCGGTGAATACGAGGTCGAACTACACGCACACCCACCTAGCCTGAGAACTGTCCGCACACAAACAGGCATGGTGTGTTACGAGTTCGGTTCGCCGGTCTCGGTTCGATCGTTTTGGAGGGCAGCACCATGAGTTCACGCCGCAGCTTCCTGGGCATAGCCGGAGCAGCCGCCGCCACCTCGACGTCCCTGCTGGAGATCATGACCGGAGCCGTGCCGGCCACGGCCGCCCCGGCCACGGACGGCCTGTTCCGCCCGGTCGGGAAGGCGGCCAACGGCAAGACAGTGGCGGTCCTGGGCGCCGGCCCCGCCGGCCTCGCGGCCGCGCTCAGGTTCCTGGAAGCGGGGTACGAGGTCACCGTCCTGGAGGCCACCGGCCGCGTCGGCGGACGCACCCTCACCGCGCGCCCCGGCGACGAGATCTCCGAGAAGTGGGCGGACGGCTCCGTCCACACCCAGAAGTGCAAGTTCAGCAGCGGCCTCTACCTCAACCTCGGGGCCGGGCGCATCCCGTACCACCACCGGCGGCTGCTCAAGCTCTGCCAGAAACTCAAAGTCCCCCTGGAGCCGTACATCCACACCACCACGGCCAACCTGTACCAGTCCGACGGGGCCTGGCACGGCGCGCCCAAGCACAACCGCCGCATCGCCAACGACACCCGCGGCTACCTCGCCGAGTACCTGGCCCGCGTCGTCCAGAAGCCCCCGGTGGACGACGGCCTGACGGCGGATCAGCGGACGCGGCTGGTGGAGCTGCTCGTCCAGTTCGGCAGGCTCGACGAGATCGACAAGACGTACTCGGGCTCCACCCGGTCCGGCCTGGCCAAGCGGCCGACCGTGATGCAGATGGAGGAGCCGGCCGACCCGCTCCGGCTCGCCGACCTGCTGGCCGCGCGCTTCTGGAAACACGGCTTCTACCAGGACTCCGACTTCCACTGGCACACCACGCTGTTCCAGCCCGTCGGCGGCATGGACACCATCTGGCGCATGCTGGCCGCCGCGCTGCCCGCCGGCACGCTCACGCTCAACGCACCCGTCACCGGCATCAAGCTGGACGGCGACCGCGTGCGCGTCAGCTGGACGGCGAGCGGCACGAGCAGGTCCGAGTCGTTCGACTACTGCCTCAGCAACATCCCGGTGCCGGTCCTCAGGACCGGCGTCGCCCTCGAAGGCTTCGGCACCGACTACAAGACGGCCGTCGGCAAAGCCCCCTTCGCCCCCGCGTGCAAGGTCGGCTGGCAGGCCAACCACCGCTTCTGGGAGTCCGACAAGTACGAGATCTACGGCGGCATCAGCCGCGTCGACCACGAGATCGAGCAGATCTGGTACCCGTCCAACGACTACTTCTCGGCGGCCGACAAGGGCACGCTGACCGGCGCGTACTGCTCCTACGACAACGCCAAGGCGCTCGGCGACCGCATGCACGCGGAGCGGCTGCGCGTCGCCCGCGCCGGCGCGACGAAGCTCCACGACGAGTTCGCCAGCAACGCCGTCGTCCCAGACGCCCTGGGCATGTCCATCGCCTGGCACAAGATGCCGTACATGCTGGGCGCCTGGGCCGACTGGAAGCCGACCGACCCCGACCACAAGAGCTGGTACTCGACCCTGATCTACCCGCAGGGCGACGCGAACCAGTTCCTGATGATCGGCGACCAGGTCTCCGCCCTGCCCGGCTGGCAGGAGGGCGCGCTGATGTCGGCGGAGTGGGCGTACGAGTGGATCGCGGGCGTCCGGCCCCTGGCCAAGCGCCCCGTACAGCGCGTCCCGGACGCCCGGGAACTCACGACGGGCGAGGCGGCGGCCTGACCGGAGGCCGCCCACCACGGCCATGTGCTCTGCGGGGAGCGAGCGCCCCGCGGAGCACACGAGGACCGGCCTGCCCTTCGGCCCGACCGGAGGGCGGCGCCTGACATGACGAAAGGGCCTCCGCTCGGAAGCGGAGGCCCCTTTCGCCGGGATCAGAAGAAGCCGTTCAAGCCGTGCCAGTCGTCGCCCACCACCACGCCCGGATAGAGCGTGCCGGTACCCCGGCCCTCGTACACGAGCAGGCAGCCGACGCCCCGGCACCCTTCACCGACGTAGCTGCTGGTGGTCGTGGTGACGAGGTCGGCACGGCCGTCGCCGGTGACGTCGCCCAGGCCCAGGAGGGTGTCCATGACGTTCCAGCCGCCGCGGCCGATGAGTTCGCGCGGCCCGAGGTACCCGCTCCGGCCCGGGTACAGCCACAGCCTCCCGGTGGACTTCTCGCGGGCGATCAGGTCGGCGCGGCCGTCGCTGTTCAGGTCGCCGATGCCGACGAGCGCGTTCATGGCGTTCCAGCCGCCGTTGCCGATCAGCTTGCGGGCGCCCAGGTAGCCGGTGCCGGTCCCCGGGTACAGCCAGAGCTTGCCGGTGGCGCGCTCGACGGCGAGCAGGTCGGAGCGGCCGTCGCCGGTCAGGTCGCCGTAGGCGGTCAGGCTGCTCATGGCGTTCCAGCCGCCGCGGCCGATGAGCCGCGGGGTGGTGAGGCCGCCCGTCCCGGCCCCCGGGTAGAGCCACAGCTCGCCGGTGGACGCCTTACGGGCGATCACGTCCTCGCGACCGTCCCCGGTGAAGTCGCCGTGCCGGACGAGGGCGTTCATGGCGTTCCAGCCGCCGCGGCCCACAAGCTGCCCGGTGTTGTCCCCGGGCAGGAACCACAGCCGTCCCGCCTTGTCCCGGACGAGGACGTCGGCCCGGAGGTCCGCGTTCAGGTCCCCGAAGCCCGCCGCCTCGGGCGCGGTCGGCGCGTACCACCCCGGGTAGGACGGATACCAGCACTCCCGCTCCGTGGCGACGAAACTCACCGAGCTGGGGTCGCCGTGCGCGTAGCCCCACTCCGTACCCGCGGGGTCGGGAGCCCAGATGGAGGCGGACGGACCGTAGTCCGGCTCGTCGTGCAGGCAGGCGAACTTGGATGTGCGGTTCACGACCGCCCGGAACGTGTTGTCCCACGCCCCGAGCGTCGCCACATTGGTTTTCGTCTTGAACATGGTGCCCGTGCCGTCATCGGTCTTCCAGGCACAGAAATAGCCCGCCGGGCAGTCGCTGATCGCGGCCTGCGCGGGCGCCGCGCCCGCGCCGAGGAGCCCGAGCGAAGTGAGCCCCAGCGTCGTGGCCAGCGTGGCCAGGCGCCGCAGCAGTGGTACGCGCATGTATTCCCTCCCTCACACGGCGCGGAGAGAGGCTCGACGCGCCGCGGGAGGACACTATCTGGCCGACACGATCCGGCCAGCACGCGGGTCGCCGCCCCGCCGCGTCAGCCCCCGAACCGCGCCCCCCGCACCGCCGCGACGAACGGCGCCCAGGCGCGTGCGCTGACGACGACGGCGGGGCCGTCGGGGACCTTGGAGTCCCGGACGGGGACGACGCCGGGGAGGTCGTCGGCGACTTCGAGGCAGTCGCCGCCGTCCCCGTTGCTGTAGCTGCTCTTACGCCAGCGGGCGGCACCCACGAAGCCTTCGGCCACTTCGACGCAGTTGCCGCCGTCCCCGTTGCTGTAGCTGCTCTTCCGCCAGCGGGCGGCACCCACGAAGCCTTCGGCCACTTCGACACACTCGCCACCGTTGGTGCTGTAACTGCTCTTACGCCAGTGGGCCCCGCCCAACCAGTCGTGATCGCTTGCCATTTCGGTAGTCCTCAGCCGCTTGCTCGATCAGGGCGAGGGACGCCTCCGGTGACAGCGCGGCGGCCCTAAGCCGATCGTATGCCTTGCGGTAGAGCCGCACGAGAGCTGGATCGTCCAGGGTCTGGCCGTGATACGGGCCTTCTGTATAGACGAGCGGCGGCTCATCGTCGAAGTCCAGGAACATAAGCGACAACTTCATGAACGGCTGTGTCGCAGCGTTCCATGGCAGGACCTGTGGAACGACCCGACGGCGCCGCGCCAAGGCCGCGATGTGCTCCATTTGTTCGGCCATCTCAGCGGGTGGTAGCAGCGGGTGAAGCACCAGGGACTCGTGGAGGATGACCCAATACTCGGGCCTCTTCATGTCGTCGAAGATCCGGGCCCGGGCCATACGGTCGCGAATCTTCGCTTCGACCTCCTCCTGGAGATCCAACGAGTGCGTAGCGTTGATGACCGCCCGTGCGTATGCGGGGCCCTGCAAAAGTCCCGGGATGAGAGCGTTGGCCCACTCCTCGATCCGGCAGGCCCGCGTCTCCGACTCCACGATCGGCGCGAAGTACGAAGCATGAGCACCCTGCTTGGCCTTGCGTACATCCTCGCAACGGCGCTCGAAGAACCCGTCCGTGCCGAGTGCGCGATCGACGTGCCGGGCCAGATCGACCGGCATGCGGCGCTGACCGCGCTCGATCTCACTCAGGTACGTCGCCCCGTAGAAGCTGCCCTCCACCAATTGCCCCAGCGTCAGCCCCGCCTGCTCCCGCTGGAAGCGCAACTCCGTTCCGTAGAAGCACGGAACGCTAGTCGACCCGTCAATGTCCTTGCGCTGCCCTCGCGCCACAGAAGATCACCTTCCACACCTGCCGCCGTGGTCGCCAAACCCCTTCCACGGTACGCACCATCACGTCAGTGTGTGACCGACTCGTCACAGCACGCACAGGAAGGTGCACCCATGAACAAGGCCCTGGAGCTGGAGCTCGACCAGGAGGCGCGGGCGCTCGTCGATCAGTTGCGGATCGTTCTCGCCTCGCACGAGGTCAAGTTGCCGTCGCTCGGACGAGACTTCGGTACGCCACCCCTCATCACCCTCGGCAACTGCAACCTCGCCACCGCCCGCGCGCTGCTCGCCGTGCTGCGGGCGAGCCCGGGGACGCGTCGGCCCGCGCGCTCGTAGTGGCAGCCGGGCACCGCCATCGGCCCGTCCCGCGGCCGGTCAGAGCTGGACCGGATAGAGCACCAGCATCACGATCGCGCCGGCCAGGGTCAGGAGGGTGAGGCCGAACAGCAGCATCCTCGCGCGCCGGGCGTGGGCGCGGCCGGCCAGGGACGCGAAGAACAGCACCAGGGCGAAGAGGACGGCCGTCAGGACGTAGTTGTCGGAGCGCTGGTTGGCCTGCCGGGCCTTCGCGGAGAGCCGCTCGGCCTCGTCCAGCCGCCGCAGCGCGTCCGCTGCGGTGGCCAGCTGGTACTCCGGCATGGCGAACGGGGTCACCGGCGCCTCGGGGTCGGCCAGCGGACGGGTCCGGAGCCAGGCGGTCACGGCAGGCTTGAACTCGCTCCGGAAGCGGGTGAAGAGCAGGCCCGAGACGGTCTCGGGGTCGGGCTCGTACCCGCCCTCGGGCCGCTGCGACGGGTCCGCGAGGATCTCCTGGTTCAGCGCGGTCAGCCACTGGGTGAACATGATCACGTCGATGGTGAGGAACTGGCCCGCCTCCGTCGACGCGCGCGTGGACTCGGTACGCGTGGCGGACGCGGAGGCGTAGGAGTTCGCCTGCACTCCGCCCCACTTCTGGCTCTGGAAGCCGGCCCACGCCGTCCCGACGGCGGCCAGCGCGAGGATCACCGCCAGGGTGAACTCGAACCAGCCACCGCCTTCCGACCAGGAGACGGAGCTGCCGTCGTCGGCGCGCTCGGCGTGCTCGGCAGGCTCATCGGGCATGGCGCCACCGTAGGCACGGGCCGGTGTGCCGCGCCGCCCGACCGCGCCCAATGGCGGTAGCCCCGCGTCCCGCCGCGTGCCCCCGCGTCTCCCCGTGTCACCCGCGTCCCGCGGTGCCCGGCGCCCTCCGGATTGAGACGCGTCACAGATCGAGGTGAGGGGTTGCTCTTATTACCGGTGGGTAGCATCATCGGGACTACTTGCTGGTAGATATACGAGGAACCTGCCTCCCGATCCTTACGGAGCCGTCGCCATGGGGCATTACAAGTCGAATCTCCGCGACATCGAGTTCAACCTCTTCGAGGTCCTCGGCCGCGACAAGGTGTACGGCACCGGTCCGTTCGAGGAGATGGACGTCGAGACCGCCAAGAGCGTCCTCGACGAGCTCTGCCGCCTCGCGGAGAACGAGTTCGCCGAGTCCTTCGCCGACGCGGACCGGAACCCCCCGGTCTTCGACCCGGAGACGAACACCGCGCCGGTCCCGGCCTCGTTCAAGAAGTCCTACAAGGCCTTCATGGACTCCGAGTACTGGCGTCTGGGCCTGCCCGAGGAGATCGGCGGCACCACCTCGCCGCGCTCGCTCATCTGGGCGTACGCGGAGCTGATCCTCGGCTCGAACCCGGCGGTCTGGATGTACTCCTCCGGCCCCGCCTTCGCGGGCATCCTCTTCGAGGAGGGCAACGAGGCGCAGAAGAAGATCGCCGAGATCGCCGTGGAGAAGCGCTGGGGCTCCACCATGGTCCTCACCGAGCCGGACGCCGGCTCGGACGTCGGCGCCGGCCGCACCAAGGCGGTCCGGCAGGAGGACGGCTCCTGGCACATCGAGGGCGTGAAGCGCTTCATCACGTCCGGTGAGCACGACATGGAGGAGAACATCCTCCACTACGTCCTCGCCCGCCCCGAGGGTGCCGGTCCGGGCACCAAGGGCCTGTCGCTGTTCCTCGTCCCGAAGTACGAGTTCGACTGGAACACCGGCGAGCTGGGCGCTCGCAACGGTGTCTACGCCACGAACGTCGAGCACAAGATGGGCCTCAAGGCCTCCAACACGTGCGAGATGACGTTCGGCGACAAGCACCCCGCCAAGGGCTGGCTGATCGGCGACAAGCACGACGGCATCCGCCAGATGTTCCGCATCATCGAGTTCGCCCGCATGATGGTCGGCACGAAGGCCATCGCCACGCTGTCGACGGGCTACCTCAACGCGCTGGAGTACGCCAAGGAGCGCGTCCAGGGTCCCGACCTGGCGAACTTCATGGACAAGACCGCGCCGAAGGTCACCATCACGCACCACCCCGACGTGCGCCGCTCGCTCATGACGCAGAAGGCGTACGCGGAGGGCATGCGCGCCCTCGTCATGTACACCGCCGCCGTCCAGGACGAGATCCAGGCCCAGGAGGCCGCGGGCGAGGACACGAAGGCGCTGAACGGCCTGAACGACCTGCTGCTCCCGATCGTCAAGGGCTACGGCTCCGAGAAGTCGTACGAGCAGCTCGCCCAGTCGCTCCAGACCTTCGGCGGCTCCGGGTACCTGCAGGAGTACCCGATCGAGCAGTACATCCGCGACGCGAAGATCGACACCCTCTACGAGGGCACCACGGCGATCCAGGGCCAGGACTTCTTCTTCCGGAAGATCGTCCGTGACCAGGGCGCCGCGCTGAACACCCTCTCCGAGGAGATCAAGAAGTTCCTGGCGGTCGGCACGGGCGGCGAGGAGCTGGCCGGCGCGCGGGACGCGCTCGCCAAGGCGGCCGTGGACCTGGAGGCGATCGTCGGCACGATGCTGACGGACCTCACCGCCACCGGCGAGGACGTCAAGAACATCTACAAGGTCGGCCTCAACACCACGCGCCTGCTGATGGCGTCCGGTGACGTCGTCGTCGGCTACCTGCTGCTGCGCGGTGCCGCGGTCGCCGCCGAGAAGCTGGCCGAGGGCGCGTCCCCGAAGGACGTCGCCTTCTACCAGGGCAAGATCGCGGCGGCGAAGTTCTTCGCGGCCAACGTCCTGCCCGGCGTCGCCACCGAGCGGCTCATCGCCGAGGGTGTCGACAACTCCCTGATGGAGCTGGACGAGGCCGCTTTCTGAGCCTCCTGACAGCTGCGTCAGCGGCCTGACGGCCCGCTTCCCCGGATGGTCCGGTCCCGGGGGAGCGGGCCGTCTGCCTTGTCCGACCGCACTACCCTTCCCGGCTTTTCCGGCTTTTCCGGCTTGTCGGGTTCCCTCCTATCCTGAGGACTGGAAGGGAACCGCCCATGGGGACGACGACGGACAAGGCCCGGGAGGCGGCCGCGCGGGAGGAGTGGAGCGACGCGTACGCCCTGCTCTCCGGCTCCGCGCCGGACGCCCTGGGCGCCGACGACCTGACCCTTCTCGCCGACGCCGCCTGGTGGACCGGGCGCGTCGTCGAGTCGATCGACGCCCGACTACGGGCCTACGCGGCGTACGCCGCCGACGGTGCCGACCGGGCGGCGGGGCACAGCGCGTGGCTGCTGTTCTACGAATACCGGAACATCGGTCGCACCGCCACGGCCACCGGCTGGCTGCACCGGGCACAGCAGCACCTCGACGGCCGGCCGGAGTGCCTGGAGCAGTGCTACCTGGCCTGGACGGAGGCCGAGGACGCTGCCGTGCGTGGCGATCTCGCCGCGGCGATCGACGCGGCCCTCCGCATGAACCGGATCGCCCGCTCCTGCGGCAGCCGCGACCTGCTCGCCATGAGCCAGCAGGTGCACGGCGGCGTACTGCTGACCCACGGCCGCACCGCCGAGGGGCTCGCCCTGCTGGACGACGCGATGTGCGCGGTCACCGCGGGGGAGCTGAGCTCGCTGTTCACCGGCTGGATCTACTGCCTGGCGCTCTCCCGCTGCATGGCCGCCGCCGACCTGGGCCGGGCAGCCGAGTGGACCGACGCCGCGATGCGCTGGTGCACGGAGCACTCCGCCGACAACCCGTTCCGGGGGCTGTGCCGCGTCCACCACGTCGAGGTCCTGGACCTGCGCGGCGACTGGCCGCACGCCGAGGCGGAGGCCGCCCGCGTGTGCACCGAGCTGGCCGCCGCCGACGCGGCCGTGGCGGGCGAGGCGCACTACGTCGCCGCCGAGATCGCCCGCCGCCGCGGCGACCTGGACACGGCCGAGGCTGCGTACGCCCGCGCCCATGAGCTGGGCCGCACGCCGCAGCCCGGGCTCGCCCTGCTCCGCCTGGCCCAGGGCCGCGCCGACACCGCCGCGGCGGCCCTCCGCCTGGCCCTCACCGACTCACCCTCCAACGGCGACCTCCTCCACCACGCCCGCCTCCTGGCCGCCCAGGTGGAGACCGAACTGGCCGCCGGCGCGGTCGAGGCTGCCCGGGCGGCGGCCGACACCCTGACCACCCTGTCCACCGAGCCCCGCCGACCCGACCCCTCCGTGCTGAGCGCCCTCACCACCACGGCCCGGGCAGCGGTGGCCCTGGCCACCCATGAGTCGCCGGGCCCAGCGGCGCGGGGCACTGCGGCGCCGGCCACGGCCCGCTCCGACGCCACTCTGCCCCCAGGTACCCGGGCCGACGGCACCCCGGCCGACGGCACCCCGACCGACCACGGCCGGCCCCACGGCGGTCGGTCCGGCGGCGCCCGACCCGACAGCGCCCGGCCCCACGGCACCCGCGCGGACGGCACCCGCGCGGACCGCGTCCCGGCAGACGGCACCCCTTCAGAGCGCACTCCCGCGGTCGGCACCCCGGCCGAGGCCGTCCCGGCAGACGATGCCCTCGCGGACCGCGTCCGCCTCGGTGCCGCCCGGGCGCTGCCCCTGCTGCGGCGGGCTCTGGCCGAGTGGCTGGAGTTGGGGGTGCCGTACGAGGCGGCTCAGGTGCGGATGATGCTGGCCGCCGCGAACCGGGACGCGGGAGACGTCGAAGGCGTCGTGCTGGAGCTTCGGGCCGCACGGGCGGTGTTCGAGGCGCTCGGGGCCGTACCCGACGCCCGGCGGGCCGCCGCGCTGCTGGACGCCGTACGGGACCGCGACAAGGAGCAGCTGCCCGGTGGGCTCTCGGCCCGCGAGGCGGAGGTCCTGAGGCTCGTCGCCGCGGGCCGCACCAACCGGGAGATCGCCGCCGCGCTCACCATCAGCGAGCACACCGTCGCCCGGCACCTCAACAACATCTTCGCCAAGCTCCAGGTGACCTCCCGCGCCGCCGCCACCGCCTTCGCCTGCGCCCACGGGCTCGCCTGACCTGCCTGTCCCGCCTGTCCTGCCTGTCCTGCGTGTCCAGCCCGGCCCGCGGCCGGTACACGGCGTGGGCTGTTCCGCCCATCCACCGGCCCACCCGACGAATGGGCCGTTCCGGCGATGCCCGCACGCCCGCCCCCGTCCTACAACGGGGTCATGACCACCTCCGTGTCCCCCTCCGCCGTCCGCTTCACCCGCCGGACCGTCCACCGGTCCACCGTCCCCCCCGCCATGACCGGCGCCGGTATCCCGCGCGCCGCACTGGAAAGGCTCTTCCCGTCATGACCACCGCCGTCTCCTCCACCCCCTCCCCCACCGTGCCCGCACTGGACCCGC
Source organism: Streptomyces sp. TRM49041 (assembly GCF_008271805.1). Classification (GTDB taxonomy): domain Bacteria; phylum Actinomycetota; class Actinomycetes; order Streptomycetales; family Streptomycetaceae; genus Streptomyces. The sequence goes on from NZ_VSRY01000157.1 coordinate 85,274, forward strand.
TGCGCGACGCCGTGCGCGGAGATGTCATCGACCCGTCGGACCCCCGCTACGACGAGGCGCGCCGCGTCTACAACGCGATGCACGACCGCCGCCCGGCCGTCGTCGTCCGCGCCGTCGACGCGGCAGACGCGATCGCCGCCGTGAACTTCGCCCGCGACCACGACCTGCCGCTCGCGGTGCGCGGCGGCGCCCACGCCGCGACCGGCCACGGCACCTGCGACGACGGGCTCGTCCTCGACCTGGGGCGGATGCGGAGCGTCCACGTCGACGCCGAACACCGCACCGCCCGCGCCGAAGGCGGCTGCACCTGGGGCGACTTCAACCACGCCACCCACGCCTTCGGCCTCGCCACCACCGGCGGAGTCGTGTCGTCGACCGGCATCGGCGGCCTCACCCTCGGCGGCGGCATGGGCCACCTCGCCCGCCGCTACGGCCTGACCTGCGACAACCTCATCAGCGCCGATGTCGTCACCGCCGACGGCACCCTCGTGCGCTGCGACGCCGACCATGACGCCGAGCTGTTCTGGGCGCTGCGCGGCGGCGGCGGCAACTTCGGCGCCGTCGTCTCCTTCCTCTACCGGGTCCACCCCGTCGCCGACATCCTCGGCGGGCCCACCTTCTATCCGCTCGACGGCGACGTGGCCCGCCGCTGGCGCGAGCTGATCGCCGACCCGGACACCCCCGACGCGTTCAACGCCGTCTTCGCGTTCGTGCTCGGCCCGCCCGTGCCCTTCCTGCCCGAGCGGTGGCACGGCCGACCGCTGTGCGCGGTGCTCACCTGCTGGACCGGCCCGGAGCAGGACGACGAGCGGATCCGGGCGCGGCTCGGCGGACTCGGGCCCGTACTCGGCCAGTTCGTGGAGCGCATGCCGTACCCGGTGATCAACACCCTGTTCGACGCGGACCTGCCCGCCGGGCTCTACCACTACTGGAAGGGCAACTTCAGCCGCGACCTGTCCGACGGGGCCGTCGACGTCCACACCACCTACGCGCAGACGCTGCCCTCCATGCAGACCAACACGATCGTCTTCCCCATCGACCGCGCCTGCCACCGTGTCGGCCCCACGGACACCGCCTTCGCGTATCGCGACGCCACCTTCTCCACCGGCCTCGGCCCCAGCTTCGCCGACCCCTCCGACATCGAGCGGAACGTGGCCTGGTGCCGCGACTACGACAGGGCGCTGCGCCCGCACACCGAGGAGGGCGGCTACATCAACTTCCTCAGCGACGACGACCAGGACCGCGTACGCACCAACTACCGCCAGAACTACGACCGCCTGGTGGAGCTCAAGCGCCGCTACGACCCCGGCAACCTCTTCCGCGTCAACCACAACATCACCCCGTGAACCGTCCCGTCCCCGACCAGGCTCCCGCTCCCGCCCCCGGGCACACGTCGAAGTGACTCACCCGGCAGGTGTCCGAGGGCAGCGCACCCCGCAGGTTCACCGCCGTGCCGTCCCCCGCGATGTACCAGCGGCGGCCGCGCGGCACCCCGGCCGCCGGGCGCACGCCCGGTTCTATCGCCACCCACCGGTCGCCCGTCGTGCGGTGCCAGCGCGCCCGCCCGCCGCAGTGCCGGCAGGTCATCGGCGATCCCGTGCGCGGCGCAGGCACGCGCGCCGGGGCGCCGCTCCCCGACGCCCGCAGCGCCGCCGCCGTGACCGGCAGGATGTCGCCGAGCCGCACGGGATCCCGGTCCGGGGAGCCCGTCCCCGCCTTCGTGCAGGCCGGGCAGAGCGGCAGCATGAAAGGGACACTCCACTCGGCGCCGGGCCCCTCGCACGCGGCGCAGGCGGGTCCGGGCACGGTCATGGGTGAGGCTGCCGAGGCAGTCGTCACGGTCTTCACCTGTGCACCTCCGGTCACGCGTCGGTCAACGGTGTGTCGTCCCTGTCGATACTCGCAGCCACCACTGACAACGCCCCGTCCGAACCCTGCGCCCGACCCCCGGACCCGCCCGTATGGTGTGGGCATGAGCAGCTCTCCCACCCGCTTCGACCGCGGCCACACCGACGACCTCATGACGTTCCTGGCGGCCTCGCCCTCGCCGTACCACGCCGTGGCGACCGCCGCCGAGCGGCTGGAGAAGGCCGGATTCCGGCAGGTCGAGGAGACCGACGCGTGGGACGGGAGGACGGGCGGCAAGTACGTGATCCGCGGCGGCGCGATCATCGCGTGGTACGTGCCGGAGGGCGCCACCCCGCACACCGCGTTCCGGATCGTGGGCGCGCACACGGACTCGCCGAACCTCAGGGTCAAGCCGCGGCCCGACAGCGGGACGCACGGCTGGCGCCAGGTCGCCGTCGAGATCTACGGCGGGCCGCTGCTGAACTCCTGGCTCGACCGCGACCTCGGCCTCGCGGGCCGGCTCACCCTCCGCGACGGCAGCCACCGCCTCGTCGACGTCGACCGGCCGCTGCTGCGCGTACCCCAGCTCGCCATCCACCTGGACCGGAAGGCCAACGAGGGCCTCAAGCTGGACCGGCAGCGCCACATGCAGCCCATCTGGGGCCTGGGCGACGACGTCCGCGAGGGCGACCTCATCCGCTTCCTCGCGGACGAGAACGACCTGGACGCCGAGGACGTGACCGGCTGGGACCTCATGGTCCACTCCGTCGAACCGCCTGCCTACCTTGGCCGCGACCGCGAACTGCTGGCCGCCCCGCGCCTCGACAACCTCCTCTCGGTGCACGCCTGCACGGCCGCGCTCGCCGCCGTCGCGACCGCCGACGAAGAGCCCCGGTTCATCCCCGTCATGGCCGCCTTCGACCACGAGGAGAACGGCTCCGAGTCCGACACCGGCGCCCAGGGCCCGCTCCTCGGCACCGTGCTGGAACGATCCGTCTTCGCCCGCGGCGGCGGCTACGAGGACCGCGCCCGCGCCTTCGCCGGCACCGTCTGCCTGTCGTCCGACGTCGGCCACGCCGTCCACCCCAACTACGTCGAGCGACACGACCCCACGCACCACCCGCGCCCCAACGGCGGCCCCATCCTCAAGGTCAACGTCAACCAGCGGTACGCGACGGACGGCAGCGGCCGCGCCGTCTTCGCGGCGGCGTGCGAGGACGCCGGCGTGCCGTGGCAGTCGTTCGTCTCCAACAACGACATGCCGTGCGGCACGACGATCGGCCCGATCACCGCCGCCCGGCACGGCATCCGCACCGTCGACATCGGCGTCGCCTGCCTGTCCATGCACAGCGCGCGCGAACTGTGCGGCGCAGACGACCCGTTCCTCCTCGCGAACGCCCTGGTCTCCTTCCTCAAGTGACCTTGTCTGCCGGAGCGTTGCGGGGCCCTTTTCGGGTACTCGCGACGCTTCGGACACCCGACAAGCACCGAGGAGGCACACCATGGGCCTGGGCGGCTGCCTACTGCTCATCGCGGCCGGCGCGATCCTCACGTTCGCGGCGGACTGGGAGGTCAGTGGCCTCAACCTGGACGTCGCGGGGCTGATCATGATGGCGGTCGGCCTGATCGGCGTCGCCGCGTACACCAGCATCGCCCGGCGGCGCAGGGCGGTGGTCCCGCCGGTCGCACCGACCGTCGTCGACCCGGACCCGTACGAGGACCACGGCCGCGGCTGACCACCGGGCAGCCACGGACCGGCGCTGACCATCGGACGGCCACAGACCGGCGGAGACATCCGCGAACGCACCACCGTGACACCGACCGTGCCGGCATCGTGCCCGCCCCGAGCGACCCTCCCCCGGTCGGTGCCTCCTAGGCGTCGAGGCCCGCGAGGATGAGGGGCAGGCGGGTGGCGCCGCCTTCCGTGACCTTGACGGGGACGCCCCAGTCCTGCTGGTGGACGTGGCAGGCCGGGTACTCGTTCTCCGGGTCGTCGTCGCAGGAGGCGGCCATCGCTGAGACGTGCAGGACGCCCTCCGTCACCTCCGGGTCCAGCTTCAGCTCACGGAAGAGGTCCGTGCCGCTGCCGCCGCCGTCGGCGAGCAGCCCGGGCGGCGTGGACGAGACCAGGAGCCGCGTCGAAGGCCCGTACCGCTCGTCCAGCTTCTGCCCCGTCGGGGCGTGGAAGACGACGTCGAGACGGAGGGGGCCGGGCGCGATCGCGGTCGCCTCGCGCTGGGTGCGGTGGGCGACGGCGGCGACCTGGACGGCCTCCTCGGGAAGGCGCAGCCGGGTCAGCCTGTGCCGGGCCGACTCGACGACCAGGATGTCGTCGCCGACGAGAACGGCGTCGCTGGGCTCGCGCAGGTCGGTCGCGAGCGTGGTGACCTCTCCGCTCGTCGGGTCGTAGCGGCGCAGGGCGTGGTTGTACGTGTCCGACACGGCCACCGAGCCGTCCGGGAGGGCGGTCACGCCCAGAGGGTGCTGGAACAGGGCCTGGTCGGCGGCACCGTCGCGGTGCCCGAAGTCGAACAGGCCGGTGCCGACAGCGGTGTGGACGGCGCCCTCGGGATCGACCCACCGGAGCGCGCTGGTCTCGGAGTCGGCGACCCACAGGCGGTCGTCGGTGGCGGCGAGACCGGACGGCTGCGCGAACCACGCCTCGGCGGCGGGCCCGTCGACGAGCCCCTCGTTGGTGGTCCCGGCCGCGACCTCCACGGTGCCGGCCTCCGGGTCGTACGCCCACAGCTGGTGGACACCGGCCATGGCGATCCACACCCGGTCCTGCCACCAGGCCACGTCCCACGGCGACGACAGGGCCACCTCGCGCGCGGGCCCGGCGGTCGGGGAACCCTGCATCCACTGCGCCCCGGTCCCGGCGAGCGTCGAGACCGCACCGCTCACCGGGTCGAACAGGCGGAGGGCGTGGTTGACGGTGTCGGCGACGACGACACGCCCGTCGGGGAGGAGGCAGAGCCCCTGCGGCTCACTGAACCGCGCCACGTCGGCGCCCCCGTCGACGAAACCCCGCTCGTCGCTCCCGACGCGCCGCACGACGGTCTCCCCGTCCGGGGCGAGCTCGACGAGCTGATGGCGGGTCGTGTCGGACACCAGGAAGCCACCGGACTCGAGGGCCAGCGCCTTGCCCGGGAAGCGCAGGTGCGTGGCGACCGGCTCCGGCGGCACATACGGCCCGTCGCCACGCCGCAGCGTGCCCTTCGCCTCGTGCTCGGCCTCCAGCTCGGCGACCAGCCTGGCGAGCGCGGTGGCGTGGCCCTCGCCCGCGTGCTGCGCGACGACGTACCCCTCCGGGTCGATCACGACGAGCGTCGGCCAGGCCCGTACGGCGTACTGCTTCCACGTCGCGAGCTCCGGGTCGTCCAGCACGGGGTGCTCGACGCCGTACCGCTCGACGGCGTCGACCACGGCCTGGTGCTCGGCCTCGTGGACGAACTTCGGCGAGTGCACGCCGATGATCACGACGGTGTCGCGGTGCTTCTCCTCCAGCTCCCGCAGCTCGTCGAGGACATGCAGGCAGTTGATGCAGCAAAATGTCCAGAAATCCACAACAACGCACTTACCTCGCAGGTCGGCGAGGGTGAGCTCTTTCCCACCGGTGTTCAGCCAGCCACCCTTGCCGATCAGCTCTGGGGCACGGACACGGGCACGCTTGCGGGGTGCGGGCGCGGGGGTGGGCGCCTGGGCAGCATCGTTCATCCTTCAAGCTTGCCATCCTGGTATGAAGGTCGGATCACACGCGTACGGCAGTGCCTACGACACAGGGGGCGGCGGATGGCTGTGGACGGGAACGGGACGGCAGCCGACAGGGCAGCGGGGGCGGCAGCGGGATTCATGGCGTTGCCGGGACGTACGGAGCAGCGGCGGGAGGCATTCGCTGAGTGCTTGGCGGACGCCGTGCGCGCCCTGTCACTCGACCTTGCTCCCGAGTCGGAGTCCGACGATCGGGGGGCCTGGGTGTCACGGGTCCGTACGGCAGTGCGCAAGGCCTGCCGGCAGGGCCTGACGGTTTCCGGAGAGTCGTTCGACGCGTTGATCAGGGCGGCCGTCCACGACCCCGACCCGAGCTTCAATCGCGTGTTCCTTGAGCCCGCGCTGAACGCATTCGGGCCCAGGCGCGTCCAGGTCGCGCTGCTCGGGTACCTGCGAACGGGCACAGACCTTGAGCGGGCAGGCGCCGCGCGCGCCTGGTACTGGTCAGCCTTGCCCTTGCGGATGCCCGTCGTGCGGGCGGAGAACGGCGGAGCCGCCAGCCAGCCGGAGACCGATGACGGCTCGGCCGTGGTCGCCGAGTGGAACGAGGCTGCTCTGCGCGAGTTCGTGAGCAACGAGCACGTGGACGTCCGGCGCTGCATCCTGCCAGGGCTATCGCTCCGGAAGTCGGTCTATCCGCCGGAGCTGCACGACCTGGTGGATGCGGCGGTGGCGACAGCCCGGTCTCATCCGGACGAGTACATCCGCCACCGCGTGGAACACCAGGTCGGCGACTGACCCCCATCACTGGGCACGCTCGACCACGGCGATCTCCGAGAACTCCCGCAAAAAGGTCATGTGACCGGTTCGGCCCGTGTGCTCGATACACATGTCGGTGCACACGTCCGCGTTCCCGGTCGGCGCGGCAGACCACTGGCAGTCCGGGTTCAGGCACCGTGCGGTGGCTGTCGTCTCCGCCGAGGGGTGGCGGTGCATGACGTAGCTGACGTAGCGGAGCACGGCTCTCACGGTCATACCGCTTCCTTGGGGTGCGGGTGGTTCCGGAGCTCCACGTTGCAATCGCTGACCGTGGAGTGGTCGCCCCGAAGACGGGCTGCCCGGCGCTGTGCGGCCAGGGCGGCGCAGACCCCGCAGCCGGCCACTGGTACGGGCTCCGGGTCTGTTCGCAACGGCAGCTCTACCGGGCATTGCGCATACGTGATCGCCTCACGGCCCCGCTCCTCGTGTCGTCCGTGTAGCGACCACGCTAGGAACGCCGGAGCTGCACCTCCCAGGAGATTGCACGAAGTTGCACAGTCGTCACCTGAGCGACTGAATGGCGCTTGTGATCAGCGCGCGGGCCTTCACTCCATAGACGGCCATGTCGGCCAGTTCGGTGAATGTGTCCGCGTACGCGGCAACCTCGCTCGGCTGGGTCAGCGTGAGGTAGCCGGAGACAAGCTCAACGTTGACCTGTCCGGTGTCGAAGATCCAGAACCCTTCCACCGGCATCCGGGACCGATCGGTCCAAGTGGGCACGACGCCCAGGCTGACGCTGGGCAGGGAGCCGACCGTAAGGAGGTGGCTGAGCTGTTCCTCCTGCACGTCCGCCCCGCCGAGACCGTTCCGCAAGACCGATTCCTCGACCAGGAACGCGAACCGTCGGTCGCCCTCGTAGAGGACGCGCTGACGCTCCATGCGCACGGCCACCGCGTCGGCGACGTCGTCCACCTCCACGCGCCTGCGCTGGACCGCCCGCAAGACCGCTTCGGTGTATCCGTGGGTCTGGATCAGGCCCGGGACGAACCATGAGGAGTAGGAGCGGAACCGGTGGGTGCGCTCGAAGAGCGGCAGGCGGGCTTCCTGAGCCCGCTTGAGGCCGGCGCGCTCCATGCGCCGCCAGCCGATCCACATGTCCTCGATGGTCCGCAGAGAGGCGATCAGGTCGTCTGTCTGCCCCGCCGCGCCGCACGCCCGGCACCACGCCCGGATGTCATCGGCGGACGGGGGCGTGCGGGCGTTCATGATCCGGGAGGACTTCGACGGGTGCCATCCGCACAGCCGGGCGAGATCGCGCCCGTTCAGCCCGGCATCCCGGCAGAGCTCAGCGAGTCGGTTCGCCAGAGCCTGCCGGGCTTGCTGGGCACTCGAAGAGGGAGAGACAGCCATGATCGTGACCGGTCAGCGCGGCTTGTACTCCTCATGGGGAATGGCCCGCTGCCACACCGCCTCAAAGGCCGTGGTGCACAGGCTCACCTTCGTGGGGTCGTCGGTGTACTCGCGGCCGTCCTCGTCCAACTGCCCGTCCCCGGTAAAGTGGTGGAAGAGGGCTTGCGTACCGTCGAAGACCCAGAAGTCCGTACCTGGCAAGGCCAGGTCCGTCGTCTGGCGTCGGGGCATCCACCGGACCAGCTCGCCCGCAGCGAGGTTCGTGAACGTGCAGTCGTACTCGTACCGGATGTAGTCGCTGATCGGCTCGGACACGACCCGAAGCCGCCGGACCACGACCCCCCGGGCCGTTGCCTCTTTCACCGCGTCGTGCCAGCCGCCCCACCACGAGGACCGGTCGGCGGGGTCAAACCGCTTCCCCTGCTGCCACGCGATGAACTCGGGGTCATCGAGCATGTAGCTGTCACGCAACTCAAGGTGCACCGCCGAGTGCTGTGCTCGTGCCAGTGCATGACGCGCGGGTGGCTGCACTTGCTGCCTCTCAGTTGTCGTTCGGGCGAGGGATGTACTTCAGCATCACCGCAGGAAGCCGGATGATCGTTTCGTGGTCCGGCACGTCCGTGGAGTGGCCCGGCATCGAACCGATCTCCTGGCACGCCTTCACTTCCTCCTCAGTCGCCAGGCGTGATGCGTGCTCGGATCTTGGACGGGGGCAGGGGAACGTCGAAGGGCGCGGCCCGTCATGATCATGTGATTCCACTCGCAAGATCGTGAAGGCCGCGCCCGTATGCCATCCTGCCCGACCCTGCCCACCTCTCGTCAACTCGCCGATCAACTCGGCGTCGGGGTCGGGGAGTTGTGCACGCCCGCGAAACTCCCCTCGCTCCTGGAGGCGGTCGACGCCGTGCCCGACCCGCGTTCTGTGCACCTGGTCACGCACCCCCTCCCGATGCTGCTCGGCCTGGTGGCCTGCGCCCTGCTGTGCGGGGCGCGCTCGGTGCGCGGTGTGATCCGCTGGGCGAACGGTCAGGGCGCCGGCATCCTGGCCGCACTCGAAGTCCCCGACGGTGATCCGGCGCAGTTGCCGGTGGCCACCACGCTCACCCGCACCCTTGCCCGGATCGACGCCGACGCACTCGATGCGGCCGTCGGCACCTTCGTACAGACCCACGCCGCCGACCCGCTGGCCGGAATCGCGGGAGATCCGCCCCTGCTGCAGCTGGCCGCGGACGGCAAGACGGTTCGCGGCGCCCGCGACGCCGACGGCCTGCAGCTTCACCTGCTCGGCGTCTACCAGGTCGATCCCGGCGTGATGCTCGCCCAGCGCGAGATGCGCCACAAGCCCCACGAGACCGTGCACTTCACCGCCGCCCTCGACCTGATCGCCGACATCACCGGGGCGATCGTGACCGCCGACGCCCTGCACACGGTGGCCGATCACGCCCGCTACCTGCACCGACGCGGCGCCTTCGGACTCTTCCCGGTCAAGGAGAACCGCGCCGCCCTGTTCGCCCGGCTCGACGCGCTCGACTGGGACGAGACCACGAACCCGCAGATCAGCATGGTCCGTACCGAGGAGACCAACAGCGGCCGCCACGAGACCCGCATCGTCCGCGTCCAGGCACTGGAAGACGGCCAGGTCAACTTCCCGCACGCCACCCATGCCCTGCTGGTGGAGCGGTACACCACCGGCCGGGGCGACGGAAAGACCCACGCGGACGCCGAACTCGGCATCACCACCGCACCTGTCCAGACCGCCGACGCGGCCATCCTCGCCCGCTGCGTGAGAGACCAATGGGCCATCGAATCCCAGCACTTCATCAGAGACGTGACCTTCGGAGAGGACGCCTGTCGGGCCCGCACCGGCAGTCTGCCCCGAGCCCTCGCCACCTTCCGCAGCCTGGCGATCAGCCTCGCCCACCTCGCCGGATGGAAGAACAACGCCGCCGCACACGACCACTACCGCAACCACCCGGCCGACGCTCTACGCGAACTCGGTCTCACGGGCTGAGCACGCATCACACCTG
>NZ_VSRY01000158.1 GCF_008271805.1 Streptomyces sp. TRM49041
GCGCGCTGGACGAGATTCTGGCCGTGTGCGAACGGGACGGGGTGCGGGCGCGGCGGGTCAATGTGGACTACGCGTCGCACTCGGCGCACGTCGAGGCCATCCGGGGGGATCTGCTGGAGGTTCTGGCTCCGGTGCGGCCGTCGGGCGGCCGGGTGCCGTTCTACTCCACGGTGACCGGCGGGTTCATCGACACCGCGACGATGGACGCCGGATACTGGTACCGCAACCTGCGCGGACAGGTCGGGTTCGAACCCGCCATCCGCGCGCTCGTCGACAACGGCACCGGGTGCTTCCTGGAGATGTCTCCCCACCCTGTGCTCGCCATGGCCGTGGAGGAGACCGTCGCCGCCCACGGCACGGGCAACCGGATCGGTGTGGTCGGCTCCCTGCGCCGCGACGAGGGCGGACTTCCCCGCTTCCTGCTCTCCCTCGGCGAGGCGCACACCGCCGGGGTGAAGGTCGACTGGGCCGCCTGCTTCGCCGACTCCGGCGCCCGGCAGGTCGCCCTGCCCACCTACGCCTTCCAGCACAAGCGCTACTGGCTGGACGCCACCGGTCTCGCCGATGCCTCCGCGGTCGGCCTCGGCCGTGTCGAGCACCCCGTCCTGGCCGCCGCCGTCCAGGTCGGCGACCGCGACGAATGGGTCTTCACCGGCCGGGTCTCCCACCAGGGGCAGCCCTGGACCCGCGACCACGCGCTGTTCGGCACGGCCGTCCTCCCCGGCGCGGCGCTGGCGGAACTGGTCCTGTCCGCGGCCGGCCACGTGGGCTGCGACCTCGTCGAGGAGCTGAACCTCGACGCCCCGCTGGTCCTGGGCGACGACACGACCGTACGGGTCCAGGTCACGCTCGGCGCGGCCGACGCCGACGGCCGCCGCGAGGTGTCGGTCTTCTCGCGCCCGGACACGGGCGATGAGCAGTCCACCGAGGCCGTGCGCCACGCGCACGGCCGGATCGCCCCCGGCGCCGAGCGCCTGTCCGCCCGACTGGGCGAGTGGCCGCCCGCCGGTGCCGAACCGGTGTCGGTCGACGCGGTGTACGCCGCCCTCGCCGAACGCGGCCTCGACTGCGGCCCGCTGCTGCAGTGCGCGCAGTCGGCGTGGACCCTCGGCGGTGAGGTGTATGCCGAGCTGGCCCTGCCCGACGGCACCGAGCCCGGCGGCTACGCGATCCATCCGGCCCTGCTGGAGTCGGCGCTGCACACCGCCCACCGGCCCGCCGCGGATGGGGCGCCGTCCGCGGCGGCCTGGTCGGGCGTGCGGCTCACGGGCGACAAGGTGTCCCAGGCGCGGACCCGTATCGCCGCGGTCGCCGAAGGCGTCCTGCGGCTCGACGTCTTCGACGCCGAGGGCGCCCCCGTGGCGCACGTCGACCGGATCGCCGTACGGGCCGCCGACGTGGCCCGGCCGGGCGGGCTGCGCCGCGGGCAGAACGCGCTGTACCGCCTGGACTGGACACCCGTCACGGCCGGGGCGTCCGGGCCCGTGCGGCTGGCCGCGCTGGGCGAGGTCGCCGATGTGGCCGACCGCCACCCCGACATGGCCGCGCTCGAACGCGCCGTCGCCGAGGGCGCGCCCGTACCGCGGGCGGTCCTGGCCCGGATCGACACCCCCGGCGGGCAGACGCCGTCGGCGGTGCGGGACGCCGCCGCGCGGGCCCTCGCACTCGTACGGCAGTGGCCGTCCGGCGGGCCGCTGGGCGGGACCACGCTGGTCGTGGTCACACGCGGGGCGGTGACGGCCGGGGACGAATCCCCCGACGCCGCGCAGGCCGCGGTGTGGGGCGTCGTACGCGCCGCGCAGTCCGAGCACCCCGGGCGCTTCCTGCTCGTGGACGCCGACGGGGAGCAGCAGTGGGGTGCGCTGCTCGGCCTGGACGAGCCGCAGCTCGCCGTCCGCGGCGGCAAGGCCCTCGCGCCCCGGCTGGTCCGGGCGGCCGGCGGGCCGGCCGACGGGCCCGCGCTCGGGGACCCCGACGGCACCGTGCTGGTCACCGGCGGCTTCGGAGCCCGGTTCGCCGAGCGCCTCGTCACGCGCCACGGCGCCCGGCACCTGGTGCTGGCCGTACCCGCGGACGAGGCCGACGAGCTGAGGTCGTACGCCGACACCGCCCTCCTGGAGTCCCTCGGGGCCCAGGTGCGCGTCGCGCCGTGCGACGTCGCGAATCGGGACCAACTCGCCGCGCTGCTGGGCTCCCTGGAGCACCCGCTGACCGCGGTGGTGCACGCCGCGGGCGTGCCCGGCACCGGCCTGGCCGACGCGGGGCTGATCGAGAGCCTCTCCGACGAGCGGCTGGAGACGGTGCTGCGGGACTCGGTCGACGCGGCGTGGCACCTGCACGAGCTGACCGCGGACGCGGACCTCTCCGCGTTCGTCCTGTGTTCCGCCTTCGAGGGCCTGGCCGGCATCCCGGGCCAGGCGGCCACCTCCGCGGCGGACGCGGCCCTGGCGGCCCTCGCGCACACCCGCCGCGCGGCCGGTCTGCGCGGTACCGCGCTCGCCTGGGGCTTCTGGGCCGACGGCCGGGCCGCCGCCGGGCTCGGCGAGGCCGACCTGGCCCTCGTCGCACAGGCCGGCATCCTTCCGCTGCCGACCGACCTCGGACTCGACCTGTTCGACCGCGGCCTCGCCGCGGACGAGCCGCTGCTGGCCCCGGTCGAGCTGGACCCGGCCGTCCTGCGGGAGCAGGCCCGGGCCGGACTGCTGCCCGCCGTGCTGCGCGGACTCGTACGGGTGCCCACCCGGCGCGCAGCGTCCGGCGGCACCCTGGCACGGCGCCTGGCCGACGTGCCGGAAGCCGAGCGCGAGGGCGTGGTGCTCGAACTGGTGCGGGCGCAGGCCGCGTCCGTGCTCGGCCACTCCTCCGCCGACGAGGTGGACGGCGAACGCGCCTTCAAGGAGCTCGGCTTCGACTCCGTCAGCGCGGTCGAACTGCGCAACCGGCTCTCACAGAGCACCGGTGTGCCGCTGCCCGCCACCCTCGTGTTCGACCACCCCACGCCGGTGGCCGTCGCGCGGCTGCTGCTGTCGCAGGCCGACGGCACGGCGGACGCCGCCCTCCCGGCCGCGCGGAAGCGGCGGGGCACGGTGGACGAGCCGCTGGCGATCGTCGGCATCGGCTGCCGCTACCCCGGGGGCGTCACCTCCGCGGAAGACCTGTGGCAGCTCGTTGCCCAGGGCCGCGACGTGATCGGCCCCATGCCCACCGACCGCGGCTGGGACCTCGAACGGCTCTACAGCCCGGACCGCGAGCGGACGGGCACCACCTACGCGCGCGGCGGCGGTTTCCTCACCGGCATGGGCGACTTCGACGCCGAGTTCTTCGGCATCAGCCCGCGCGAGGCCATGGCCATGGACCCCCAGCAGCGCCTGCTGCTGGAAACGTCCTGGGAGACCCTGGAGCACGCCGGGATCGACCCGACCTCCCTGCGCGGCACGGACACCGGTGTCTTCGTCGGCATCACCGGCTCCGACTACGGCATCCTCGTGCCCAGCGAGTACGAGGGCTACCGCGTCACCGGCACCATGTCCAGTGTCGCCTCCGGCCGCATCGCCTACACCCTCGGCCTGGAAGGCCCCGCCGTCTCGGTGGAGACGGCCTGCTCCTCCTCCGGGGTCGCGCTGCACATGGCGGCGCAGGCGCTGCGCAACGGCGAGTGCTCGCTCGCGCTGGCGGGCGGCGTGACGTTCATGACGACGCCCATCACGATGACCGAGTTCAGCCGCCAGGGCGCGAACTCCCCGGACGGCCGCTGCCGCGCCTACGCGGCGTCCGCCGACGGCACGGGATTCTCCGACGGCCTGGGCCTGGTGGTGCTGGAGCGGCTGTCCGACGCCCGGCGCAACGGGCGGCACATCCTGGGCCTGGTCCGCGGTACCGCGATCAACCAGGACGGCGCGAGCAACGGTCTGACCGCGCCGAGCGGCCCCGCGCAGGAGCGGGTCATCCGGCAGGCGCTGGCCGACGCCGGGCTGTCCCCGGCCGAGGTGGACGCGGTCGAGGGCCACGGCACGGGCACCGTTCTCGGCGACCCGATCGAGGCGCAGGCGCTGCTGGCGACGTACGGCCGCGAGCGCGAGGACGCCCCGCTGTGGCTGGGATCCGTCAAGTCGAACATCGGCCACACCTCCGGCGCCGCCGGCGTCGCCGGTGTGATCAAGATGGTGATGGCGATGCGGCACGGGACGCTGCCGAAGACCCTGCACGTCGACGAGCCGTCCCCGCACATCGACTGGCAGGCCGGTGAGGTCGAGCTGCTGACCGAGGCCCGGGAGTGGACCACCCCCGGACGTCCCCGCCGCGCGGGCGTGTCGTCGTTCGGCGTGAGCGGCACCAACGCGCACATCATCGTCGAGGAGGCACCCGCAGACACCCGGGCCGCAGACACCCCGGCCGCAGACACCCCGGCCGTCGGCACCCCGGCCGTCGGCACGGGAGCCGACACCCCGACCGTAGACACGAGTGCCGACACCCCGGCCGCCGGCTCCGAGGCCGTGGCGCCGGTTCCCGCGACCCCCGTGCTGCTCTCCGCGCGCACCGAAGCGGCCGTACGCGGTCAGGCCGAGCGCCTGCGGCGGCACCTGCTGGAGAACCCCGGTCTGTCCGTGCTCGACGTCGGGTACTCCCAGCTGACCACGCGGGCACGGCTGGAGCACCACGCGGTGCTCGTGGCCGCCGACCGTGCCGAACTGGTCGGCGAGCTGTCCGCCTTCGCGGTCGGCGACGTGACCGAGCAGACGGCCTCCGGCCGCCCCTCCACCACCGCCAAGCCGGTGTTCGTGTTCCCCGGACAGGGAGCGCAGTGGGAGGGCATGGCGGTGGAACTGCTCGACACCTCCCCGGTGTTCGCCGCCGAGATCGCCACGTGCGGCGCGGCACTCGCCGAGTTCGTGGACTGGCGCCTGGAGGACGTCCTGCGCGGCGCCCCCGACGCGCCGTCGCTTCAGCGCGTCGACGTGGTGCAGCCCGCGCTGTTCGCGGTGATGGCCGGCCTGGCGGCGCTGTGGCGCTCCTACGGCGTCGAGCCGTCCGCCGTGGTCGGCCACTCGCAGGGCGAGGTCGCCGCCGCCTACGTGGCGGGCGGATTGTCGCTGCGCGACGCGGCCCGCATCATCGCCGTGCGCAGCCGGATCGCCCGCGACCGGCTCATGGGCGCCAGCTGCCTGGCCTCGCTCGCCCTGCCGGTCGACCAGGTCGAGAAGTTGATCGCCCCGTACGGTGACCGTGTCTCCGTCGCGGCCGTGAACGGCCCGGCGGCCGTGATCGTCGCCGGTGACCTGGACTCGGTCGACGCACTCGTGGAGCACTGCGACCGCGAGGAGATCCGGGCCAAGCGGATCCCGGCCACCTTCGCCTCGCACTCGCCGCACGTCGAGGTGGCCCGCACCGAGATGCTGGAGGCGTTCGCCCCGGTCGAGCCGCGCAGCGGCAACGTCCCGCTGTACTCCACGGCGCTCGGCGCGTTCATCGACACCGCGGCCATGGACGCCGAGTACTGGTACGCCAACCTGCGCAACCCCGTCGGCTTCGAGCCCGCCGTCCGCGCGCTCGTCGATGACGGCGCGGGCTGCTTCCTGGAGATGTCCCCGCACCCGGTGCTGGGCGTGGCGACGGAGGAGACCGTCGCCACGACCGGCGCCACCCGGGTCGGCGTGGTCGGCTCACTGCGCCGCCGGCAGGGCGGCATGAAGCGGTTCCTGCTCTCCCTCGCCGAGGCGCACACCGCCGGGGTGAAGGTCGACTGGGCCGCCTGCTTCGCCGACTCCGGCGCCCGGCAGGTCCCGCTGCCCACCTACGCCTTCCAGCGCAGGCGGTACTGGCCGAGCGCGAGCCCGGCCACCGGCGGAGACCCGGCCGCCTCCGGCCTCGGCCGCGTCGAGCACCCGGTCCTGACGGCGGGCATGCGGCTCGCCGACCGCGACGAGTGGGTCCTCACCGGCCGTCTGTCCCACGAGACCCAGCCCTGGCTCCGCGACCACGCCGCCTTCGGCCTGCCCGTCGCGCCCAGCACGACGCTGGTCGAGCTGGCGCTGGCCGCGGGCCGCAGTGTCGGGACGCCGCTGCTCGACGAGATGATGTTCGAGGCGCCGCTGCTGCCGGCCGACGGCGCGGCGCTGCAGATCCAGGCGATCGTGGGCGCGCCCGGGGAGGACGGCCGCCGCCCGGTGACGGTCCACTCCCGCCCCGACGGCGACCAGCACGCCGAGTCGACCCGCCACTGCACGGGCTGGCTCGCACCGGACACCGAGCCCGCCGTCGGCCGGGCGGGCGCATGGCCGCCCGCCGGCGCCGAACCGGTGGCGGTGGACGGGCTGTACGCCGCGCTGGCCGGCCTCGGCCTCGACTGCGGCCCCGCCCTGCACGGCGTACGGGCGGCATGGCGCTCCAACGGTGAGCTGTACGCCGAGCTCGCGCTGCCCGAGGACATCGGCGCCGCGGACTTCGGCATCCACCCCGCCTTGTTCGAGTCCGCCCTGCACATCGGGCAGTTGGGCTTCGCCGACCAGGGCACACCGAAGCTGCCGGTCTCCTGGTCCGGGGTGCGGCTGGCCGCGACCGGCGCCGCCCGGGGCCGCGCCCACGTCACCTCCGACGGCGACACCCTGCGGCTGGCCGTCTACGGCGAGGACGGCTCGCTCGTGCTCGGCGTGGACCGCATAGCTTTCCACGACGTCGATCCCGGCCACCTGGAGGAACTGCGCCGCGGCCAGAGCTCGCTGTACCGCGTGGACTGGACGCCCGTCGAGGTCGGTCCCGCCACGCCGGTGCGGCTCGCCGCGCTGGGTGACGCTCCCGCGGGAGCGGCGGACCGGTACGCCGACCTGGCCGCGCTCGCCGCGGCCGTCGACGGGGGCGCGGCGGCCCCGCAGGCCGTGCTCACGGTGATCGGCACCCCCGCGGGGGACGGACCCGACGCCGTGCGCGACGCCGCCGGCGACGCCTCGGACCTGGTGCGGCGCTGGCTGGACCACGCGCCGTCCGGTGACGCCGTACTGATCGTGGCGACCCGCCACGCGGTCGCGGTCCGGGACGAGGAGGTCCCCGACCCGGCGCGGGCCGCGGTGTGGGGCGTACTGCGGGCCGCGCAGTCCGCACACCCCGGCCGGTTCCTCGTCGTGGACGTGGACATGGACATGGACATGGACGCGGCCGCGAGCCCGGAGTGGGGCGCGCTGATCGCTGCCGACGAGCCGCAACTCGCGGTGCGCGCCGGGCGGTTCCTGGCACCGCGGCTGGCCCTGGTCCCGGTCGGCTCCGCCGATCGGCCGGCGCCGGCGGTCTGCGACGGCACCGTGCTGATCACCGGTGGCACGACCCCCGCCGGCGCGTCGCTGGCCAAGCACCTGGCCGCCCACCACGGCGTACGGGACCTGCTGCTGCTCGACGAGCCCGGCGCCGCCGCGGACGCGCTGGTCGCGGAGCTGACGGAACTCGGCGCCCGTACGCGCGTCGAGGCGCCCGCCCCCGACCGGCTGGACGCCGTGATCGAGTCCCTTGAGCGGCCGCTGACCGCGGTGGTCCACGCCGCGGGCGGCCCCGCGGGGCTGGAGCTGGCCTGGGGGCTGCACGCTCGGACCGAACGGGCCGGCCTGAGCGCCTTCGTGGTGTTCTCCTCCTTCGCCTCTCTCGGGGGCGGCGGGGCGCAGGACCCGGCGGCCGACGCGGCCGTCGACGCGCTGGTGCGGCGGCGCCGCGCCGCCGGACTCGCGGGGACCACGCTGGCGTGGGGCCCGTGGACGGGCGCCGTCGCCGCTCCCGGGACCGCCGAACTGCCCGTCGAGCGCGGACTGGAGCTGTTCGACCAGGCCCTCGCCGTGGACACCGCGCTGCTGGCGCCGGTGCAGCTGGACCTGGTGGAGCTGCGGTCGCAGGCCCGCGAGCGGACCCTGCCGGCGCTGCTGCGCGGCCTGGTCCGCCTGCCCGCCGCGCGGGAGCCGGGCGGCGGGTCGCTGGCGCAGCGGCTGACGGGCGTCCCGGACGCGGACCGCGAGCGGGTCGTACTGGACCTGGTCACGACGCATGTCGCGGCCGTACTCGGCCACACCGCCGACGAGCTGATCGATGTGGACCGCAAGCTCAAGGAACTGGGCATGGACTCGATGAGCGCGGTCGGGCTGCGCAACCGGCTCTCGCAGGTCACCGGCCTGCGCCTGCCCGTCTCGTTCGTCTTCGAGCACCCCACCCCGGCGGAGATCGCCCGGCAGCTGCTCAAGAGGGCCGGTTCGGGGGCGCCGGACACCGCCGCGCCCGAGCATGCCCCGGACACGATCGGCGCGCGGCTCCGGCATGCCGCCGGGAGCGGCGCCATGCCGGAGGCGCTGCGGCAGCTCGTGGACTCCGCAGGCGCCAGGCCGGTCTTCTCGTCGGCCGCCGAACTGCCCGACGGCGCCGGGCGCCTGGCGCGGCTGGCCTCCGGACCGGGCCGGGTGAAGATCGTCTGCGTGCCGTCCTACGTATACGTGGTCGGCTCCGGTCAGGAGCAGTTCATGCGCCTGGCCGACCACTTCGAGGGGGTGCGGGACGTCCTCGTGTGCTCGCTGCCGGGATTCGGGACCGAGCTCTCCCCGCAGTCCGCCGAGGTCGCGGTGGAGGCCCTGGAGGGCGCGATCCGTACGGCCGTCGGGGACGCCCCGTTCGTCCTCGCCGGCTACTCCATGGGTGGTGTCGTGGCGCGGTCGCTGGCCGAGCGCCTCGAGTCCTCCGGAGCCCCGCTCGCCGGACTCGTCATGATCGACACGCTGGCACTCGACGGCGACGGCGACGGCGACGGCGACGGTGACGGCGACGGTGACGGCGAAGGGGAAGGCGACGCGGCGGGCCGTGCTTTCGCCGCCATGCTGGCGGGGATCCTCACGCACGAGCGGCGGCCGGTCTCGGTCGACGACGCGAGCTGGCTCTCCATGGGTGCGTACCTGCGCCTGTTCGCCGGCCTGCGGCCGGAGCCGATCTCCACCAGGACTCTCATGATCCGGGCGGCCGAGCCGCTCGGCGGCACAGCGCTGCCGAACGGCCCGCGGTGGGAGGCGACCGACGACCACGTCGAGGTCGCCGCCGACCACTTCGCCCTGATCGAGGCCGCGTCCGCGGCCACCGCGGACGCGATCGAAGGGTGGATCGAGGCATGAGCAGCGACGGGCTTCGACGGGGACTGTCCATCACGGTCATCCTCATCGGGGTGTTCATCTCCGCGGTGGACATGCTGATCGTCAACATCGCCTTCCCGAGCATGCGGGAGTCCTTCCCCACGGCCGGCCTCACCGACCTGTCCTGGGTGATGAGCGCCTACGCGATCACCTTCGCCGCGCTGCTGCTGCCCAGCGGCCGCTGGGCGGACCGGTCCGGGCGCAAGCGGGTCTTCCTGCTGGGCCTCGGCCTGTTCACCGCAGTGTCGGCCGTATGCGCGGCGGCGCCGTCCCTGGAGGTGCTCGTGGCCTTCCGCGCCCTCCAAGGCGTCGGCGCCGCCCTTATGGCACCCAGCTCCCTGGGACTGCTGCTCGGGCTGTTCGCCCCGGAGCGGCGCGGGATCGCCATCGGGCTGTGGACCGCGGTCGGCGGGGTCGGCTCGGCCGCGGCACTACCACTGGGCGGACTGCTGGCGGAGATCGACTGGCGCTGGGTCTTCGTCGTCAACCTGCCTCTCGGGGCAGTGGCGCTGCTGATCGGCGCCTGGTCGCTGCGCAGGTCCGCCACCGAGGACGGTCCGGTCCCGGACCTGCTCGGCAGCGCGGTGCTCGCCGCGTCCGTCGCCGCGGTCGTCGCGACGATCGCCCAGGGGCAGACCTGGGGGTGGGGCAGTGCCCAGGTCATCGCCCTGTCGGCGGCCGGCGCGGTCGGCCTCGTCCACACCGTGCGCCGTGCCCTGCGGCACCCCGCGCCGGTGATCGAACCCGCCATCCTCGCGGTCAGGAACGTGGCCCTGGGGAACGTCGCCACCGGCTTCTTCTTCATGGGCGTCGGCGCGATGGCCATGTCGACGATCCTGTTCCTGACCCAGGTCTGGGGCCACTCCACCTTGCGCGGCGCCCTGGAGATCGCGCCGGGCCCGGTGGCGGCCACCGTGTTCGCCGTGCCCAGCGGCATCCTCGCCGTGCGCTACGGGGTGCACCTGGTCGGCCTGGCCGGTGCCACCGCTTTCGCGGCGGGCGGCATCTGGTGGGCCTGCGTGCTGGACGGCACCCCGGACTTCACCGGCCGCTTCCTGCCCGGCTCGATCATCGGCGGCATCGGCTTCGGCCTCATCCTGCCCGCCCTGGCCGCTGCGTCGACGCTGTCCCTGCCGCCGGAGCGTGTCGCCACCGGCACCGGCATGGCGTCCATGTCCCGCCAGATCGGCATGGCCATCGGCGTCGCCGTGGTCGCGGCCGTCCTCGCCGGCACCCCCGACCTGTCCTCCTTCCGCGCCGCGTTCCTGGTCATGGCCGGCGGCAGCCTCGTCAGCGGCCTCGCCCTGTTCGCGGTAGGCCCGGTGAGACGGCCCGCACCTGCCGGTTCGGGCGGGGACGACAAGCAAGAGCGCATGACCCAAGCGGCAACGAGATAAGGAAGCAAGAAACATGGACCACTCCAGCAACGCTCATGAGGCGGCCGCCGCGTCCGGCGGCACGTGCCCGGTCGACCACTCCGCCCCCGCCGCCCGGACGGTCGTGCCGTCCTCCTCGCTGCCCATGGTGGAAATGGCGCGGCTGCGGCAGGTGCTGAGCATCTGGGCCCGCCCGGAGCCCTTCCTCAAGAGCTGCCGCGCCAAGTACGGCAGCCGGTTCCGCGTGCAGATCATCCCCGGTATCCGTATCCACGTGATCTCGGCACCGGAGGACGTGAAGAGCATGTTCCTCGCGCCCCGGGACGTCCTGCACACCGGTTCCAGCAACGGCCCCATCGAGAAGTGGACCGGCCAGAACGGCCTGGCCTGGCTGGACGAGGACGCGCACACCGCGCGGCGGCGCAGCGTCATGCCGAGCTTCCGGGGCGGCGCGCTGAAGCGCATCGAGCAGGCGGTCGCCCAGCTGGCCAAGGAGACCGTCGCGTCCTGGCCGCGCGACCAGGTCGTGTCGGTCCACCCCTTCGCGCACCGCTACACCACCAAGGTGATCATGGAGGTGCTCTTCGGTGAGCACCGCCCGTCGTGCGAGGACGCGATGTTCGAGGAGGTGATGAAGATGCTCGACTTCAACTCCCGCCCCGCGTCGATGACGATGTTCCACCGGATGCCGGCCTGGAGGGTGAAGCTGCTGCGCCTGCTCCGGCCCAACGGCGTCAACGAGTTCCTCACCCGCCGTGAGCGGGTCTACCGGATGGTGGACGCGGCCATCGAGGAGCGCGTGCGCTCCGGCGCGGCCGGTGACGACCTGCTGGGCGTGATGCTGGGCATCACCGACGAGGACGGCTCCAAGCCCAGCCGTATCGAGATGCGCGACGAGATCATGACGCAGTTCCTGGCGGGCACCGAGACCACCGCCGCGGCCATCTGCTGGGCGCTGGAGTTCCTCACCCAGCACCCCGAGGTCGTCCGGCGCCTGCGCGCGGAGATCGAGGAAGGGGCGGGCGACGAGTACCTGACGGCGGTGGTGCACGAGGTGCTGCGGCTCGGCCCGCCGATCCAGCAGATCGTCCCCCGCGAGGTGGTCAAGCAGGTCGAGATCGGCGGTGTGCGGTACGAGCCCGGCGACCGCCTGTGGGCGAGCGCCTACCTGCTCAACCGGGACGAGCACAACTACCCGCGGCCCGACGAGTTCCGCCCCGAGCGCTTCCTCGGCATCAAGCCCGCCTCGCACACCTGGATCCCCTTCGGCGGCGGCCACACCCGGTGCCTCGGCGACCGCGTCGCGTTCGTGGAGATAAAGGCGACGCTGACCGAGATCCTGACCACCTGCGACGTCGAGCGCGCCGACGCGAAGCCGGAGTACGCGCACAGCCGCACTGTCGTCAACATCCCCAAGAACGGGGCCCGCATGGTGTTCCGTCCGCGCAAGGTGAAGACCGGACCGGCCGCGGGATGAGGCACGTCCGCGGCGCCCGGGCGCCGGCCGCGGGGAACCAGGGCACCGTCCTGGCGGCGGAGGGCCCCCGGGTAGGTTGGTTCCGCCGCGCGTGGCCGGTTCACCCGGCCGGGAACCGGGGTGCCCTGGTGGGACGTACGTCCGATCGCGACGCATGTACTGGCGGGCACTTCCGACGCGCGTGTTCCGCGCGTCCGTTCCACGGAAAATGGAGGTTTGCATGAGGCTCCCGAACACCGCGTTCACCGAGCGGCCCTGGCGGGTCCACGAGTTCATCAAGGACTTCGAGATCGAGGACGTCTGGGACCTGGACACCCCGGGGGGCCCCGACGATCTGGCGCGCCTGGTCCGGCAGTTCGACAGCGACGGGGCCGACTTCAAGCCGTCGCCGATGTACAAGCTGCTGTTCGCGATCCGCTGGCGGCTCGGAGCCCTCCTCAAGTGGGACGAGAAGAAGCACGGCCTCGGCCCGCGCAACCCGTCGCTGCGGGACCGGCTGCCGGACGACCTGCGCGACGGCCCGCGCGGCCCGGACCTGAAGGTGGTGCCGCTGACGTCGGTCTACCAGAGTTCCGAGGAATGGGTCACCGAGGTCGTCAACAAGACCGTCCACGCGGCGATGCACATCGGCTGGGTGGACGACGGGAACGGCAGGTACCACGCCCAGATGGCCGTACTGGTCAAGAAGAAGGGCACGCTGGGCAAGGTGTACATGCCCTTCATCCTTCCTTTCCGGCGCGTTTTCGTGACGCCGTCCCTGGTCAAGGCGATCGGCCGCTCCTGGCGGAAGCGGCCGGCCGGCTGATCCCGGCCGGCTGATCCCGGTCGGCTGACGTCGGCCGGCTGATCCCGGCCGGAGACCGGCCGGTGCGGCCCCGACGCGCCACGGTCCGCCCTCCGGCGCCCGGCGCTCCCGGAGCGCCGCCCCAGCGGCTGAACGCCGCGCCCCCCGCAGCCCGCGCGACCCCCGCGCGGGCTGCGGGCGTTCCCGGTCGGCGTGACGGATGAGCCGCCGGCGGCGGTGGTACGTCGGGTGACGGGTGTGCGCCGGCCCTGATTCCACCGGATTCGGCGGCGCCGAAGTGTATCTGCGGGGGCCGTTCACGGATCGTGCAGCCAAAGGGGTAGAAAGGGCTGGAGCTCTATGGGCGTCAATGAGTGCGGGCAAGGGTTCACCGGGGTGGGTCAGAATGCCGTCGCTGTCATCGGAATGTCGTGCCGGGTCCCGGGCGCCGAGGACGTGCGTGCCTTCTGGAGGCTGCTGAGGGAGAGCGGGGACGCGATCTCGGACGCACCCGCCGACCGGTGGCCCACGGACATCCCCGAGCTGGCGCGCCACCCCAGGGGCGGCTTCGTCGACCACGTCCGCGACTTCGACGCGGGTTTCTTCGGCATCTCCCCGCGCGAGGCCGCGGTGATGGACCCGCGTCAGCGCATGGTGCTCGAACTGAGCTGGCAGGCAGTGGAGGACGCCTCCCTCGCACCGGAGAGCCTGCGCGGCAGCGCCACCGCCGTGTTCCTGGGCGCCACCGGCGACGACTACGCCTCCCTGGTGCACCGGCACGGCGCGGACGCGCTGTCCCACCACTCCGTCGCCGGGCTGAGCAGGGGCCTGATCGCCAACCGGGTCTCGCACCAACTGGGCCTGCACGGGCCGAGCCTGACCGTGGACACCGCGCAGTCCTCCTCCCTCGTCGCGGTCCACATGGCCTGCGAGAGCCTGCGCTCGGGAGCCGCACGCCTGGCACTGGCCGGCGGCGTCCACCTGAACCTGGTGCCGGAGAGCACGATCGCCTTCGCCCGCGCCGGGGCCCTGTCGCCCGACTGCCGCAGCCACACCTTCGACGCCCGCGCCAACGGCTTCGTCCGCGGCGAGGGCGCCGGCGTGGTGGTGCTCAAGCGCCTGGCCGACGCGGTCGCCGACGGCGACGACGTGTACTGCGTGCTGCTCGGCGGCGCCGTCAACCACGACGGCCCCGGCGCGCTGACCGTACCCAGCGCCGAGGCGCAGAGCGCGCTGCTGCGGGCGGCGTGCCGCGACGCCGGGGTGGCCCCCGCACAAGTGCGGTACGTCGAGCTGCACGGCACCGGTACCCGGGCGGGCGACCCGGTCGAGGCGAGCGCCCTGGCCGAGGTCTTCGGCGAAGGCCGTGACGCCGCGCAGCCGCTGCTCGTCGGATCCGTGAAGACCAACATCGGCCATCTCGACGCGGCCGCGGGCGTCCTCGGACTGATCAAGGCCGCCCTGTCGGTACGCCACGGGGTGCTGCCGGCGAGCCTCCACTACGAGACCCCGAACCCGGACATCCCGCTGGAGCAGTGGAAGCTGCGGGTCAACGCCACCGCCGCGCCGTGGCCCGACGGCCCCCGGCTGGCCGGCGTCAGCTCCTTCGGCATCGGCGGCACCAACTGCCACCTCGTCGTCGGCACCCCCGAGCCGCGGCCCGCCCCCGAGCCGCGGCCCGCCCCGGAACCCGGTCCCTCCTCCGAACTCCCCGAGGAAACGCAGCCCGGACCGCGGCAGCCCGGTGCCGGGGCGGCCGCCCGCCGCGCGTCCGTCCCGGTGATGGTCTCCGCCCGCACCCCCCAGGCGCTGCGAGCCCAGGCCCGGCGGCTGCACGACTGGGTGCGCGACGACGCCACGCTGCGCCCCGCGGACGTCGGCTGGTCCACCGCGACCACCAGGTCCCCGCTGAAGAACCGGGGCGTTGTGCTCGCCGCCGACCGCGACGAACTGCTCGACGGCCTGACCGCGCTGGCCGAGGGCAGGCCGTCCGCGCGGGCCGTCACCGGCACCGCCGCCGAGGGCGGCCGCGTCGTCTGGGTCTTCTCCGGTCAGGGCGCGCACTGGGTCGGCATGGCCCAGGGTCTGTGGGAGACGAACGAGGTGTTCGCCGCCCGCATGGACGAGTGCCAGACCCTGCTCCAGGAGTACGCGGGCTGGTCGCTGCGGGAGGTGCTCGGCGACGAGGCCGCCCTCACACGCATGGACGTCGTACAGCCCGCGCTGTTCGCGGTCATGGTCTCCCTGGCCGAGGTGTGGCGCTCGACGGGCCTGGAGCCGGACGCGGTCATCGGCCACTCCCAGGGCGAGATCGCCGCCGCGACCGCTGCGGGCATCCTCTCCCTGGCCGACGGTGTGCGGCTGATCGTCGCCCGCGCCCGGGTCATCACCGAAAAGCTCTCCGGGCGCGGCCTGATGGCCGTCCTGGACCTGCCCGCCGACCAGGTCGACCAGTCCCGCGTCTCGATCGGGGCGGTCAACTCGCCCGGGACCGTGGTGATCTCCGGCGACCCCGACGCCGTCCGTGCGGCCGTCGCCGACTGCCAGGACAGGGACATCCGCGCCCGGATCGTCCCCGTCGACTACGCCTCCCACTGCGACCACGTGGAGTCCATCCGGGACGAGGTGCTCGCCGGTGTGGCGGACGCCGCGACCACCGACACCGGGGTCGCGTTCTACTCCACCGTCGTCGCCGGGCGGGTCGACCCCTCCGCCCTGGACGCCGAGTACTGGTACCGGAACCTGCGCGAGCCGGTGCGCTTCGCCGCCACCGTGGAGGCGCTGGCCGCCGACGGCTACGGCGTGTTCGTCGAGGTCAGCCCGCACCCGGTGCTGACGATGCACATCGCGGGCACGGTCGGCTCCGCCGTCGTGCAGCCCACACTGCGGCGCAACGAGGACGAGACGCACCGCCTGCTGCTGTCCATGGCCGAACTCCACAGCCGGGGCGTCGACCTGGACTGGGGGAGCTGCTTCACCGGCGCCCGGCGCGTACCGCTGCCGACCTACGCCTTCCAGCGCGAGACCTACTGGATCGACGGGACCACCGCCGCCGCGCCCGTCGCGCGGCCGGCGTCCACCGCCGGCGTCGCCGCCGCGTCACCCGACGCCGCACCCGACGCCGCACCCGCCTCCGGCGGGATGTCCGAGCAGGACCTGTGGACGCTGGTGCGCGGAGAGGCGGCGGTGCTGCTCGGGCACGCCGACACCACGAGGATCGGGGCGGACGACACCTTCAAGGAGCTCGGCTTCGACTCCGTGACCGCGGTGCAACTGCGCGACCGGCTCAACGCCGCGACCGGTCTGGAGACGCCCGCCTCGCTCGTCTACGACCACCCGACCCCCGCCGCCGTGGTGCGCCACCTGCGCGAGCGGTTCACCGGGGGACCGGACGGGGAGCACACCGGTGCGGACGTCGTCGGCGTCCCCGCCACCGGCGACGAGCCGATCGCGATCGTCGGCATGAGCTGCCGGCTGCCCGGCGGCGTCACCACCCCCGAGGACCTGTGGCGGCTCGTCGCCGACGGAGCCGACGCGATCACCGGCTTCCCCGGGGACCGCGGCTGGCAGGTCGACGCCGACGCGGACTTCGTCCCCGCCGGAGGCTTCCTGGACGGCGCGGCGGACTTCGACGCGGGCTTCTTCCGGATCAGCCCGCGCGAGGCCCTCGCCATGGACCCGCAGCAGCGCCTCGCCCTGGAGGCCGTCTGGGAGGCGCTGGAGAACGCCGGCCAGGACTCGGCCCGGCTGCGCCGCAGCGACACCGCGGTGTTCATGGGAGCCATGGCCCAGGACTACCTGCCGCGCCTGCAGGACGTCTCCGGCAACCTCGCGGGCCACGCCCTGACGGGCGGCTCCGGAAGCGTGGTGTCCGGCCGGATCGCCTACTCCCTCGGGCTGGAGGGACCGGCCGTCACCGTCGACACCGCCTGCTCCTCCTCCCTGGTCGCCGTACACCTGGCAGCCCAGTCGCTGCGGTCCGGTGACTGCTCCCTCGCCCTGGCGGGCGGCGTCACCGTGATGTCCACGCCGGGCATGTTCGTCGAGTTCGCCCGGCAGGGCGGGCTGGCCGCCGACGGCCGCTGCAAGGCGTTCTCCGAGGCCGCCGACGGCACCGGCTGGTCCGAGGGCGTCGGCGTGCTGGTGCTGGAGCGGCTGTCCGACGCGCGCCGCAACGGCCACCGCGTCCTGGCCGTCCTGCGCGGCAGTGCGGTCAACCAGGACGGCGCCAGCAACGGCCTCACCGCGCCCAACGGACCCTCCCAGGAACGGGTGATCCGCCAGGCCCTCGCTTCGGCCGGCCTGTCCCCGGCCGAGGTCGACGCGGTGGAGGCGCACGGCACCGGCACCAGCCTGGGCGACCCGATCGAGGCGCAGTCGCTGCTGTCCGTCTACGGCCGGGACCGCGAGGAACCGCTGTGGCTGGGGTCGCTGAAGTCCAACATCGGACACACCCAGGCCGCCGCGGGCGTCGCCGGCGTCATCAAGATGATCATGGCGATGCGCGAGGGGGTGCTGCCCCGGACCCTGCACGCGGAGCAGCCGTCGAGCCGCGTCGACTGGTCATCGGGCGCAGTGCGGCTGCTGGCCGAGCAGCGCGACTGGGAGGAGGCGGACCGACCCCGGCGCGCCGGCGTCTCCTCGTTCGGCATCAGCGGCACCAACGCCCACGTGATCATCGAGCAGGGCGACCGCGTCGAGTCAGCCGCACCGCCGAGCGGCCCGTCGGCCGTACCGGCGGCCGAGCCGCCCCGCGGCGAGACGGTCTGGACTGTGTCGGCGCACAGCGCCAGGGCACTGGCCGGCCAGGCGCGCAAGCTCGGCGCCGCACTCGCCGCCGGCACCGCCGCGCACCCGGCCGATGTCGCCGTGTCCCTGGCCACCCGGCGCGCGTCCTTCGACCACCGCGCCGTGATCATCGGGTCGGACCGGGAGGAACTGCTCGCCGGACTGGACGCCCTGGCCCAGGGGCGGCGCGACTCCGGTGTCGTCACGGGCCACGCCTCGGCGCCGCCCGGCGTCGGCGTCCTGTTCTCCGGGCAGGGCAGCCAGCGCCTGGGCATGAGCCGGGAACTGATCGAGGCCTTCCCGGCGTTCGCCGACGCATGGCGCGAGGTCTGCGACGCACTCGACCCGCTGCTGGAACACCGCATCGACGACGTCGTCTCGGCCGAACCCGGCTCCGAGGCGGCCGGGCTGCTCGACGGGACCGCGATGACGCAGCCCGCGCTGTTCGCCTTCGAAGTGGCCGCCTACCGGCTCCTCGTGTCCCTCGGCGTCGAGCCCGCGGTGCTCGTCGGGCACTCCATCGGCGAACTGGCCGCCGCGCACGTCGCCGGGGTGTTCTCCCTTGCCGACGCGGCCCGTCTGGTCGCCGCGCGCGGACGCCTCATGGGGGCGCTGCCGCGCGGCGGGGCCATGGTGGCCGTACAGGCGAGCGAGGACGATGTCAGGGCCGCCCTGGCCGGCCACGAGCGGAGCGTCTCCGTCGCCGCCGTCAACGGCCCCGCCGCCGTCGTCATCTCCGGCGTGGAGGACGTCGTCACCGAGGTCGCCGCCGCCCTGGCCGCCCAAGGACGGAAGACGACGCGGCTGCGCGTCTCGCACGCCTTCCACTCGCCGCTGATGGACCCCATGCTCGACGACTTCCGGCGCGTCGCCGAGTCGGTCGCCTACGCGCCCGCGCGCATCGCGGTCGTGTCCAACGTGACCGGCGCCGTCGCCGGACCGGGCGAGCTGGAGCAGCCCGGGTACTGGGTGCGCCATGTGCGCGACGCCGTGCGCTTCGCCGACGGGGCAGCCGCCGCCGTCAAGGCCGGGGCCGAGGTGCTGGTCGAGGTCGGGCCGGACGGCG
Source organism: Streptomyces sp. TRM49041 (assembly GCF_008271805.1). Lineage (GTDB taxonomy): Bacteria > Actinomycetota > Actinomycetes > Streptomycetales > Streptomycetaceae > Streptomyces. Next base: position 18,635 of record NZ_VSRY01000158.1, read on the forward strand.
TCCTGTCCGCCATGACCTCCGACATCCTCACCGACACCGACACCGTTACGGACCTGACGGCGGTCCCCCTCGCCCGCAAGGGCCGTTCCGAGCGGCGCTCGGCGGCCGAGGCGCTGGCCCGTCTGCACGTCGCCGGCGTCCCGGTCGACTGGAGTGCCTACCTCGACGCCGTCGGCGTCGCCGGCCGGCCCGTCGACCTGCCCACCTACGCCTTCGACCGCCAGCGCTACTGGGCGCCGCCGGCCGAGCCGCACGGTGACGTCACGAGCGCCGGACTGGAACCGGTCGGGCACCCCTTCCTGGCCGCCGCCACCGAACTCGCCGTCGGCGACCAGGTGGTGTTCAGCGGGAGGATCGACCTCGCCGGCCGGCCCTGGCTGGAGGACCACACCATCTTCGGCACCACCGTCTTCCCCGGCGCGGCCGTGGTGGAGATGGCGCTGCGCGCCGCCGAGGACACCGGCTGCGCCGCCGTCGAGGAGCTGACCCTCCACGCGCCGCTGACCTTCACCGGCAGTGCCGCGCAGGTGCAGGTGGTCGTCGGCGAGGCGGAGCCGTCGGGCAGGCGCCCCGTCGGCGTCCACTCCCGGCCCGCCTCCGGCGGCGGGTCCGGCACCTGGACCCTGCACGCCGCAGGACACGTCGTTCCGCACGCCCACGCCCACGCCCATGCCCACGCCCCCGCTGAGGCTGCCGGCGTGGACGTGTGGCCGCCGCAGGACGCCGAGCCGGTGGACCTGTCCGGCTTCTACCCGGACCTCACCGGCCGGGGCTACGGCTACGGCCCCGCCTTCCGGGGGCTGCGCTCGCTGTGGCGGCTCGGCGACGAGGTCCACGGCGAGGTCCAGCTGCCCGACGATGTACCGCACGCCGGGGACGGGTTCGCCGTGCACCCGGCCCTCTTCGACGCCGCTCTGCACCCCGTCCTGTCCCTGATGGCGTCGGACGACCCGGCAAGGGCGGTGCTGCCCTACTCCTGGTCCCACGTCACCTGCCACGCACGCGGCGCGGGCCGGCTGCGGGTCCGCGCGGCCCGCATCAGCGACACCGAGGTGTCGCTGTCGGTCACCGCCTCCGACGGCACGCCCGTGCTGACCGTCGGCTCCCTCGCCCTGATGCCCGCCTCGGCGGACCAGGTGGCGAGGGCCTCCCTGGCCGACTCGCTGTTCGCCGTGCGCTGGTCGCCGGCACAGTCGGACCCGCAGCAGCCGGCCCGGCCGGCCGACATCGTGCACGTCGAGGCGGACGGGCGGGGCGACGCTCCCGCGTCCGCCCGGGCCGGTGCCCACAAGGCGCTCGAACTGGTGCAGCGGCGACTGGGCGAGCACCACGACCGCCCGCTGGTCATCGTGACGAGGAACGCCGTGGCGGCCCTCCCCGGCGAGACGCCCGATCCCGCCCTCGCACCGGTGTGGGGCCTGGTGTGCTCCGCGCAGGCCGAACACGCCGACCAGTTCGTCCTCGTGGACACGGACGGCAGCGAGCAGTCGCTGCGCGCGCTGGAGACCCTGGACGTGAGCGTGCCGCAGCTCGCCGTCCGCCAGGGCACGGCCTACGCACCGCGGCTGGTCCCGGTGCCCGCCCCGGCCGCCGAGCGGCCCGCCTGGAATCCGGACGGAACGGTTCTGCTCACCGGCGCGACCGGTGGCCTCGGCGCCCTGCTCGCCCGGCACCTGGTCGTCGAGCACGGTGTGCGCAACCTGCTGCTCCTCAGCCGCTCCGGCGCCGCCCGGCTCGCCGAGGAACTGACCGGGCTCGGCGCCCACGTCACCCAGGCCGCCTGCGACGTATCCGACGCCCGGGCACTGGCGGAGCAGCTCGCGCGGATCCCGCGGGAAGCACCGCTCACCGCGGTCATGCACATGGCGGGCGTACTCGACGACACCACCGTGGAGCTGCTCACGCCGGAGCGGATCGACCGGGTGTTCGCGCCCAAGGCCGACGCCGCGTGGCATCTGCACGAGCTCACCAAGGACATGGAGCTGTCGGCGTTCGTCCTGTTCTCCTCCGTCGTGGGCGTCGTGGGCAACGCCGGCCAGGCGAACTACGCGGCCGCCAACGCATTCCTCAACGCCCTGGCCGAACACCGCGCCGAAGCGGGGCTGCCCGCGCACGCCCTGGCCTGGGGCCCGTGGGAGATCGGCATGGCGAGCACGCTCGGCGAAGCCGACCTGGCGCGCTTCCGGCGTCACGGCATGGCCCCGCTGGCGGCGGAGAAGGGCGCCGCCCTGTTCGACGCCGCCCTGGCCGCGGACGAGCGGCTCCAGCTCCCCGTACAGGTCGACCGGGGCGCCCTGCGGCAGGACACCGTGCCGGCGCTGCTGCGCACCCTGGTCCGGCCCGCCTCCACGCCCGCGCCCTCAGCGCCCGCGTTCTCCGGGCCCGCCGCCGCGGAGGAGAGCGGCGAGTCCGCCATGGCGCGCAGGCTGGCCGCGCTCCCGCCGGAGGAGCAGCGCGAGGTACTGGTGGCCCTGCTGCTGGAGACCGCCGCCGTGGTGCTGGGCTACCCGTCCGCCGAAGACATCGACGCCGACATGACCTTCCAGGAGATCGGTTTCGACTCACTCAGCGGCGTCGAGTTCCGCAACCAGGTCAAGAAGGACACCGGAGTCCATGTCCCGGCAACGGTGATCTACAACTACCCGACGCCCGCCGCGCTGGCGGAGCGGGTGAGGGAACTGCTGTTCCCCGAGCCGGAGCAGGCGGAGGACGAGGCCGTCGGCCTGCCGGACGCCGAGCTCGACGAACTCGACGAAATCGATGAACTCGACATCGAGGCACTCGTACAGCGGGCGATCTCCGAATGAGGACTCCGCGCCCCCCGTGTGCCCGACCTGGAAGTGGTGGAGAGATGAAGCCGGAAGAGCTGAAGGCCGTCCGCACGTTCGTCAAGGAGTGCCTCGGCGGCACTCACGCGGAGATGGACGCATTCGAGGACAAGCCTTCGGACGTCTACGAGAAGTTCCGCGAGACCGGACTGGCCAACTGGTGGCTGCCGGAAGACCTCGGCGGCCGCGGGATGGGCCTGGAGGACAGCGTCGAGGTCGTCAACGAGATCTCCTACGGCGACGCCGGCGTGGCCTTCACGCTCTTCATCTCCGTACTCGGCACCAGCATCGTGCAGCTGTACGGCTCCGATGAGCTCAAGGCCCGGTACCTCGCGCCCATGGCCGCCAAGGGCTCGTTCTGCGCGACGCTGGGCAGCGAACGGGCCGCGGGCAGCGAACTCGGCAAGATCGAGACCGTGGTCGCGACCGACGGGGACGAACTCGTCGTCACCGGTGAGAAGTTCTTCTCCACCAACACCGACTTCGCCGACTTCCTCGTCGTCGTGGCCCGCTCGGCCGAGGACCCCGAGGCGTACCACGCCGTGCTGATCCCGCGCGACACTCCCGGCGTCGAGATCGTGAAGCGCTGGGACGTCATCGGCCTGCGCGCCTCGTACACGTACCAGGTCAGCCTGAAGGGCTGCCGCGTCCCCGTGGCGAACCGCCTCGACGGCTCGGGCCTGCGGCTGCTGGAGATCGGCCTGAACGCCAGCCGCATCCTGATCGCCGCGACCGCGATCGGGATCGCCCGCCGCGTGCGCGACCACTGCATGACGTACGCCAAGGGCAAGTCCTTCCGTGACGGCGTACTCATGGAGAGCCCCGTGTTCGCACAGCGGCTCGGGCAGATGGAGATGCAGATCGACGTCATGAGGAGCCACTGCCTGCGCGCCGCCCGCGAGTACGACGCGATCATGGCGGACCCCGGCGCCGCGGCCCTCTTCCACCGGCAGGGCACCCTCAAGTCGGCGCTGACCGCCAAGATGTTCTGCGGCCAGGCCGGCTGGGACGTGGCGAGCGTGGGCTCCGAGATGTTCGGCGGGCTCGGCTACACCCACGACCTGCCCATCGGCAAGCTGATGCGCGACATGCGCTACGTCTCCCTCGTGGAGGGCGGTGACGACGTCCTGCGCGACCTGCTCTTCAGTCGCTATGTGATCCCGGTGCCGCGCCGTTCCTGACGGCGGGGCACAACCGGACGGCCCGGCCCGGCCCCCGCTCACGCGGGGCGCCGGGCCGGGCCGTGTCCGGTCAGGGGACGTCGGCCTCGAAGAGGGCGGTGCAGCCGTGGACGGTCAGCGTGTGGGAGAGGAAGCGCGCGGCCAGCTCCGTGCGCAGGTCGTCGAGGCTGTCCTCGGAGTTGTGCATCACGCCGCGCCGGTTCCACATCGCGAGCGTGGCGCGGGCCGCCGCCCCCACCGGTACGCCCCGGGTGAGCACCGTGGCGCCGAAGACGCGCCCACCCGGCCGGACGCACGCCGCGACGTGGTCCAGCACCTTGGCCTTCTCGCGGATCGTGCCGGGTACGCAGTGCAGCAGGAAGTTCATCGACGCCGAGCCGTACGCCCCCTCGGGGAGCGGCAGCGGCTCCAGCGCGTTTGCCCGCACCGTCCTGACGTCGAAGCGGGCCAGGCGTCGGGCCGCGTGGCGCAGCGAGTGCTCGTTCAGGTCCGCCAGGGTGATGGCCTGCTGCGGGGCGGTGCGGCAGTTGTCCAGGAAGTAGCCGGTGCCCACGCCGACGTCCAGATGGTCCGGTGACACATTGCGGTCGAACATGGCCACCACTTCCGGCACCGGGACGCGGAAGAGGAACCGGCAGTTGAACTTGAAGGCCACCAGGTCGTACAGGGGAAGCGTGTACGGCCGGTACATGGCCTGGCCGGCGTGCACCTGGTCCGAGTGGGGCGAGGCGGTCACGTGAAACCTCCGGCCGGCGTGGCGAATACGTCTGGGCCCGACTATACGTGGCCGCATTACCCTGCCCACCGGGGAGTCGCTAGGGCGTGTATCGAAAGTGCCTGGTGGAGAGCCCATTTGTGATCCAGGATGATTGGATGGTCACGCTTGAGACTCCCCGTTTGATCCTGCGTCGCTGGCGCGAGGAAGACGTTGCGCCCATGGCTGCCATCAATGCCGACCCCGAGGTCATGCGGTGGATCCGCGACGGCAGCGTCCGTGACGAACAGCAGACTCGCGGCGGGGTCCAGGCATGGGAGAGCGAGTGGGAGTCACAGAACTTCGGCCTGTTCGCCGTGGAGATCCGGTCCACTGGCGAGCTGGCCGGGTTCACCGGGCTTTCGGTGCCCGACTTCTTGCCGGAGGTACTGCCGGCGGTTGAGGTCGGCTGGCGGCTCGGACGTTCCCACTGGGGGCAGGGCTTGGCCACCGAGGCCGCCGCGGCCGCTGTACGGTTCGGGTTCGAAGAGCGAGGGCTGGAGCGGATCGTCAGCATCACTCAAGTGGGCAACGACGCCTCCGAACGGATCATGACCAAACTGGGGATGCATCCGGTCCGTGAGACCGTCAATCCCACCGGCGGTCGGCGAGTAAGGGTGTTCGAGTTGTCGTCGGACCAGTACGTCACAACCACTCGTTGATGGCGGCAACGAGGACGGTAGCCTCGTAGCGGACCGCGATTTGTCGTACCGGGTGGCCACGGCTCGATGTCTCTTGAGGCGATTGATGCCGCACTCGACCGCGTGCCGGGCCTTGTAGTCCTCTGGGTCGAACTTCGGTGGCCGGCCGCCACGGGAACCGTGCTTCCTGCGGTTGCGCGCCTGGTCGGCTTTGTCCGGGATAGTGCAGCGGATTCCCCGGCAGCGCAGGTAGGTGCGGTTTTTCCGGGAGGCGTACGCCTTGTCAGCCCGCACGCGGTCGGGGCGGACGCGCGGCCGACCCGGCCCTATGCGGGGCACACGGACTTTCTCCAACACCGGTTCGAACTGCGGCGAGTCCCCCCGCTGCCCTGCCGTCACCACGATCGACATGGGCTTCTGCCCCTGCTCGACAGCCAAGTGCAGCTTGGTCGTGAACCCGCCGCGCGAACGCCCCAGCCCGTGATCATCGGGCTCGTCGAAGACACCGCCCGGTGGTTCTTTCTGCAGGTCACTCTGCTTGCGGGCTCCGGCCGCATGCTGATGGGCACGGCACACAGTGGAGTCGACGCTCAGGTCCCACACGATCGCGCCCTTCGCATCGGCCAGGGCATGGAGCCGGGTGAGAACCTGGTGCCAGGTGCCGTCTCGCTGCCACCGGCGAAACAGGTCGTAGATCCGGCCCCACGGCCCGTACTCGACGGGCACGTCCCGCCATGGCACCCCGGTGCGGACCCGGAACCGTATGCCGTCGATCAGCTGCCGCCGGGACCAGACCGGCGGCCGCCCCACCTTCGTCCTCTTCGGCAACAACGGCTCCAGCACAGCCCACTGCTCATCCGTGAGATCTCCCCGCCCCATGAACCGAGATCATCCACAGCTCAAGATCCACTTTCGATACACGGCCTAGGTCGCCCAGGTGCATGATGACGTAATCGCGGACCGCGTCACGCAGCCGGTCGGCGTCCCACACCGACCCGTTGAGCAGCCACTGCATCCGGTCCGCGGTCACATGCCCGGCACGCTCCGACAGTGTCCAGCCGTTCTTCTTCGGCAGCTCCGCCAGCAGCCCCTCGATGAACTGCGCGAACACCACCCGAGGCTCCGGCCGGTTGAACAAGTACCCCAACGAACCAGTCAACGCGGACAATTCAGCATCCCACCCGGCTATCTGCTCAGCCGTCACACCCAGCATCATGCCCGGTCAACGACGCCACACAGGCTCCGTCACAAGATCTCCGGCTGTAGTACCTGTGACCTGGCGCAACGGCCACCGCGAACGGCTCACGTCGTGAATGGCCGGAACTCAGGCCAGCAGAAAACTCAGTCGATCGTCGGCCATCCCCGGGGAGATCTCGAGGATCTCCGCGCTGACGACGTCCTCTCTGACGAAGGGGTCGGCGTTCACCCGGCTCTGCAGCTCTTCCAGAGTCGTGCTGTGCGCGAAGACCGCGCCGCCCAGGCCCGGCTGGATGCTGCCGACCAGGAGGAAAACGCCGTCGTCGATGCCGCGCTTGATCCACTCCTGGTGGCCGTCCATATGGTGGCCGACTGCGCTCTGGTTGTTGGAGAACCGAAGCAGTACCACGAACATGTGATCCCTTTCTGTCACCTTTGACGCGTCAGGCGCTTGCCTGTCCACGCTTCCGCTGTGTGCCGTGCTCGGCACCTTCCGTGCAGGAACTGAGCCAGTCGCACATCTGCTGCGCCACGCGCCTCACGCCGCGAAGAAAGGGGCGTTGATCGCGTAGAGCCAGCGGCCGTCCGGCTGGCGCCGCACCACCTCGGTGGTCGTGGTCGTCACCGGTGCGCCGTCCGGTGCCAGGCCGGTGACCGTCGCGACGCTGGAGAGCACGGCGAGATCGCCCGCCGTGTGGCTGTTGCGGGGCTGGAAGGTGACCTGCGCTCCGCGGGTGATGTACGTGCGCAGACGATCCTTGATGGCCTCGGTGCCCACCGCCTGGGCCTCCGGCTCGTCGGCGAATACCGCGCCCGGCTCGTAGAGGGAGACCAGAGCGTCCAGGTCGCCGGCGGCGAGGTAGCGGGTGAACAGCCCCGCCAGCTCCTGGGGTGTTCTGGCAGCAGACACGTCCGTACGGGCCGTGGCCGGCCGGTCGCCCCATCCGTTCTCGCCGATGATGTCGTACCAGTCCGGCAGGGAACCGGAGGGCAGATGGCGGCGCAGCAACTGACCGGGAAAGCTGAGCGGTCCGGCCTTGAGAGGGTTGGCCAGGGCTTGTTCCACGATCAGGTCGGTCATCGCATGGGCCAGGTCGGCGCGCGGAAAGGTGGCGTGGACACGCTCGGCGAAGCCGGCCGGAAGCTGCTCCTTGTCGCGACCGAAAACGTCCGCGGCAATGCCCGCCTGGGCCAGCGCGACGTCCGGGCCCTTGCGCGAGGCGATGCCGTCCGAGGTGTGCAGGGCCACGATGTCCCACACCACCGCGATGTCCGCCTCCGCGACTCCGTGGTCGCGCAGGAAGCGCGCGGCCAGGTCGGCCCCGTCGACCTCGAACCGCTGATCGCCATTGCCCTCCTCGGCCAGCCCCAGGTCGTGCAGGACGCAGCCCAGGAACACCAGCTCGTCGTCGTAATCGGTGCCCGGCTTCAGGCCGCGCTGATCGGCGAGCGCCTTGGCGAACAGGTAACTGCGCACACCGTGCCGGAAGATGAAGTCCGGCTCGCGTTCCTCGGCGAACCGCAGGGCACGCGTGGCCAGCTCGGTACCTGGCCAGGTGCATGCGGCAAAGGCGGCGGACAAGGAAGCGTTCACGCTCGGTGACTCCTCACAAGATCGGGGGATGCTCCGATCCTGCGGCCGCTCCCGCCTGCCCGACCAGAGGCCAGAATGCCGATCTGCGCTAAGTTCTGGCCATGACGGTGATAGCGGTCCTCGCGCTCGACGGTGTCGTGCCCTTCGAGCTGTCCGTGCCCGGCCAGGTCTTCGGCACCGCCAACCAGGCCGCCGGCACCCCGCACTACGACGTGCGTGTCTGCGCCCCGGCAGGGTCCGTCACCACCTCCGCGGACCACGGCGCCTTCCAACTGTGCACCCCCTGGGGCCTGGACGCCCTCGCAACGGCCGACACCGTCGTCGTCCCCGGCCACTCCGGTTTCCTCGACGAGCCACCCCTCGACGTACTGGAAGCGTTGCGCAAGGCCGCCGGGTGCGGGGCGCGCCTCACCTCGATGTGCATCGGTGCCTTCACGCTCGCCGCCACCGGCCTCCTCGACGGCCACCGGGCCACTACGCACTGGCAGTACGCCGCCGAACTCGCCCGGCGCCACCCGCACATCGAGGTCGATGGCACCGTGCTGTTCATCGACAACGGCAATCTGATCACCTCGGCCGGCGTGGCCGCCGGACTCGACCTCTGCCTGCACCTGGTCCGTACCGACCTGGGTGCGGCCCACGCCGCGGCCACTGCCCGCCGCATCGTCTTGCCCCTGCAACGCGACGGCGGGCAGGCCCAGTTCATCGAACACCCCCAGCCCGCCGACAACGGCACCACGCTTCAGCCGACACTGCAATGGATGGAGACCAATCTCCACCGGCCGCTCGTCCTGGAGGCCATCGCCGAGCACGCCGCCATGAGCATCCGCAGCCTCAACCGCCACTTCCGCGCGCAGACCGGCACCACCCCGCTGCAATGGCTGCTACGCGCCCGCATCCACCGCGCCCAGCAGCTACTGGAGACCACGGACCTGTCCATCGAGCGCATCGCAGACCAGACCGGCTTCGGAGCGCCGGCAACGCTCCGCCACCACTTCGCACGGCTGGCAGGAGCCTCACCGCAGGCATACCGCACCGCATTCCGCGCCCACTGATGACTCCCGCGTACACGGGCCCGGCCAGCATCGCCGAAGGCGGCCTGCGGCCCATCGCGGTCGACCTGCCCGGCCTGGGGCGTTCGGCGGCGGCACCGCGCCGGTCGACGCCGGCGCCATCGCCAGGGCGGCCGCCCAGCTCGACCTTGCTGAAGCGCTGGCGGAGGTCTACCCTACCGATCCGCGATGGCTGGCACCCGAACTGGTGTGGACCGGCCCGCAGAAGTCCTGCCCCGATCTGATCGGCTGACATGCGCATCGCAGAGCTGCGGAACCTCGGACCGGCCAGTGCCCGTATGCTCGCGGTCGTCGGCAGCCACACGGCCGCCGACCTGGAGGCCCTGGGCGCCGCTGAGGCATACCGTCGGCTTCAGGACGCCGGGACCCCGGGGCTGAGCCGGAACATGCTGTGGGCCATGGAAGCCGGACTCCTCGACATCGACTGGCGGAACCTGCCGCAGGAGATCCGGTCCCAGCTGCTGGCCGAGATCGGCGAGAAATGACGCCGGGCAGCGACCACCGGCACCGGCACCGGCCACGGCTTCGGCCGCCGCGGCCTCCCCGGCGAAATCGGTGACGCGGAATCGCCCAGGAATTGATCCATTGATGACCGGGCGACGGCTCTGCTGACCGCGACACCCCACCGCCGTCCGCGAGTGCGCGAGGGCATCGAGGACGGGACACCCCCCGGTCTGTCGACCGAGTCGGCCTGACCGGTCACACCTTCCCGGTGTCGAATGCGCGTAGGCCCACCCTTTGGGTCGGGGAACATCCACGCAGGTCAGCGGCCTAGTGTCTCGCGTTCGGTCACGAGGTGGCCGTGTTCCCGCAGTAGCGCGCCGACTTCCGGCACGTCTGTGTAGTCGAGCAGTCGCCGGAGTACGGTGCGGGAGCGTTCGGCGGTGCGGTCGCTGGTCATGTCGACGGACGCGGTGATCACCTGCTGTGCCGTGTCGGCGGCCTGCTCGGGTTCGTTGGCATCGGCCAGGGCGACGGCGAGCCACGACCGATAGAGGGCGAGTTCTCGCGCGTGGGTGGCGTCGTACCGGGCGAGCACGTCAGTGAGGAGCGGCACGGCGCGCAGCGGTCGGCGCAGTTGGGTGTAGACGCGGGCGTCCATCACGTCGAGTTCTTCGCCGCACACCCAGTAGGCCCACTGGGGTGCCTCGGGGCCGTGGTCGTCGGTGAGCGCGTCGTGCGCCTGCCCCAGGGCGCGCATGGCCGGTTGCGGCTCGCCCGCGCGGGTGTGGGCCCATGCGGTGCGGTCGTGGAACAGAGCGCGGGTCTTCGCGGGAGCGTCCGCCCCGGCTTCGTCCAGGGCGGCTTGTGCCAGGGTGACGGCGTCGCGTTCGCGGCCGGTGTTGGACCACTGGTAAGCGAGCGATCCGGCAAGATTCGCGGTCAAGGGGCGGTCGCCGGCTTGGCGGGCGGCGGAGATGCCGAGTCGGTAGGCGTGTTCGGCGTCGTCGTGGCGTCCGGCGTCGCTGGCGATCCATCCTGCGATCTGGGCGAGTTCCCCGATCCGTACGTGCAGCGCGCGCCTCACGTCGTCGGCGTGGGTGTGCTCGCGGTAGAGGCGTACGGCGGCCCGCAGTTCGCGGAACGCGGGCCCGATGAGATCTCCGCCGGTCAGTACGTCGTCTGCGAGCCGTAACCCGTGGACGCGACCGGCCAAGGCGGTTACGGCGTCGGCGCCGAGACGGCGCCCGGTTCGGCCCGGGGCTGGGGTGAGCGGGTCGCCGTCGGGGAGGAGCGCCGCAAGGGTGGCGGTCGGCCCCGGTGGCGGGGTATCGGTCTCGCCCCGGGCGTAGGCGGCGGCGCGCTCCAGCTCGACAAGATCGGAGTCCAGGGCACGGGCGAGGAACGGCAGCCACGAGTCAGGGACTCGTCCGCCGCGTTCCCAGCGGGACACCTCGTTGCGGGTGACCGACTGGACCCCGGAGAGCGCGCACAGGTCGGCCGCCAACTGCGGCTGACTCTTGTTCGCGGCGCGGCGTAGGCGTACGAGGTGGACCCCGAAGGATCGCCTGCGCTCATTGTCCACTGCTGGCCCCCTCCTGCGGCTGCCCTGGCCCCTTGCTGGACCCCTGCCCGGCTCCTCCGATCATGCAACGCAGAAGCGTTGGATGGGTGACGATGAGCAAACAGAGAGCTACTGGGGCAGCACGGGGCGAGCGTTGCGCGTTCTCGGCGGACTCGCCACTCTCGGGTGCGGCTGCGGACGGCAGGGCCGTTCCCCGCCCTCCTGCTACTCGGACGGCTTGGGTAGCTCGCGGACGAAGGTCCCCACCCCCGGGTGCATCTGCGCGAGACCCGCAGTCCGTAGCTCCGTCAACACACGTCGTGCGGTCATCTGTGCGATGCCGAACTCACCCTGAATCGCCAGAACGCCCGGCAACTGTGAGCCGGGGGGATAGGTCCCGTCCGTGATCCGCCCCTCAATGACTGCGTAGACCTGCTTCCAACGCGGTACGTCCGGCTCCCATTCCATGCCCAGGACGCTAAGCGGCGCTATCAGGATGAGCGAGACGAGTTCGCCTGTATCACCTAGCGACCCTAGCTAGCTAGGTCTACTCTCTGCACGAAAGACCCCGGCGGCCTGGCAGGGCCCCGGGGCGTGGCCAACAGCTTTCAAGGAGCTGATGACAGTGGGCATTATCCATGCCTTCCTTCGCTTTGTGCTGGGCGTGCTCGCGCCCGGTTCCGGCAAGCGCCGGGCCGACACCCATCCCACCGTGGCGGGCCCCGCCGCGCAGCCCCAGACCACCCCCCGGACCGGCGCGCGACCGCTTCCGGCGCACCGGTCCCCGTACGGGCTGCCCAAGTAGTTGGACGGCGCCACGATCGCCATGGTCCGCCCGTACCTGATCGCTCACGAGCGGCGGCAGGAGCGTCTGCGTCAGCGGCGGCGGTGCCTCACGCTCGTGCTCGCGGCGGACCTCGGCATCGACCTTGACACGCGGGTCCTGCACGGGGCGGAGGTGGCCCGGTGAGCGCGAACCTGAAGAGGGTCGAGCCGCTGGACACGGTCCCGTGCGGGGTGCGGCGCCCGGGGTGGGAGCGTCAGGGGCCCGGTCGTCACCGCCTGCCGTGCGTCCTGCCGGGCGGGCACGAGGGTGAGCACCGGAGCGCGTTCCGGCAGACGTGGGCGGCCCCCGACGGGCGGGCGGTGCGGAAGCCGGTCCGTATGTGCGTGCGCTGCCAGCACATCACGGACACGCCCATCATCGTGGCGGAGATCCACTCTGCGAGCGGTCCGGGGTTCAACGTCTACTGCTGCCCGACGTGCGCCCGGTACTACTGCGCTCACCCCGAGCGCCGGCCCGGTTGGCCCGGCAACGAGGACGGGACCCTGTGAGCGCGCCGCGCACGGTCACGGACACGTGGGCGGAGATGGACCGGACCGGGAAGTCCGGGGCGTGCGCGCTCGGTGAGTGCGGCTACTGCACTCCGCTGGAGGTGTACGTGGTGCCGCGCGGGCGGCCGGTGGTCGGCCCTCCCGCTGTCTCGATCAGGTGCGCGTGCGCGTGCCACAAGGGCCGTCCCGTCCGGCGGAAGGTCATCACCGTGTAGACCGGCCGCCCGTCATGCCGGGCCCGGAGGCCAGCGGTCCTCTTCTCCATCGGACTGCGGTGGGCGGCCGACTGTCTCGTCGAGGCGGACAACGACCTTCCTCGCCTCGAGCGAGAACCGGATTCCCGGCCACACCACGTCCACGATCGCGCGCCGGGCTGCCGGCTAGGCGAATACGAAGACGCAGATGAGCAGCACGGCGAGAAGGGCGAACGTCTCCCACCGGGTCGCACGCCTGAGCGCCCTCAGCGACAGAGGTCTCCCGGACCGGGAGGCAGTTGATCGGCTGGGGGTGTCATCGCACGTGTTGTCGCTCATCCCGAAATGTTATCCCCGTTGCGTCTGTGCCCAGGTCCTCTCGTTGGTCCTCGCTGCGGCCGGCGGCGGGCTCAGGTCGCCGCCGGCCCTGTCGCTTGCGGATGTCGTGCGCGCCAGCGCGCGTACGCGGGGGCGGCGGCGCAGGTGTCCTGGTGGCCGGTGGAGGCCCGGCGGAGGATGTCGTCGCTGTGGGGCGCGAGCGGGCCGTCTGCGTGCCAGGCCAGCACGTGCCGGTACCAGAGCGGGTTCCCTGTCAGAGGGCGTACGGCGGTGCCCGGGACCTCGATGAAGGTGGCCTGGCAGAGGCTGACCGCCAGACCCGCGCGGACCAGCTCGATCAGTGGGCGCCCCTCCGCCTCGTACGGGGAGAACGGGTGGCGCTCGCCTGCCGCGCAGACGGACGACCAGTACTCGCGGGTCCGGTCGCCGTCGGGTCGGGGCACGGCCCAGTCCTCGTCCAGGAGTGCGGCCAGCGGGACCTCTTCCCGCTCCGCCAGCGGGTGAGCGGCGGGCAGTAGGGCGAAGACCGGTTCGGTGGCGAGGGGGTGGAGCACCACGCCGTCGCGGTGCGGCAGCCGCTGGTCGGGGTGGTCGCCGAGCACCGCCGCCTCCAGCCGGTCCGCCACCAGCTCGTCGAGCAGGGTGACGGGGGAGTGCTGGCAGCGCGTCGTCACCTGGGCGTTCGGCAGCACGGCCTTGACGGCCAGGACGAGTTGGCCGAGAAGCGGCGCACCGACCGAGCCGATGCGGACACGGTGACAGGCCGACATGCGGCGGGCCGTCCGCGCGGCGTCGGCGATCAGGCCGTCGATGCCGGGTAGGACCGAGCGGGCCCGGTCGAGCACCAGCTCCCCGAAGGGGGTGGCGACGGCTCCCTCCTGCCGTCGGTGGAACAGGACTCCGCCCAGCATGGACTCGATACGGCGCAGTTGGGCGCTGAGCCCGGGCTGGGTCATCCCGAGCAAGGTGGCGGCGCGGGTGAGGCTGCCTGCCTCGGCGATCGCGCACACCACGCGTAGATGGCGTACCTCCAGGTCCATGGCGCGGATGTTATGGGCCGACGACAGCTTTCGGACACCCCCGCGCAACCTCAAGCTATGTGAAATGTCACACGTCACCCATCGAGAGGTAGTGATCGCGTGAGAGCGCGCCTTTCCCTCCGTTCCCTGCGCGCCGTGCTCTGGGCGCCCCTGCTCGCGGCTCTGCTGCTGCTCCTGCCCGGCACCTCCCCGGCGGCCCGCGCGGCCACGGACCCCGTCTCCGCCTGCGCCCTGAAGGGCACCACCGGCTGGATGGACGAGGGGCACGACACGGACTGGTCCGTGTTCAAGCGCCCCGCGGGAACTGTCCCGGTCGGCATGATCTTCGTCGACTTCCCCGACGCGCCCGCCACCGAAGCCCCCGCAGACGACGCCGCGCGGCTCACGCCGGGCGCCGACTGGCTCTGGAACGCCTCGTACGGCAAGGCATGGCTCGCCATCAGCCAGCACCGGCAGTGGGCGCGGATGCCGCGCAACTCCACCGACTACGGCTTCGCGCGCGGACTGACCCACGAGACCCACGAGGCGTACATCAAGGACGCGGTCGCGGCGGCCGACCCGTACGTCGACTTCTCGCGATACGAGATGGTGTACGTCGTCGCGACGCGGAACGCCTCGGCGATCTCCTTCACGCCCACCTACGTCTACGATCCCGGGACGGCGGGCGTCCGCGCCGACGGCACCCTGCTCAAGTGGGCCGTGACCTTCGGCCAGGACATGTGGCACTGGGGGCCCAAGCTGGTGGCCCACGAGACCGGCCATGCCTTCGGACTGCCCGACCTGTACGGCTTCACCGGCACCGACGCCCATCGCTTCGTAGCCGGCTGGGACGTGATGGGGCTCATCGGCGGACCCGGGTCGCAGTTCTTGGCCTGGCACTCCTGGAAGCTCGGCTGGACCGCGGACAGTCAGGTCGTCTGCCGCGCCTCGGCGGGCAGTGACACCGTGTCCCTCACCGCGGTCGAGTATGGCAGCGGCACGAAGATGGCGGTGATCCGCACCGGCCCCGGTACCGCGTACGTCGTGGAGTCGAGACGGGCGATCCAGGCGGACAGCGGCGCCTGCTCGACCGGCGCGCTGGTCTACAGGGTGGACACCTCCGTCCCGACCGGTCAGGGTCCGGTCCGGGTCATCGACGCGAAGCCGAACGCCACTCCGGCGACCGGCTGCCGTCCCCTGGACGACGCCCCCTTCTGGACGGGGGAGTCGTTCACCGACGCGACCGCCGGCGTCCGTATCGAGGTGCTCGGCGCCGACGGGTACGGGGAGACCGTTCGCGTCACCAAGTGGTAGCCCGGCAGTGACGGGTGTGCCCCGGGACCGATCGGTCCCGGGGCACACCCGTACGCCGGCCCTCCGCCGTCAGGAGCTCTCGGGGAAGTGGCAGGCGACCCGGCGGGCCTCGCCCGGGGCGTCGATCCGCAGAAGCGGGGCTTCGGTACGGCAGATCGCCTGCGCCTTCGGGCAGCGCGGGTGGAAGGTGCAGCCGGGCGGGGGAGCGGCCGGGCTCGGCGGGTCGCCGAGCAGGGTGATCCGTTCCCGGGTCCGCTCGGCGACCGGGTCGGGCAGGGGCACGGCGGAGAGCAGGGCCCGCGTGTAGGGGTGCGCGGGGGCCGCGTACACCCGTTCCTTGTCCCCGATCTCGACGATCCGGCCCAGATACATCACGGCGACCCGGTCGCAGACCCGCTTCACGACGGAGAGGTCGTGGGCGATGAAGAGGTAGGCGAGGCCGAGTTCGCGCTGGAGGCGCTCCATCAGGTTGACGATCTGGGCCTGGACGGAGACGTCGAGGGCGGAGACCGGTTCGTCGGCGACGACGAGCCGGGGGCTGGTGGCCAGGGCGCGGGCGATGCCGATGCGCTGGGCCTGACCGCCGGAGAACTCGTGCGGGTAGCGGTCGATGTGTTCCGGGATGAGCCCGACCAGTTCCATCAGCTCCTCCGCTCGCTTGCGCGCGTCGGCCGCCGAACTGCCCTGCACCAGCAGCGGATCGGAGATGATCCGGGCCACCGTCTGCCGCGGGTTGAGGGAGGAGTGCGGGTCCTGGAAGAGCATCTGGAGGTCCTTCCGGAGCGGCTTCAGCTCGCGCTGCGACAGATGCCCGATGTCACGGCCGTCGTAGAGGACGGACCCTGCGGACGGCTCCAGGAGGCGGACGATCGTGCGCCCGCTGGTGGACTTGCCGCAGCCCGACTCGCCCACCAGGCCCAGCGTCTCGCCGGCCGCGATGTCGAAGCTGACGCCGTCGACGGCCCGGATCGGGGCGGCGCGCCGTCGCCCGGGATAGGTGGTCGTCAGCTCTCGTACGGAGAGGAGGGGTTCGGCCTTCGTGGGCTTCATGGGGCGACGCCTTCGTACGCGGGGAAGTGGCAGGCGACCGGGTGCCCGGCAGGTCCGCCGAGCGCGGGGCGCTCGGTATCGCAGTGGGAGCGCTCGTCGTCCCGGGCCCCCGCGGCCCGTGGACAGCGAGGGGCGAACGCGCACCCGGGAGCGGGGGCGAGCAGGGACGGCGGGCTGCCGGGGATCGCCCGCAGCGGGGCGTCGTCGTGGTCGTCGAGGCGCGGCAGGGAGTCGAGCAGTCCTCGGGTGTACGGGTGGGCCGGTGTGGCGAACAGGGCGTCCACCGGGGCCTGTTCGGCGGCCCTGCCGCCGTACATCACCAGGACGTCGTGGGCCACCCGGGCGATGACCCCGAGATCGTGCGTGATCATCACGACGGCGAGCCCGCGCTCCTCCTGGATCCGGGCGATCAATTCCAGGATCTGGGCCTGGACGGTGACGTCGAGGGCCGTGGTCGGCTCGTCGGCGATGAGGAGTTCCGGTTCGCAGGCGAGCGCCATCGCGATCATCACGCGCTGGCGCATGCCGCCGGAGAACTGGTGCGGGTATTCGCAGGCCCGGCGCCGCGGCTCGGGGATGCCGACCTCGGCGAGTGCCTCGACGGCCCGTTCCCGTGCGGCCATGCGGCCGCTGCCGAAGTGCACCCGGTGGTGCTCGGCGATCTGCTCCCCGACGGTGTAGTACGGGTGCAGGCTGGAGAGCGGGTCCTGGAAGATCATCGCCATCTTCCGGCCTCGTAGCCGGTTCAGCTCGCGCTCGGGCAGGCCGACGAGTTCCTGGCCGGCCAGGGTGATGGAGCCGGTGACCTCGGCGCCGGTGTGCAGACCGAGCACGGCGAGTGAGGTGACGGACTTGCCGGAGCCGGACTCGCCGACGATGCCGAGGGTCCGGCCGTGCCAGACGTCGAAGGAGAGGGCGTCCACGGCCCGGACGGGGCCGCGCGGTGTCGGGAAAGTGACGGTGAGGTCCCGCACCGAGAGCAGCGGTGGGGTGTCGGTCATCAGTACCTCACTCGCGGGTCGACGACGGCGTACAGGAGGTCGACGGCCAGGTTGGCGACGACGATGAAGGTGGCGGCGAGCAGGGTGACGCCGAGGATGACCGGCTGGTCGCCGGTGGACAGCGCGCCGTAGAAGAGCCGCCCGATGCCGGGCAGTCCGAAGATGGACTCGGTGATGACGGCGCCCGCGAGCAGGCCGCCGAGGTCCATGCCGAAGATGGTGAGGATCGGCGTCATCCCGGCCCGCAGACCGTGCTTGACGACCACGGTGCGGCGTGGCAGGCCCTTGGCGCGGGCGGTGCGGATGTACGGCTCCGCCATGGTCTCGATCATCGAACTGCGGCTCTGCCGCGCGTACATGGCCGCGTACAGGATCGCCAGCGCCAGCCAGGGCAGCAGCAGGTTCGACGCCCAGCCGAGCGGGTCGGAGCCGAAGGGCGTGTACTGCGGATAGGGCAGCAGCCCGGCCACCCGGATCAGGCCGTTGATCAGCATGACCGAGGTGAAGTAGACCGGCAGGGAGGCGGCGGCGACCGCCCCGACCATGAGGACGCGGTCGGTCAGGGTGTCCTTGCGCAGCGCCGCCGCGACGCCCGCGGAGAGTCCGAGGAGCAGCCAGATCGCGGCGGCGCCGAGGGCGAGCGAGGCGGAGACCGGGAGCCGGTCGACGAGGAGGTCCCACACGCCCTGGCTGTTCTCGTACGAGTAGCCGAGGCAGGGGAAGCCGCAGTGCAGGGCGTACTGGCCGCTGCCCATGGTGCGGCCGGTGAAGATACCGGTGGCGAAGTCGGCGAATTGCCGCCACAGCGGCTGGTCCAGGCCCATGTGGGTCCGGATCGCCTCCAGGCGCTCCGCGCTGCACGACTTGCCGCAGGCAGCGGCGGCCGGGTCGGAGGGCAAGACGTAGAAGATGGTGAAGGTGACCGCGGCGATGGCGACGAGGACGCCGACGACGCCGAGCAGCCGGCGGCCGAGGTAGAGGATCACTTGCGGCTTCCCCTCGGGTCGAGGATGTCGCGCAGCGCGTCGCCGAGCAGGGTGAAGGCGAGCACGGTGAGGAAGAGGCAGAGGCTCGGGACGATGAAGTACATGGGGTCCGTGTCGTAGAAGGCGACGCTCTCGGCGATCATCTGCCCCCACGACGGCGTGGGGGGACGGACGCCGACGCCGAGGTAGCTGAGGGCGGCCTCGGTGGTGATCATCCCCGGGATGATCAGGGTCGTGTAGGCGATGACCGGCCCGGCGACGCCCGGGAGGATGTCCCGGGTGAGGATGCGCCAAGCGCCCGATCCGCCGACGCGGGCCGCGTCGACGTACTCGCGGTGCTTGAGCGACAGGGTCTGGCCACGGACGACGCGGGCGATGCCGGGCCAGCCGAACAGGCCGATGACCAGGGTCATGAGCACGATCCGGTTGACGTCCCGGGCCACCGACATCATGGCGATCATGAAGATGAGGGACGGGAAGGACATGGTCAGGTCCATCAGGCGGGAGAGCACGGTGTCGGTGCGGCCGCCGAAGTAGCCGGCCGCGATCCCGGCCGCCACGCCGGCGACCACGGCGATCGCGGTGGCGGCGAAGGCGATGAACAGGGACACCTGGGCGCCGTGCACGACCCGGGCGAACAGGTCGCGGCCGGTGACGGGTTCGACGCCGAGCCAGTGCTCGGAGCTGACCCCGCCGAGCGGGCCGATCGGGAGGCCGCCGAGGTAGGGGTCGACGGCCGTCTTGTCGAACTCGTCGGGGCCCCAGCCGCCCAGCGCGCTGAGCAGCGGGGCGGCCACGGCCATGACCACGAAGAGCGTGATCACGGCGAGGGACATCTTCACGGAGGGTCGGCGGTGAAGCTCCGCGCGGGCGAGCTGCCAGGGACCGCTGCCCGCGCGCGGGGGCGGGGAAACAGTGGGCATGACTGGCCGGCCCTCAGTTCGCGCTCGCGGCAGGGTTCTTGAGTCCGACCGTCGCGTAGTCGATCTGCCCGCCGAAGGAGGTGTGGCCGAAGGCCCCGGCGATGTTGGTGCCGATCAGCAGCGGCATGCGCTCGACCACCGCGGGCGCGGTCGGGGCCTTGGCGAGGATCTGGCCGTCGAGTTCCTGCCATGCCTTGTCGGCCTCCTTCGCGTCGGCCATGGCGGCGATCTCGTCCATGCGCTTCATGGTGGGATCGTCGCGGAAGAGCGAGTGGTTGCCGGAGTTGCCCTTCTCCTTGATGTAGCGGCCGTCGAAGACGAACGGCAGGAAGGTGGAGCCGGAGGGGTAGTCGGGGCACCAGCCCGTGTAGACGAGGTCGGTGCGGTTCTTGGTGTCGCCGATCGTGTCGTAGAAGGCGGAGGGGTCGACCGTCTCGATGGTCACCTTGATCCCGGCGCGGCCCAGCGACTGCTGGATCGCCTCGGCGACCCCCTTGTCGCCGTTGGACACGGTGATGCTGGTGGCGAAGCCGCCGGGCTTGCCGGCCTCCTTCAGGAGCTGCTCGGCCTTGTCGACGTCACCGGTCAGCGGGATCTTGAGGGTGTCGGGCTGCTGGCCGCCGTCGAAGAGGGAGCCGGGCATCAGGGCGGAGGCCGGGTCGTTGAGGGCCGGGCCGCCGGAGGCGGTCAGGATCGCCTCCCGGTCGAGCGCGTACTGCACGGCCTGGCGGACCTTGACGTTGTCGAAAGGCGCGCGGCCCGTGTGCATCTGCACCATCTCGGTGCAGTTGCTGGACTCGGCGAGCAGCCGCGCCTTGACGTCGGGCTTGGTGAGCACCTTCGGGGTGGACTCGGGACGCAGCTTGCCCCAGGACACGGCCGACGCGTCCGCGCCGGAACTGGCGATGAGCCGGTCGTCGATCTGGTTGGCCTTCAGCCCCATGGTCACGACGATCCGGTCCGGGTACGCCTTGCGGACCTGGTCCGTCGCCGGGTCCCAGTGGGTGTTGCGCACCAGTACGAGCTGCTTGTCGCGGGCGTACGACTCGATCTTGTACGGGCCCGAGGAGAACGGGCGGTTGTCGTACTGCGGGCCCTTGTCCTGGGCCTTGGGCACCGGGGCGAAGGTGGGCAGGACCGTGGCGTAGGGGAACTCGGCGAAGGGCTTGCGCAGCTCGAAGACGATCGTGTGGTCGTCGGGGGTCTTGATGGAGTCCAGGTGCTTGCCCTGGGCCGGACCCTGGTAGCCCTCGGCGCCGGCGAGGTAGCGGGCGGCGTAGTCGGGGCCGCCGGGCAGGTCGGGCGAGAAGGACCGCTCGACGTTGTACTTGACGTCCTGGGCGGTGATGGGCGTGCCGTCCTCGTACTTCAGACCCTTCTTCAGTCGGAAGGTCCAGGTCTTCGCCCCGTTGGAGGCGGTGCCGAGGTCCTCGGCGAGGTCGGGCACCAGCTCGCCGCCCTTCGGGCCCGGTTCGGCCTTGTAGGTGACGAGGGTCCGGTAGAGCAGCCGGGTGCCGAAGTCCATGCCACCCATGACCCAGTTGCGAGCCGGGTCGAGATGGGTGAAGTCCTGGTTGGACAGCACGGTCAGCGTGCCGCCCTTCTGCGGAGTCCCGCCGACCATCGTGCCGTTGTTGGCGGTCACGGGGCTCTTGCCGGCCCGGTCGCCGCTTGCCTTGTCGCCGCCGGAGCACGCGGTGGCGCCGAGGGCGAGGGTGGCTGCCAGGGCGGTGGCGAGGGTGGTGTACGTGCGCTTGTCCATCAGTGGGTCACTCCGAGAGCAGTCGGACAGCCACCCGAGTGGCTGGAATGTGACCTGTAACATAGTAATGTGAAATTGCACTGCACAAGGTGCCGAGTTCGCCGTTACCTATCCGTGTCCGTGTGGCGCCTCGGTGAGAGCTCCGGCCGCGTGGTCCCGGCCGGAGCTCTTGGCAAGCGCTATGCAATGTGAAATATTACTGCCGTGCTCACGAGAAACACCTCGGACGTCATCGTCATCGGTGCCGGCGTGATCGGTGCGGCCTGCGCCTTCTATGCTGCCCGAGCCGGCCTCGCTGTCACCGTCGTCGACCGCGGCTCCGTCGCGGGCGGTACGACCGGTGCGGGGGAGGGCAATCTTCTGGTCTCCGACAAGGGGCCGGGTCCCGAGCTCGAACTCGCCCTGCTCTCCACCAGGTTGTGGCGGGATCTCGCCGGACTCCTGCCGGAGGAGATCGAGTACGAGCCCAAGGGCGGCCTCGTCGTCGCCTCCGGCGAGGCCGGGATGCGCGCCCTGCACGACTTCGCGGCCGGACAGGAGGAGGCGGGCGTCACCGCCCAGGAGGTGTCGGCGGACCGTATCCGTGAACTGGAGCCCCGCCTGGCCCACGGCCTGCCCGGTGGTTTCCTCTATCCCCAGGACGCCCAGGTCATGCCCGCGCTCGCCGCCGCCCACCTGCTGCGCGCGGCTGGAGAGCGGGTACGCGTCCGGCTCGGTGAAGAGGTCGTCGGCCTGCTCAGCGGCTCTGCCGGGGAGGTGTCCGGGGTGCGTACGACGGCCGGGGAGATCCACGCGCCGCACGTCGTGAACGCGGCCGGGACCTGGGGCGGCCAACTCGCGCGGTTCGCGGGGGTGGAGCTGCCCGTGCTGCCCCGGCGGGGCTTCGTCCTGGTCACCGAGCCGCTGCCGCGTGTGGTGCGTCACAAGGTGTACGCGGCCGACTATGTCGCGGACGTGGCCAGCGGGTCGGCGGCGCTGCAGACCTCGGCGGTGGTCGAGGGCACCCCGGCGGGTCCGGTCCTGATCGGAGCGAGCCGGGAGCGGGTCGGCTTCGACCGGACGCTCTCCACCGAGGTCGTGCGTCGCCTCGCCGCCGGGGCCACCGCGCTGTTCCCGGTCCTGGCCACCGTACGGGCGATGCGGACCTACGCAGGCTTCCGGCCGTACCTGCCGGATCATCTGCCGGCGATCGGACCCGACCCGCGGGTCCCCGGACTCCTGCACGCCTGTGGGCACGAAGGGGCGGGGATCGGACTGGCGCCGGCGACCGGGCTGATCATCGCGGCCTGCCTGGCCGGCGGGGAACCGCCCGTCGACATAAGGCCGTTCAGACCGGAGCGATTCGATCCGCCCGCGCCGTGAGCCCGTCTCACGTCACGAGTCGCACGTACAACCCGAGAGGAGGCCCCGTGGCCCGCACCCCCGCCGACCTGGTCGGGGCACAGTCCGATCCGCCGTTCGAGATCACCTTCGACGGACGCCCCGTCGTTGTCCTGCCCGGTCAGACCGTCGCCGCCGCCCTGTGGGGCGCCGGCATCCTGGCCTGGCGCACCACCCGCGGCGGCGGCCGGCCGCGCGGCGCGTTCTGCGGCATCGGGCAGTGCTACGACTGCCTCGCCACGGTCAATGGTGTGCCGGGCCGCCGGGCCTGCCTGGTCCCCGCGCGGCCCGGCGATGTGATCACGACACAGGAAGGGCACGGCCATGACCGACTTGGTGCCTGAAGCGTCCGGCTCTTACGACCTCGCGGTCATCGGAGCGGGTCCCGCCGGACTCGCCGGCGCTGTCGCCGCTTGTGAACTCGGCCTCTCCGTCGCCTTGCTGGACTCCTCTCCTCAGCCCGGCGGTCAGTTCTACCGGCATCCCGCACCCGCCCTGGGTGCGGTGCGGCCCGAGGCGCTGCACCACGACTGGTCCGCCTTCTCCGACCTGCGACGCCGCCTGGCGGCGAGCGACATCGCCCACCTCGCCGGCCATCATGTGTGGTCCGTCGCGCGGGAGGCCGACGGCTCCTGGTCCGTGCACGCCGTCACCGGCGCCGACGGCGCCGCGGAACGACCCGTCCGGGTACGAGCCCGGGCGCTGTTGCTCGCCACCGGCGCGTACGAGCGTCAGCTGCCCTTCCCCGGCTGGACGCTGCCCGGCGTCGTGGGCGCCGGAGGTGCCCAGGCCATGCTCAAGTCCGGCCTCGTGCTCCCCGGCCGACGCGTCGTCGTGGCGGGCAGCGGCCCCCTTCTGCTCGCCGTCGCCTCGTCGCTGGCAGCGGCCGGCGCGCGGGTGCCGGCTGTGGTGGAGGCGTCCGGATACGCGCGGTACGCCCGCCACCCCCGGGTACTCCTGACCAACCCGCAGAAGGCCGCCGAGGCCCTGGTCCACAGCGCCGCCCTGCTCCGCCACCGGGTACGCGTACGGCTGCGCAGCGCCGTCACCGAGGTGCACGGCACCGAGCGTGTCGAAGCCGTCACCGTCACGCGCCTCGACCGAGACTGGCGGCCCGCGCGGGGGACGGGCCGCCGGATCGTCTGCGACGCGCTCGCCGTCGGGCACGGGCTCGTTCCCCAGATCGAGCTGGCCACCTCGCTCGGCTGCGCCACCCGCGTTCTGCCGGACCGCACGCTGGGCCTCGCTCTGGACGACCTCCAGGAGACTTCCGTCCGCGGCCTGTGGGCGGCGGGGGAGACCGGAGGCGTGGGCGGAGCCGAACTCGCCCGCACCGAAGGAGAGTTGGCCGGGCGAGCGGTGGCCGCGCGACTGCGCGGCGGGCGGGGTGCCGGTGCGCGGCGGATCGCCGAACTCCGGCGCCGCCGGGACCGTATGCGCGCCTTCGCCGACGTCATGGCCGCCGCTCACGCTCCCGGCCCCGGCTGGACCGCATGGCTCGACGACACCACGGACGTCTGCCGTTGCGAGGAGGTCACCGCGGGGCGGATCCGCGAGGCGGTCGCAGACCTCGGGGCGCGGGACGCACGGACGGTCAAGCTGCTCACCCGGGCCGGCATGGGCTGGTGCCAGGGGCGGATGTGCGGGACGGCCGTCGCCTGCCTGGCAGCCCGCGACGGCCAGGGCGAACCCCCCGCCGAGCGCCGCCCGTTCGCCGTGCCGGTTCCGCTGGCGACGCTCGCCACGCTCGACGAGACCACGGCACCGGGGACCGCGCAGAGCAAAGCGCCGTAAACCGAAAGCCCGTAGACCGAAGCCCTTTGGGCCGACAGTCCGGCGAGGACCGCAGTGGTCCCTCGTGAGGCTAAGTAAAATGTCACACGCTATCGAAAGGTCCTGACATGACCACCACCGGCTGGAACAGCGCCCGCCCCTGGCGCGGCATCATGGTCGCCACCACCCTCCCCTTCCGCGAGGACTTGTCCGTCGACTACGACGCCTATGCCGAGCACGTGGCCTGGCTGATCGCCAACGGCTGCGACGGTGTCGTCCCCAACGGCTCGCTCGGCGAGTATCAGACCCTCACCGACGAGGAGCGGGCCCAGGTCGTCCGTACCGCCGTCGAGGCGGCGGGCGACGGCGCGCGGGTCATGCCGGGCG
Organism: Streptomyces sp. TRM49041; assembly: GCF_008271805.1. GTDB lineage: Bacteria > Actinomycetota > Actinomycetes > Streptomycetales > Streptomycetaceae > Streptomyces. The sequence goes on from NZ_VSRY01000158.1 coordinate 43,371, forward strand.
TCGCCGCCTACGGCAGCGCCGAGTCCCGGCGCTGGGCCGAACAGGCCGCCGAAGCCGGCTGCGGCTCGGTCCTGCTCCTGCCGCCGAACGCCTACCGCGCCGACGAGCAGGCTGTAAGCGCGCACTACGCGGAGGTCGCCGGGGCCGGCATCCCGGTCGTCGCGTACAACAACCCCATCGACACCAAGGTCGACCTCACCCCCGGTCTGCTGGCCCGTCTGCACGCCGACGGCAGCATCGTGGCCGTGAAGGAGTTCAGCGGCGACGTCCGCAGGGCCTACGAGATCGCCGAGCTCGCCCCGGAACTCGACCTCCTGATCGGTGCCGATGACGTCCTGCTGGAGCTGGCGCTGGCGGGCGCGGTCGGCTGGATCGCCGGCTACTCCAACGCCTTCCCCGCGAGCTGCGCCGAGCTGTACCACGCCGCGGTCGCGGGTGATCTCGCCACCGCGCTGCCGCTTTACAAGTCCCTGCACTCGCTGCTGCGCTGGGACTCGAAGACCGAGTTCGTGCAGTCGATCAAGCTCTCCATGGACATCGCCGGCCGCCGAGGGGGCCCCACGCGCCCGCCCCGGCTCCCGCTCACCGGCGCCACGGAGGCCGGAGTGCGGATCGCCACCGAGAAGGCCGTCGCCGACGGCCACCGCTGACGGCCGCTGACGCGCCCGACCGGCGGACCCGCGCCGGCCTCCACGGCCGACCTGGGCCCGGTCCTCCGACCTGTTCGCCCAACGCCCGAAAGGAAGTCCATGCGTACCCGTCATGTCTTCCACGCCGTCGACTCGCACACGGAGGGCATGCCCACCCGTGTGATCACCGGGGGTGTCGGGGTGATCCCCGGTGCCACCATGGCCGAGCGCAGACTGCACTTCACGGAGCACCTGGACCACCTCCGTACGCTGCTGATGTACGAGCCGCGGGGGCACGCCGCGATGAGCGGCGCGATCCTGCAGCCGCCCACCCGGCCCGACGCCGACCACGGCGTGCTCTACATCGAGGTCTCCGGCCTGCTCCCGATGTGCGGCCACGGCACGATCGGCGTGGCCACCGTTCTCGTGGAGACCGGCATGGTGCCGGTGACCGAACCGGTCACCACCGTGCGGCTCGACACCCCGGCCGGGCTGGTCGCCGTCGACGTACGGGTGGAGGACGGTGCGGCGAAGTCCGTCACGCTCACCAACGTGCCGGCCTTCTCCGTCGGCCTGGACCGCAAGGTGACCGTCCCCGGATTCGGCACGGTCACCTACGACCTCGCCTTCGGCGGCAACTTCTACGCCTTCGTCCACCTCGACGATCTCGGCCTGCCGTTCGACCGCGGCCGCAAGGACGACCTCCTCGCGGCCGGATTGGCGATCATGGAGGCGATCAACGCCTCACCCGGGCGGCCTGTCCACCCGGAGAAGCCGGAGATCGCCGGGGTCAAGCACGTCTACCTCGCCGCCCCCGGCTCCGACGCACGCCACTCCCGGCACGCCATGGCCATCCATCCCGGCTGGTTCGACCGCTCCCCGTGCGGCACCGGCACCTCGGCCCGGATGGCCCAGCTCCATGCCCGGGGTGAGCTGCCGCTCGACACCGACTTCGTCAACGAGTCCTTCATCGGCACCCGCTTCACCGGCCGGCTCACCGCCGAGACCGAAGTCGGCGGCCTGCCCGCCGTCGTCCCGACCGTCACCGGCCGCGCCTGGATCACCGGCACCGCCCAGTACTTCCTCGACCCGGACGACCCCTTCCCTGGAGGCTTCCTCCTGTGACCACCGCCTCTTCCACCCTCACCTCCAGCAACCCTGCCGACCCGTCCGACGTGCTCCTGCGGATCCTGACACCCGGCGCCTTCGCGGCGGCCGACGCCGTCGAGCGGGCCCGTGCCGCCCAGCCGGGCTGGCTGCACGCCGGTGCCGTCGCCCGCTCGGCCGCCCTGGGCGCGGTCGCCGCTGCCCTCGACGAGGCGGCCGACGAACTGGCCGCGCTCGCCGTCCGCGAAGTCGGCAAGCCGCTCACCGAAGCCCGAGCCGAGATCGCGCGCGCCGCCGCGATCTGGCGCTACTACGCCCAGGCCCCCTACGAGGCCGTCGGCGCCGTGCACGAGCCCGGGGCCGGCAGCGGGCTCCTCCTGACGCGCCGCCGCCCGCACGGCGTGGCCGGGCTCATCACGCCCTGGAACTTCCCCTTCGCCATCCCGAGCTGGAAGGCGGCCCCCGCGCTCGCGGCCGGCAACACCGTCGTCCTCAAGCCCGCCCCCGAGGCCACCGCCTGCGCCCAGCGCCTCGCTGAGATCGTCCACCAGGCCGTCCCCACAGGCGTGTTCACCGTCCTGCCCGGTGGGGCGACCGAGGGCAACGCGCTGGTCTCCGCCGCGGACGTGGTCTCCTTCACCGGCTCCACCCCCGTCGGGCAGGCCGTCGCGCGAACCGCGACGGCCCGGGGCATCCCGGTTCAGGCCGAGATGGGCGGCCTGAACGCGGCGATCGTCCTGCCGGACGCCGACATCGAGCAGGCGGCAGGCCACATCGCCGCTGCCATCGCCGGTTACGCGGGGCAGAAATGCACCGCCACCAGCCGGGTGATCGCCGTCGGCGCCGCCCTCACCCCCCTGCGGGAGGCGCTCGCCGAGGCGCTGCGGGCACTGCCCGTCGGCGACCCGTCCGACCCGGCGACCGTCTGCGGTCCACTGATCGGTGAGCGGGCCCGCGACCAGGCCGCCGAGGCGTGGCAGGGGCTGTCCGTACTCGCCGGCGGCACCGTGCCGCCCGGCCCCGGCTGGTACGCGGCACCCACCCTGGTCGAGAAGGTCTCCCCGGGGCACCGGCTGCTGTGCGAGGAGGTCTTCGGTCCCCTGGCCGCCCTGCTGCCCGCCGACGACCTCGCCCACGCGGTGGGAATCGCCAACTCCGTACCGTACGGCCTGGTCACCTCGGTACACACCGCTGACCTGAGCACGGCCCTGGGCGCTCTCGACGGGCTCGACACCGGGATGATCCGGATCAACGCCCCCACCACGGGCGTCGACTTCCATCTGCCGTTCGGAGGCACCAAGGCGTCCAGTCACGGCCCGCGCGAACAGGGCCGGGCCGCCCTGGAGTTCTACACCTCCAGCCGGACGTATACCCTGTCGCCCACCTGAGCAACGTGACATTGTACGGTGGTGGTCCGGACCAGACGGAAGGATCACCACCGCCATGGGGCACCTGACCCACCGCGACCTCAACGCCTCCCGGGAGCGGCTGCGCGACCAGGTCGCCCACGCCCTGCGCGCCGCCCTGATCTCGGGCGAGCTCAGGCCGGGAGCGGTGTACTCGGCGCCGACCCTGGCCGAGGACTTCGGCATCTCCGCCACCCCCGTCCGCGAGGCGATGCTCGACCTGGCTCGCGAGGGCCTGGTCGAGCCCGTCCGCAACAAGGGGTTCCGCGTCACCGAGGTCGACGAGCGTGACCTCGACCAGTACACCGAGATCCGCGCCCTCATCGAGATCCCGATCACCGGCCGCGTCACGCGCACCGCCACCCGCGACGAGTTGGAGGCGTTGCGGCCGCTCGCCGAGGAGATCGTGCGCGCCGCCCGCGACCACGACCTCATCGGCTACCTGGAGGCCGACCGGCGCTTTCACCTCGCGCTCCTCGGCCTCGCGGGCAACGAACGGCTCGTCGAGACCGTGAGCGACCTGCGCAAGCGCACCCGCCTGTACGGCCTCACGGCCCTTGACGAGCGAGGCGAACTCATCCCGTCGGCCGAGGAACACCTGGAACTCCTCGACGTCATGCTCGCCGGCGACGCCGAGGGCGCGGAGGCGTGCATGGCCCGACACCTGGGCCATGTCCGCTCCCTGTGGGCCAAGGGCAAGCGACCGGCTGAGGCATAGCACGGGGTTATGGGCGGCTGAGGTCTCCTCGTGCCAGGGCGGCGCGGCGCACACTGCCATGCAATGTCACACATCACTGGCCGGCCTCCGTCGGCCGTGAAAGGGATCCATGAACCCCGCCTACGCGACCGTCGACCACACCTTCACCGTTCCCGTGGACCACCGGGCCCCCGGCGGCTCCACAATCGAACTCTTCGCCCGCGAGGTCGTCGACCCCGCCCGCGTGAACGAGAAACTGCCCTGGCTGCTGTATCTCCAGGGCGGCCCCGGCGGCAAGTCGCCCCGCCCGTCAGCCGGTTCGCCCGGCTGGCTGGACCAGGCACTGAAGACCCACCGCGTGCTGCTTCTCGACCAGCGCGGCACCGGTCGCTCCACCCCCGTCACCGCCCGCTCCGCCGCCGGATTCCCCTCCCCGGATCAGCTGGCCGCGTACCTGTCCCACTTCCGCGCCGACGCGATCGTCGCCGACGCGGAACTGATCCGCCGACGACTCTGCGGAGACACTCCGTGGGAAACCCTCGGCCAGAGCTACGGCGGCTTCATCACCCTCACCTACCTTTCGCAGGCCCCCGAGGGCCTGCGGGCCTGCTACGTCACCGGCGGCCTGCCCGGCCTCGCGGCCACCGCCGACGACGTCTACGCCCGCACCTACCCCCGCGTCCGCGACCGGGTCCTCGACTTCTACGCCCGCTATCCCGAGGACGCCTCCCGCCTGGGGAAGATCGCCGACTTCCTCGCGACCGGCGATGCCCGCCTGCCGAACGGGGACCGGCTCACCCCGCACCGCCTCCGTACACTCGGCCTCATGCTCGGCATGGGCGACGGATTCGAGCGCCTGCACTGGCTGCTCGACGAAGCCCTCGGCCCGGACGACGCACCGACCGACACCTTCCTCCACCAGGTCATGACTCTGACGGGCTTCACCGACAACCCGCTCTTCGCCGTCCTGCAGGAGACCCTGTACGGGCAGGGCACAGGCCCGACCGGCTGGGCGGCCTCCCGAGCCCTCGCCGACTTCCCCGAGTTCGCTGCGGACGCCGACCCCCTGCTGCTCACCGGCGAGATGATCTACCCCTGGATGTTCCGCGAAATCACGGGCCTTCGCCCCTTCGCCGACGCCGCGGACCTTCTGGCCGCCCGCACCGACTGGCCGCCCCTCTACGACCCTCACCGCCTCGCCGCCAACGAGATTCCACTCGCCGCGATCGTCTACCACGACGACATGTACGTCGACGCCGGCCTCTCGCTGCGCACGGCACGTGAGGTCGGAGCCACCCGCGTCTGGGTCACCAACGAGTGGGAGCACGACGGCGTCTCCACTTCCGGCGGCCGCGTCCTCGCCCGCCTGATGGACCTGGCCGCGGGCCGTGCGTGACCTCTCGCTCCCGCTCCCCCTCCCCTCCCCTCCGCCTCCGACAGGAGAGACATGACTGCCCTGCCCCGCCTGCGCCCCCTCGCGGCCGCCCTTGTACTCACCTCCTGCCTGGCCACCACCCCCGCGGCGCACGCGGCCGGCCCGTCCGCTCCGTCCGATGCGTCCACTCGGGCCGCTCGGGCCGCCGACTGCGCGCTGCCCGGCCGGACCGGATGGACCGACGAAGGCCACGACACCGACCGCGTCCAGTTCCAGCCGGCCACCGGAACCCGCCGTGTCCTCACCCTGTTCGTCGACTTCCCCGACGCGCCGGCCACCGACACCACCGAGCCGTACGCCGCCCATCTCGCCCCCGCCGCCGACTGGATGCGCACGGCCAGCTACGGCCGCCTCCGCCTCTCCATCAACTCCCTGCGCAGGTGGGTCCGCATGCCCGCGGACTCGACCTCGTACGGTTTCGCGCGCGGCCTCACCTTCGAGACGCACGAGCAGTACGTGCGCGACGCGGTCGCCGCCGCCGACCCGTACGCGGACTTCTCCCGCTACGACATGGTCTACATCGTCCCCACCCGGACGGCGGCCGCGATCCCGTTCTCCCCGACCTACCTCTACGATCCCGCCGCCCCCGGTGTGGCCGCCGACGGCACCCGCCTCAAGTGGGCCGTGACCTTCGGTCAGGACATGTGGCGCTGGGGCCACAAGGTCGTCGCCCACGAGACCGGCCACACCTTCGGCCTGCCCGACCTCTACTCCTTCACCGGCCCCACCCACCAGTACGCAGGCGGCTGGGACATCATGGGCAACATCGCGGGGGCCGCCCCGCAGTTCCTCGGCTGGCACTCGTGGAAGCTGGGCTGGACCCGCGACCACCAGGTCACCTGCCTCGCCGGGCCCGGACACCGCACCGTACGCCTGACTCCCGTGGAACGGCCCGGCGGCACCAAGATCGCCGTACTGCGCACCGGTGAGACCACGGCGTACGTCGCCGAGTCCCGCCGCCCCGAGCGCAACGACGGCTCCGCCTGTTCGAGCGGTGTCCTCATCTACCGGATCGACTCCGCGACCCCGACCGGCGAGGGCCCGGTCCGGATTATGAACGGCGACCCGGCCGCGAGCCCGCCCGCCGGCTGCACGCAGCTCGACCTCGCGGCGTTCGAGCCGGGCCAGACTTTCACCGACCCGGACACGGGTGTCCGGATCGGCGTCCGCGCAGGCGGACCGGCGGGGGACGTGGTCACGCTCAGCAATACCTGAGGAGGAGCTGACCTGCGCTGTTCCCGGGACTGACCACCCAGGACCAGCGCAGCTGACGAAGCACGGCTGGGTCGTGCGTCGGGGCGCTGACGCACGACCCTGACCGTGGCGCTCGTTTAACGCTCGTGTGCCCGTGATCACGGTCGTCGGGTGTTCGAAATAGGGCCTGACCTGCACATTCTCCCGAGCGCTCCAGGTCCACACCTTCCCGATGACGCATCACGTGGAGTGTGTCGCCATCCTTGAACCGGCCGCGAAGGGCTCCTGACCTGCGGTTTTGTGCCTGTGCATCATGTCCGGTGCGGGTGTCACGGGCGATGTCCTGACGCTCGTTCTGATGGTGTGTCAGCCCCGATGTGTCGCTGCTCAGGCGCTCCAATGGCCACGCCGTTGGGGCAGGACGACTGGCCCCGCGGGCGTCGGCGGACCCGACGTGCCCCGTGACCTGGAGCCTGGGGTCGGGGCGCGGTGTGGTCGGCCGAAAGCCGTCCTGCCGTGGTCGGAGCGGTCGTAGCGTCGTGCCATGACCACTGTTGACGACACGGCCTACCGGTACCGCACCGCCGTTCCCGAGGACTTCGAGGCCGTCAAAGCCCTGGACGGTTCCTTCACCACCGACACCGTCTTCCAGGTGACCGCCGGCGAGGACGGGTTCGCGCTGCGGGAGATCTCCGTGGACCCGCCCCTGACCAAGGTGTTCCCCGACGACGAGTCGGACGGCGACGACGGGGACGACGGGGACGACCCTGACTCCCGTACCTTCGTCGCCCACGGGATCGCAGGCGACCTGGCCGGGTTCGTCGCTGTCTCGTACTCCGGCTGGAACCGTCGGCTGACCATCGAGGACATCGAGATCGCCCCGGAGCACCGGGGACGGGGGCTCGGCCGCGCGCTGATGGGGCTCGCGGTGGAGTTCGCCCGAGAGCGGGGTGCCGGGCACATCTGGCTTGAGGTCACCAACGTCAACGCGCCGGCGATCCACGCGTACCGGCGGATGGGCTTCGCCTTCTGCGGGCTGGACACCGCCCTCTACGAGGGGACGGCCTCGGAGGGCGAGCAGGCGCTCTACATGAGCATGCACTGCCCCTGAGCAGACAGCAGGCGGCACAGGGAGGGACCGGCCCCGTCGCCCGGCGCGACCGTGACGGTCAGCAGCCAGGCAGGGACTCCGTCCGGGGCGGCGGCCCGCTCGTACCACTCCACGCGCGCGTCCAGCAGCCGGCTGCCCGCCGCCCGGCGGGCGGCGTACCACCTCTGGAAGGGCTCGGAGCGCCACACCACCAGCGGGACGGCCCGCTCGTGGGCCCGCACGGGTACACGGACGCGTCCCAGGACTCGGGCGGCTCCTGGCCGACGTACACCACTTCGACCGGGGCGGGGGCCTCGGCAAGGGACTCAGTGGACACGGGACCAAACCGAGGTGGCCGGTGTCCGCCGGCCTGTGCAGTGGGCGCCGGGGACCGCCGCAGCCACCTCGCGGCCCAGGTGGGCGGGGGCCGGCACGTCGTCGGCGAAGCCCACTACCAGCGGGTGCGTGGTGATCCGCGCGTACGCGGCGGGCCGGTTCGGGGCAGGCGGGCACGGGCGGTGCGCGGCGGAGGTTCCGCTGAGCGCGGCGATCTCGAACAGGTCCAGCCATGCTGCGACCGAGGCTTCGTCCGCCAGGGTCCTGGGAGAGAGGTTCTGCGCCAGCCGTACGAACGCCTCGTACTCCGGCGGCAGCCGGCTGCCCGCCTCGGCGTACGCGGCCTCGGCGCGAGCCGGCGCGTCGCCGACGGCGCCGGGCAGTACCCGCGTCGCGGCCGGCAACGCGCCGCTCGCCAGGTGCGGATCGGTGAGGAGCTTGACGACGGGCACGGGCGCCCCTGAGGGGCGTTGCGTACGCCGGCACTGTCGTCGCGTGGCCGGGTCCTGGGCATCTGACCGTGACCTGGAGAGATGCCGACGCAGCTCCCGAGCTGACGGGCCACGGTCGACTCAGGCGCTCTCGCCCCTACGGGTGGCCTCGGGGTGAACGTGGCCCTGGACGGTAGCCGCGACATGCCGGGCGGGACAGCAGCCTGTGGGTTTCTTCCACGGCGGCCAGGGCCGCCGGGCCGGGGGTGTCGGAGAGACGGTCGGCGGCGTCGCGTACGGAGTCGAGGACGTCCTGGAGGTCGTCGTGTTCGGCGGCGAAGCGGTGGATGAGACTTTCGGCGGCGGGCGTGAGGGCCGGGCTTACGGCCTGGTCGACGCGCAGGGCGCGAAGGGCGTTGAGGATGACGGCGACGTCGATGCCCTCCTGGAGCAGTGCGCCGGCGGCGGGCGGGAGCAGGCCGACGGCGGCCGCCGCCATGGCGGCCAGGGACATGAGCATGCCCCCGAGCGCGCTCTGTACGGCGATGCGGCGGGCGCGCTGGGCGATGGTGACGGCGTCGGCGAGGCGGTCCACGCGGTCGGTGGTCAGGACGATGTCGGCAGCTTCCGAGGACGCGGTGGAGCCGCGGGCGCCCATGGCGACGCCGATGTCCGCGGCGGCGAGGGCGGGGGTGTCGTTGACGCCGTCGCCGACCATGACGGTGACCGCGCGCTCGCGCTCGGCGCGCACGGCGGTGACCTTGTCGGCCGGGCTCAGCTCGGCGCGTACGTCGTCGAGACCGAGGACGGCGGCGACTTCGTGCGCGGGTGCGGCGCGGTCGCCGGTGAGCATCAGCAGCCGTCGGAAACCTGCCGCGCGCAGGTGGCGCAGGGTGCGCGGGGCGTCGTGACGCAGGGGGTCGCGCAACAGGATCGCACCGGCGAGGTGTCCGTCGACGGTGAGCCAGGCGACGGCGGCGCCGTCGAGGAGCGCTCGGTTGTCGACCGCCTTGGCCCACGCGGGCCGTGCGCTGTCGGGACCGAGGCGGCCGATGGAGACCCGGTGCCCGTCCACGGTGCCGGTGGCGCCCCGTCCGGGTTCCTCGGTGACGTCCGTCGGGACGGAGAGATCCAGGTTGCGTTCCCGGGCCGTGTCGACGATGGCCCGGGCCAGGACGTGCGGCGAGTACTGGTCCAACGAGGCGGCCAGGCGGAGCACCTCTGACGGTTTGACGTCGGGGGCGGCGGTGACGTCGAGGACACGGGGGCGGCCGCGGGTGAGGGTGCCGGTCTTGTCGAGCAGGAGGGTGCGGGCGTGACCGAGGTTCTCCAGAGCACCGCCGTCGCGGATGACCACGCCGAGGCGGGAGGCCCGGGACAGGCCGGAGACGATGGCGACCGGTGCGGCCAGCAGCAGAGGGCAGGGCGTGGCGACGACCAGGACGGCGACCGCGCGTACCGCGCTGCCGCTGATCAGCCAGGCCAGACCCGCCACCAGGAGGGACAGCGGGAGGAACCAGGCCGCGTACCGGTCGGCCAGCCGCACCACAGGCGCGGACTCGCCCCCGGCCTGCTGGGCCAGCCGTACGATCCCGGCGTATGTGCTGTCCTGCTCGGTGGCGGTGGCGCGCAGTTCGAAGGCGCCACCGGCGTTGACCACGCCGCTGCGTACCGTCTCGCCCCGGGGCCGTTCGACCTGCAGGGTTTACCGGTGAGTACCGACTCGTCCAGGACGGCGGCGGCGCTCTCCACACGGCCGTCGACGGGAACGACCTCGCCGGAGCCGACGACGAGCAGGTCGCCCACGGTGACCTCGCCCAGGGGCACCGTGGCCACCCCGGCGTCCGTGCGGAGGCGCGCCGAGCGCGGCGCGTGTTCCAGCAGGGCACGAAGGTCGTGAGAGGCCCGCCGCCGGGCGGCCGCTTCCAGGGTGCGGCCGGTGGCGAGCATCAGGGCGATCAGGGCGCCGGCCAGGTACTCGCCCACGGCCAGGGTTCCGCCGAGCGCGAGTACGGCGATCAGATCCACACCCGCCTGCCCGCGCCGCAGCGCGGCCAGCACCCACCCCACCGCGGGGACGACAGCGGAGACCGTGCCCAGAGCCCAGAACAGGTCCGCGAGGCCGCGGGCACCGGCCAGCCAGGCGATACCGCCGCCGGTCAGGGCCGCCACCGTGACGACCAGGAGTACCGGTTCGAGGCGAGTGGTCACGACCGCCGCGGTCAGGCGGCGCAGCCGTGCTGCGGTGTGGTTCATGGCGCACCTCGGTCCGTGCGGCGTCCACTGGGGCGGCCTCCTCTCCATCCCATCGTGACAGCCGGACCGGCGGCAGGGACCGTCCGGCTCCGTCTCGGGGCCGGACGGTAGGTGTGTGGGGGCTCGAATCCACATGGCGGGCCCCGGTGCCGGAGAGGGGACCTCCCGGCCCGGGGCCCGAAGTCACCGGTCATCGGTTGTCGAAGGTCGCTGAGCGGTCGATCCGTCCGGCGGCGCGTCGTGGCCGGGGCCGGTGCCGAGCTCTTGATCAGGCGAACGGGACGGTCAGGACGGAGCCGGAGCCGACCTGGAGGGCGGACGGGCCGTTGCCGATCGCGCTCCAGACCTCGACCCGGACGGTGCCGCCGTTCAGGTCGCCCAGGGTGCCCGAGGCGGAGTGCGGCCCCTGGCGGGCCGAGGAGTACTCCTCCCAGCCTGGGATCGGGTCGGTGGCGAAGTAGCGGAACGTCTCGACGCGGTCGAACGTACCGTCGCCGGTCAGGTCGTACGACACCCGGGCCTGCTGGCCGTGTCCGACGGACGGCCCGGCGTCCACGGCGAAGGTGAAAGCCGTGGCGGAGCCCGGCTTCAGGGTGCCCTTGACGTTCCTCACCTCGTAGACCAGCGGCTGGTGCGGGGTGCCGTCGTGGTTGGCGCCGTCGGCGGAGGGGATGGTGTCGGCCGAGGAGGCCGAGGACGCCGTGGTGGCGAGCCCACCTCCCGGCTGCGGGTAGAAGGTGTCGGCCTCGACGTACGGCGGGGGCGGGGTGCCGGTGGTGGTGACGCTCACGGTACCGCCGGCCGGGCCGACCTGGTCGGCGGTGTCACGGGCCTTGACGCTGTAGGTGTACTCGGTGCCGGGCGTCAGGCCGGTGTCGGTGTGCGTGGTGCCGATGACGGTCGCGACCTTGGTGCCGCCGCGGAAGACGTCGTAGTTCTTGACGCCCTTGTCATCGGTCGCGGCGTCCCAGGTCAGCTCGACGGAGGTGTCGGTGACGTCGCCGGCGACCGGGGTGCCGGGCGCGCCGGGCTTCTCGTCGGCCGGCGGCGGTTCCTCGCCGCCGCCACCGCCCGGCGCGCCGCAGAGGGTCGCGAGCCGCGCGTCGTCGCCCGCTCCGGACGCGGTGGACTTCGCCGGGACGTTCAGCACGCCGCCGTCGGAGAAGACGACCGAGCACTCCTCGGTTCCGTAGTTGTGCGCGGCGTACGTCCTGGTGCCGTTCTTGTCGAAGGCGACGGCCGTCGGCATGTTGGCCGCGACGGTCATGTCCGGGGCACCGATGGAGTTCATCGTGGCGACCCAGTGGTAGGTGTGGGCCTTGGTCTCGCCGGCCTCGGGGACGTAGCCGCCGTTCCACTGATCCCAGAACCGCATGGCCCCGGCCGGGTCGTACAGCGCCTGGACCTCCCAGAAGATGTCCCGCCACTCGACGGCCGGGCCGCCGTTCTCCTTCTCCATCTCGGCGACGCTGCGGCGGAGCATGTCCTTCTCCCGGGCCAGGTGCAGCGAACCACCCGTGACGGGCAGGAAGTTGATGCCGTGGATCTCCTCGGGGTTGGCGGTCCACCAGGTGGCGTAGGCACCGCCGCTGCTCCAGACCATGCCCACGATGTCGTGGGCGAAGTCATCGGGGTAGACCTGCTGGTCGGCGTCGAACCAGTACTGCGCGATCGACTCCGACTCGGTCGTCATCATGTAGACGCCCTGGTCGCGCAGCGCCTTGTCACCCATGGCCGAGCCCCACATGATCAGGCCGGCGCTGAGGTTGATCGACTCCGAGGACGACTCCTGGTTGTTGCCCGCGGCGAACGCGGAGTGGCCTGCGGCCCAGCTGTGACCGGCGTAGACGTCGAAACCGCGCAGGAACGGGTACTTGTTGTCGTCCCTGGCCGGGTTGGCGGCGTCCTTGACGAGCTCCTTGACCATGCCGCCCCACTCGGAGTCGGCTGCCCACCGCGGGTCGTACTGCGCCACGACGGCGGCGGCCATCACGTAGTACGAGTAGTGGAAGTGGTGGTCGTTGAGCTCCTGGTCGCTGCCGTACGAGGCGGGGTAGCCGATGAGGGTGCGCCAGTCCTTGTCGTAGGAGAACTCCGACGGACCGCCGGCGGTGAACCACTCCTCCATCCGGTCCTTGATGAGCCGGATGAGCTTGTCGCGGTCGGCCGTCTCGCCGATCTGGTCGGCGATCGGGACGAGCTGGGCGAGCTTGCCCAGGGCCTTGCCGGTCCAGTAGGTGTCGATGGCGCCGCTGAACGGGTCACCCTGCGTGAGTACGTCGTCGATGTACGCCTTGAGCCTGGCCTTGTCGACGCCCGGGGCGCTCGGCAGGCCCGGCAGGACGCCGTTCACCTTCTGCGTGGTGGTGAACGAGAGGCCCTCGCGGACCTTCATCTCACCGCGCGACGAGACGTAGCGGTAGTCGGTCAGCGGGTCGGAGGTGTGCAGCCACTGGTGGCGGTAGAGCGCCTGGAGGGTGCCGGTCTCGGTGCCCTCCTTCGCCTCGGTGGTCAGCGAGTAGGTCGCCTTGACCTCCCCGTCGCCCTCCCGGTAGTCCCACTCCACCGTGGAGCCGGTCACGAAGCTGAAGGCGTACTTCTTGTAGTCGGCGAGCGCTTCCTTGCCGGGAAGGACCGCCAGGGAGAAGTAGTCGTCGGAGCCCAGGTCCGCCCGGATCTCGCTGCCGGATACGGTCCAGTCGCTGCTGCTCGGGGCGAACAGCGCGTAATGGTGGCCCGAGATGGTGACACCCAGGACGTTTCCCTGGTCGGCGAAGACCTTCGGCGGGGACGCCGCGCTGATCCGCGCCGCGCCGCCGGTGCCTTCCGCGTACACGTACGGAAGGCCGTGGCCGATGGTGGCGCGCAGGGTGCGCGCACCGTCCTTCCAGTACGGGGTTACGGTCCAGTCGCTCCACCCGTCCGCCTTGGCGTCGGGGGAGTTGAGGCCCGCGAGGCCGAGGGTCAGGTCGGCCTTGTGCGGGAACTCGTACTGGCGTCCGCCGCCCACGATCTGATGGGAGGTCGGGTAGCCGACCTCCAGGCCACCGGACACCGCCTTGTAGGTGAGCGGGTGCCCGTACATGTTCTCCGACCACGGGTTGCCGGCGAACCGCTGGAAGACCAGCGAGGACCACCAGTCGTTGGTCGGCACGGGCTTGTCCGCCATGGCCGGTGTGACCTTCGGCCTGACCGCCTGGCCGCCGCTGTTCGACGGGCCTTGTCTGCCGGGGGGACGGACGTCGCTGTAACTCCCCTTGCCCACCTCGATGGTGGCGGCGGAGGCGACACCGGTACCGACGGTCGCGGTCAGCGTCGTGGCGGCCAGGACCGCTGTGCACAGCGAGGCCACATATCTGCGGGATCTCATACACACCCTTCCTGAGAGCGCTCTCAAGTAGCGGACAACGTAGGGTCGTGACGGTGAGCGGTCAACACTTCACGCCAAAACCCGTGCGGTTCTCCGAAGGGAGCCGAGGTCTCTGTCGCGTGCGGGCCGCTGTCGTCCCGGGGTGACGCTGCGGGTTCTGTGTGCGTCGGCACACGCATGACATCCGGGTGCCGGGGATTCGTCGCGCCCGTATCGCCCTGTCGCATGGGGGGCAAACCGTCGCGGGCGAGGACCGGAAGCCGCGCATTCGCCTCTGCGGCGTCGAGGTGTCGGATCCGATCTGCTGTGCGGGTCCCGGCTCCGCTGGGCGGCGCGGACGGCGCGGTGAGGCTGTGGCCCCAAGCTCGTCAGCCAAGACCCTGCCTGACGTACCGTCCGCCCTCCGGTCTTGGGAGCGCTCTCTTGACGACGACACCGCCCTGGTCGTCCTGCGTCCGTGACCGGCCGGGCGCCACGATCCGTGCGGACCCGTCAGGCAGGGTGTGACCGCTGGATGCTCCACGAACATGTAGCTGTATGCCGGGCCGGGTGCCCTGCGGGAACGCCGGCGGCGCCGGCCGCCGCCCCAGGGCGCCTGACCGGTCGGCGACGTCGCCGACTTCGACTTGCGGGTACGGGCGGCCCCTTCCTCCCCCTCGTGTTCGCGCTTCTCCTCTTCCTCCGGCCGATCCCCGAGTGGCCGGACCATGACACTCACCGGATGGCGCGGACCGGGCCGCGCTCGTGACCAGCGGATTCTCCGAATCTCCGGTCGCGGGCTTGACCTTGACACGTTGATAAGGTGTGCCCTGGGCGCAGGAGGTGGTCCCGATCAAGACGACAGACGGAGACCCGCAGAACACCCGCGTGGCCAACGCCCTGAGAGCCAAGGACTCGTCGGTCCGGCTTCAGGCGGCCCTGGCGGTCGGCTCGAACCCCGACCCCGGCTTCCTGGAGACGCTCGTCGAGCGGTGCGCGGTCGAGCCGGAGTTCTTCGTACGAGACATGCTGTCCTGGGCGCTGACCCGCCTCTCGTCGGAGATCACCCTGCCCCGGATTCGCCAGGAACTCGACTCTGAGCGCGCTCAGGCCCGCAGCCAGGCGTTGCACACGCTCTCCAAGATCGGCGACAGGAGCGCGTGGGCCTGGATCACGCGCGACATGCTGCGCGACGCCGACGACGAGGTCGCGCGGACCGCGTGGCGCGTCGCGGTCGTCCTCGTACCGGAGGACGAGAAGAAGGACTTGGCCGATGAACTGGTCGCGCAGCTCGGCCGCGGCGACCGCGATCTGCAGCTGAGCCTGAGCCGGGCCCTCGTCGACCTCGGTGAGGTGACCGAGCCCGCCCTGGAGAGAGCCGCGGCGAACCCTGACCCGGCGGTGGCCGCGCACGCTCTTGCCACAGAGCTGCTCCGGCAGAACCCGGAGGCCGGTTTCGACGCGGCCATCCACGAGGTGAAGCGAGTCGTCACACTCGGCCCCGAACGAGCCGCTGCCTCCGCCGCGGTTGCGTCGGGAGTCGCCGAGTCCAGGGAGGCCACCGGCGCCGCGGAGACCACCGGCGCCGCGGCGGCCGCCGAGCCCACGGAGACCACTGAGCCCACGGAGGTTGCCATGGCCGCGAAGGCTGCGGAGACCGCGGAGTGCTGATCGGCGAGGTGGCCCGCCACTCGGGGGTGAGCCCCCGGATGCTCCGGCACTACGACGCCCTTGGGCTGGTGCGGCCGACCGGCCGCACCGTCGGCGGCTACCGCGAGTACTCCGCCGAGGACGTCCGCAGGATCTTCCATGTGGAGAGCCTGCGGTCCCTCGGGCTCTCGCTCAGGCAGATCGGGCGCGCGCTGGAGGACCCGGCCTTCACGCCGTCCGCCTTGGTCAGTGACCTCATCCGGTGGACGGAAGACCGCTTGGAGCGAGAAGAGGAGCTGCTCGAACGGCTCCGCGCGATCGATGCGTCGGCGCCCACCGGCTGGCAGGACGTCCTGCGCCTCGTGGAGCTCATACAGGGGCTCAACTCGACCAGCGCCGCGCGCAGGCAGCAGGCCGTCCTGGCCCGCCCGGAGGGAGTGTCGATTCCCGCCGAGTTGCTGGCCGGGGCGGTCCTGGCCGAATCCGACCCCAACGTCGCGGGCGCCCTGCGCTGGGCGCTCGCCCGGTCGAGCGGCGACGGCCTGGCGACACTGGCCGCCGGCGCGCACTCGGAGGACGCCGACATCCGGCGGCGCGCGGTGCTGGCGATCGCCGAGATGTCCGAGGCCCCGGGGGCGACCGCGGTGCTCGAAGACGCGCTCGGGGACCCGGACAAGACGGTGCGCAGGCACGCCGCTCTGGCGTTGGGCAGTCGTGGCGTGACCGCGGCTGTGCCGACACTTGTCGGCATGGTGGTCGAGGGCTCCAACGACGTCGACGCGGCGGAGGTCCTGGGAACGCTGTCCCGGGACCCCGGGTGCGCGGACCGGATCATGACCGCACTGGTCGACGAACTCGCAGCGCCCACCGCGGACTCCGCGACGCGAATCCGACTGACCCAGGCCCTGGTCGAGCTGTCGGGGACCACCGCGCAGGAGGTCTTGCGCCAACTGGCCCACGAGGGCGACCGCGCTGTCGCACTCGTTGCCTCGGCCTTCGTCGAAGTTCTCGACAAGCGGTCCCCCGGAGACCGAGGCGACGAGGTGTCCTCAAGGCGCGCGGCCGTGGCGTCGGCACAGGGGCGGGGCACCGGCTGATCGTTGGACCAGGGCGAGCGAATCACTGTCCCGCGTTTCGCATGACCTCGAGTTCGCGCACTGCGGTCGTGGAGCCGGACAATGTCGGTTGCCGCACCCGCGTCTCGCAGGGGGCCCACGCTCTGCCTGCCTGCGGGGCCTCCGTCGCCATAGGACTCGCGTTCGTAGGCGGTCCCACGTTTCCTCGCTGTCCGCGTGCGTGATTCTCAACTCGGCTCCGTGATACGGCCGTATGACCCACTTGGAACTGGCGAACGTGGATCACAGGCCACTTCGAAGAACGCCAAGCGCCGCCGCGCCCGCCGCCCCGCCGTACACCTGCCCGCCACCGCTCCGAACCCCTGTGGTGGGACGCCACCCGCAGTGCCGTCCTCGCCCTCGCCACCACCGAAGGCCCGGGAGGCGTCGCGCTCCTCCGATCCGCGGTCCGGGGTGAAGACGAGGCGACGCAGGTTGTCGACGACGGCAGTGGCGGGAAAGGGGAGGGTGCCCATGGATCAAGGACTCGCGGCCCTTCTCGCCGGCATGGCACCCGATCGCCTGCCTACTTGATCAGGGCATTCGCGACAATGATCATCAAGCCGATCAGCATGTCGAGGAACCCTGCCCGGCACGAGGAAAGCCATCCGTGCCCGGCGGCGCGGGCGGCCCAGGCGCCCCAGCCGAACAAGGCGACGGTGTTGAACAGCAGGGCCGCGTCCACAGCCGTGGTCTCTGCCCACCACCCGGCTACCGCGGCAAGCAGTATCCCCACCGTGGGCAGCACGGCTGCGACCAGTGGCCACTCGGCGAGCACCAACCGCCCTCTGCTTGTGATGGCTGCCCTGTCGACGGACGCCCGCTGGGCGATGACGCGCGCGTATCCATGGGCAGCGCCCGACGCCATCGCGGTGAGCAGGACCCACAGCGCGTCCAGACCGGGATCGGCTTTCTCGCCCGTCGCGTCCAGCGCGGCCACCAGGGCGCTGGCCAGCACCAGTCCGTAGATGCCGCTGAACAGTGACTGCTCCGGCGGCCGGTGCCGCGAGGCCCACCTTGGTGCGACGCTCTCGGGGTGGACGTGGTCGGCGCGGTCGGACATCGCATCGCCTCGGTGCGGGAAGAGGGCTGGGTCCGTACATGCTCACCCGAGTGGCGTCAGGGAACACGACGCCACGCGCTGCTCGCATGATTGTTGTGCCCCAAGAGCAGGTCGAGACGCCGGTGTCGGGAGCGCCGGTGTTCGTACTCCCGGCGGGTCGGCAGCGGCGCGCGGGTGGTTACGGCTGTGGCGTGCGCGGTCGCGGCGTACTGAGCTGAACGAGTGATCACGGCTTGGTGCGGAGGAGCGCGGGTGTGGCAGGGCGGGGAGCCGGAGGCCTGACCGAAGTCCGGACGCTGCTCGAAGACTGAGCGATGTTCGCCGTCATTCAATCGAGGAGTTTGACAGCGAACCCAGTCGTTCAGGCTTCCTTTTCAGCGAACCTGGTCGCTCTTCGGCCCGATGCCTTTGATCCTGGTCGGAGTTCCGTCCGGGGCGAACGAGTGGTGGAAGGTGAAGGCGTGCGGCGCGGAGCCGTGGTCGTGGAGGTGCTCCAGCCTGGAAACCCCGTCCTGCCAGGTGGGTATCACGCCGTCGGAGACCCACCAGAACACGTAATTCGGGTGCCCTGTCCTCTCGAACCAGTCGTAACGCCTGTTCAGCGCCTCACGGTGCAGACCGGTGTAGACGGCGTCGAAGGCGGGGCGCAGGTCGGTCCAGAGTGAGAGGGTCGCGGCCAGGGCGGTGGTTTCCAGGGTATGGCCCTTGCCGTACCAGGTCGGTACGACGAACTCTCCCCATGCACCCCAGTCCGCCTCGAAGAGCGCGCCCCGGTCGCCGTCTTCCGCTTCAGCACGCGCGAGGTATCCGGGGTGCTGACTGAACGTCCGGTAGACGGCCTCACCGATGTCGTAGAACTCGCTCGTGAGAGGTGCGGGATCGGCGAGAGGTGACTTCAGGACGCCGAATGTGTACAGAGCAAGATGGGTCATGCGTCTCTCCCTGGTTGGGGGTGCCTGATGGGGACCCGGTTCGGTGGCTTACGACGCATGGGGGCGAGGATTCGTGGGGCGTGACCAACTCATCCCGTTGCGGGTGGCTCAGCCTGAAGAAACCCCTGTGCGACCGTGGGCAACCGCCGAAGACCAGGTGAAGGTAGCTGCCTCTGCGGGCCATGTCGAAGTTGCGTTTTCCCTGTCCAAGTGGCCTCCTGCACAGGCCCTTGCGGGGCGACGCCGGCGGCGTCGACCGGGTTGGACGACAGCGGCCGAGCCGGTCATCGTCCCGGACACCATCGTGATCGACCAAGGCAAGGTGTTCGTCTCCGACACGTTCTCCTCCGCCTGTTCGCTGCTGGGGATCTCGGCGCAGCTCGCCCGGCCCGGTACCCCGACGGACAAGGCAGCCGGACAAGGTCCGGGTCCGGTAGTCAAGATCAGCAGCGTCCATGGCAGTGCACCCTGGCCACCGCCCCCGGCATCGGCTTGCAGCCTCCCGGTGGGGATGGTCAAGACCCTGGACAAGGCCCCGGCCGGGGGCCTGGCTCGGCCCCGTCGGCGGGTGGATGGTCGCGCTGGGCCACGGGCCGGGCGACCGCGTCGACACCGAGGCGACCGCGTCGACGCCGGGGCGGGCGTACCGCTCCAGGGAGCGAGCCGGCAGCATGCCGGGTGTTCTCCCTGAAGATCTCCTCGGCCCGCCGACTGAGGAGCAGCCAGCGGCACCACTCGGGCTCGCGGTAGCCGCAACGCGCCCCCGGTCCCGGTCACGACCGGACGACGGGTGCTCGGTGCGACCGGGCCGATCCGGCCACCGGTGCGGCCGGATCGGTGGTTCGGTTCGGTCGCCAGTGCACGTCGCGAGGGTCGAACGACTCGGTGTCGATCGTCAGCGGCTCGGGGAACGCGCCGGCGACGGCGTCCCAGCGGACGAATTTGAAGTTGGTGCCTTCCCGGTCGCCGTCGGCCGGGGTGGCCTCGCCGTCATGGGTGATCAGCAGGCCCTTGGGGAAGGACCGGCCCAGGGGGACGTTGACCACCATGGAGCCGTCGGAGTGCTGCACGCCGTCGGTGGCGCCGTCGCCCACGCGGAAGGAACCCACGAAGTCGTTGTGGCCGTTCCGCTCGTACACGGCGAAGGTGTCGTCACCCTGGCTGGAGGCGAGAACGTATCCGGTGCCGTCCTCGGCGTGGTAGATCGTGACGCCCTCCGCGTCGGCGCTCAGGTGCTCGCCGCCGAACCCGGGGTCGTTGTCCGTGTCGAGGACGCACTCCTCTTCCGCGGGGTCGTACGTCCAGGGGGTACCGTACTCACGGACGCGGTCGAGGAGCTCCGGCTTCTCGAACTCCTCGTCGTCGAGCTCGATGCGCCACAGGCCCACGCTCTCCTGGGCGGCGTAGAGGACGCGCTCCTCCTGGTCGACGGCCATGCCCTCGACCTGCGGGCGCTCACCGGGGTCGGCGCACGGCGTCCAGTCGGTGCCGTCGGGCAGAGTGAAGGTGCCGGGCAGGTCGAGGGTGTCCTCGGCCTCGTAGCCGACGAGCCCGTCCTCGTCCTTGAGTTTGAGGAGGCGCAGGCGTGTCTCCTCGCGCTGCGACACCACCACGTAGGCGTCGTCATCGTCGCTGAAGGCGCTCAGGCCGTAGGCGGTGCGCTGGTCGTCCACCTCGGCCTCATCGGCGGCGAACACCGGGGCGACGTCGGGGGCGGTGACGTCCTTCAGCGGCGGCCTGCCTGCCGCGACGGCGTCCGGGTCGATGGCGAAGGCGCGGATGCGGTCGCGGCCCCGGTCGCTGACGAGGGCCAGGTCCGTCTCTTCGCCGTCCAGTTCGAACCCGTAGACGATGTCGACGTTGTTGTAGCGGCCGGGCTTGGCGTCCCGGCCCGGTGCCTCCGGGGCGGCTATGTGCTGCAGGCGGCGGCCGTCGAGACCGTAGACGTCGAGGCCGGCCTCCTTCAGGGTGCCGATGACGATGCTGCGGCCGGGGTTCTCGGGGTCGACCCACACAGCCGGGTCGTCGGCGTCGGCGTTGCCGCCCGCCTCGTCGTCGTACACCGCGGGAGTCTCGACCGTGGCCGGGAGGCTCACGGGGACCGCGGGGCCGGTCGACAGAGCGAACGCGGTGGCGAGTGCGGTCAGGGCGCTGAGAGCGAAGGCGCTCACGTTACTCCTTAGTAGGGCTGTGGACGCCTGGACGCTAAGGGAGCCCTGCGAAGCGATCAGAACGACATCGTGAACACCGCATGACCCTCTCGGGTCGGCGCGTCCGCCCACCGGACCCCATGCGCGTACGCGACCGTGGACGCCGCCGGGGTGCGGCCCCGCACGACAACGGCCTCTCCTGGCACCCCACGTCCCGCGGCCGTCGAGGCCGGTGCCGTTTCCTTCTGTGGCCGGCGGCAATGGCTCCTGACCTGGGCCGGGCGGCGGTCGGCCGTCTCAGGTCGGGGACGAGGCCGTCGTCGCCGGGGCCGTCGCCGGGGCCGTCGCCGGTGCGGGTGCCGGTGCGGGTGCCGGGGCCGTCGCCGGGGCCGGGGGCGGTGGTGGCCGGTGGCGGTGGAAGTGACTGACGGCCGGCGAGGTGACCGCGGTGGTGATCAGAGCCACCAGGACCAGCATGGTGAACAGCTCCGGTCCGATGACGCCGAGCTCCAGGCCGATGTTCAGCACCACCAGCTCGGTCAGGCCCCGGCAGTTCATCAGCGCTCCGACCGACATGGCCTCCCGCCAGGAGTGGCCGCAGGCGCGGGCCGCTCCTGCCGCTCCGCCCCACTTGCCGAGCACCGCGACCGCCAGCACCGCCCCCGCCCACAGCCACTGCACCGGGTCGGCGGCCAGCGTCCCGACCTCCGTGCGCAGGCCCGTGTGCACGAAGAACAGCGGCAGCAGCAGGGGGACCGCCACGGCGCGGAACCGGGTGGCCGAAGCCTCGATACGGCGGTGGCCGCGCGGAGCGGCCACGCCGAACAGGAAGGCGCCGAACAGTGTGTGCGCCCCGATCAGGTCCGTCACCAGCGCGGACAGGCTCAGCCCGCTGAAAAGCAGGACCAGGATCACCCCTTCGTTCGCCCGGTCCGCCCGGGCAGCCGCCCACCGCGCGAGCAGCGGACGGACCACCAGCACCATGGCGAGGCCGAAGCACACGGTGAGCCCGGCCGTCGTCGCGGCGTCGAGCGGGGACCCCGCCGTGGCGAGGGCCACCACCAGCGCCAGCAGGCACCACGCGGCCACGTCGTCGACCGCCGCGCACGCCATCGCCAGCGCGCCGACCGGTGTCCCGTACAGGCCACGGTCCACCAGGATCCGGGCCAGTACGGGGAACGCCGTGACACTCATGGCCACCGCGACGAACAGGGTGAAGGGCCCCTGCCCGACCCCGTCCGGCGCCAGCTGCCCGTACATGGCGAGGGCCAGCAGCGCGCCGAGCCCGAGGGGAACCAGCATCCCCGCCTGACTGACGGCCATCGCGGTCCGGGACCTTCCGCGCAGCGCGCCCAGGTCCAGTTCCAGACCGACGAGGAACATGAAGGCGAGCAGGCCGAGCTGGCCCAGGACCGAGGTGTACGGCAGGACCGCCGCCGGGAACAGCCAGTGCTGCGCCTCGGGCCACAGTTGGCCAAGCAGCGAGGGGCCGAGCATGATTCCCATGGCGATCTCGCCGATCACCGGCGGCTGGCCGAGGCGTCTGAGGAGCGTCGCGCCCGCCTGACAGGCGAGGATCACCACCGGCACGGCGACCAGCAGCGCCGGCATAGGGTCAGCGGCGGACACCGGCGGCTCCTTCGGACGGCAGCGCCGGGGGCGGGGGCGGTGCCGCCGCCGGCTGCGGTGCCGACGCGGCGTCGGACCATCCCGCGTAACGGCGCAGGCCGTACAGGAGCGGGTGCGCCGTGGGGCGCACCGTCACGCGGTCCGCCTCCGCGAAGACGGCCGTGTGGTCGCCGAACGAGACGGTCTTCACGACCCGGCAGTCGGCGATGGCGTGGGCGGCCGCGGTCAGGTGCGGTCCGCTCGCGCCGAGCGGCAGCCGCCACTCGGTGCGGTCGAAGCGGTCGGGCGCCCCGGAGGCGAAGAGGTCCGAGGTCGCCCTGGCCCGCTCGTGCAGCAGATTGAGGGCGAACAGCCCCTGGTCGAGCAGGGCCCGCAGGGTGGGGCTGGCCGTCCGTATGCACACCACCAGAGTCGGCGGGGCCAGCGCGACGCTCGCCAGCGAACTGCACGTCAGGCCGCGTGGCACGGCGTCCGCGTCGAGCGTGGTGACCACCGACACCCCGGAGGGGAAGGCGGCCATGAACGGGCGGAGGTCCGCCTCCCGGTGGACGGCGGCGGCGCACTCGGCCGCCGGCGTCCCCTCGTGGTCGTCGCTACCCGTTCTGTCCTGGGGGAGCGGAGCGGAGTTGGGCATGTCTGACTCCCTGTGGTGACGAAGCAGTGAGGCCCGGCACACGGCGGATCGCGCCGGTGCCGGGCCGTGGGAGCGGCGGCAGGTCCGGGGCCCCGGGGGGCGGGGGCGGCGCCCGGCCCGCGCTCATGTGCTGCCGCCGGGGAGGCCCGCAACCGGCCGGCCGGGGCGGGGCGGAGGCGCGTGGCCCCGCCCCGGGCGGCCACCGTCCCGCGCGGCCCCGCCCCGTGCGGCCTACGCGTGCAGTTGCTTCAGATACTCGTAGGCGCTGGGCAGCGTCTCCAGCAGATTCCGCTGCTGGCGCTTGACCGTCTCGAACAGCGGCTCCGCGGCCGCCACCGACTCGGGCTTGTACGCCAGCGCCGGCAGGGGGGCGTCCGGCTCCAGGCCCATGCCCGCGAAGATGCAGTAGTAGCTGCCGTTGGTCCAGAAGTTCCGGAACTCGGCCTCGAAGTTGCCGTAGTACGTCGACTCGTCGGTGATCGGCGAGTTGATGGGCAGCCCGGCCCGGTACGCGGAGATCTTCTTCTGGATGTTGTCGGGGAGGGTCAGCTCCTTGTTGGCCTGCCAGAAAGGGGTGTCGTTGCGCGGCGCGTAGAAGAAGTGCGCCTGGATGAAGTCGCGGGTGTCGTCGAACATCACCTCGATCTCGTGGTTGAAGCTGTCGATCAGGCCCTCGTTGAAGGTCTTGTCCGGGAAGTGCTTGGCCAGCTGGTAGATCGCCGCGGTGATGAAGTAGATGCCGGTCGACTCCAGCGGCTCCAGGAAGCAGGACGACAGGCCGATGCTGACCACGTTCTTCACCCACGCCCGGCGGTTGCGGCCGACCCGGAACCGGATGTGGTTGAACGCCGTCTTCTCCGGGTCGAGGCCCCACATGGCCGCGAACTCGGCGGTGGCCTCGTCCTTCTCGGTGAACGCGCTGGAGTAGACGTAGCCTGTGCCGAAGCGGCCCAGCATCGGGATCTTCCAGGCCCAGCCGGAGGACATCGCGATCGCCGATGTGTACGGCTCCACACCGCCCGCCTCGTCGTCGTGCGGTACGGCGGTGGCGACGGCGCTGTCGCACAGCAGGTGGTCGCTCATGTCGATGAACGGCTCGGCCATCGCCTTGTTGATCAGCAGCCCGCGGAAGCCGGAGCAGTCCACGAAGAAGTCGGCGGCGAGCTCCTGGCCGCTCTTGGTCCGCAGCGCCGTGACGTAGCCGCGCGCGTCCTGCCGTACCTCCGTCATCTCGTCCTGGACGTGGTGGACCCCCTGTTTCTCGGTGGCGAAGCGGCGCAGGAAGTCCGCCACGAGCTGGGCGTCGAAGTGCCAGGCGTAGCGCGTGGCGGAGCGGCCGTCGAGCCAGCGCGGCGACTTCATCGCGTCCATCACCGGGGGCTCGCGGAAGCAGGCGTAGTCGAACGGCTCCGTGGTGCGGCCCTCGTACTTGCGCTTGAACCAGTAGTGCGACAGCGGTGTCTGGTCGTAGTCCGGGAGCAGCCCGAACGGGTGGTAGAAGTGGTCGGGCCGGCCGTCGGGGAGCTGCCGGGCCGACGCCTCTCCCTTGCCCTCCGTGCGCCAGTTCACGAACCGCACCGCCATCTTGAAGCTGGCGTTGCACTCCCGCATCCACTCGTCCTCGGCGATGCCGAGGTAGTCGAAGAACGTGCGCTGCAGATTGGGCACCGTCGCCTCACCGACGCCGATCCGCGGAATCGACGGCGCTTCCAGCACCGTGATGTCGACCGTGCCTTCGAGAGCCTTTCCGAGGTACGCGGCGGTCATCCAGCCGGCCGTGCCGCCGCCCAGGATGACGACCTTCTTCAATCGGGTGTCGGTGCTGGTCATGGAGCAGCCCTCATTTCGTCAGTCGGGAGTCACGGCCGGAAGCCGGGGAGCTGGAAGGAGAGGCGGAGCCGACGGGAGGAGGAGGCCGGGCCGTCCGCCGGCCGCGTCCGGCGGATCGAGGCCGGAGACCACCGGGGCGCGGACCGGGCCGGAAACCACCGGCGGTGTCGGCCCGGACCGTCGCTCCCAGAGTGGAGAACCGCTCTATGACGGACCTACAGAGGCGCGATCCGGCCGGTATAGGCCGCGTGTAGAGCGGGGGAACAGACTCGCCGCAGGCAGAGCGGCATACGACGGACCCCGGGAGGAAGCGATGACGACCGCGGTGACCGGAATTGCACGGCAGGCGGTACGCATCCGCTTCCTGGGCGACTTCGAGCTGACCGTGAACGGCACCCCGGTGCGGCGCTGGCGGGCAGGCAAGGCCCGCGGGCTCTTCCAGTACCTCGTGATCCACCGTGGGCAGACGCTCACCCGCGACCGGCTGTACGAGGCGCTGTGGCCGGGCTCCGAGCGGTCCGCGGGCGACAGTTCGCTGAAGGTCGCCGCGCACGCGCTGCGCCGGGTCCTGGACGCCCACCCCGACAGCCCCTGCCCGTCGGGAATCCGGCTGCACTACCGCGACTTCGGCTACGTCCTCGACATCGCGGAGCTCTGGTCGGACGTGGACCGCTTCCAGGAGCTGGTGCACTCCGGGCTGCGGGCGGCCGCATCCGGCGACCCCGTACTCGCCCGTGAACGGCTGCGGTCCGCCGTGGCGCTGTACGCGGGCGAGTTCCTGCGCGGTGAGAGCGCGGACTGGGTCGTCGAACAGCGCGAGTACCTGCGCTCCCTGGCGCTGCGTGCCCTGGAGGTGCTGCGTGCCGACGCCGCGGAGCGCGAGGACTTCCCCGACCTCATCGACGTCTGCCGGAGCACCCTCGGCATCGACCGTCACCACGAGGAGACCTACCGGGCGCTGATGACGGCGCACGGCAGGCGCGGCGAACACGCCTGCGTGCGCCGCTGGTACGACCTGTGCGCGCGCCGGCTCCGTGACGATCTCGCGGTGGCTCCGTCCCGGGAGACCGACCGCCTGCTGCGCGCGATGCTCCCCGCCCCGGCGGCCCCCGCCGGGGGACCGCCGCGCACCGCGCGGCCGTCCCTGACGTCCGCCGCGCCGGACGGGACACCTCCCGGACTCCGGCCGTGTTCGGTGCGCCGCGCCCGGCCCGACGCCCGGGCCGCAGTCGGCGCCGCCGCCCCCACGACCGGAGCCTGGGCCGTCCCCCGCCCCGGACCGGCTCCGGGCATCGTCCCGACGCCGGCGCGAATCCAGTGACCGAGCGACTCAGTGAGGAACCCACCGTGACTGTGCTGACCGTGCCGCAGGGCTCCGCCGCACCGGCGGCCGAGCCGTCCCCGGGCCCATTGCCGCCCCGCTACGACGACCAGTGGATAGGCGGCCGCTGGACCGCGTCCGACGCCGACCGCCGACTGGTCGTCACCGACCCCAGCACCGAAGCGCCGCTGGCCACGGTGCCCGCGGGCACCGCCCGGGACGCCGACCTCGCCGTACGCGCCGCCGCCGCGGCCTTCCCCGGCTGGGCCGCCACGCCCGTACGGGAACGGGCCGCCCTGCTGCGCCGGGTGGTCGAGGGCCTGGAGCACAACGCCGAACGGTTCGCCCAGGTCATCACGGCCGAGGTGGGCGCGCCTTCCCGCGTGGCCCTGCGCGTCCATGTCGGGCTGTCCATCGGCATGGCGGGGCACTGCGTGGAGACCGCCGCGTCGTACGGGTTCGAGGAGCGGGTGGGCCACTCGCTGGTGGTGCGCGAGGCGGCCGGCGTCGCCGCCTGCATCACGCCGTGGAACACGCCGTTGCTGCTCACGGTGCAGAAGCTGCTGCCCGCGCTCGCGGCCGGCTGCACCGTCGTCCACAAACCCAGCGAACTGACGCCGCTGCACGCCCGGCTGCTGGCGGAGGTGTTCGCCGAGGCCGATCTGCCGCCCGGCGTCGTCAACATGGCCGTGGGCACCGGCGACACCCTCGGCGCCGCCCTCGTCTCCCACCCGCTCGTCGACGTGGTGTCCCTCACCGGGTCCACCCGCGCCGGGCGCCAGGTGTCAGCGCTGGGCGCCGACGGCGTCAAGCGCGTCCACCTTGAGCTCGGCGGCAAGAACGCCTCCCTCGTCCTCGACGACGCGGACCTGCCGGCCGCCGTCGACGCCACCGTCGACCAGGTCCTGTTCAACACGGGCCAGACGTGCCTGCAGTGGAGCCGGCTGCTGGTGCCCCGCGACCGCCAGGACGAGGCGGTGGAGCTGGCCGGTCGGGCCATGGACGGCTACGTCACCGGCGACCCGCGCGACCCCGCGACCGACCTCGGCCCGCTGGTGTCCGCCGCGGCCCATGCCCGGGTGACCGACTACATCCGCCGGGGCGCGTCCGAGGGCGGCGCCCGCCTGGTGCGCGGCGGCACCGGCCGTCCCCCCGGTCTCTCCGCCGGGTACTACGTCCGGCCCACGATCTTCGCCGACGTCGACCCGTTGAGCACCATCGGCCAGGAGGAGATCTTCGGCCCGGTGCTGTGCGTCATCCCGTACGACGACGAGGACCAGGCGATACGGATCGTCAACGGCACCCGTTACGGGCTGCACGGCGCGGTCTGGTCCGGCGACGACGACCGGGCCGAGCGCGTCGCGCGACGGTTCCGCACCGGCCTCGTCGACGTCAACGGCGGGTCGTTCAACCCGGCCGCGCCCTTCGGCGGTTTCAAGCAGTCCGGCATCGGCCGCGAGTGCGGGAACGCCGGACTCGAGGCGTTCCTGGAGACCAAGTCGATGCAGCTGCCCCAGGGCGGCTCCCAGAACCAGGTCGTCGGCCCGCGCCTGCGCGCCACCGCGCCGGCCGCTGTCCGCGACCAGGAGAGGAACGACGGATGACGGCCCAGCCTGCCGGTCCCGCACCGGCGCCCCGGCCCGTCGGCGGGCAGTCGGGTGAGACCCTCCCGCCGCTGTTCGCCGCGCTGGAGCGCTGGACCCGCGAGCAGCCGGACCACGACGCCGTCAGGGCCGAGGACGGCGTCCTGACCTATGCGGAACTGACCGCGCGCACCTCCCGGACCGCGGCCGCGCTGGCCTCCGCCGGTGTCGGGCCCGAGAGCGCCGTCGGGCTGCTCCTCGGCCGGTCCCGGGAGAGCGTGCCCGCGCTCCTCGCCGTGTGGAGCCTCGGCGCCACGGCCGTGCCGCTCGACCCCGGCCACCCGGTCGAACGACTGGGGTCCGTGCTGCGGGACGCCCGGGTCTCCGTCCTGGTCGCCGTCGGCGTGCCCGGAGGGCTCGACGTCACCGGGCTGCGCACGGTCCAGCCGGCCGGCCCGGTGGCCGGCCCGGACCCCGAGCCCTCCGGCGCGCTCGCCGTGACCGTCCCCGTACCCGACACCTGCGCCTACGTCATCTACACGTCCGGAACCACGGGACGGCCCAAGGGGGTCGAGGTCACCTACCGCGGCCTGGACACCTTCGTCGGCGCGCTCGCGGGACTCGGGCTGCCGTCCGGCGGCCTCGGCCTCAACGCCGTCTCACCCGCCTTCGACGGCTGGCTGTGGTGCACGCTGCTCTATCTCGTCCACGGCCAGGGCGTCGCCCTGGTGGACCTGTCCCTCGACGGCCTGCGCCGCGCCGCCGCCGAGGACCGCGAACCGCTCCCGGCCGGGCTGCGCACAGCCTCCCTCACCCCGTCCCTGCTGGCCGCCCACGGCGGCGGGCTGGACGAGGCCGAGGTCGTCGTCGTGGCCGGCGAGACGTGCCCGGCGGCACTCGCCGAGCGGTTCTCCCGCGGCCGCCGGCTGCTGAACGTGTACGGGCCGACGGAGGCCACCATCGCGGCGACCTGGGCCGACAGCGAGCGGGGGGACGACGTGAGCAGCATCGGACGACCGCTGCCGGACTACCGGGCGTACGTCCTGGACGACGATCTGTTCCCGGTGCCCGCCGGCACCGAGGGGGAGCTGTACCTCGGCGGGCCCGCCGTGGCCCGCGGCTACCGCAACCGGCCGGGCCTCACCGCCACCCGGTTCCTGCCCGACCCGTTCCAGGGCGGCGGCGCCCGGATGTACCGCACCGGGGACGTGGTGGTCCGGCGGGCCGACGGCACGCTGGAGTACCGCGGCCGTCGCGACGACCAGGTGAAGATCCGCGGTCACCGTATCGAACTGGGCGAGGTGGAACGCGTCGCCGCCGAGCTCCCCGGCGTGGTCGCCGCCGCGTGCTGCCCGCTCGCCTCGGGCCAGTCGCTGGGGCTCGCGGTCGTCGCCGCGCCCGGCAGCGGCCCGTCCGCGGAACTGGCCGCCACCGTCGCCGAGCACTGCGCCGAGCTCCTTCCGGAAGCGGCGGTGCCCACCACCGTCCGCGTCGTGGACCGCATCCCCACCCTCGGCACCGGCAAGGCCGACCGCACCGCTCTCGCCCGCGAACTCACCGCGCCGGCGCCGGAGTCCGGGCCGGACGCCGCCACGGCGCGGGAGCGCGAGGTGATGGCCGTCTGGGCCGCCGTCCTGGAGCGCGAGGTGCCCGGACCGGCCGCCGACTTCTTCGAGCTGGGCGGGCACTCGCTGGCCGCCGCGCGTGTCGTGGCGGACCTGCGCCGGGCCACCGGCCTCCGCATCACCCTGGGGAAGCTGCTCGCCCGGCCCACCGTCGCGGAGGTCGCCGCCGAACTCGACCGGCTCGCCGACGATTCCCACCGGCCCGCGGCCGACTCCGACCGGCTCCCGGCCGCACCCGGGACACCGGCCGCACCCGGGACACCGGCCGCACCCGTCCTCACCGCCGAGGGGGCCTGAAGCCATGGGTTCCTGGCTCTCCACGTGGCCGGCCGGCCCCGGTGACGCCCACCTTCCGGCGCTGCTCTGCCTGCCCCCGGCCGGCGCGGGCTGCCAGCAGTTCCGCGCCTGGACGCCGGCCCTGGCCGGGGTCGGGCAGGTCTACGGCGTGCAGCTGCCGGGCCGCGAGAACCGCTGGCGCGAGCCCATGCCGGAGACCTTCGACGCGGCCGTCGAGGCGATCACCGACGAGCTGCGGCCGATCGTCGGCACCGGACGCCGGCTGGTCGTCTTCGGCCACAGCTTCGGCGGACTCCTCGGCTACGAAGTCGCCCGCCGCGTCCGGCCCGACGCCCTGGTCGTCAGCGCCTGCCGGGCCCCCGGCCACTGGGACGGCGCGGGACGGGGCATCGTCGACGACGACGAGGAACTCGACAAGCTCTTCGACACCGCCGGACTCGACCCCGCCTTCCTCGACGCGGACACCCGAGCGCTGATGGTCGCGATGCTCCGCAAGGACGCCGTGCTGTCGCTCAGTTACACCCATTCCCACAGCGCCCCGCTCTCCGTACCGCTGCACGCCTGGAGAGCCGACGGCGACGAGACCGTCACCGAGCAGGACGTGGCCGGCTGGGCAGCGGTCACCACCGCGGCTTTCCGCGTCCACCGCGTCGAGGGCGGTCACCACGCCGTACTGCGCCGCCCCGAAACGCTCCTGGACCACCTGGCCGGGCTGTTGCGGGACGACGCGCACCTGCCGTCCGGCACCGCCTGACCCGCCCGAAGCCCATGTGACCGAGCCCGGAGGACGTCGTGCCCACCACCTACCAGGTCCTCGTCAACCACGAGGAGCAGTACGCGCTGTACCCCGCGGCGCGCGAGCTGCCCGACGGCTGGACGCCGGCCGGGTTCAGCGGCACCGAGGACGAGTGCGCCGCCCACCTGGACGCGCACTGGACCGACACGCGCCCCCGCAGCGTGCGCGCCGCGGCGGCCGCCCCCGTACGCGGGGACGAAGGAGCCTGAGATGCGTATCGACCTGCTCGATCCGGCCCCCTTCGGCCGTAACGACTTCTGGTCCACGTTCACCTGGCTGCGCGCCAACGCGCCCGTGCACTGGCACCCCGAGCCCGGCGGCGACGGCTTCTGGGTGCTCAGCAAGCACCGCGACATCGTCTCCGTCTACGCCGACAGCGACACTTTCAGCTCCGCGCGGGGCATGCGGCTCGACACCGACCCGGCCGCCGTCGCCGCAGTCGCCCAGCGGATGCTGATCGTCTCCGACGCGCCCCACCACGCCCGGCTGAAGCGGGCCCTGTACCAGGCGTTCGGGCCGCAGCAGATGCCCCGGCTCGAAGCCCTCGTCCGGACGGTCGTCGGCGAGCTGGTGGCCGAGGCCGCCGAGCACGACGAAATGGACTTCATCGACCTCGCCAAGCAGCTCCCCAACCGGGTGGTCTGCGCCATGATGGGCATCCCCCGCGCCGACTGGGCGTGGATCGGGGCGCTCACCACCGACGCCTTCGACTCCCCGGACGAGACCGTGCGCAGCAACGCGCACTCCGAGATCTTTCTCTACTTCATGGAGCTCCTCGACGAGCGCCGGGCCCGCCCCGGCGACGACCTGGTCAGCCAGATCGCCCATGACACGCTCGTCGACGAGGGGGACGGCACCGAACGGCCCCTCAGCGACGAGGAGATCATCTTCAACTGCAACGGCGTGCTGTCCGGAGCCAACGAGACCACCCGCTACTCCGCGGCGGGCGCGGTCCATATGTTCGCCAGGCTCCCCGAGCAGTGGGAGCTGCTGCGCGGCCTCGGCCCCGCCGGAGTCGCCCCGGCCGTCGAGGAGATCCTGCGCTGGACCACCCCCGGGGTGCACGCCATGCGCACCGCTCTGCGCGACACCGAGATCAACGGGACGCGCGTCGCCGCCGGCGACCGCGTCACGCTGTGGAACGTCTCCGCCAACCGCGACGAGGACGTCTTCACCGACCCGCACGACTTCCGCGTCGACCGGCGCCCCAACCGCCACGTCGCCTTCGGCCACGGGCGCCACCTCTGCCTCGGCGCCCGGCTCGCGCGCTTCGAACTCGGCGCCCTGCTCACCGAGATGCTCGCCACGCTGGACGGTTTCGAACTCACCGGTCCGGCCCTCTTCAACTCGTCCAACTTCACGTGGGGGATCAAGAGTCTCCCGGTGCGGCTGCTGCGCAGCCGGGTTTCCGCACACCGAGAAAGGGCCGCGCTGTGACCACCGCACTGATCGACTTCAACCGCACCGACACCGGTTTCCCCGCCACCGGCTACCCCGGACTCCTCGCCGAGCAGGCCGCCCGGACCCCGGACGCGCCCGCGCTGGTCCAGGGTGACCGCTCCTGGACGTACTCGGAGCTGGAGGCCGCCACCAACCGGCTGGCCCACGCACTGATCGCCCACGGCGCGGCCTCCGGCGAGCGGATCGGCCTGTGCTACCCGCGCGGTGCCGAATACGTCATCGGCTCCCTCGCGATCCTGAAGACCGGCGCCGCGATCGTGGCGCTCGACCCGGTCAACCCCGACGACCGGCTCGCCGCCATGATCGCCGACGCGGGCCCGCTGCTCGTGCTCACCCCGCCCGGCATCGCCCCGCGGCTGCCCGAGGGTGTGGCGCGAGCCGACGTGGCCACCGCCGGCCGGGGCATGCCGGAGACACCGACCGGCGTCCCCACAGGCCCGGACACGATCAGCCACCTCATCTACACGTCCGGTTCCACCGGCACGCCCAAGGCCGTCCTGGAGCGCCACGGCGCCCTGACGAACCTGGTGCACTGGACGGGGCGTGCCTACGGAGTGCGTCCCGGCGACCGCGCGTCCTGGATGTCCACGCCCGGCTTCGCCGTCCAGATCATGGAGTGGCTGCCGTATCTGCCCCTGGGCGCGGCGATCCACATCCCCGAGGCGGGCCAGGCGCAGACCCCGGAGCAGATCCGGGACTGGCTCACCACCGAGCGGATCACCCACACCATGCTGGTCGCCGCGCTCGCCGAGCCCGTGTGGGGGCTGGCCTGGCCGCGGGACACGGCGCTGCGCATCCTGGTGACGACGGCGGAGCGGGTGCACAGCTGGCCGCTCACCGACACGCCGTTCCGGGTCGTCATGACGTACGGAACCACGGAGACGACGAACGTCCTCACCTGCCTCGACCTCGGTGCCGGCGTCGACTTCACCAGCCAGGCCACCCCCGAGGAGATCCGCGCCACGCGCCAGGTGCCCGTCGGCGTGCCGATCGCCAACATGCGGGTGCACCTGCTGGACGAGGAGGACCGCCCGGTCGCCGACGGCGAGGTCGGCCGGCTCCATGTCTCGGGCGCCGGAGTGGCCGCCGGATACCACGGCCGCCCGGAGCTGACCGCGGCGAAGTTCCGTTCCGGTGTCGTCGCGGACGACCCGTATCCGGTGCTCTACGACACCGGAGACCTGGCCCGCCGCAGGGAGGACGGCGCCGTCGAGCTCCTCGGCCGCTCCGACGCCCAGGTGAAGATCCGCGGCTTCCGCGTGGAACTCGGCGAGGTCGAGACCCATGTCGCCCGTGTCGACGGCGTCGCCGAGGCCGTCGTCGTCACCCAGGAGCGCGGAGCCGACGACAAGCGGCTCGTCGCATACGTCTCCGCCGACGGCGCCACGGCCCCGGACACCGGCGCGATCCGGGCCGCCGTGGCCCGCACCCTGCCCTACTACATGGTCCCCGGCACCGTCGTCGTCCTGCCGGCCCTGCCGCGCCTGGCCAACGGCAAGGTCGACCGGCGCAGCCTGCCCGAGCCGCCGGAGCCCCACGAGGGCGTCACCGCCGGCTACGAGCCCCCGCGCAACGAGGTCGAGGACGGGCTGGCGCGCCTGTGGGCCGAGGCGTTCCGCACCGAGGGCGTCGGCATCCACGACAACTTCTTCGAACTGGGCGGCCACTCGCTGCTCGCCTTCCAGCTCATCGACGAGATCCGCCGCCGCTACGGCGTCGAACTCAGCCTCTCCGATCTGTCGTCCCGCCCGACCGTCGCCGAGCTCGGCACGCTCGTCGTCGCGGAAGGCGCCGACGGCCGGGGCGACTTCGGCGGACTGGCCGCCATCGTCCCCGACCCGGCAGCCCGCTTCGAGCCCTTCCCGCTGACCGAGAGCCAGCAGGCCCTGTGGATCGGCCGCGGCGGACTGGTGGAGCTGGGGAACGTCGGCTGCCACGGCTACTTCGAGTGGGAGAGCGAGCACCTGGACGTCCCGCGCTTCGAGTCCGCGTGGCGCCGGCTCGTCGAACGCCACGACGCGCTGCGCACCCGCATCCTGCCCGACGGCACCCAGCAGGTGTACGAGGAGATCCCCGCCTACGACATCCCCGTCACCGACCTCGGCCGCCTGGACCCCGCCGCCCGGGAGGCGGAACTGGCCGCCCTGCGGCAGCGGCTGTCCCACCAGGTGCTCGACGCCGACAGCTGGCCGCTGTTCGACGTGCGGATCAGTCTGCTCGGCGGCGGCCGCGCCCGTATCCACCTCTCCCTGGACTTCCTCGTCGCCGACGCGTGGAGCTACTTCCAGGTGCTGATCCCCGACCTCGTCACCTACTACACCGAGCCCGGTGCGGAACTGCCGCCGCTGGAACTGACCTTCCGCGACTACGTGCTGTCCGTCGGGAGCTCCCTGCGCGACAGCGAGCTCTACCGCCGCTCCGAGTGGTACTGGCGGGACCGCCTCGCCACTCTGCCGCCGGCACCCGAGCTCCCCGCACGCCCCGCCGACGCCCCGGAGCTGCCCGTCCGCTTCGAGCGGCTCAGCCATGTCGTGCCCGCCGAGCTGTGGAACCGCATCCAGGAGCGGGCCGGTGACCGCAGGGTCACCCCGTCCGGTGTGCTCGCCGCCGCCTACGCCGAGATCCTCGGCAGCGCCTCCGGGCAGGCGCGGTTCACCATCAACTTCCCGCTCTTCAACCGGCTTCCCCTGCACCCGCAGGTCAACGCCCTGCTCGCGGACACCACGACCACGCTGCTGCTCGCCGTCGAACAGCGGGACACCACTTTCGCCGGGCGCGCCCAGGCCGTGCAGCGGCGCCTGTGGGCCGACCTGGAGCACCGGTACTTCAGCGGCGTACAGGTGCTTCGGGAGCTGACCAGGCTGCGCGGCTCGCTCGCCCCCGCCATGCCCGTGGTGATGACGAGCCTGGCCGGCCACCCGCCGCAGTACGAGGAGACCGAGCTGGGCGTGCCGGTGTACGGCATCTCCCAGACCCCGCAGGTCTCGCTGGACTTCCAGGTCTTCGAGAAGGCCGGCGGCCTCACCTTCAACTGGGACCACCTCCCGGCGGTCTACCCCGACGGGCTGGTCGAGTCCATGTTCCGGGACTTCGTCGCCCTGCTCGAGGCGCTCGGCGAGGAGGAGACCTGGGAGCGCTTCTCGCCGCCGCCCGGAGAGGAGGGCACCGCCGCCGCCGAGTCCGTCGAGGAGCGGGACACCGGCGACGCCTGGGAGCGCTACTGGGCCGGGATCGAGCGCACCGGCCGTGGTGGCGACGTCATCTGGGACGCCGACAGCGGCGAGGAGTTCCAGTGGCTGCTCGGGCAGGCTCGCCGGCACTTCGGCAACGACCTGCCGGTCATCGACCTCGGGTGCGGCAACGGCCGCTACAGCCGCGAACTCGCCCCGCACTACCCGCGGGTGGTGGGTGTGGACGTGTCCGTCAGCGCCGTCGAGCACGCCGTTCGCGAGGCGCGCGCGGAGGGGGTGGCGAACGTCGAGTACCTGGCCGTCGACATGACCGACGCCGACCAGGCCGACGCCCTGGGCGAGGGCCCGTACAACATCTTCGTCCGCGGTGTCTTCCACGTACTCGACAGCGCCGCCCGGGCCCGGCTCGCGGCCGTCGCCGGCCGGCTGCTGGGCCGGGACGGGGTGCTGATCGTCCACGAGCCCGACTACTCCGACAACTCCTTCGGCTACCTCGGATTCGTCGGCGGAAAGCGCGGCCGGGCCGAGGACCTGGTCGGACCGCTGGAGGCCGCCGGTGTGCGGCACTCCCAGCGCTTCACCCGGCCCGAACTCACCGCCGCCTTCCCGGCGGACGACTGGGAGGTCCTGGACGACCGGGCGATCCGGTTGCACGCCATCGACCCGCGGTCGGACGCGGAGGCGCTGCTGCTCCCGGGCTACTACGCGGTGTTGCGCCGCAGGCGCTGACGGCGCCCCGCGGTCCCCGCCGCCGACCGGGACGGCCCGTCGCCGCGCACGCCCCGATCGGGCCCTGTGCCGGACCGCACAGGAACAGACGCGGCCGCCGGACGGTGTCCGGCGGCCGCACCGTACGCTCTCGGTGAAAGACTGGAGACCGTGGAACGACGAACTGCCGACCGGCTGCTCAGAGCACGCGCACAGGCGATCGGGGGGCGGGCCCGCGAGGCGACGGTCGCCGCCGCCCTGGACCGGGTCCTCGCCGTCCAGGCGCAGGACCTCGCGGCGGCGGGCCTCGGCCTGCGCGCCCGCGTGACCGGCCTGACCGCCGACGACGTCCAGCGCGCCACCGACATCGAACGGACCGCCGTACGCGGCTGGTTCATGCGCGGCACGCTCCAGCTCGTCGCGGCGGCGGACGCGCGCTGGCTGCTCGCCCTGTTCGGCCCGGTCCACCTCGCGCTCGGCGCCCGCCGACTGCGCGAACTGGGCCTGGACGAGGCCCTGAGCGAACGGGCGTCGAAGCTGATCGTGAAGGCCGTCGACGGCGAGGGCCCGCTCACCCGGGCCGAACTCACCGAACGGCTGGCCACCCTGGGAGTGGAGCCCAAGGGCCAGTCCGCCTTCCATCTCATCCGGCGCACGGCGCTGTCCGGGCTGATCTGCCACGGCCCCCAGCGCGCGGGCGAGGCCACCTTCGTGCCGCTCGACGACTGGCTGCCGAGCACCGGGCCCCTCCCCTTCTCGGGGGCGGCGGCCGAGACCGAACTCGCCCGTCGCTACCGCGTGGCCCACGGGCCCTCCGACGCGATGGATTTCGCCCAATGGTCGGGACTGCGCGCCGGCACCTGCAAGAAGGCGTGGGCGGCCGCCGGCGAAGCGCCGCGAGAGGACGCCGAAGGCATCCCCCTGGGGGATGTGCGGCTGATTCCGGCGTACGACAACTATCTCGTCGGATACCGCGGCAGAGAACTGTCGGTGCCCGCGGAGCACGAGCGCCGCGTCCGGCCCGGAGGCGGCGTGATCCGCCCGACCGTCGTGGTCGACGGGTGGGCCGTGGGCACCTGGTCGGGCGGCCGGCGCGGCAGCGATCCTGTGGTCGAGCCGTTCCCCGGCGGCGAGCCCTTCGACGCCCGGACCACGGCGGGGATCGCCCGCGAGAGCGCCGACATCGCACGCTTCTACAACGCCTCTCATACGCTCTCTACACCAGAGCTGTCATAGCCCGGAAACGTAACCGGCCGCTAACCCGCTCTCCCTACGTTGAGTGCCGTCCGACAATTCCGTCCCCAACCAGAAAAGGGCGTCGACATGGCACTCGGTCGGCATTCCGATTTCAACCGCCTGTGGTTCGGGCAGACCGTCAGCAACTTCGGCGACAAGATCTCACTGCTCGCGCTTCCCACCCTCGCGGTCGTCTTCCTCGACGGAGGAGCGTTCGAGGTCGGCGTCCTCGGCGCACTGCGGTTCCTCCCCTTCCTCCTGTTGGCCCCCGTAGCCGGGCTCATCGCCGACAGGGTCTCGCGCCGCACGGTCATGATCGTGGCCGACCTGGGCCGCTTCGTGGCCCTCGGCTCGATCCCACTGGCCTTCGCGCTGGACTCCGTCACGATGGTCCACGTCTACATCGTGGCCGGCCTCTCCGGCATCCTGACCACCTTCTTCGAGGTCTCGTACCAGTCCTGGCTGCCGCAGCTGATCGGCACGGAGAACCTGGTCGAGGGCAACACCAAGCTCCAGATCAGCCGTAGCCTCGCCGAGGCCGTCGGCGCCGGCGCCGGTGGTGCGCTGATGCAGGTGCTCGGCGCCGCCCGCGCCATCACGGTGGACGCGTTCACCTTCCTGATCTCCCTGGTCGCCCTGCTGATCATCCGGCACCGGGACACCCGGGCGAGGGTCGAGGAGACGAAGGCGTCGGCCAAGGCGGAGATGAAGGAGGGTCTGAAGACCCTCTTCGGCAACCCGGTCCTGCGCGGCCTGTTCACCGCCAACGTCGTGGTCAACCTCGGTGCCGCGATGGGTGACGCGCTGCTGATCGTGTACGCGTACAAGGTCCTCGACCTGAGCCCCGGCCAGGTGGGCGCGGCCTTCGCCGTGATGTCGGTCTTCGTGATCGTCGGCGCGGTCCTGTCCGAGCAGGTCACCAAGGTGCTCACGGTCGGCCGCACCCTGGTCCTGACCGCGGTCGTGCTGGGCGCCGGCTACATCCTGGTGCCGACGGGCGGCGCGGTCGCCGGGTTCGTCGGGCTGATCGTGGTCCAGGCCGTCATCGGCTTCGTGTCCCCGATGTTCGACATCCACGTCCTCAGCCTGGTCCAGGGCGTCACCCCGAACGAGCAGATGGGCCGTGTCAGCGGTGCCGCCCTCTCGGCGGTCTACGGCGCACTGTCCCTCGGCTACTTCGCGGGCGGCGCGCTGGGGGAGACGCTCGGCCTCACCGGAGCCCTGGCGGTCGCCGGTGCGATCACCATCGTCGGTGGTCTGACACTGCTCCGCGGCCCGGTCGCCTCGATCAAGGAGATGCCCGGCGGGGACGCCCCGGGCGACGCCGATCCGGCGGAGTCCTCCGCGGGCGCGGACGACGCGAAGGTCGGCGCGTAGGGCGACCTGGCACGTCGGAGAGGGTGCCGACTCTTCGGCACCCGCTCCGCACGCGCACCCCGCGCTCCGGCCGCAGTATCGCGGCCGTGTCCGCACCACCCGGCGCCCCCCGCGCACCACCGCCGTACCCCGCGCACCGGCTGCCGCGCCTCGTCGCCGCCGGCGCGGCCCGCCCGCCGGCGCGGCCCATCCGCCGCGTACCGGCCGCGCCCGCAATCCCGTAGCCCTCGCCGTATTCCTCTCCATCAGACGCACGGAGGCACAAGGTGAGCGAGTCCCTCGCCGAACGAATAGCCGCACTGCCGAAGTCCCGCCGGGCACTGTTCCAGGCCCTCGCGGGCCGCAACGGGGGGCGCGCCGCCGTACGGGAGGACCCCCAGCCGGCACCGCGGGACCACTCCGAGGCGCCGGTGCTCTCCTTCGCCCAGCGCCGCCTGTGGTTCGTCGACCAGCTCCAGCCGGGCAGCCCGGCCTACAACGTGCCGGTCGCCACCCGCATCCGCGGCCCCCTCGACGTCGCCGCCCTGCACGGCGCCCTCCAGGACGTAGTGGACCGGCACGAGGTCCTGCGCACCGTCTACCGGGACGTGCCCGGCGCCGCCGAGGCAGTGCCCCGGGTGATCGACGGTTACCGGCTGCCCCTGCCCGTCACCGAGCTGCCCGACGAGGCCGCCGTCCGCGCCTTCTACGACGCGGACGCGTCCGCGCCCTTCGACCTCGCGGGCGCCGTGCCGCTGCGCGCCTCGCTCGCCCGGCTCTCCGCCACCGACCACGTCCTCGTCCTCAACCTCCACCACATCGTCACCGACGGCTGGTCGATGCGGCTGCTGACCACCGAGCTCGAACGCGCCTACGCGGCCCGCACCGGAGCGGACGCCGAGCCGCTGCCCCCGCTCGCCCTCCAGTACGCGGACTTCGCGGCCTGGCAGCGCCGCCGTATCAGCGGCGACCGCCTCGCGGAGCTCACCGGCTTCTGGCGCGAGGAGCTGAGCGGCGCCGCCCCCGTGGACCTGCCGACCGACCGGCCCCGGCCGCCCGTCTTCGGCCACGCCGGGGCCTCCCGGTACATCGAGCTGCCCCCGCGGCTCATCGAGCGGCTGCGGGAGTTCGGCAAGTCGGAGGGCGCCACCCTCTACATGACGATGCTGGCCGGCTTCGCCGCCACCCTGCGCCGCTGGACCGGCCAGGAGGACGTCGTCGTCGGCACCTCCGTCTCCGGCCGCGACCACCCCGCCTTCGGCGACCTGGTCGGGTTCTTCGTCAACACCCTGCCGCTGCGCATCAGAACGGGCGGCGACCCGGGCTTCGCCGAGCTGGTCCGCTCCACCCGGCACACCACACTCCAGGCGTACGCGCACCAGGAGCTCCCCTTCGATCTGATCGTCGACGCGGTCGGGCTGCCGCGCGACCCCAGCCGCCCGCCCCTCACCTCCGTGATGTTCCTGCTGGACGAGACCCCCGACACCGCGCCCGGCCTCACCGGACTCGCCACCGAGCCCCTCGACTTCTCCTCCCGCGCCACCAAGTACGACCTGATGATCAGCGTCCACGACACCGGCAGCGCCGTCCGCGCCCTCGTGGAGTACCCCACCGACCTCTTCGACGCCCCGACCGTCGACCGGCTCCTGGGCCACTTCCTCGCCACCCTGGAAGCCGCCGTCGAACGGCCCACGGACCCCCTCTCCGCCCTGCCGCTGCTCACGGAGGCCGAACGGCGCGCCGCCCTGGACGACTGGAACGCCACCCGCGCCCCCTTTCCCCAGGACGCCTGCCTCCACCACCTGTTCGAGGAGCACGCCGACCGGCGCCCCGGCACCGCGGCCGTCGTCTGCGGCGGGATGGGCGGCTGGACCGTCACCTACGGCGAGCTGGAGGAGCGCGCCAACCGGCTCGCGCACCGGCTCACCGAGGCGGGGGCGGGACCCGACCGGACCGTCGCACTCTGTCTGCG
Source organism: Streptomyces sp. TRM49041 (assembly GCF_008271805.1). GTDB lineage: Bacteria > Actinomycetota > Actinomycetes > Streptomycetales > Streptomycetaceae > Streptomyces. Next base: position 83,850 of record NZ_VSRY01000158.1, read on the forward strand.
CCGCGGCCCCGGCCTGGTCACCGCGATCCTCGCCGTGCTCAAGGCGGGCGCCGCCTACGTTCCGCTCGACCCGGACTACCCGGCCGAGCGGCTGCGCCTGCTGCTGCGGGACGCGGCACCGCCGATCGTGATCTCGGACTCGGAGCTGATCGGCCGGCTGCCGCTGGACCCCGGCACCACCCGCATCCTGCTCGACACCGACCGGCGGCCGGCGGAGCTGCCCGCGACCCGGCCCGCCGTTCCCGTCACCTCCCGCGACCTCGCGTATGTCATCTTCACCTCGGGCTCCACCGGCACTCCCAAGGGCATCGCGCTGGAGCACCGCGGCGTCGTCAACAACCTGCTCGACCTCAACCGCTCCTACGGCATCGGGCCCGGCGACGCGGTGCTCGCGCTGTCGTCGCCGAGCTTCGACATGAGCGTGTACGAGACGCTCGGCATGCTCGCCGCCGGCGGCACGATCGTCCTGCCCGACCCGGCCGCGGCCAAGGACCCGGCGCACTGGGCCGACCTCGTCGAGCGCCACGGCGTCAGCGTGTGGAACTCCGCACCGGCCCTGCTCGGCCTCCTGCTCGACCAGCTGGAGCACGCCGCCGGCCCGGCACTGCCCGGGCTGCGCGTCGCCTTCCTCGGCGGCGACTGGATTCCCGTCACCCACCCGGAGCGGATACGGGCCTTCGCCCCCGAGCTGGCCTTCGCGGCGCTCGGCGGGGCGACCGAGGCGTCCATCCACTCCGTGGAGTACCGGGTCGGCCGCGTCGAGCCGGGCTGGACGAAGCTGCCGTACGGCCGCCCCATGGCCAACCAGCGCACCTACATCCTCGACCCCGCCGACCGCCTTGTCCCGGTCGGTGTGCCCGGCGAGCTCCACCTCGGGGGAGTGGGGCTGGCGCGCGGATACCTCAACAGGCCCGAGCTGACAGCGGAGAAGTTCGTCCACGTCGAGCTGGAGCCCGGCCGTACCGAACGGCTCTACCGCACCGGCGACCTCGCCCGCTACCGGTCCGACGGCACCATCGAGCTCCTCGGCCGCACCGACTTCCGCATCAAGCTCAACGGCCTGCGCATCGAGCCCGGCGAGGTGGAGAGCGCCCTGCGGGAACGGCCGGGCGTCCGTGAGGCCGTAGTCGTCGCCCGGCAGGTCGCCGGCTCTGCCCGCCTGGTCGGCTACGTCGTCCCCGAGGACGGCGCCGCGGCCCCGGACCCCGGTGCGCTGCGCGCCGCCTTGGGCGGCGTGCTCCCGCCGCACTGCGTGCCCGCCGAACTCGTCGTGCTGGACCGGCTGCCGCTCAGCCCCAACGGCAAGGTCGACCGCACCGCCCTGCCCGAGCCGCGCACCGCGGCGCCGCGGCCCCCGGCGGCACCCGGGAGCGGCGAGTCAGGCCCCGTCACGCCCGTCGGCCGCACGCCCGCCGGCCTCGCACCGGGCACCCTCGCACCGGGCACCGGCACACCCGGCGAGGCCGGCACCGGCGACCCCGCGACCCGGGGCGTCGCGGCCGTCTGGGCCGATGTCCTCGGCCTGACGGCCGTCGGAGCCGATGACGACTTCTTCGCCCTGGGCGGCGACTCCTTCGCCGCCGTCCGCGCGGTGCGTGCCGTCGCCGACGCCCTGCCCGGGGCGGGTGCCCTGCGCGTGGTCGACCTGTTCAGCAACCCCACCCCCGCCGGCCTCGCCGCCCGCGCCGCCGAACTCGCCGACCGCTCCGCCGACGGGCGCGCGGCGCACCGGCTGCTGCACCGGCTGTCCCCGAGCCCGGCGGCCGGACCCGCCCCGCTCACCCTCGTGTGCTTCCCGCACGGCGGCGGCGACGCCATCGCCTACCAGCCGCTGGCCGCCCATCTCCCGCCGCACATCGAGCTGCTGGCAGTGTCTCCTCCCGGGCACGACCCGCTCGCCCCCGGGCCCATGCTCCCGGTCACCGAGCTGGCCGAACGCGCCGCCCGCGAGATCGCCCGTACCGTCACCGGACCGTTCGCCGTCTACGGGCACTGCGCCGGAGTAGTCACGGCCCTGGAGGCCACACGCGTCCTGGAGCGCGACGGCCTGCGTCCGGTCGCCCTGCACCTCGCGGCCGCCCTCCCGGAGGACGACCCGGACTTCGCCCTGCGGATGGAACGCAGCTCCACCGACGAGGACCTCGTCGCCTACCTCAGCACCATGGACGGCTTCGACGGCGTCCTCGACGACAGCGACCTGACGGCCGTGCTCCGGATGGTCCGGCACGACATGACGGAGGCCGCCCGGTTCTTCGCCCGTACCCCCCAAGGCTACGAACAGCCGCTCGTCACCCCGCTCACCTGCGTCATCGGCGACGCCGACGACGCGACGCAGGGCTATGAGCAGGGCCACCGGGCCTGGGGCCGGTACGCCCGCGACCTACGGCTCGCCGTGATCCCCGACGGCCGCCACTACTTCGCCAAGCATCTGCCCGACCGGCTCGCCGCACTCCTGGCCGACCTGCACCGCAACGGAGGAACTCATGTCTGATCTCGCCGAACGGCTCGGCCGGCTGCCCCAGGGGCAGCGCTCCCGGCTGCTGGGCCGGATGCGCAACCAGATGACCGCCGGTGTCGGTCACCGGGTCGAACTCCAGCGCGCCGACCACGGCCCGCGCTCCCGCGCCTCCTTCCAGCAGGAGCAGATGTGGTTCATCGACCGGCTGGGCGCGGGGAAGGCACGCAACAACATAGCCCTGGCGATACGCCTGGACGGTCCGCTCGACCGGGCCGCGCTCCACGAGGCGCTCAACGCGGTCGTCGCGAGCCACCAGGTGCTGCACAGCAAGCTCGTCGAGGTCGACGGGGTGCCCTGGCAGGAGCCCGTGCCCGCCTTCGTGCTCGGCGTCCAGACCAGCGACTTCGCCGACAGCGACGACCCGGACCGGGAGCTGGCCGAGCTCACCGCCTCCTGCGCGTCGGCGCCCTTCGACCTGGCCGCCGCCCCGCCCGTACGGGCCCATCTGGTGCGCCTCGCCGCCGAGCGGCACATCCTGCTGTGGGTGGTCCACCACGTCGTCTGGGACCCCGGCTCCACCCGCATCTTCACCGAGGAGCTCACCTCCTGCTACGCCGACGCAGCCAAGGGCAGGCGCCCGGAGGCCGCCGCCCCGCCCGTCGAGTACGCCGACTTCGCGGCCTGGCAGCGCGCCAAGCTCGACAACGCCGAGCACCGCAGGGCGCTCTCCGACAAGTGGCGGCAGCTGCTCGCCGGCGCCGAGGCCACCGAGGTCATGCCCGACCACCCGCGCAGCCCCGAGACCCGCGGCGACGGCCGCGGTCTGACGCTCACGCTGGAGCAGGAAGTCCTGGACCGGCTGGAGGAGGTGGCCGAGAGCTCCGGCACCACCGTCTTCACCACGGTCCTCGCCGCCTTCAACGCGCTGCTGCGGCACTGGACACACACCGAGGACGTCGTCGTCGGCACGGCGAGCGCCTCGCGCCCGCACCCCGACCTGGAACGCGTCATCGGCTGCTTCGTCCAGATGATCACCCTGCGTACGGAGGTGGGCGACGACCTCACCTTCCGCGAGCTCGTCGCGCGCACCGCGGGCACCGTGATGGACGCCTTCACGCACAGCGAGCTGCCCTTCGAGCAGGTCGTCGACGCGGTCAGCCCGGTCCGCGACCCGCTGCGCCACCCGCTGTTCCAGATCGAGTTCACCTCGCTCGGCCGCTGGGGCACACACACCGCCGAGGCCGCCGGGGTCGAGTTCGCCGTCGAGCAACTGCACGACGGGGCGGCCAAGTTCGACATGAGCTTCCTCGTCGGCGAGAACGACGGGCTGGAGCTGTCCCTGGAGTACAACACCTCGCTCTACCGGCACGGCACGGCCGCCGCCCTCCTCGCCGCCCTCCGGCGTGTCATCGAGCAGGTCGCCGAGAACCCCGACGTCCGGATCGGCGAACTCAGCCTGGTCGAGGAACCGGCCGCCTCCCGGCACGCCCGCGAGCTTTCCCGGGGCGGCCCCGTCGACGAGGCGGCCTGGACCACCACACTCGACCGCGCGTTCCGTGAGCGCGCCACCATCCAGCCGGACGCCGTCGCCGTCCGCCACGGCACCACGACGCTCGACTACGCGGCCCTGGACCGCTGGTCGGAGGCGATCGCCCACCGCATGCGCGACCGGGGCGTACGGCACGGTGACCCGGTCGCCGTCTGCCTCGGGCGCGGCCCCGCGGCCGTGGCGGCACTGCTCGGCACTCTCAAGGCCGGCGCCCACTACATACCCGTCGACCCGGCCGCACCCGCCGAGCGCACCAGGACCGTGCTCGCCGACGCCGGCGTCCGGCACGCCCTGGTCGACGACACGGCCGAGCTGCCCGGGCCGCTGGAGCTCGTCATGGCCGGCGCGAACGCGCCGGTGCGCGAAGTGCCGTCGCTCGCACCGACGTCGACCCCCGCCGACCTCGCCTATGTGCTCTACACCTCGGGCAGCAGCGGCACTCCCAAGGGCGTGATGATCGAGCACCGTTCGGTCACCCACTTCTCCCGCACCATCGCCCGGGCGTACGAGATAGGGGTCGGCGACCGCGTCCTGCACTTCGCGCCGCTCACCTTCGACGTGTCCGTCTTCGAGATCTTCACCACCCTGCTGGCGGGCGGTGAACTGGTCATCGCGACCGACGACGAACGCCGCGACCCGGCCCTCCTCCAGGCCCGGCTGCGCGACGACGCGGTGACCGTGGCGGAACTGCCCCCCGCCCTGCTGCCGCTGCTGGACCAGGCCGGGCTGCCCGACCTGCGGCTGGTCTCCGTCGGCGGCGAGGCGTTCCCCGGCAAGCTGGTCGCCGAGTGGACCGCGGGGGAGCGCCGCTTCGTCAACGGCTACGGCCCCACCGAGGCCACCGTCGCCGTCACCCTGATGGACTGCACCGGCAGCTACGACCGCAATCCGCCCATCGGCCGCCCCATGCCCGGCCATCAGGCGTTCGTGCTCGACGAGCGGCTGCGTCCCGTGCCGCCCGGAGTGCCCGCCGAACTGTGTGTCGCGGGGCCCGGCGTGGCCCGCGGTTATCTCGGCAGGCCCGAGCTGACCGCCGAACGGTTCGTCACCAACCCGTACGCGGACGGCCCCGAGACCGAGCGCCTCTACCGCACCGGCGACCTGGTGCGCTGGCTGCCCGGCGGGAACCTGGAGTTCCTCGGCCGCACCGACCGCCAGCTGAAGCTGCGCGGCCACCGCATCGAACCGGGTGAGGTCGAGGCCGTCCTCGTCGGCCACCCCTCGGTGCAGCAGGCCGTCGCCGTCGCCCAGCCGGCCGCCGGCGGCGAGCGGATGCTCGTCGCGTACGTCACCGTCGAGCAGGTCGGCGCCTACGCCTCCGAGGTCGCCGACGCCGAGGGACTGCGTGCCTACGCCGCGTCCCGACTCCCCGGATACATGGTGCCGGTCGTCATGGTCCTGGAGGAACTGCCCCTCACCCCGCACGGCAAGGTCGACACGGCGGCGCTGCCGCTGCCCGTCGACCAGACCGCCGGCGGTACGGCTCCGCGCGACGCCGTCGAGGAGCAGATCTGCCGCGACATCCTCACGCCGCTGCTGGAGTGGTCGAGTCCCGACGTCGAGGGCGACTTCTTCGCGCTCGGCGGCAGCTCGCTCCAGGCCACCATCGTGGTGTCCCGGGTCCGCGCCCTGTTCGGCATCGACATCGCCCTCGCCGACTTCTTCGGCCGCCCCACCGTCGCGGGCCTCGCCGACCTCGTCCGCGGCGCGCAGGCCGAGGCGGCCGGCGAACACGACCGGCTGCTGGCGGTCTTCGACCAGATCGAGAACATGAGCGACGACGAGGCGGCCGCGCTGCTCAGCTCCCTGCAGAACCCGGAGGGCGCGTGATGGCCGCTCGGACCGGCGCCGGGGCCGACCGGGCGCCCGCCGCGTCCGCCGCCACCGGTTCCGGGACCGACCGGGCGCTCGCCGCCCTCCCGGCGGCCAAGCGGGAACTGGCCCGGATGCTCCTCGCCGCCCGCAGTCCCGTCCCGGCCCGCCCGGCTCCGCGCTCCGGCGCGGGGCCGGTCCCGGCCACCGCGCTCCAGGCCCGGCTGCTCCGACGCGAACGGCACACCGATCCGGGCACCGGCACCGGATCGTACGCCGTACGGCTCACCGGCCGTCTCGACCACGGGCGGCTGCGGGAGGCGCTCACCGGCGTCCTGGCACGGCACGATGCGCTGCGCTGCCGGATCACCGACTCCCCGGACGGTGCGGGGCCGCGGCTGACCGTGGACGACGCGCCCTGCCTGCGGCTGACCCGGACCGACCTCTCGAACCGTGCCGCGGCCGCGCGGCGGGAGGCCGTGCGGCGCCAGATCACCGAGAGCGCCGGGACCGCGCTGTCCCTGGAGACCGGCCGCACCAGCTGGTTCCGGCTGCTGACGCTCGCTCCCGACGAGCATGTCCTCGTGCTCGCCTCGCACCTGGGCGTCTTCGACGGCTGGTCGTCCGGGGTGTTCCTCACCGACCTCGCGGCCGGTTACCGGGACGGCCCGGACACCCTCACCGCGCCGGAGCTGCAGTTCACCGACTACGCCGACTGGCAGCGCCGCTGGCTGGCCTCACCCGACGGAGTCGCCGAACTGGCCGCTCGGCGAGGCGACTTCGCGGCGGCTCCTGCGGCGCCGGCCGCACCGGGCGGATTCGAGCGGGGCCATCTGCCGGTACGCCTCGACCGCGGGCCCGGCAGCCCGCTCGACGCGGGGCTGGCCCTCGGCGCCACGCGGGGAGCCACTCCCTTCATGACGCTGCTCGCAGCCCTGGCGGTCGTGCTGGGCCGCCGCGACGGTTCCCCCGACGTCGTCGTCGGCACCCCGGCCGCGGGCCGCTTCGCCGCACCGCTCGAGGGCGCCGTCGGCCAGTTCACCACGGTGGTCCCGATCAGGATCGACCTGGCCGGCCGGCCGTCCTTCGAAGAGCTGCTGCACCGCACCCGCGCCGCGGTCGCCGACGCGCTGAGCCACCAGCGGCTCCCCGTCGACGAACTCTTCACCGGAGGGACCCAGCCGTACAGCGTCCTGTTCGCCCTCCACAACTACCCCGCCGTGCCCTTCGGACTCCCCGGAATCGAGGTGAGCCCACTGCCCGGACCCCCCGCGCGCCACCTGGAGCTGTACAGTCCCGACCCCGCCGCCACCTTCGCCTGCGTCGGCCTCGTCGAACGCGACGGCGAGATCGGCGGTACCGCCGAGTTCAACCGCCGGGCCGCCGCTCCGGAGGACGTGACCACGCTGCTCACCGGCGTCGAAGACGTCCTGCGACGGGCCGCCGCCTCACCCGCCGCCCCCGGGATCACCTTCTAGCCCCTGGGAGTAACCCTTGCTCACCACCGAGTTCTACCGGGCCCCCGCCGACTGCGGGCTCGTCCGTTCCGGCGACGGCGTGCCCCGTACGCCGATGCGCGCCCTCCGCGAGGAGATCCACGACGTCCTGGTGTCCGCGCCGGTCGCCGCCGCCCGTCGCACGAGGGACCCCCGCCCCGTCCACCGGGCCCTGGGCGAGGCGGGGCTGCTCGCCCCGCAGTGGCCCGAGGAGTACGGCGGCCGCGGCGTCGGCCAGGTCGCCGCCGCCGTCCTCGTCGAGGAACTGGCGATGCACGACGTACCCGACCTGCTGCACACCCTGACCGTACAGATCGTCGGCTCCACCCTGCTCAACGTGGCGAGCCCGGCGATGAAGGCCAGGCACCTGCCCGGCTTCGCGGCCGGGACCGCCTTCGGCTGTGTGCTCTTCAGCGAGCCGCAGGCCGGCTCCGACCTCAACATCCTGTCCACCCGCGCCGTCTCCGACGGGAACGGCGGCTACAAGCTCTACGGCACCAAGGTCCACTCGTTGTTCGCCGGGCTCGCCGACTACGGGCTGTGCCTGGCGCGCGGCGAGAACGACGCCTTCAGCCTGTTCCTGGTCCCCCTCGCCCAGAAGGGCGTCGGCATCAGGGCCATCCCCGGGATCGGGGACGACGCCTTCCACGAGGTCACTCTGGACGGCGTGGCCGTCACCGCCGACGACGTGGTCGGCACCATCGGCCAGGGCTGGGCCATCGTCGTCAAGACCCTCGCCTTCGAACGCACCGGACTGGACTACTACGTCAAGGCGCTGCGCTGGTACCGCGCCGCCGTCGAACGGCTCGAAGGCCACACCGAGCGGCTGGAGGCCGGCCAGCACGACCACATCGGCCTGGCCAGGCTCAACGCCCGGCTGCTCGCCGCCGGCACCCTCGTACGCCGTGTGCTGACCCGGCTGGACCGGGGCGAGCTCAACGAGGACGAGGCGGCCGCGGCCAAGTGGTACACCACCGAGCTGGCCGCCGAGGTCGCCTGGTGGGCCGCGGAACTCGACGGCGACCACAGCATGACCCTGGACGACCCCGGGACGGACGGGGTGGCACACCCACTGGACTCGGCGATGCGTGAAGCCCCCGGGATGCGGATATCCGGCGGCACCGCCGAAATGATGCTGGAGACGCTGGCCCGGCTGCGTCTCGACTCAGGGGCGGAGGTACGGCCGTGACACTCGGAACGCAGACGGAGGCCGGCGGCGGGACACCCGCCGAGCGGTGGCGGGAGCGGGAGGAGGAGGACTCCCTCTTCCGGCAGCTGCGGCTCACCGTCCGCCAAGGGCTGGAGATCGACGCCGGTACCCCCTCCCAGGCGTGGGAGGCCCTGACCCAGGTCGGCGCCTGGGAGTTCCCCCTGCCCATCGGCATGGACGGCCTCGACCTCGGACAGGCCGTCGTCGCCATGGTGTGCGAGGAGGGCGGCAACGCGATGCAGCCCGTCCCGCTGACCGACACCCTGCTCGCCCTCGACCTGCTGTCGGGGCTCGGCCCGCTCCCTCCCGCGGGGCTCGACGGCCTCCTCGACCGGGTAAGGGACGGTGCGCACCCGATCGCCGTGCCGGGCCGGCTGCCCGACCCGCGCGGCGCCGTGCCGCCCGGCATCACATGGAAACCCGACGGGGACGGCGGCGGCATCGTGCTGAACGGCACCGGTGGGCCGTTCGCCGCCGGGGTCGGACCGGGCTCGCTCCTCGTCCCGGCCTCCGGGCCGGACGGGCCGGGCGTCGCCCTCGTGGAGCTGCCCGCCGCCGGGGTCACGCTGCGCCCGCTGCGCGACCACGGCGGTGGCGCCGTCGCCGGCGCGGTCTTCGAGGAGGCCCGTGTCGCCGCCGAGGCCGTCGTACTGCGGGGGATGGCCGCCGAGCAGGCCCTGACCCGGGTGGGGCTGCGCGCGGCCGTGCACCAGGCGTCGCTGCTCGCCGGCATCACCGCCGCGGCGCTGACGGCCGTGGTGTCCCGGATCAGGAGCCGTCAGCAGTTCGGGCAGGCGCTGGTCAGGCACCAGGGCCCGCGGCTGCGCGTCGCCGGTCTCCTGGCCCGCCTCGACGCGGTCCGCTGGGCGGTCGGGGACGCCGCCAAGGACCTGGACGAGAACCGGCTGACCCCCGGCGAGGCCGCCGGCCTGATCGCCCTGACCGCCGAGACCACCCTGGACGTGACACGCGACGCGGTCCATCTGCACGGCGCCTCAGGGCTGGTGCGCGACGGGCTCGTGGCCGGGTGCTACCGGCGGGCCGCCTGGGAGGCGCTGCGCTGCGGCCGGCCCACGCACCTGTGGGACATCGCCGCGCACACCGGCTGAGCAGGACGCGGGCAGGGGCCTCCCGCCTGGCGGGAGCCCCCTGCCCGGGAGACGGCTCCGTCGGCTCAGTCGAGGTCGCGGCGCATCACCCAGCGGTACCGCTTGTCACTCTTGGCCTCCGTCCTGCGCACCCGGCGGAAGCCGGACCGCTCGAACATCTCCATCGTGCCGACGTACGCCAGCGTCGGGTTCACCCGGCCGCCCTCCGGGTCCACCGGGTAACCCTCCACCGCGGGAGCCCCGTTGGCCCGGGCGTGCGCCACCGCGCCCTCCAGCAGCCCGGACGCGACGCCCTTGCCGCGGAACTCCTTGCGTACGACGAAGCAGGTCACGGACCAGACCGGGGCGTCGTCGACCGCCGGGATCGTCTTCGACGACGCGAGCCGGTCCAGCTGCTTGCGCGGCGCCACGTTGCACCAGCCGGCCACCTCCCCGTCCAGGTAACCCAGCACCCCGGGCGGCGGGTCGGACGCCTCGACGAGGGACCGCAGGTGCGCGCCCCGCTCGTCGGCGGTCATCCGCCCGTAGTCGCCGGTGGTCAGCCGCCAGGCCATGCACCAGCAGGTGTGCGCGCTCTTGCGGGGCTGCAGGACCGCCTGCAGATCGTTCCATCGCTCGGCGGTCGCCGGCAGAACTTCCAATGTCATCGGGCTACTTCGCTCTCTTTCCATGATGGTGCGTGCTCCGCTGCGGTGGTTCCGCCCGTTCTCCGGCGGCCTGCACCGACAACGGCCGCCAGGACCTCAACGGCACGGCGACACGCCTGTCGTCCGACATCCAGATGGGTGACCAGCCGGACCAGGTCCGGTCCGGGCGCGGTCACCAGCACGCCCTCCCGCGCCGCCCGTGCCACGACGTCCTCGGCGCCGGGCGTCTCGACGAGGACGATGTTGGTCTCCTGGGGCCGCACCGCACACCCCGCCTCGCGCAGCCCTGCCGCGAGCAGTGCCGCATGGGCGTGGTCCTCGGCGATCCGCTCCAGGTGGTGGTCCAGCGCGTGCAGGCCGGCGGCCGCCAGAATGCCCGACTGCCGCATGCCACCCCCCAGACCATGCCGCAACGACCGTGCCCTCGGCAGGTGTTCGGCGGCCATCAGCAGGACGGACCCCACCGGCGCGCCCAGCCCCTTCGACAGGCACACCGCCAGTGTGTCCGCGACCGGTGCCCCGTACGCGGAAAGGGGCGTGCCCGTCGCGGCGTGCGCGTTCCAGATCCGGGCGCCGTCGATGTGCACCGCGATTCCCGACCGCGCGGTCAGCCGCCGGATCGCGCGCAGGGTCTCCAAGGGGTACACGGAGCCGCCCGCTCGGGTGTGCGTCTGCTCGACCGCCACCGCCCGGGTGCCGACGGTGTAGGCATTGCCCGGTCGCAGGATCCCGGCCAGCGCCCCGGCGGTGAGCAGCCCCCGTTCACCGGACACGGTGCGCGTCTGTATCCCGCCGTACCGGGCGGGCGAACCCTCTTCGTGGGCCAGGATGTGGGCCTCGGTGTCGCAGACGACCTCCTGGCCGGGCGCGACCAGCAGGCGCAGCGCGATCTGGTTGGCCATCACGCCCGACGGGACGAACAGCGCGCCCGGGAAGCCGAACAGGGCCGCCGCCCGGTCCTCCAGCGCCCGGACGGTGGGGTCCTCCCCGAACAGGTCGTCGCCGACCTCGGCGGTCGCCATGGCCCTGCGCATGCCGGGCGTGGGCCGTGTGACGGTGTCGCTGCGCAGATCGACGGTCTGCCGGCTCATGATGCGGTGTCAGCTCCTCGGTCGCGTGGCTCCGGCGTGAGCTTGCGGTCCGCGGCCCAGTCGAGCAGCGGGCGCACCAGCTCCCAGGTCTCCCGGACGAATCCGGCGGCGCGGACCGACCCGAGGTCAGAGCCGGGCCCCGGGCCGAGCCGCCGCCCGGCGTCGATCTTGCGGTGCCGCAGCAGGTCGAGCCGCGGGTGGTCCGCCGGGACCCCGCGCGGCCGTGAGACGAGCCGGTCGCCGCCGATCGTGAAACCCAGGCCGGTCAGCCGGGCGACGATCGCGGCCAGTTCCGCGCCGCCGTCCTCCTCCTCGACGGCGGCGCGGTAACGGGCCACCTCGGCGCCCCCGTAGGGGTACCAGCGCCCGGAGGCGTACAGCCCGTCCCGGTCCAGGTGGACCCAGAAGCCGAGAGCGGGCAGCACGTCGAGGTAGGCGCCCTGGTAGGTCTTGTACGGCGACTTGTCGTGGGACGTCCGGGTGTCCCTGACGGGGCCGAGCAGGCGCACCCCGTCGGTGTACGGTGCGAAGTGCGCGGACAGTTCCGCGGCCAGCTCCTCCATGGGAGTCCGCACGTCTCTCTCGTACACCGCGCGGTGCCGCAGCCGCCACGCCTCCTTGGTGTTGTCGGCGGCGAGCTCCTCGTACAGGTACGGCGCCGACGGCGGAAAGCCGCTGAAGGTCACGACAGGTACCCCGGCAGCGGGTGGCGGGCGCACAGCTCGACGACCCGGGCCCGGGCCGCGGCGCGCACCGCACCGGGGAGCACTCCCGAGCCGGCCTGCAGCGCGTCGAGCACGTCCGCGACCAGGTCCGCGCACGCGGCGGCGGCACCGCGGTCCATCCCGCGGGCCGCGAGCGTGTTGCTGCCCAGCCGCAGGCCGCTCGTGGTGCGCACGGGTGTCGTGTCGCCGGGGACGCGGTTGCGGTTGACGATGACGCCGCAGGACTCCAGGGCCTCTTCGGCGATGTCACCGGTCAGTCCGGTGCCACGCAGGTCGATGAGCACCATATGGGTGTCGGTGCCGCCGGTGACCAGCCGCATGCCGCGCTCCGAGAGCCGTTCGGCGATGGCCTGGGCGCCGTCCGCCAGCCGCTTGGCCAACTCGGCGAAGTCGGGCCCCGCCACGTAGTCCAGCGCCCGTGCCTTGGCGGCGACGGACGCCAGGTCCGGGGTGCCCTGGGTGAAGGGGAACACGGCCCGGCGCATCGTTCCGGCGAGGGTGCCGCGCTCGGGGCCCGCCTGCCGGGCGTCGCGGCCGAGCAGGATCAGTCCGCCGCGAGGGCCGTACAACTGCTTGTAGGTGCTGGTGGTGGTGATGTGGGCGTGGTCGATGGGGCTGGGGTGCAGTCCTGCGGCGACCAGGCCCGCGATGTGCGAGATGTCGGCGAGGAGGTAGGCGTTGCTCTCGTCGGCGATCTCGCGGAACCGGGCGAAGTCGATCGCGCGGGGGTACGCGCTCGCACCGCACACGATCACCTTGGGCCGGTGGGTGAGGGCGAGTTCACGGATCTGGTCGTAGTCGAGCAGCCCTTCGGGTGTGACCCGGTATCCCTTCGCGTTGTAGTAGCGGCCGCTGACCGACGCGGGGGAGCCGTGGGTGAGATGACCGCCGCAGTCGAGGTCCAGGCCGAGCAGTGTGTCGCCGGGGCTGAGCAGTGCGGTGAGCACGGCGAGGTTCGCGGACGACCCGGAGTGCGGCTGGACGATCGCGTCCTGGGCCCCGAACGCCGCGCGGGCCCGCTCGATCGCCAGCTGTTCGATCTCGTCGGCCACCCCGCAGCCGGCGTGGTAACGGCCGCCCGGGAAGCCCTCGGCGGTGAGGTTCCCGAGCGTACTGCCGCCGCAGGCCAGCACCGACGGGTCGGCGACGCTGGAGGCGGCGACCATCATCAGGGTTTGGTTCTGCCGCGCCGCCTCACGGGCCAGCAGGTCGTACAGCGCGGCGTCGGTCTGTCGGAGCCGGTCGGCGGCGCGGCCGGCGAAGGTGATCGGATCGGGTCCGTCCGGCTGTGGCGCGGCGGCCGGCAGATCGCGGCCCTCGGCCGGCGCGCCGAGCGGCGCGGGCAGGGTGAACGTCATGACTGTCCCCTCCTGGAGTGTGAATCGGCCGTGCCGTCCGCGGTGTCTTCCGGGGACAGCTCGCTGAGCGCCTCCGCGGCCGCCACCGCCCCGGCGCCGTGCTCCTCGTCGGCGGCGATCCTGGCCGCGAGTTCGGCGACCACCGGGGTGCGGAACACGTTCTTGACGGGCACGGGCACCCCCAGCAGCTCCTGGAGGAGGCCGGCCAGCCGGGTGCCGCTGAGCGAATCGCCGCCCAGCTTGAAGAAGTTGTCGCCGGGGCCCACGTGGTCGAGGCCGAGGATGTCCCCCACGGCCGCGCACAGCACCAGCTCCAGCGCGTCGCCGGGTTCCGTGGCCGCGTCCGCCGCCGCGGAGTCCTCGGCGGTCTGCTGCGCGCCGGCGGCGGATGCCAGCGACAGCCGGTCCACCTTGCCGTTGCGGGTGAGCGGCAGCTCCTCCAGCACGGTGAGCCCGGCGGGGACCATGTACGTCGGCAGCTGCTCCGAGAGGCGGGCCAGGATCTGCTCGCCGGAAGCGCCGTTCCGGGCGACGACATAGGCGTGCAGCCGCCGGATGCCGTGGGCGCTGGCCGGAGCGACCACCACGGCCGCGGCGACCCGCTCGTCCTGGCGCAGGGCGGCCTCGATCTCGCCGAGCTCGATCCGGTGACCCTGGATCTTCACCTGGAAGTCGTCCCGGCCCAGGATCTCGATGCCGCCGTCCGGGAGGTAACGGCCGAGATCCCCCGTCAGGTAGGCCCGTTCGCCGGTCTCCGGCAGGTGGATGAAGCGGCTGCGGGTGCGCTCCTCGTCGCCCCGGTAGCCGAGTGCCAGACCGACGTCGCTGGCCACGGCCATCTCGCCGACCACCCCGAGCGGCCGCTCGTGGGCGGTGGCGTCGACGATGTAGTAGCGCTGGTTGGTGATGGGCGTGCCGTACGGGATGCTCGTCCACGCCGGGTCGACCTCGTCGATCGGCTGGAACAGCGACCAGCAGATCGTCTCCGTCGGGCCGCCGGAGCCCACGACCTGGACGCGCGGGGCCTGCGCCCGCAGCCGGTCCGGCAGCGTCAGCGGAATCCAGTCGCCGGAGAGCACCGACAGCCGGAGCGACTCCAGCGGCCGGCCGCCGCCCCGTCGTTCGCGCACCTCCGCCTCGCCGACGAGCAGCTCCATGAGCACCGGTACGGAGTTCCACAAGGTGACGCGCTCCGCGGCCACCAGGTCGGCCCAGACATCCGGCTCGGCATGTGCGAACGGCGGCGGCACCACGACCGTACCGCCCTGTGTCAGTACGCCGAACACGTCGTAGACCGAGGCGTCGAAGTGCAGCCCGGAGATGGCCAGCAGCCGGTCCGAGGCATCGACGCGGAACCGCCCCGCGACGTCGTGGACCAGGTTGACCACACCGATGTGGTCGACCATCACGCCCTTGGGCTCGCCCGTCGAGCCGGAGGTGAAGATGGTGTACGCCATGTCCGCGGGGGTCTGCGCGGTCGCGGGCCGCGTGGCGTCGCCGACCTCGAAGTCCTGGTCGACCCGGTAGCGCCGGGCGTTCGGCGGCCAGCCGATCCGGGACTCCAGCGACGACTGGGTGAGGATCTTGTCCACCCCGGCCTGGGCGAGCAGCCTGCGCAGCCGCTCCGGCGGCACGGAGGCGTCGAGCGGCAGGTAGGCCGCGCCGGACGCCAGGACGCCGTACACCGCTGCGTACTGCTCCCAGCCCTTGTCCATCACGACGGCGATCAGCTCGCCGGGTTTCGCGCCCTGCTGCCGCAGCCGGTTGCCGATGCGCCAGGCGTACGCGGCGAGTTCGGCGTAGGTCAGCCGGCGCCTCGCGTCGACGACGGCCTCGGCGTCGGGGGTGCGGGCGGCCTGCTCGGCGAACAGGTCGTGCAGGGTGGTGTACGGGATCTGTCCCGCCGTGTCGTTGATCCGGCGGCGCAGTTCCCGCTCGGCGGGGGGAATCAGGTCGAAGCGTCGGCTGCGCAGGCTCCGCGGATCGTCGACGAGGCGCTGGAGCAGGGCGGTGTAGGCGCCGAAGGCGGCCTCGGTGAAGCCGGGGGCGAAGGCGCCGTCGACGTAGTCCCAGATGACGCGGAGCTCGCCGCCGAGTTCGCGCAGCTGGACGTCGAGGGAGACCTGCGGGGTCTGCGAGATGGAGTAGACCTCGCGTCCCAGGTCGGTGACCGGGCGGCGGGCGGGGTAGTCCAGCAGGCTGGTGACGACCACCGGCATCCCGGCCTGCGCGCCCGCACCGTGCAGCCGGGTCAGCTCCCGCAGCACCCGGACGCCGTTGAAGCAGCCGTGCTCCATGTCCCGGTGCAGCTGGTCGCGCAGGGCGTGCGCGCGGTCCAGGAACGTGGTGCCGGAGCCGTCCGCCGTGAGCATGACGGCGTTGGTGAAGTCGCCCAGCACCCCGTCGATGTCCTCGTGCACCGGGGGGCGCTGGAAGACCGGGTAGTTGAGGGTGAAGTCGGTCTCCTCCGCCCAGCAGCGCACGACCTCGGCGAACGCGGCGGTGAGCAGGACCGACGGGGTCAGCTCCGCTTCCCGCGCCAGCCGCTGGAACCGCTGCCAGTCGGTGGGGGACAGCCGGTGCTCGTGCCGCTCGAAGCGGACCCCGCCGTCGCGGGCGCCGCCGTCGCGGGCGCCGCAGGTCGGCAGCGAGGGCGCCGGCGGGAGCTGCGACACCCGCTCCAGCCAGTAGTCCCGGGCCGCGCGAAAGGTCTCGGTGTGGGGCATGGCGTCGGCGCGCCAGCGGGCGTACTCGGCGAATGTGATCCCCGGCTCGGGCAGTTCGGCCGACGGATTCTCGTACAGGTCGATCAGGTCCGGGAAGAGCACCTGGAAGGCGCTGGACGCGTCGAGCACCTGCAGGTCGATGCCGAGATGGATGCGGCTGAGGTCGCCCTCGCCGGGCAGGCGGACGATCCTCAGGTCGAAGAGCGGCCAGCTGCCCACCGGGAACACCTGGTGGCTCATCTCCGTCCGCAGCTCCGCGAGCCGACGCCCGGCCTCCGCCCCGTCGGTCCCCCGCAGGTCCACGACCGGTATGTCGTACGGCGGAGGCTCGGCGAGCACATGCTGCGTGCCGTCGGACCGGCCGACCGCGCGCAGCATGTCGTGACGGGCGACGACCCGGCGCCAGGCCGTGGCGAAGCGCTCCGGGTCCAGGGCGGCGCGCTCCCACTCGAAGTAGCCGTAACAGCCGACGCTGCCCAGCTCGACCCCCTCTCCGCGCCCGATCATCAGTGCCTGTTGCGTCTCGGTCATGGGGAAGGGCGCGGCGAAGGGGGCGGCGCTGCCGGCGGGGCCTTGCAAGAGCTCGGTCATGGTCCAACTCCACTCGCAGTAACGGAAATTCAGGGGCCGGGTGCCGCGGGGACATCGCGCCGCAGGGCAGAGCGAGGCTAGGGCGGGCCGGTTAGCCACGGGTTACGCCCCACGGGACTGTCCCGCCGGTTCGCTCGTCGCCCGCCCGTCCGGCAGGGAGAGGGCGAAGAGCCGCACCAGCGGGTGGAACCGGTAGCACGGCCGGCCGCACTCGTCGGCGCCACTGACCTCCAGCAGTGCCGCGTCCGCCGTGGCCTCCAGCAGCAGTTCGGCGTCCCCCTCGGGCAGCCCGAGCAGCACCGCCGCCCGCACCGCGGGGAACGGCTGGGGCCCCAGCCCGGCGAGCACCGGGAACGCCCGGCGGGCCTCCGGCCGCAGCGCCCGCCAGGAAGGCAGGAGCGCGCCGTGCACATCCAGGTCGCCGGAGTGCAGCTCCCGCAGGCGGGTGGCGGGGTCGGCCAGCCGCCGGGCGAGCCGGTCCGGCGCGTAGTGCGGGCGTGCGGCGATGCGGGTGCCCACGATCCGCAGGGCGAGCGGGAGCCCGGCGCACTGCTCCACGATGACAGCGGCGGCGCCGGGGGCGGCGGCGATCCGGTCGGGTCCCGCGGCGGCGGCCAGCAGCCGCAGCGCCGGCCCGTCCTCCAGCGGCTCCAGGGCCACGGTGTGCGCCCCGGCCACGGTGGGCAGCGCGGTGCGTCCGGTGACGAGGACCGCGGGTTCGGGGGTGTTGGGCAGCAGCGGACCGAGCTGCGCGGCACTCGCGGCGTTGTCCAGCAGGATGAGCAGTCTCCTGCCGCCGGTGCGCTCCCGGTAGAGGCGGATCAGCTCGTCCAGATCCTCGGCGGCCCCCGCGCCGACGGGCAGTCCGAGTGCCCGCAGCAGATGCAGGAGCACCCGGCCGGCGGGCCACGCCGTGCCGTCCGGTGCGCGCAGATCGGCGTACAGCTGCCCATCGGGGAAGTGCCGCTTGCACCGGTGCGCCGCGTGCACGGCCAGCGCGGTCTTGCCGACCCCGGCCATCCCGGTCACCAGCACCCGGCGCGGGCGGTCGGCCGTGGCCGTGTCCGGGGCGAGCGCCCGGTACAGCAGAGCGAGTTCGTGCTCGCGGCCGGTGAAGTCGACCGTGTCCGGGGGCAGCGTGGCCGGGACGGCGTGGGTGTCCTGCGGGGCGGGCTCGGCCGGTGCGCCTGGACCCTCCCCGGGCGCGGCGTGCGTCCCGGCCCGCACCCGCGGCAGGCGCATGAGCGAGCCGTCGAGCAGCGCCCGGTAGGTGGCCTGCAGCTCCTCGCCGGGGTCCACACCGAGCTCTTCCGCCAGCGCCGCACGGCCGTGGTGGTATAGATGGATCGCGTCGGCCTGCCGCCCGCACCGGCACAGCGCGGTCATCAACTGGCTGCGGATGCGCTCGCGCAGCGGGAACTCGGCCACCAGACCGGTGAGCTCGACGGTGATCTGCTCGTGCCGGCCGAGCGCCAGGTCCGCCGCGATCCGGTGCTCCAGGATCGCGGCGCGGGCCTCCGTCAGACAGGGGACCTCCGCCTCCGCCAGGTGTTCCGTGGTGTTCGCGAGGGGCTGCCCGTTCCAGCGCGCCAGCGCGTCCCTGAGGAGGTCGCCCGCCTTTTCGTGGTCCTGTGCGGACAGCGCTTCACGGCCCGCGCGCGCCAGTTCCTCGAATTCGATCAAATCGAGTGTGGAATTGCCTATGGCCATGGCATATCCGGGTGGCCTGCGGTCGATGAGTATGTCGTCGCCGAGTATTTTCCGCAGTCTCGACACGTAGGTGTAGAGCTGGGCGCTCACGGTGACCGGCGGCGCCCAGCCCCACAGCAGCCGGCTGAGCCGGTCGTCGGAGACGACTTCGCCACGGGCCAGCAGGAGTGCCGCGAGCACGGTGTGCAGCTTGGTTCCGGAGATGGGCACCCTGCGTCCGCGGTCACGCACCTCGACCGGCCCGAGCACTCGAAATTCCATGGCAGCCCCGTTCGTGATGCATGCGAAGAATCTACGAACGACGCTAGATGGAGCCGCTATTCTCTCGATGTCGTGTCGGTTTCACGAGGGTCCCGGCGCGCGAAATCGGTGGGACAAGGGATTGAAAGGAGGCGTCCCTACTGTCCGTTCGTACCGCAGCAAGCGGCAATGACGGTCCGCCGATGAGGGGGAATCGAAATGTGCAGCACTCGGACGACGAAGCGGGCGACGATGGCCGGTCTGGCCGTACTGGCCGGACTCATGACAAGCGCCGGCGCCGGGCTGGGCTCCACCGCCCACTCCGCCACGTTCACGAACGGCGACGACATGCCCTGGGGCATCGTCAAGCCCCTGGAGACACCGGTCGCGTCGGACGACGACATGCCGTGGGGGTGACCCCCGCGTCACCGGCGGACGCTCACTCCGACCGGTCCGCCAGCAGCAGCCGCAGGGCCTGGGGGGTGAGGGATCGTTCCGCTCGGGTGCCGCCGCCCGCGTCGCCCGTGCCGACCGCGCCTGCCGTGCCGCGCCCGCCGGACGCCCCGCGTACCGCGGTCATCAGCCTCAGCACGCCGGCCCGCCAGGGCTGGGCCCCCACCTCCCCGAGCGAGGCATAGGCCCGCTCGAACCTCTCCGCCGCCGCCGCGTGGTGGCCGCCGATCGCCTCGACACACCCCAGGTCGGTCTCCACCCGCGCGTACAGGAAGCGGTCGGCCAGCTCCTCGGTGATCTCCAGGGCCTGCCGCAGCGTGCGTCCGGCCGCCGCGAGCAGGCCCTGGCTCCACTGGGCCTCGCCGAGCCCGCGCAGCGCGTGGGCCTCGCCGACCCGGTCGCCCTCCTTGCGGGACAGCTCCAGCACCTCCTGGAAGGACTCGGCGGCCTCGTCCAGCTCGCCCGCGCACAGCCGTACTTCGGCGAGCCGGTAGACGCTCTGCGTCTCCGCGCGGACCGATCCCGCACGCCGGCTCAGCGCCACCGCCTCCACGGCCAGCGGCAACGCCCGCTCCACCTGACCGCGGTCCAGTTCGATCTGGGCCAGGTAGCCGAGCAGGTGGGCCTGGTTGCAGGTGTCCCCGGCCGCCGAGAAGCCGTCCAGCGCGGCCCGGCAGTGCTCCAGCGCCCGGTCCCAGTCGCCCTGGAACCGGGCGCACATGGCCAGGTTCCGCTGGGCGAGCGCCGCCCCGTGCACGTCGTCGGTCCCCCGGAGCAGCCGCAGAGCGGCCATGTTCCACCCCTCGGCCTGCTCGTAGAGCCGCTGGTAGATGGCGAGCGAGCCCAGCAGCCGCAGCATGGTGGCCTCACCCGACCGGTCGCCGGTGCGCCGGGCCGACGACAGCGCCGCCTCGGCGCAGCGCTGCCAGTCCTCCAGATAGTTTCGGGTCTCGAAGTGGGGCACGGCGCTCTCGGTCAGAGCGCACGCGTAGCGTGCCCGGTCGGTCTCGGCCGCGTGCACCACCACGTCTGTGACGGCGGCACGCTCGGACTCGAACCAGTCCAGCGGCGTGGCCAGCAGTTCGTCCGTCGCGCCGAGCAGGAAGGCGGGCGCCGGCTGCGCGGGCCGGCCGACCGGGAACTCACGTCCTGCCAGGCGCCGGTGGGCCTCCTCGGCGAGCCAGAGCCAGGCGGCGAAGGTGCGCTCCAGCGCGGCGTGGCACTCCGCCTCCGTCTCGTCCGCCTCGGCACGCTCGCGGGCGAACAGCTGCAGCAGGTCCTGGAACCGGTAGCGGGCAGCCTGGCCCGCCACCGGGTCGACCGTCTCCAGCAGCTGGGCGTCGACGAGCTGGTCGAGCAGCTCCTCGGCGTGCCACAGGTCGGTGTCCACGGTGGCCGCGGCCACCCAGGCCGCGAAGTCCGCGGTACGCAGCAGCCCGAGCCTGCGGTACATG
This sequence comes from Streptomyces sp. TRM49041, assembly GCF_008271805.1. Classification (GTDB taxonomy): domain Bacteria; phylum Actinomycetota; class Actinomycetes; order Streptomycetales; family Streptomycetaceae; genus Streptomyces. The sequence goes on from NZ_VSRY01000158.1 coordinate 104,479, forward strand.
CGGGCCGCCTCCGGGGTCAGGTCGCGGTACGTCAGCCGGAAGCCCGCCCGCACCCCGCCCTCCTCCGGACTGAGCTCGTCCAGCCGCCGCCGCTGGTCGCGCAGCCGCTCCACCAGCCCGCGCACGGTGAGACCGGGCTTGGCGGCCAGCCGCGCCCCGGCGATCCGCAGTGCCAGCGGCAGGCAGTCGCACAGCGCGCTGAGCTGTTCGAGAGCGACCGGGTCGCTGCCGAAGCGGTCGGCGCCGGCGATCTTCGTGAGCAGGGTGGTGGCCTCGGCCGGCGGGAGGACCCGCAGCCTGATCCGCAGCGCCGTGTAGTCGCCGGTGACGTCGTCCAGGGCCTCGCGCCCGGTGGCCAGGACGACACTGCGGCCGCCACCCGGCAGCAGGGGCCTGAGCTGGGCGAACGACCGCGCGTTGTCGAGGACGATCAGGGTTCTTCGGGTGCTGAGGAGGCTGCGGAAGAGCGCCGCCCGCTCGTCCGGCTCCTCGGGGATCTGCGGGGCGGGCGTCCCCAGGGCGCGCAGGAAGCGGTCGAGCACGGCGGAGGGCGAGACCGGCGGGTTCTCCTCGTCGTAGCCCCGCAGATCGGCGTAGAGCTGGCCGTCGGGGAAGCGCTCGGCCGCCTGGCTGGCCCAGTGGACCGCCAGGGCGGTCTTGCCCACGCCGCCCACTCCGACGATGGTCGCCACGGCGGGGGCGTGCGGATGGTACGGCTCCTTCAGCAGCCGGTCTAGGGCGGCGAGCTCCTGCTGCCGTCCGGTGAACCTCCGGACATCGGCGGGCAGTTGGGCCGGAACGGTCTGGACGGTGACCGAGGCGGTCGCGGTCGCGGCGGGCGGCCGGGTCAGCTCCGGTGAGTCGCGCAGGATGAGGTCGTGCAACTGCCGGAGCGCGGGGCCGGGTTCGATCCCCAGCTCCTCGTTCAGCAGTCGGCGGCCCTGCCGGAACACCTCCAGGGCCTCGGCGCGCTGCCCCGAGCGGTAGAGCGCCAGCATCAGGTGCTCGCGGGACTGCTCGCGCAGCGGGTGCCGGGCGACCAGTTCGCCGAGCTCCCCGGTCAGCGTCCGGTGCCGTCCCAGCTCCAGCATCAGCCCGGCGCGCTCCTCGATCAGATCGAGCCGCAGCTGTTCCAGCCGGGCCGCCTCGGCCTCGATCCGCGCCCCGGGGAGTTCGTCGAGGGCCGCGCCCCGCCACTTGCTGAGCGCCTCCTCCAGCAGGGTGCAGGCGTCCTCGGCCCGGCCGTGCCGGGCGGCGTCCCGGCCGCGCTCGGCCTCCTGCAGGAACTCCACCACGTCGATGCGGTGTTCGCCGCGCGCGAGGACGTAACCCGGCGGAGATGTGAGCAGCAGTTCGCTCTCCCCGGCCTCCTTGAACGTCTTGCGCAGCGTCGCCACGCAGATCGCGATCTGGTTGCGCGCGGTCGCCGGAGGACAGTCGGGCCACACGGCGTCGACGAGCGTGTCGACGGACACGATCCGGTCGGCGGAGAGCAGCAGCATCGCGAGCACGGTGGACTGCCGTCTGCCCTTGATGCGCAGCGGCACCCCGTCGGCCTGGACGAGCAGGGGGCCGAGCATTCTGAAGACGAACTGGTTCAACGGTCCCCCCGGACTGCGACCTGAGTCAGGTCGGTAACGGTACAACAGGGAAATGGCCATGATCGGGCGCAACCGGCGCTCGGCCAAAGCGGTTTGGAGCCGTGCACGGGCCCTGCCGGCGCCGCTTCGGTGGTCAGACGGCGGGCCGGCGAGCGACCTCAGGACGAGACGTGCGGAGCGACGGTGCACAGCGCCCGCGACAGCTCGCGCAGCGCTTCGGTTGCCCGGTGGAACTCCTCCTCACCGCCCAGCTCACCGCACAACTGCCGGGCCAGTTCGGCGTGACCGGGTCCGACCTCGCGCAGCGCCGCTTCCCCCAGCTCGGTGGCCACGAGCAGCCTGGCGCGCCGGTGCGCGGGGTTGTCGCGGTAGTCGGCCAGCCCCTGCCGCACGAGCAGATCGGCGAGGCGCTGCACACTCTGCCGCGTGATGCCCAGGAGCCGGGCGATTCCGGAAACGGACTGCGGCCCGCCCCCCACCGCGTCGAGGACCTGCCACTGGGCGGCGCTCAACCCGGACGGCTGCGTCACCTGGTTGAGCAACGCCATGAACCGGCCGTTCAGATGGAGGACGGCCAGGGCGGAGCGGCTGAGGGCGTCGACGGCACCCATGCCGCCGCCGACGTCCTTACCGGATGTCGCGACACGCACTACGGCCCCCTCTGCCGGAATGTCGACACACGGTTCGCCCGCCGGTCCGCGGGCTGCAGCTTTCGGCCATGCGTTGCTGCACCGTACAGGTGGGCGACACCCCTGTCCATGATGTGGCCCATGAGCGTAATGGGCGGTACCGCCTGGAGGGAGCGCCCTGGGTGAATGGAGGGGTCGGCGGCGGCTCCTGGTTCGGAATCAGAGGCCAGGACCGGTCGCGGTCGCCGGTTCTCGCCCAGGGTCGCCGACATCTCCGACGCCCGGCTGTGGTGGACGAGCACGGCGGCCGACTACGGGCCGCTCCAGCCGTTCTCGAACCATCCGATCCCCTGGACGGACGCGCCGGCCAAGCGCCGGCGGCAGGCGCCTTGCCGGCATCGGGCGTTCACATCCGCGGGACGGTGCCGATGCGGGGGGTGCAGGGCGCCTGGAGGCGCCAGAACGCGGATGTTCCGGTCAGCGGCATCATTTCGTGGCCGACCGTCTCCGCATCGCCCGTCGACGGTCGCGGAGACTTTCCCAGACCGGCGTGAGTACCAACAGTGGTATGAGGATCATGAGCCCGAGCCCGGCGAAGACCAATAAGCCGTGTCCGAACCTGTTGCTTGCCACGGAGCGGGTACTCGCCGTCTCAGGACGCCCTGGCACGTAGTGCACGCGGACCGTGTCGCCGACCTTCGCGTCGCCGACTGACCAGAACTGGTGGGACGTGCCGTCGACCATGGTGAAACGTACCTTGATCCTCTCGATGGTGCCGGCCTGCGGCGGCCCTTTCACCTTCTTCTTCTCCAGGATGATCCCGTCGGCCGATCGCCCACGCTCGGCGACCGTGGAGGCTTCGCGCAGGCCCTCGACTCCCCCGAGGAAGACCCCGCACCCGAGGACGGTGAGAAACACCGCCACAACTGCCACGGCCGTTCCGCCCGCCACCTTCCCGGCGACCCGTGCCCAAGTACCGATCCGGCGCAGCCACCCCCACGCGCTCACCGACTCCCACCCGCCCAATGAATCACGGCCCCTACCAAACCTCGCACCAGGCTGCCTCCTCTGTGTGCTGCTCCGAGGTCTTATCCCCGTCGTACGAAACCCCATCCGGCGAATTTTGTACTGATCTTGCGACAGCTGTCTCTCGCGTGATCAAGAACGCGCGCCGTCTTCATCGAGGGTGCAAGTGGCCCTTTTCGGTGTATTTCCATTGAATTCCACATGCATGGAACGTACTTGGGATTACGGTGCGTGGTCCGGGCACTACGAGCATGCGCGCCGGAAGGAGCTGCCGGCCCCGTCGGCGGGCTGCGATTCCCCGCCGCAGCGCGTTCGTTCCACACGTTCCACAGAGACCGAGTCCGCTCGGAGGGGAGAGTCATGGGGAAGCGGCGAGTGATCACGGGCAGGAGTCAGGAACCCCGGCAGCGGTACGCGGAGGAGCTGCGCCGCCTGCGCACGGAGCGCGGCCAGAGCCTGCGCCAGCTCGGCGAGCGGCTGGGCTGGGACTGGTCCCTCTTCGGGAAGATGGAGAAGGGAGAGACCCTGGGCAGCCCGGACGTGGTCCAGGCGCTGGACCAGCACTACGGCACGCCGGGATTGCTGCTGACGCTGTGGGAGCTGGCGGCGGGGGACCGTACGCAGTTCAAGGAGCAGTACCGGCGGTACATGGCGCTGGAGGCGGAGGCGGTGAACTTGTGCCACTTTGCCGTGACCGTGCCGCCAGGGTTGCTGCAGACACCGGGGTACGCGACGGAATTGCTGGAGGCCGGAGGGTTCAAGGGTGCAGCGCTGGAGCAGCAAGTGAAGGCGCGAATCGGGCGACAGGAGCAGCTGGAGGGGGACGACGCGCCGCCGTTCCGGTCGATTCTGTCGGAGGCAGTGCTCAGGACCCCGCTGCAAGACGTGAGGGCGTGGAGGGAGCAGTTGGAGCACGTGGTGATGATGGCGGAGCGGCCGAACGTCACCATTCAGGTGCTGCTCCAGAGTGCGGGGGTGCACGGCTTGGACAGCACGGCTCTGATGTTCCTGCGGCTGGTGGACGGGCGTACCGTGGCCTACACGGAGAACGCATACCGTGGCGAACTCATCGAGGAAAGCGCGCTGGTTGAGCGCATGCAGCGTGCCTACGACGTGGTGCGCGACCGGGCACTCTCCCCAGCCGAGTCTCGAAGGTTCGTCCTGGCCCAGTTGGAGGAAGTACCGTGCGACTCATCGACCTGAGCGCCGCGACGTGGCGCAAGAGCTCTTACAGCAACTCCGACGGTGGCGAGTGCGTCGAGGTCTCCGACGACTTCGCCGCTGTTGTTCCTGTACGTGACAGCAAGACGCCGAGCGGCTCCGTGCTCGTCTTCCCGGCAGGCGATTGGGCGTCCTTCGTCGCTGCGGTGAAGGGCGGCCGGCTGTCGGCCTGAGCCGTATGACAGGTCCGGCGTACCTCTCCCCCGCACGCACGCTGCCCCCGGCCAGTACTCCTGGCCGGGGGCAGCGTGCGTTGCGCCCGGGTGCCGCGTCAGAGGTCGTTGCGGCTGGCCGTGACGACCTTGCACTCCACCTTCTTGGCACCCTCAAGCTTCTCCGTGCTCACGAGGATGCCGGCTTCCTTGTCCGTGAAGGTCTGCTTCGGCGCGAGGTTGTCCGCGGTGGACATGAAGTCGCTGACCTTCTTCCCGTCAGCGAGGACCGGGTGCGGGCCGGGAGCCGGGCAGCGCGGAGCCGGGCAGGGTCGGGAGCAGGGAGGCATTGTGCGCCCGGTGCTCAGCTCGCCCACTCCCTGAGCGGCAGCCGCCGCTCAGGGGCGCGGAGCCGGGCCAGGGCGCGGTTCTCCAGCTGGCGTACACGCTCGGGGGTCAGGGCGACACGCTCGGCGACCTCCTTGCGCGTATGGGCGCGACCGTCGTGCAGCCCGTAGCGGAGCGTGAGGACCATCGCCTCGCGCGGGTCGAGGGTCCCGATCGTCTCGCGGAGCTGCTCGACCAGCGCGTGGTACTCCGCGACGTGCGGCGCCTGGAGGACCTCGGCGTCCTCGATCAGATCGCCGACGACGGTGTCGCCCTCCGTGCCGACCGGGGTGTCCAGGCTGATGGCGTCGCGCCCCACATGGCGGAGCATGGTGACCTTCTCGGTCGGCATCCCGGCGGCTTCGGCGGCCTCCTCGGCGGTCGGCTCGCGGCCGAGGGCCAGCTGGAGTTCGCGTTCCTTGCGGCCCAGCCTGGACAGCTCCTCCACGAGGTGGACCGGCAGCCGCACGGTGCGGGCGTGCTGGGCCAGGCCCCGCTCGATGGCCTGGCGGATCCACCACGTGGCGTACGTGGAGAACTTGTAGCCCTTCGCGTAGTCGAACTTCTCGACCGCCCTGATCAGGCCGAGGTTGCCGTCCTGGATGACGTCGAGGAAGGGCAGGCCGCGGCGGCTGTGCCGCTTGGCGACCGCCACGACGAGACGCAGATTGGCGCGGACCATGTGGTCCTTGGCGTGCTGCCCGTCGCGGGCGACCGCCTCCAGGTCCCGCTCGTACTCCGGTGGCAGCTCACGCCGGTCGGCCTCGGCCTCGCGCAGCAGCTCGTCGGCGTACACACCCGCCTCGATGCGCTTGGCCAGCTCGACCTCCTGGTCGGCGGTGAGGAGCGCGGTCGTGGAGATCTGGGCGAGGTACTGGCGGACCAGGTCCGTCGTCTCGTCCGGTGCGCCGGGCTCGGCGCCCGGGGCGAGCGTGGGGGTGGTCTTCTCCATGGGTGTCACCCGCTGTCAGTACGTCGCGCGGAACATGATCGTGCTCACCGCCCCGGCCGCGCCGAGCGCCCGGAAGACCCGCTCGTGGACGTTCCGGCTCGCATACCACGGACACCACTCCGTTCGTCCCGCTCCGGCCCTGTGGGGGCCGGACTCCGGCGCGTGCCTGCCACAGCACGGGTTGCACCCAGGACGCGCGGCAAACGCGGTCAGCCTTCGAAGCCCTTCTCGGCGAGGATCTTGTCGATGCGGGCGCGGTGGGTCTCCTCCCATACGTCGAGGGTCTCGCCTGCCTCCTTGGCCAGCTTCTTCCGGGCGGCGGCGAGGACCTCGTCCAGGCGCGCCCCGGGTACGACCACGATGCCCTCCTCGTCGGCCACCACGACGTCGCCCGCGTCCACGGTCACGCCGCCGCAGCGCACCTGGGCGTTGAGGGGGTGGACGGCCTTCTTGGTGCCGGGGATGGGGATGACGCCTCGCGCGAAGACGGGGAAGCCCATCTCCCGTACCTCCGCGAGGTCGCGGATCACGCCGTCGGCCACGAACGCGGCGATGCCCCGGCGTCGGGCGACGGCGCAGACGTTACCGCCGGCCAGCGCGTGGTCGACGTCGCCCGATTCGACGACGACGACCGAGCCGGGCTCCGCGCGGTGGATGGCCGCGTGCAGCATGAGGTTGTCTCCGGGAGGGCACTTCACGGTGAACGCCGGGCCGGCGACGCGCGGGGTCGAGGGCCACAGCGGGCGGATGCCGATGTCCATGACCTGCTCGCGGCCCAGAAGGTCGGCGAGGGTGGTCGGGGGGATGTCCTTGAAGCCGGTGACGTCGGTCATTTTCTGCTGCTCTTCCTTCTTCATTCGGGCGCCCCGCCCTCGGAGAACGGGACGACGATCGAGTCCTTTTCCGGGCTGTGGAAGTGCTGGTCCCAGGTCGCGCCGTCGTCGGAGGTCGACAGTACGGTCCCCTCGTCACCCACGATCCACGAGCGCCGGGACGAGGAGACGTGCACGGCCCACAGGGACATACCCGACCGCGTGGCGTCCGTCCGCCAGGTCCGCCCGCCGTCGTGGGTGGTCAGGACGGTGTCGCTGCGGCCCACCGCGCGGCCGACGAGACCGTCGGGGGAGAAGTGGACGGCGGTGAGGTTCTGGGCGGTGCCGCTCTCCCGGTGGTGCCAGGTCCGCCCGCCGTCCCCGGTGCGGAGGACAGTGCCGCCGTCGCCCACGGCCCAGCACGTACGGGAGTCGACGACGTGCAGGCCCAGCAGGTCGTCCACGGTGCCGCTGTCCTGGACCTCCCAGGTGGCGCCGCCGTCCCGGGTGGCCAGGACCGTGCCCTCGGTGCCCACCGCCCAGCCGGTGTCCGCGTCCGCGAACCCCACGGTCCAGAGCGCGATGCCGGCCGGCGCCCCCGACCGCTGTTCCCAGGTGGCGCCGCCGTCCCGCGTGGCGACGATCGTGCCGCGGTCACCGACCGCCCACCCCGTGCGGGCGTCCGGGCGTACGTGGACCGAGAGCAGGTCCTTGTCCGTCCCGCTGTCCTGGGGCCGCCAGGAGGCGCCGGCGTCGTATGTGACCATGATGGTTCCGGCGCGGCCCGCCACCCAGGCGGTCGTGGCGTCGGGTGCGGCGATCCCGTACAGGTTCGTGACCGATCCGCTCGGGCGCGGTGTCCACCGGGAGCGGCCGCGCGACGCGAGGACGGTGCCGCCGTCGCCGACCACCCAGCCGTCCCGCCCGTTCGGGAGGACATGGACGCCGTAGAGGTTCTTGCCGGTGCCGGAGACATGCGGCCGCCATGTCCCGCCGTCGTCCTCGGTGGAGAGGATCAGGCTGCCGTCGCCGACGGCGTACACGCTCCTGCCGTCGGGCGATGTCCACACGTCCTTGAGGCTGTTGGGCACCTCCGTGCGCAGGACCCGCCACTCGGCCCCCGCGTCGCGGGTCGCCAGTACCGTGCCCGAGTCGCCGACCGCCCAGCCCCGGTCGCCCGCCGCGGTGAACGTGACGGCCCAGAGGACCACATCCGTCCCGCTGCTCCGGCGGGACCATGTGGCGCCCCCGTCGAACGTGGCCAGGAGGGTGCCGGAGCGGCCGGTGATCCATGCCCGGTCCTCGTCCACGGCGTGCACCCCCAGAAGGTGTTCCGTCGTGGGGCTGTCGCCGGTCCGCCATGTGGTGCCGCCGTCCCAGGACATGAGGATCGTCCCGTCGGCGCCGGCCGCCCAGCCGCGCTCGCCGCGGGTGTCGAAGTGGACGGTGAAGAGGTGTTCGGCCGTGGGGCTGTCGCCGGTCCGCCATGTGGTGCCGCCGTCCCGCGACATGAGGATCGTTCCCTTGGCGCCGACCGCCCAGCCGCGCTCGCCGCGGGCGTCGAAATGGACGGCGAAGAGGTCCTCCGACGTACCGGAGTCCGCCCGCTCCCAGGTCACGCCGCCGTCCTCGGTGGCGACCACCGTGCCCTCCGCGCCGACCGCCCAGCCGCGCAGTCCGTCATCCAGGCAGTGCACCGCCCACAGCAGCGCGTCGGCACCCGTGATGCCGCCCTGCCAGGTGGCGCCCCCGTCGGTGGTGACCACGAGCGCGCCGTCCTGGCCGACCGCCCACCGGGCCGCGCCCGCGCCGTGGACGCCCACAAGGTCCTTGTGCATGCCGTTGAGCTGCGCGGCCCATGTACGACCGCCGTCCGGGGAGGCCAGGACGAGGCCGTCGTCGCCGACGGCCCACCCGTGGCGGGCGTCCGCCGCGAAGGCGAGGGACACGATGTCCTTGCCCGTGCCGACGGACTGCGGCGCCCATGTGTCGCCGCCGTCGTCGGACGCGAGTACGGTGCCGTCGTCGCCGGTCACCCTGACCGCGCGCCCGTCCGGTGACGCCCAGACCCCGTAGATGTCGAGCCCGGTGCCGCTCTCCGCCCGGACCCAGCAGGCTCCCGCGTCCCGGGTACGGAGGACGGTGCCCGCGCGGCCCACGGCCCAGCACACCTCGGTGGAGACCGCGTACACGCCCCGCAGGTCGGCGTCCGTGCCGCAGGGGAGGGCCGTCCACGTCGCCCCGCCGTCCGTCGTGGCGAGGATCCTGCCGCGCTTGCCGACGATCCAGGCCACCCGGTCGTCGACCGCGCAGCACCGGGTGAAGTGCGTGTCCGCGTCGCCGGGGGCCTCCTGAGGCCGCCACGTCAGTCCGCCGTCCGTCGTCACGAGGATCGTCCCGCCGTCACCGACCGCCCAGCCCGTACGGCCGGAAGGGGCGAACGCGATCCCGTAGAGGTTCCGCGCGGTGCCGGAGGGCCGCTCCTCCCAGTGGGCGCCCCCGTCCACGGTCCGCAGAAGCGTCCCGTCGCGGCCCGCGATCCAGCCGCGCTCCGTGTCGGCGAAGCACACGGCCCGCAGATCCTTCTCCGAATGCCCCTGCGACAGCCACCGGGCTCCGCCGTCGCAGGTCACGAGGATCATGCCGCCGTCACCGACGGCCCACCCGTGGGCGTCGTCCACCAGGCAGACGCCCTGAAGGTTCACACTCCGCGGGGCGATGTTCCATGTCGTCATAGCGAACCCCTGTCAGACCTTCCGCTCGAACGGCGCCGGCCGCTCATCCGGTTGTGGTCACGTCCTTGGAAACGGCGGCGGCGCGCCCACGCACGCCACGGGAGACGACCGCGGGTATCGCGGCACCGATCACGGCGAATCCCACGGCCAGGACGATCCAGCCGACCGCCCCGTGGTCGAGGACCAGCCAGGTGAAGAGCGCCGGGGCGAACATCCTCCCGATGTCCGTGCCCATCGCGTGCGTCGCCTGGTACTGGCCCTGGGCGTCGTCGGGGGCCAGGTCGAAGGCGACGCCCCAGCTGCCCGCGGCCTGCCGCACCTCACCGAGGGCGTGCACGACCGCACCGGCCAGAAGGAGCAGGCAGGCGGGCAGCAGCTCCGCCCCGCCGCTCGTGGCGAACACCAGACACGCGACCACGACGCACCCCGCGCCCTGCAGGCTCGCCCTCGCCGCGGCCACCGGCGTGTCCGTACCGCGGGCTGCCCGGGTCTGGAGAGCCACGACCAGGACCGTGTTGACGAGGAGGATGGTGGCGCTCATCCAGCGGGGCGCGCCCGTGTGCTCCAGCACCCACAGCGGCAGGATCACATCGAGCAGGATCCCGTGCGTCGTCAGCAGCCCGTCCAGGACCGCGAACGTGAGGAACGGCCGGTCACGCAGCACCGCGAGAGCGGGGCCCGGCTTCGGCGGGACCGGCGGTACGCGCGGCTCCTTCACCGTGAGCAGGCCCGTGAGCAGGAAGGTGAAGGCGATGAAGAGCACGGCCCCCTGGTACGCCGGCCGAGTTCCGACCGCCAGGACGAGCCCGGCCAGCCCCGCGCCGACCGTGACGCTGGCGTTGCTGGCGGCCCGTACGTAGGCGAGCACGCTCACCCGGTCGGCGGCCGGGACGAGTCCCGCGATCATGGCCTTGCGGGCGCTGCGGCCCGCCCGGTAGGCGATGCCCTGGGCGGACACGATGGCGAGGTACGTCCAGAAGTCGTCGGCGAACACAAGCCCCACGGTCAGCGCGGCCAGTATCAGGAACGACCACATCTGCACCGTGCGCGGCCCGCTCCTGTCGGCGAGGTGCCCGAGCGGAATGCTGAACACGAGGACGATCGCCGCGGCGACACTCACGCTGATACCGAGCTGGCCCGGCGTCAGACGCAGCACCGTCACCGCGTAGATCGCGCTGAGCGCCATCCACAGGCCCTGTCCCAGCGACATCACCATGGTGATGACGGTGAGGAGCCGGGCGGGGCCGGGCGGGGGAAGGAAACTCATGCTGCGGGCTCTCCTCGCTCTGATCTCCCGGTGAGGCTAGGACACCGCCGAGGAGCGGCAGCCCTTGCGAGCACAAAGCGACTTGACCGCGAAAAACCCGTTCTGCCTTTAAATCCCAACGCGCTCGCCTTTTCCCCGGAGAGCGGAGAGAAGCCAATGAGCAGAACGGGATTTGCTCATTTAAGGAGCAGTGCGCTCGCAACAGCGCGGCACTGCCGAGAGACGGTTAGCGTCTCACCGCCATGACCACAGCACTGAACCGACGCCTGGGCGCCGGCCTGCTCCACCACGCGAGCGTCCGCCCCGACCATGTCGCCCTGACCATCGGGCGCCGCGACTACACATACGGGGAGGCCGTGAGCACCGCCCGGCGCTGGGCGGCCCCGCTCGTCGAGGCGGCCGGCGGCCGCCCCCGGCGGGTCGGTGTGTTCGCCCACCGCAGCGAGGCCGCCTACCTCGGTGTGGCCGCCGCGCTGTTCGCCGGCGCCGCCTTCGTACCGTTGAACCGGAAGTTCCCGCCGGCCCGCACCCGCGCCATGCTGGAGCGCGCCGACGTCGACGCCCTGATCGTCGACGCCGCATCGGCGCCCCAACTCCCCGAGCTGCTCCAGGGCTTGCCGCGCCGCCCGGTCGTCCTGCTGCCCGACACCCCGCGCGCCGACGTCACGGGGCGGCCCGGCGTGGCCGCCGGGATCGACGCCGAGCGGGTCCTGGACGCCGCCGACCTGGCGGCGGCCGCGCCGCTGGACCGGCTGCCCGACGTGTCGCCCGACGACCCGGCGTACCTGCTGTTCACCTCGGGCAGCACCGGGACGCCCAAGGGCGTGCCGGTCACCCATGCCAACGTGCGGGCGTTCCTCGACGTCAACCAGGACCGCTACCGGCTGACCCCCGACGACCGGCTCACCCAGACCTTCGACCAGACCTTCGACCTGTCGGTCTTCGACCTCTTCATGGCCTGGGAGAACGGCGCGCGGGTCTGCTCGATGGACCCCATCGAACTTCTCGCGCCGTTCACGTACCTGGAGCGCAACGGCATCACCGTCTGGTTCTCGGTGCCGTCGGTCGCGGCCGTCCTGCGCAAGCGGGGCGTGCTGCGGCCCGGGACGATGCCCACGCTCCGCTGGAGCCTGTTCTGCGGCGAGCCGCTGCCCCGGGCGACCGCCGAGGAGTGGCAGGCCGCGGCACCCGGGTCGACCGTGGAGAACCTGTACGGCCCCACCGAACTCACCATCGCCTGCACCGCCTACCGCTGGGACCCGCGCGCCAGCCCGGCCGAGTGCGTCCACGACAACGTGCCGATCGGCCGGCCCTACCCCGGCCTGCGGACGCTGGTCGTCGACGACGAGCTGAACCCCGTCCCGGACGGTGCCACCGGCGAGCTGTGCGTGGCCGGCCCCCAGACCACGCCGGGCTACTGGCGGGCCCCGCGGCTGACCGCCGAGCGCTGGTTCGAGCACGGTGGCGCGACCTATTACCGCACCGGCGACCTGGTACGGCTCGAAGAGGGCCAGTTCGTCTGCCTCGGCCGCGACGACCAGCAGGTGAAGGTCGGCGGACACCGCGTCGAGCTGGGCGAGATCGAGGCCGTACTGCGCCGCGCCGGCGCCGTGGAGGCCGTGAGCCTGCTCTGGCCCGACACCGCGACGGTGACCGCCGTGGTCACCGGGGCCGAGGACACCGCGGCCCTCACCGACGCCTGCAGGGCCGAGCTGCCCGCCTACATGGTCCCCAGGTCCGTGCGGGCCGTCGACGAGCTGCCGGTGAACGCCAACGGCAAGGTGGACCGCACGGCCCTGCGCCGGTGGCTCGACGAGCGGGCGGCCCTCGTATGACACGCCACACCCACCATCCGCAGGAGCAGGAGGGGAACCATGAGCAGCGTTGACCGGCTCGTCGCCCGGACCCTCGGCATCGCCGAGGACCGCGTCACCGACAGCCTCGAGTACCAGTCGATCAGCGAGTGGGACTCGCTCGGCCATGTCTCGCTGATGGTGGCGCTGGAAGAGGCGTACGGCGTCCCCGTCGACGACGAGCTCACACTCGCCCTGCGCTCCGTCCCGGCGATCCGCGAGTTCGCCGACGGCCGCGTCCCCGCCCCGCCCTCCGCCGCCCCCGAGGCCGGGGACCGCGCCACCGTGTACCGCGGTCTGGAGGGCGTCACCTTCGACCACACCACGATCACCCGCATCGACGGCGCGGCCGGGACGCTGGAGTACCGCGGCTACAGCATCCACGACCTGGCCGCGCACGCCTCCTTCGAGGAGGTCGCGTACCTCCTGGTCCACGGTGAACTCCCCGACCCCACCACCCTGGAGACGTTCGAGAAGGAGCTGCGCGCCGCCCGGGCCCTGCCCGGACCGGTCCTCGACATCGCCCGCTCGCTGGCGCACGCCCATCCCATGGAGGCGCTTCGCACCTGCGTCTCGGCGCTCGGCGCGTGGGGCCCGCGGCGCGAGCCCGGCACCGACGAGACGTATGAGCAGGCCCGCGAGGCCGGCGTCGCGCTGATCGCCCAGGTCCCGATGATCGTCGCCGCGCACCACGCCTTCCGCGGCGGACGCGAACCGCTCATACCCGACGACGAGACGTCGTACGCGGAGGCGTTCCTGACCGCGCTGCTCGGTGAGCGGCCCACCCCCGCCGCGGTGCGGTTCATCAACAAGGGCTTCATCGTCCACGCCGACCACAGCTCCAACGCCTCGGCGTTCACCGCCCGCGTCGCCATCGGATGCCGCGCCGGTATGACGGCGGCGGTCACCGCCGCCGTCGCGGCCTTCGCGGGCTCCGTGCACGGCGGGGCGGCCGAACGCGTCGTCGGCCTCATCGACCAGGTGGGCAGCCCCGGGCGGGCCGCCGCGTACGTGGCCGAGCTGCAGGGCAGGGGCGAGCCGGTGATGGGCTTCGGCCACCGCGTCTACCGTACGGAGGACCCGCGCGTACGCCATCTGCGCGCCACGGCCGTCGAGCTGAGCGAGGAGCGCGGCGACACCGAGGGCCTGGAGATCCTGGACGCCGTGGCCGCCGCCATGCGGCCGTACCACCGGCACGGCGTCGCGCCGAACGTGGACCTCTACGCGGGACTGGCCTACCGGCTGCTCGGCCTGCCGGACGATCTGGCCGTGCCCCTCTTCGTGGTGGGCCGCACCGCGGGCTGGGTGGCGCAGGCGCTGGAGCAGCGGTCGAACAACGTGCTCATCCGGCCGCTGCTCGACTATGTGGGGCCGCGCGGTCGCGCGTTCCCGGAGGCGGTCCGCTGAACGGCCATGGCACGAGAGAGAAGTGAACCCTCCATGATCACCCGAACTCGGCTCGCCGGGCGGCCGGCCGGACTGTACAGCCTGCCGCGCTTCGCCGACGGGAGCGGATTCGACCTCGGCTCGGTCCCGTACACCGGCCGCGTCCTGCTGGAGGCGCTGCTGCGCGCGGGGGAGCCGGAGAAGGCCGCGGCGCTCGGCAAGCGGCTGGCGCTCGGCGAGGACCCCGCCCTGGAGATGCCGTTCCGGCCCGCCCGCGTCCTCGTGCAGGACTACACCGGCATCCCGCTCCTGGTCGACCTCGCCGCCCTGCGCGCCCGCGTGGCCGAGCCGGGGCGCGTCAACCCGGCGCTGCCCGTCGACGTGGTCGTCGACCACTCCGTACAGGCGGACTGGGCGGGACGGCCCGACGCGCTCGCCCTGAACGAGGCGCTGGAGATGGACCGCAACAAGGAGCGGTACGCGTTCCTCAAGTGGGCCGAGGGCGCCTTCGACGGACTCCGGGTCATCCCGCCCGGCCGCGGCATCGTCCACCAGGTGAACCTGGAAAGCCTCGCGACCGTCGTCGCCGACGGGCCCGACGGGCTCCGGTTCCCCGACACGGTGATCGGCACCGACAGCCACACCACCATGGTGAACGGCCTCGGCGTACTCGGCTGGGGCGTCGGCGGCCTGGAGGCGGAGGCCCTGATGCTGGGCCTGGCCCAGCCGATCCGCATCCCGCCGGTGGTCGGCGTCCGCCTCACCGGTGCCGTACGCCCGGGCACGTCGCCTACCGACGTGGTCCTGGCGCTGACGCGGCGGCTGCGCGAACACGGCGTACGCGGAATGATGCTGGAGTTCACCGGACCCGGCGTGGCCGCGCTGTCGGCGCCCGACCGCTGCACCATCGCCAACATGGCCCCCGAGTACGGCGCCATGACCGCCTTCTTCCCGGTGGACCGGGAGGTCCTGGACTATCTGCGGCGGACCGGCCGCCCCGCGCCGGACGTGGCCCTCGTCGAGGAGTACTGCCGGGAGCAGCGGCTGCTGAACGAGGACGACGGGACCGTGGAGCCCCGGTTCGGCCGGGTCGTCGACTTCGACCTCGGCGAGGTCGGGCCGAACCTGGCGGGCCCCAGCCGCCCGGACCAGCGGATCTCCCTCGCCGAACTCCCCGGCTCCTTCGCCGCGCTGCACCCCGGCGCGCCACGGACCGCCGACGGGCTCACCGAAGGGCACGCCGAAGGGCACGCCGAAGGGCACGCCGAAGGGCACGCCGAAGGGCACGCCGACGGGCTCACCGACGGCGACCTCGTCATCGCGTCCATCACCTCCTGCACGAGCACCTCCAACCCCAAGGCCATGCTCGCGGCGGGGCTGCTCGCCCGGCGGGCCGTCGCGCGCGGACTGACCGTGCCCGCCCACGTCAAGACCAGCCTCTCCCCGGGCTCCCGGGCCGTGACCCGCTATCTGCGGGACGCCGGACTCCTCGCCGACCTGGAGAAGCTGGGCTTCCACGTCGCCGGATACGGCTGTATGACCTGCAACGGCGGCAGCGGCCCCCTCAACGAGGGCGTCGGCGACGCCGTGGAGCGCGACGGCCTGACCGTGGCCGCGGTACTCAGCGGCAACCGCAACTTCGAAGCGCGGGTGCACAGCCAGGTACGCGCCGGATACCTGGCCTCACCGGCTCTCGTCGTCGCCCTCGCCCTGGTCGGCCACGTCCGCGCCGACCTGGAGAGCGAGCCCCTCGGCACCGGCCGCGACGGCCGGCCCGTCCACCTCCGCGACCTCTGGCCCGACAGCGACGAACTCGCCGAGCTGGAGGCCGCGTTCGTCACACCTGAGGTGTTCGCCGCCGACGACGGCCCACAGCCGGAATGGGAGGCCGTCACCGCGCCCCGCTCCGACACGTTCGGCTGGGACGAGGACTCCACGTACATCCGTCCCCCCGCCTACGTCGACGCGACCGGCCGCTCCGGCCCGCTCACCGGCGCCCGGGCGCTGCTGGCGCTCGGAGACGACATCAGCACCGACCACATCTCACCGGTCGGCGCCATCCCGGCCGACTCGCCCGCCGGCCGCCACCTGCGCGAGCGCGGGGTGCGCGACTTCAACTCGTACGGTTCGCGGCGCGGCAACCACGAGGTGATGGCCCGCGGCACCTTCAGCAACCCGCGGCTGCGCAACCACCTCGTCGGCGACGGCGACGGCGGCGGCACGACCCTGCACCTGCCGAGCGGGCAGCGGCTGCCCGTCTTCGAGGCCGCAGAGCGCTACGCGGCGGCCGGCACGCCCCTGGTCGTGCTGGCGGGACGGAGCTACGGCATGGGGTCGTCCCGGGACTGGGCGGCGAAGGGCCCCTGGCTGCTGGGCGTCCGGGCGGTCCTCGCCGAGAGTTTCGAGCGCATCCACCGCGCGAACCTCTGCGCCATGGGCATCCTGCCCCTGCTCCTCCCCGAGGGGCGGAGCTGGACCGGCCTGGGCCTCACCGGCCACGAGGAGTACGACCTGGCGCTCGACCGGGTGCGCGAGACCGGCGAGGCGGTCGTCACCGCGGGCGGGATCTCCTTCACCGCACGCGCCGACGTCCACTCGGCGGGCGAGTGGGACGTCCTGCTGGCGGGCGGCACCCTGCCGTATCTCCTCGGGCGGCTGCGGGCCGGGGAGGCGCGATGAACCGGCACCCGAACGGGCAGACGGCGGGCGGGCAGCCGGCCGGCGGCCGACTGCTCGACGAGCTGGGCCTCCGGGCCGCGGGCGACGCGGACGCGCTCGCCGCCGGCGCCAAGTCCTTCGTCCCCGTCCACGTCGGCACCCACGACGTGCGCATCGGCACGCTCCTCGAACTCCTGCGCCGCCATGAGGGGCTGCTGCCGCCCCGCACCGGCCACCTCGGCAACTGGGAGGACATCGCGCTGGGCCGCTCGGGCCCCATGGACTTCAACACGGCCATCTGCGGCGGCGGCCACGGCTACCCGCTCATCTACGGCTTCACCCGCACCGAGGCCGACACCGAGGGCGGCGACGAGGCGTACCAGCCGGGTTCGCTGATCGACCAGGGTCGGCGGCACCTCCTGCCCCTCCACACCTGGGACGGGCGGCGCTTCACCCGCCGTGACCGCGGCCGCCCGCTGTTCTGCCCGCTGACGCAGGCGGAGGTGGACGGGGAGCTCGTCCCGCTGGTCGAACTGCACTGGCGGCGGATGCTCGCCATTCCCGGCTACCGCTTCAAGCAGTGGGCCGCCGCCCTGGTGGACAACGGCCCCCTGGTCACCGACATGCTCACGCTGCTCGTCGAACAGGCCGACGGCGAGCGCAGACAGAGCACCCGCCTCTCGGAGCTGATCAGCCACGCCGTACGGCTGGACGGCGAGGTGGCCCGCTGCGACCTGGTCCAGGACGGCGCGGGTTACCTGCTCGACGGGCACCGCTACGCGTCCGCCCGGGCCCTCGCCGAAGCGGCTCTCCTGGCGGTGCGCGCCCTGGTCGAACCCCGCTGGTTCTTCGGGCGCATGAACGACATGCCGCCGGTCCTTCCGGTCATGTCGCTGCAACTGACCAATGTGCTCTTCGCCCTCCTGGACATGCACCACCCGGACAGGCCGTCGGGAGCCGCGTCGCCCGAGAGCCCGTTCATCACCCATCTCCACTGGGGTGCCCGCGCCATGGCCGGCTGCCCGCCCCGGCGTGGCGGCTATCTGGCGCGCCGGTCCACGGTCAGGTCGCTGCGGGCCATCACCAGCCCGCTCGTCCACCACTTCGAGCAGGCGAACCCGCTCTGCTTCGTCCTGCTGCCCGCACAGGTCTTCATGCTCTGTCCGCCCAGCACGTCGCCCCGCGACGCCGAGGTCCTCGGGGACCTGTTCGGGGCCGTGCTCGCGGCCGGTCCCGACGACGCCTACGAGACGGCGCTCACCTGGCTGACCGCCCACGGCGAACGCCTCTCGGACTATGTGCGAGGCCGCTTCAGGGCCGGCAGCGGCGTGCTCGCGGACGGTACGCCGCGCGACCCAGCGGTGCCCGTGGAGCCCGAGGGCTTCCGCGACCTGACGTTCCGGCAGGCGTGCGGGGCCGTCGCCGCCTTCGAGGAGGTACTGGCGTGAGGCTCACGCACCGTACGGTTTCGATCGCCCTCAAGGAGCCCTTCGCCGGCAACACGGGCGTCACCACCGCCGTACGCCAGAGCGTGGTGGAGCTCGCCTGGGAGGGCCTCACCGGATACGGCACCGCACGCGGCGCCGACCCCGCGGAAGTCGACGCCCGCGCACCCCTGCTCCGGGACGCCTCGCCGTACGAGCTGCGCCGAGCCCTCGGCCGACTGACGGCCGCCGGTACCTCGGCCGCCGTACTGTCCGCCGTGGACCTGGCCCTGCACGACCTGCTCGGCAAGGCCACCGGGCAGCCGCTGCACCGGCTCCTCGGCCTCGGCGGACTGCCGACGGCACCGACGGCGGTCTCCATCGGGGCCTGCGACGACGCCGAACTCGTCACCCGGGCCCGCGAGCTGGCCGACTGGCCGGTCATCAAGCTCAAGTTCACCCCCGACGACGACGGCCGGCGCGCCGGAGTCCTGCGCTCCGTCTACGGCGGCCGCATCCGCGTCGACGGCAACGGCTCCTGGACGCCGGAGCAGGCGCTGCGGGTCGCCGGGGAACTGCGCCGGCACGGCGTCGAGCTGCTCGAACAGCCTGTCGCCCCCGGCGCCCTCGACGACCTGCGGTATGTGCACGAGCGGTCGCCGGTGCCGGTCTTCGCCGACGAGGACTGCTCGGGTCCCGCCGACGTCCTGCGGCTGCGCGGCCGGGTGAGCGGCGTCAACATCAAACTGATCACGTGCGGAGGGCTCCGGGCCGCCCGGGAGATGATCACGCTCGCCCGGCACGGCGGACTCCAGATCATGCTCGGCTGCAAGCTGGAGAGTTCCCTCGGCGTGACCGCCATGGCACAGCTGGCCGGTCTCGCCGACCACCTCGACCTCGACGGGCATGTCGGCCTGGTCGACGATCCGTTCTCGGGCGCCACCGTCGATCGCGGCGTGATTACGCTGCCGGAGACCCCGGGCCTCGGAGCGGGCCCCAACCGCACTCACTACGGAGAGAACTGACATGCGACTGCGCTGTGCCGTCCTCGACGACTTCCAGAACATCGCCACCACCGTCGCCGACTGGAGCCCCGTCCGGGACCAGGTGGAGATCACGACCTTCACCGAGCACTTCACCGACGAGGACCGACTCGCCACCGCGCTCGCCGACTTCGACATCGTCGTCACCCTCCGCGAACGCGTACCGTTCCGGGCCCCGCTGCTGGACCGGCTGCCCAGGCTCAAGCTGCTCATCGCCTCCGGCATGCGCAACTCGTCGATCGACTACGCGGCCGCCGAACGCAACGGTGTGACCGTCTGCGGCACGAAGAGCTCCTCCACCCCGCCCGTGGAGCTGACCTGGGCGCTGCTCCTGGGCCTCGCGCGGGGAATCGTGACCGAGAACAACGCGCTGCGTGAGGGCGGCCCCTGGCAGTCCACGGTCGGTGCCGATCTGCACGGCCGACGGCTCGGACTGCTCGGCCTGGGAAAGATCGGCGGCCTGGTGGCCCGGGTGGGCCTCGCCTTCGGCATGGAGGTGGTGGCCTGGAGCCAGAACCTCACCAAGGAGCGCGCCGACGAGGTGGGCGTGCAGCTCGCCGCCTCCAAGGAGGAGTTGCTGGAGAGCGGCGACTTCGTCTCCGTGCACCTGAAGCTGAGCGACCGCACCAGGGGCCTGCTCGGAGCCCCGGAACTGGCCTTGATGAAGCCGTCCGCCTATCTGGTCAACACCTCCCGGGCGGCCATCGTCGACCAGGACGCCCTGCTCGCCGCGCTGCGCGAGGACCGGATCGCCGGGGCCGGGGTCGACGTGTTCGACATCGAGCCGCTGCCCGCCGACCACCCGATGCGCTCGGCGCCCCGCCTCCTCGCGACCCCGCACCTCGGCTATGTGTCCGAGAACAACTACCGCACCTACTACGGCCAGGCCGTCGAGGACATCCAGGCGTTCCTCGGGGGTTCGCCCGTACGCCTGCTCGGCTGACGCCTGCTCGGCTGACGCCGCCTCGGCCTACGCCGTCCCGGCTGACGCCGGCGGGCCGTCCGGTGCCGGACCCCAAGCCCGTACACCTGCCGCATTGGAGATCACGTGAGCCCGAAACGCCGCATGATGAAGCTCGGCGCGTTCCTGCCCGCGCCGGGCCACCACATCGCCGCCTGGCGTCATCCCCACGCGCGTCCGGACGGAGGACTCGACTTCGACTACTACCGCTCGCTGGTGCGGACCGCCGAGCGTGGCAAGTTCGACATGATCTTCCTGTCCGACGGGGCCGGGGTCCGCACCAAGTACCGGGACGCGGACGAACTGAGCCGTCAGGGCCGCATGGTGCACTTCGAGCCGCTGACGCTGCTGTCGGCGCTGGCCGTGCACACCACCCACATAGGACTGACGGCCACCGCTTCCACGACGTACAACGAACCGTTCACGGTGGCCCGCCAGTTCGCCTCGCTCGACCATCTCAGCGGGGGCCGGTCCGGCTGGAACGTCGTCACCTCGGCGACCGACGCGGAGGCGCGGAACTTCAATCTGGACCGGCAGCCGGAGCACGCGGCGCGCTACCACCGGGCGCGGGAGTTCATGGACGTCGTCACCGGGCTGTGGGACAGCTGGGAGGACGACGCCTTCCTGTACGACAAGGAGAGCGGGCGTTTCTTCGACCCGGAGAAGCTGCACATCCTCGGGCACCGGGGCGAGCACTTCCAGGTGCGCGGCCCGCTCAATGTGGCCCGGCCGCCGCAGGGTCACCCGGTGATCGTGCAGGCCGGGTCGTCCCCCGACGGCCAGGACTTCGCCGCGGCCTGGGCCGAAGTCGTCTTCACCGTCCAGCAGACCCTGGACCAGGCGCAGACCTACTACCGCGGGCTGAAGAAGCAGGTCGCCGACCACGGCCGCGACCCCGACCAGGTGAAGATCCTGCCCGGCGCGTTCATCGTGGTCGGCCGCACCCTGGCCGAGGCCGAGGACAAGTACGCCACCCTGCAGAGCCTGGTCGACCCGGTCGTCGGGCTCGGCATGCTCTCGTACCAGCTCGGCATGGTCGACATCTCCGGGTACCCGCTGGACGGCCCGCTGCCCGAGCTGCCGCCCACCGAGGGCTCCACCGGCAAGCAGCAGATGATCTACGAGCAGGCCCGCCGGCAGGGCCTCACCATCCGGGAGCTGTACCTGTCCGTGGCGGCCGGCCGCGGCCACCGCTTCCTCCTCGGCACGGCGGAGACCATCGCGGACGAGCTGGAGGACTGGTTCGTCAACGAGGCCGCCGACGGCTTCAACATCATGCCCGACTACCACCCGGACGGCCTGGACGCCATCGTCGACCTGCTCGTCCCCGAGCTGCAGCGACGCGGACTGATGCGCACCGAGTACGAGGGCACCACGCTCCGGGAGAACCTCGGGCTGCCCCGCCCCGCCTTCACCACCACCGCGGGGGCCAGGCCGTGACCGTCGAAGCGACGGCCCTCCGCTCCGTACTGCGGCCCCACGCGTCCGGGGTCGCGGTGCTCACCGCGCACGGCACCGCCGGCCCCGCGGGGGTGACCATCACGTCGTTCACCTCCATCAGCGCGCGGCCGGCCCTGGTCTCCTTCGCGCTGGCCGACACCTCCAGCACCTGGGCCGCCATCAAGGACTGCGACTGGTTCGGGGTGCAGCTCCTCGGCGCGCACCAGTCCGGCCTGGCCGAGCGGTTCGCGGCCACCGGCGCAGACCGGTTCGCCCCGCCCACCGGATGGCACACCGGCCCGCACGGGGTGCCGCTGCTCGACGACTGCCTCTGCTGGCTGGTCTGCTCGCGGCACCAGCAGGTCCGGGCCGGCGACCACCACCTCGTGGTGTGCGCCGTCGAGCACGTCAGGGAAGGGGTGCCGGGGGACAGCCTGGTCCACCTCCACGGCGGCCTCCGGCCCGTCGCCTCCTCCACGCCCGCAAGGATCTGAGCCATGCCCGAAGTTCTGCTGCTGTCCCGCCAGCCGCTGGCCAAGCGCCCGCTCCAGGACTGGCTGGACGACACCGCCGACAGCATCGTCCTGGTCACCACGCCCAAGGCGGTCGAAGGCGCGGAGGACGTCCTCGCCGAGCACTTCCCGCGCCATCTGCTCGTGGACGACTACCACTCCTGGGCCGCCGAGCGGGCCGCCGAGGAGGCCGCCCGGGAGCACGGCGTCGACCTCGTCGCCAGCACCAGCGAGAGCGACGTCCTGCGGGCCGCCCGGCTGCGTGAGCGACTCGGCCTGCCCGGCCAGGACACCCGGTCCGCCCTCGCCTACCGGGACAAGGTCGTCATGAAGCGGCTGGCACGCGAGGCCGGGATCCGCGTGCCCGCGTTCGCCGCGCTCGACGGTCCGCTCGACCTGCTCGACTTCATCGACGCGGAGGGCTTCCCCGTCGTGGTGAAGCCGCGCTCCGGCGCGGGCGCCGAGGGCGTCGCGATCCTGCACACCATGGCGGACGTGACCGCCTTCCTCGACCGGCAGCGCACATCCGACGTGCCCTACCTGCCGGGCCAGTGGATGGCCGAGAGCTTCGTACGGGCCGACTTCTTCCATGTGGACGGCATCATGCGGGACGGCAGACTCGTCCACGCCTGGCCGGGCCAGTACAGCGGCGGACTCGCGGAACGCGTACGCGACCAGACGCACGTCGGCAGCGTGCTGCTCGCCCCGGACGACGACCGCACCGCCGTACTGATGCGGTTCGCCGCCGATGTGGTCGCCGCCCTGCCCGCGGCCCCCCTGCCGCTCGCCTTCCACCTGGAGGGGTGGATCGGCGCGGACGGCGTGCCCGTGCTCTGCGAGACAGCCTGCCGGGCGGGCGGCGCCCTGATAGCCGAGGCGTACGAGCGGTCCTTCGGAATCCAGCTGGCCCGGGAGGGCCTCCGCGCCCAGTGCGGCTCCGGCCTCGCCCTCGCGCACCAGCCGGCCGCCCCCGCCACCGCGCTGGGCTGGGTGCTCCTCCCGCCCGGGCACGGCACATTCGTACCGCCGGCGGAGCCGTGCCCGGTCCCGGGATCGGAAGTGACGCCGCTGCTGGAGGCCGGGACGCGGCGGCAGGGCGTGGAGCATGTGGCCGACGCCGCGGCCCGCGCGTTCGTCGGCGCGGGGACGGCAGAGGAGGTCCGCAAGCGGTTGGCCGACCTCCTGGACTGGTGGTACGCGACCGCCGAATGGCGCTAGAGAGCGGAGATGAGCTGTCATGTCTGAGCACGTACTGGTCGTCGGCACCGGCCGCGACTTCCCGGACCGGCTGCGCCGAGCCGTGCCCGGCACCGAGACATCGGTGATCGTCCAGCTGGACTACATCGGAAAGGTCCGCGAACCCGGTGGCAACGCCCGGGTCATCGGCGTCCGGGGCGACGCCCCCGACCAGGAGTGGATCGACCTGGCCGCGGCCGCGCACGCCCGTCATCCCTTCACCCGGATAGCCACCTTCGGCGAACGGGACCAGGACCGGTACGCGGCGATCGGCGAGGCACTCGGCCTGGCCTGCCACCGCGTGGACACGGTCGCCCTGGTCCACGACAAGGAGGCCATGCGGGCCCGGCTGCGCGAGGCGGGCGTCGACTCCACCGCGCACGCCCGTGTCGCCGGCCCGGACGGACTGCGGGCCTTCGTACAGGAGCACGGCACGCCCTGCGTGGTGAAGCCGATCTCCGGCTCGGGCAGCGCCGGGGTCGCCAGGGTGACCCACGAGAGCGAGCTGGCCGAGGCGTTCGAGCAGGCCGGCGGCAGCTATCTGGGCCTGTCCAACTCGGGCGTCCTGGTCGAGGAGTTCCACGCGGGACCGCAGTTCAGCGTCGAGGCGTTCTCCGAGCTGGGCGAGCACCAGGTGGTGGCCGTCACCCGCAAGTTCTCGGACCCGGCGACCTTCGTCGAACTCGGCCATGTGACACCTGCGGGACTTCCCGCCGAGCGGCTGCGGGAGATCGAGGCGTATGTGGGGCGCGTACTGGACGCCCTCGGTGTCGAGTTCGGCCCCACCCACACCGAGATCGTCCTGGGCGACGCGGGTCCCCGGGTGATCGAGACGCACGTCCGGATGGGCGGCGACCTGATACCCGCCCTGACGCTCGACGCGACGGGCGTCGACCTCGACGACTGCGCCGTGCGGCAGACGCTCGGCGAGAAGGTCCTGCCGGGCGTCCGCGCAACGCTCGCCGAGCCGCGGGAGCCGCGCCACGCGGCGATCTGGTTCGCGGCCCTCGGCGTGTCCGGGGTGCTCGGCGACGTGACGGGGCTCGACGAGGCACGTGCCACCCCCGGCGTGACCGAGGTGACCGTGCTGGCCCGCCCCGGCTCCGAGGTCGGTCCGCTCAAGTCGTCCGAGTCACGGGTCGCCTGTGCGCGGGCCGTCGCGCCGACCGCGGACGAGGCCGTGGACGCCGTGCGGGCCGCCGTGGGCCACCTGGAGTTCCAGCTGCGGGTACGCGGCGCGGGCGGTCCGACGGTATGAGCCGCCGCGCCGCCCCGCGCGCCGCCTCGCGCGCCGCCGCGCACGCTGCCGCGGCGGCGGCGGTGTCACGCGCTGGAGTAGTGGTGTTCGGGGCGGCCGCTGTCCCCGTACTTCAGCGTGAGGCGCAGTCTGCCCGTCTCCTCCAGGTACTTGAGGTACCGCTGCGCGGTGGACCGGCTGACCCGCGCCTGTTCCGACACCTCGTGCGCCGAGACCGGCTGGCCGGTCCGGGACACGATCTGCCGGATCAGTTCGGCGGTCCGCTCCGTGTATCCCTTGGGCATGGGGTTCACGGTGGACGAGGTGCGCAGGGTGCCGAGGATGCGGTCGATCCGGTCCTGGTCCATCTCGACGTCGCCGAGGGAGCCGCGTAACTGCGCGTACGCCTCCAGCTTGGTGCGCAGCGCGTCGGGAGTGAACGGCTTCACGATGTACTGGAGGACCCCGGCGCGCAGGGCCTCCTGGACCGAGGCGGGCCGCCGGTCCGCCGTCACCATGATCACGTCGATGTCCCGGCTGAGCCGGCGCAGCCGGCGGGTGAGGCACAGTCCGCTCTCGTCCGGCAGGTAGTGGTCGAGCAGGATCAGATCGATGCCACCCCGTTCGACGGTGCTGAGCGCCGTGGCCGCCGTGTGCGCCGTGGCCGCCACATGGAAGCCGGGGACCTTCGAGACATAGCGTGCGTTGATCTCCGCGACGTAGAAGTCGTCGTCCACGACGAGTACTTCGATCACGAGGCACGCCGTTCGGTGCCGCGCGGCCGCGAGGGCAGCCGTACGGTGAAGGCCGCGCCGCCGCCCTCCCGGGCGGCCACCGTCGCCGTTCCGCCCCGGTGTTCGGCGACGCTCCGGACGAGGGCGAGGCCGAGGCCGCCGTGCCGGCTGTCCGTGTGCCGCTTGGTGGACGCGCCGCTGCCGAAGATCCACCGACGGCTCCCCGGTGGTACCCCGGGTCCGTTGTCCGTGACGCGTATCTCGACGACCGTGTCCTCCCCGTTCCCGTCGTGCTCCTCGCCCTCCTCGCGGAGTTCCACCTCGATCCACGGCTCGCCGTGGGAGTGTTCGAGGACCGCGTCGAGCGCGTTGTCGATGAGATTGCCGAGGACCGTGAGCAGGTCGTCCGGGCGGGCCGGGCCCTGGCGGAGAGCCGATTCTTCACCCAGGCGCAGCCGTACCCCCTGCCGCGCGGCCGTCAGGGTCTTTCCGACCAGCAGTGCCCGGAGCAGCGGCTGTTCCACCCGTGAGAGGGGCGGTTCCGGGTCCGTCCCGTCGTGCTCGGCGAGTTCCAGCAGACCGACGAGCGTATGCAATGCGTTCCGACGTTCGTGCCTCCGGATATGGTCCGCGTCGCTGTCCTGCGGCCCGGCTCGGAGCACACGTGTGCATTCAGTCATGAGAACCCCCGTACTTGTTCCATCCGTCGCGGCGGACAGAGGTGGTCTCCCATGCCCGCCCGGGACTTATTGATCCCGATCACAGTGACGGCGGCAAGAACTTCTCGGCAAAGAGATATTCCTTTGCACAAGATTTACCCGCGGGTAGTTTCGGGAGAATTACAGACAGCGACGCATGTGTCGGGCGGTGAAGTGACGTGCGGGCGGCCGATGGAGGGCCCTCCGGTTACGGCAGTGTGCCGACCAGGTGCAGGACGTCCTCGGCGGCCACGCCGCCGGGTGCCCGACGGTCCCGCGCCGACGCCTTCGCCAGGCGCAGCAGGGCCTCGTTGACCGGAGTCGGCACCCCGTGGGTCCGCCCCAGCAGGACGAACTCCCCGTTGAGGTACTCCGCTTCGATCGAGCCGGCGCCGCGGGCGAGGCTCTGCCAGGTGGAGCCGAGCGCCTTCTCCCCGGTCCCCTCGCCGGGCAGCGGCCGTGCCTCCACGGCTCCGGTGCGCAGCGCGGCCAGCTCGTCGGCGTCGGCGTAGCCGATCCCGGCCGCCCGGAGGGCCGCGACCCCCTCGGCCCTGGCCAGCCCGGCCAGGGCGGCGGCCCGGCTGCCGGGCCGTACGGCGCCGCAGAGGGCCTCCACGGTCTGGGTGAGATTGCCCAGCAGCTTCCCGTACTTCCAGCGCATCACATCCGGTACGACCGGCGCGCGGAACACGGACCTCTCCAGCCCGGCGGCGATCGCTCGGGCCGTCGTGTCGTCCCCCGACGGGTAGCGGCCGAGGACGAGCGCACCGGTGTACGGGCCGCAGGCCGCGGTGACCTCGCCGGGCCGCAGGAACGCGGCGGGCAGCACCACGCACATGCCGTAGACCTGGCGGAAGGCGCGCAGCGCGAGCCGCTCGTTCTCCACGCCGTTCTGGGCGCAGACCAGCGGCAGCGACTCGCCGGCCGTGGTGGCGTCGGCGACGGGGCGGTCTGCCCACGCGTCCAGAGCGGCCCCGGTGTGCTGGGTCTTCACGGCCAGGATCAGCACATCGTCGGGGCGGAGCTCGACGCCCTCCGGCCCGTCGGCCACCGGTACGGGCAGGCTCCGCGTCCCCTCGGGGGTGGTGAACCGGAGCCCTCCGTCTCGCAGCGCGGTGTGGTGGTCGCCGCGGGCCACCAGGACGACGTCATGGCCGCTCTCGAAGAGCCGCCCGCCGATGGAACCCCCGACCGCACCGGCCCCGATGACGATGTAACGCATTCCGACCTCATTCTCCCGCGACTTCTCCCGCGACGGGCCCGCCCGCCGTCAGCTCTCCCACCGGACCCCTGCCGCGTACCACTCGGCGAGCTCGCCCACGCGGTGCTCCACCTCGGCGGCGTCCGCCCCGGTCACCACGTAACCGGCCAGGTACACACCGGACTTCTCCCCGCCACCGTACGTCGTGCCGATCCTCCCGCGCTGCCGTTGCTCGGCGACGAACGGCGGCGGGGACTGCGGCAGCGCCGCCAGCGTCCCGGCCTCCGGGTAGAAGACCACCCACCCCGCAGTCGGCTGCGTCCGTCCCGGCGCGGCGCCGCTCACCTCGCGTACGGGGTGGGGAACCGGGCTCACCTGGGCCAGGAACCACTCCTTGTCAAGGTCGAAACCGGTCGCGCTGCGGATGGCGGCGGTGGTGAGCGCGCCCCCGGTGCGGCTGGCCACCTCGCAGAGCACCAGCTCGTCGCCGGGGGTGTGGAACACCTCCAGGTGGAAGGTGGTGCAGTCCGGCGTCGGCAGCCGGTCGAGCACCCGCCGGGCGTACGCGATCAGCCGCGGCACCAGCGGGTCGTCACGGGTCAGCTGCACCGACCCCAGGTGACTGCCCGCGCGGAACGAGAGGCAGTCGTTCAGATAGCGCGACACGAACACGGCGGGCACCGCGCCCCCGTGGACCAGGCCGTCCACCACGTACATGGTGCCCTCGACGAACCGCTCCACCTCCGCGTGCTCGGGCAGCCCCGCCTCGAACAGGGCGGCCAGGTCCCCGGGGCCGCGCAGCACATGGGTCCCGGTCGAGCCCGAGCCGAAGGCGGGCTTCACCACCACCGGGTAGCCGTGCTCGCGGACGAACCCGAACAGGTCCATCGGGATCCGCACCGGCGCGAACTCGGGCACCAGGACACCCCGCTCCCGCAGCAGCGACTTCATCAGCACCTTGTCCCGGAACGCGATCGCGCTGCGCCAGTCCTGGCCCGGCACCCCGAGCAGCTCGCGCAGCCGCGCCGCACGCAGCACGTCGCCCTCCGAGCGGGCCACCACGGCGGCCGGCGGAACGGGGTGCGCAGCCTCCAGCGCGGCCCGCTCCACCGCGCCGCTCGTGGCGTATCCGTCGAATGCGCGCGCCCCGGCCATGTGCGCGTACTGCGAATACCGGCCGCTGTTCACCAACAGATATGGCTGGATTCCTGCGTCGGCCGCCCATTTGTCGTACGGGGTGTCGGCGTAGTCGCTGTCGACAAAAACGAGAACGCCGCGCTCGTCCGCCGTATTCACCGCTGTTCCTCCCCGTCCGCCGCCAGGTGTGGGCCGCCCCAGAGTAGGACGGCCGGCAGACCGGACAAGGGTTCTGGGAAAGGCGCGGTCAGAATGGGCACAACGAGATTTGCGCGGCGAAATCTCGTTGTGCCCACAACCCTGGTGGGGCGTCCGCACTCGACTACGGTCCGTTTCAGTACGCGCACCGAAAAGGAGAGTCCATGACGCGGGCGCCACGCCGTATGATCCGCCTCGGAGCGTTCCTCATAGCGCCGGGCTACCACATAGCCTCCTGGCGCCACCCGCACGCACACGCGGACGGCGGCCTCGACTTCGGTCACTACCGCGACCTCGTACAGACCGCGGAGCGCGGTCTGTTCGACATGGTCTTCCTCTCCGACGGCCTCGGCATCCGCATCCCGTTCAAGGACCGCGACGAACTCAGCCGCCAGGGCCGCATCGTCCAGTTCGAACCGCTCACCCTGCTCTCCGCGCTCGCCGTGCACACGACGCACATCGGCCTGGCGGCGACGGCGTCGACGACGTACAACGAACCGTTCCACCTCGCACGGAAATTCGCCTCGCTCGACCATCTCAGCGGCGGCCGGTCCGGCTGGAACGTCGTCACCTCCGTCACCGACGCGGAGGCGCGGAACTTCAATCTGGACCGGCAGCCGGAGCACGCGGCGCGCTACCACCGGGCGCGGGAGTTCATGGACGTCGTCACCGGGCTGTGGGACAGCTGGGAGGACGACGCCTTCCTGTACGACAAGGAGAGCGGGCGTTTCTTCGACCCGGAGAAGCTGCACATCCTCGGGCACCGGGGCGAGCACTTCCAGGTGCGCGGCCCGCTCAATGTGGCCCGGCCGCCGCAGGGGCACCCGGTGATCGTGCAGGCCGGGTCGTCCCCCGACGGCCAGGACTTCGCCGCGGCCTGGGCCGAAGTCGTCTTCACCGCCGCCCAGAACCTCGACCAGGCCCGGTCCTTCTACCAGGCCATGAAGGACCAGGTCGCCGGACACGGCCGCGACCCCGAACAGGTCAAGATCATGCCGGGTGTCTTCCCCGTCGTCGGCAGGACGCGGGCCGAGGCCGAGGACAAGTACGCCGTGCTCCAGGACCTCGTCGACCCCGTCGTCGGGCTCGGGCTGCTCACCCTCCTGCTCGGCGACGTCGACATCTCGCACCTGCCGGTGGACGGCCCCCTGCCCGAACTGCCGCGCACCGAGGGCAGCACGAGCCGCCGGCAACTCGTCTACGAGAAGGCGCGGCGGGAGGGGCTCACCATCCGCGAGCTCTACCGGTCGGTGTCCGGCGGCCGCGGCCACCGCATCGTCATCGGCACCCCCGAGAGCGTCGCCGACGAGCTCGAGGAGTGGTTTGTGAACGGCGGTGCCGACGGCTTCAACATCATGCCCGCGGTCCTCCCGGACGGACTCGACGACTTCGTCGGCCTCGTCGTACCCGAACTGCAGCGCCGCGGGCTCTTCCGCACCGCGTACGAGGGCACCACGCTCCGCGAGAACCTCGGCCTGGAGCGGCCCGCCAGGGGCGCCGCCGCCTCATCCATGTCCACAGAGGGGCGGACCGCCGCTCCGGTCGGGAACTAGGGAGTCACCAGCCATGCCTTCGTTCGGTCGGCCGCTGACCGAAATTCGCCCCTCGCCGCTTGTCGCGGTCGAACAGCTCCTGCGGACCCACGGACACGAGACGCCCGTCGGACTGCACCAGGGCAAGACCGTGTTCACACCGTGCGCGATCCCGCGCCCATGGGAACGCGACGAGTTCGGGATCGCGGCCCACGAACACGCGCCGCCCGCCGGAGTGCCCGCACTGCGCGGGCGCTTGGCCGACGCCGCCGCGGCACGCCGCGGCACGCCCGTCGACACCGACCAGGTCCTGGTGACCGGCGGAGCCACCCACGCCATCGCGGTGACCCTGCACGCCGTCCTGCGGCCCGGCGACGACGTGCTCGTCCTCTCCCCGCAGTGGCTCTTCGCCACCGGCCTCGTCCGGGCCGCCGGCGGGGTCCCGCGTGAGATCCCGGTGTTCCTGGAGCTGTCCCAGGACCCCGGCTTCGACTTCACCGCCGTCATCGAGGCCGCCGTCGGCCCGCGCACCCGCGCGATCTACTTCAACAACCCCAACAACCCCACCGGCTTCCGCCTCGACGAGGACCAGCTCGCCCGCCTCGCCGACCTCGCCGAGCGGCACGACCTCTGGCTCATCGCCGACAACGCCTACGAGAACTACGACTTCTCACCCGACGGGTTCCTCGACCCGGCGACCGTCGGGCGGGCCGCCGAGCGCACCTTCTCCGTCCACTCGTGCAGCAAGACCTACGCGATGCCCGGGGCCCGCGTCGGCCATCTGATCTCCCCGCCCGGCTGCGGCGACGTCCTGACGAAATGGTCGCTGCACACCCTCTACTCCGTCTCGACGGCGGCCCAGTTCGCCGCGTACGAGGCGCTCGCCACACCTCCGGAGGAGCTCGCCGCCCGGCGCGCCCGCGCCGCGGACGCCTGGCGGCTCGCCGACGACACCCTGGAGATCCCGCACACCTCCGTCTCCGGTGGCCTCTACACCTTCCTGGACCTGCGCGCCCTCGGCGACGGGGAGGAGTTCATCCGCCGCTGCGCCCGGGAGGGCGTCGGCCTCGCGCCCGGCCGGGTCTTCGGCGAGCACTGCACCGCGTGGGCACGCGTCTGCTTCACCGCCGCGCCGCCCGCGGCCGTGCGCGACGCGATCCACCGCATCAACAAGATCTACTGGGAGGGCGTCCATGAGCGCTGAACTGACCGCTCCGGCCGCCGCGGGCACACTCTCGCCCTACCTGTGGCGGTACGGGTCACCGGCCCAGCTCGGACTCAAGGTCAACGCCTACCGGGGGTACGAGATCGAGGGCCTCGCCCAGGCGCTCCGCACCCCCGACCTCGCGGACAGCCCCGTCGAGTGCGTCATGGTCGGCGACTCCTACTTCATGACTCACCTCGGACGCCCCGGCACCGTCATGTCGGGCGCCGCCGAGCAGGAGTGGGCACTCGCCACCCTGGTCGGACTGGTCGCCGAAGTACGGAAGTCGACGGACGCCGAGTTCACCGCGGCCCGCCGCCCCTTCCTCCTCGCCGACCTGCCCGACGGCGCCACCCGCGACACCGGGACCGCCCGCGCGGCCGCCGGCCGCTTCGCCGCGGCCGGCGCGGACGCGGTCAAGGTCGAGGTGGCCGGCGAGGCCGAGCTGCGCTGCGTCGAAGCGGTCGCCGCCACCGGCCTGCCCACCCTCGCCCACCTCGGCTACACCCCGCAGCTCACCCGCCTCGGCCGCCACGGCGACGCCGTCGACGACGCCATGGAGCTGTTCGCCCAGGCCCGCCGGGCCCGCGACGCGGGGGCCTGCGGCCTGATCGTGGAGATGGTCAGCGAACCCGTCAACCAGGCCCTCAGCCGCCCCCACCCCGAAGGTCTGCCCGTCTACTCGGTGTTCAGCGGCCGGGCCCGCTGGGGCGGCCAGAGCCTCAACCTGTGGGACGCCGTGGTACGGCCCGCCAAGGCCGGCAGGTACTTCCCGCCGACTCCCACCCTCGACGCCGCCGACGTGCCCACGGCGTACACCCCCGAACTCATCGCGGACCGGATGCGCGAGCTCATCCG
This sequence comes from Streptomyces sp. TRM49041, assembly GCF_008271805.1. Classification (GTDB taxonomy): domain Bacteria; phylum Actinomycetota; class Actinomycetes; order Streptomycetales; family Streptomycetaceae; genus Streptomyces. The sequence continues at coordinate 136,573 of NZ_VSRY01000158.1, forward strand.
GCTCACCCTAGCGGGCTGGTTCCCGCTCTCCCCCCGTACGGCGCTCGATCCCCGTGACTCCGCGCGGATCGCCGACACCGATCCCTGGAGCGTGTCATGACCGTCACCGAGCCGCCCCCCACCGTCTTCGACGAACTCGAGTCGGCGGTACGGACGTACTGCCGCCGCTTCCCCGCCGTCTTCGCCAAGGCGTCCGGCCACCGCATGTGGGACGAGCGGGGCCGCGTGTACGTGGACTTCCTCTCCGGCGCAGGCGCCCTCAACTACGGCCACAACCCCGCCGCGGTGAAGGCCGCCGTCGTCGACTACCTGCTCGCCGACGGACCCGTGCACGGCCTGGACCTGCACACCACCGCCAAGGCGGCGTTCCTGGAACGGTTCCGCGACGTGGTGCTCGCCCCCCGGAATCTCGACTACCGGATCCAGTTCACCGGCCCCACCGGCACCAACGCCGTCGAAGCCGCGTTCAAGACCGCCCGCCGAGTCACCGGCCGTACCGACATCGTCGCCTTCACCGGCGGCTTCCACGGTCTGTCGCTCGGCGCGCTCGCCGCCTCCGCCACCGCCTTCAAACGCGGCGCCGCGGGAGTCCCGCTCGGCCATGTCACCCGGATGCCCTACGAGGGCTATGCCGGCGACGGTGTCGACACCATCGACCTCCTGACCCGCCTCCTCGACGACCCGGGCAGCGGCGTCGACCTCCCGGCGGCCTTCGTCGTCGAGACGGTGCAGGGAGAAGGCGGCCTCTCCGCGGCGAGCCCGCGATGGCTGCGCCGGCTCGCCGACGTCGCCCGGGAGCGGGGCATCCTGCTCATCGTCGACGACATCCAGGCGGGCTGCGGCCGTACCGGCACCTTCTTCAGCTTCGAGGAGGCGGGCATCGTCCCCGATCTCGTCTGCCTCTCCAAGTCCATCAGCGGCATCGGCCTGCCCATGGCCCTCGTACTGGTCCGGCCCGAGCTCGACCAGCTCGGCCCCGGCGAGCACAGCGGCACCTTCCGCGGCAACAACCTGGCCTTCGTCGCCGCCACGGCCTGCCTGGACCACTGGGCCGATCCCGAGTTCACCGCCCGCGTCCGGGCCAACGCCGCCACGCTCGCCGGCCTCCTCGACGAGCTCGCCGTCAAGTTCGGGCACCTGGGGTGCGCCGTACGCGGCCGCGGGCTGATCCGCGGGCTCGCCTTCGCCGACGACGGCCTGGCCGACCGCGTGTCCCGGGCCGCCTTCAACAAGGGCCTCCTGGTGGAGACCTCGGGCGCCCGCGGCCAGGTTCTCAAGATCATGCCGCCTCTCGTCACCGACGAGGACGGCCTCCGGCACGGTACCGGGCTGCTCGCCGACGCGATCGCGGCGGCGACGGCGGAAGGAGACCAGCAGTGACCGTTCTGAGCGAGGGCACCCACGACGGCGGGCCCGGAGACGCGCCCGGCACCGACGACGGCCCCGGGCACGACGGCCCCGGGCACGACGGCCCCGGGCACGACGGCCCCGGGCACGACGACTTCGGGCACATCGACGAGTCCGTACTCCGCCGGATCGCCGACTCCTGGCCCCGGCGCGCCACCATCCGCACCGACCTCGACCGGATCGCCCAGCCCGAGGAGTACGACGAGTCCCTCCCGGACTATCCCGAGCGGCTGCTGCCCTTCGCCGACCACCCGCTGTACCTCGCCGCCGCACCCGAGCAGCGCCGCCGCGTCCTCACCCTGGCCTGGCTGGTGTACAACGAGCGTGTCATCGCGGCCGAGGAGTACGTCGCCAACCCCACCTTCGCCATGATCATGCACGGGGCCTTCCCGGGCGCCGACGGCGTCCATCTGAAGCGGGCCGTCCAGCAGACCCATGTGGACGAGGTCTGGCACACGTACATGCACATGGTCGCCATGCAGCGCACCCGCGAGGTCCGCGAGGTGACCAGTGAGCCGCGCTACCCGCACACCGTCACCTACCGCAGGCTCCTCGAAGCGGAGGCCCAGGCGCCGGAGCAGTGGGAACGCGACCTGCTGAAGCTGGTCTGGACGACGGTCTCCGAGATCAGCGTCAACGCCTACCTGGAACTCCTCTCACGCGACGAGACCGTGCAGCCGCTGCACGCGCTCGTCCCCCGGCTGCACGCCAGGGACGAGTCCGCGCACTCCTCCGTGATGGTCGAGGTCGCCAAGGCGCTGTACGTGCACCTCAACAAGGAGCAGCGCACGGCGTTCGCCGACCACCTCCCGAAGGCGCTGCATGCCTTCGTCGCCCAGGACTTCGACGTGTGGCCGGGCATCCTCCGGCACGCCGGCATCGAACGGGCCGACGAGATCGTCGCGGACTGCCGCGCCCAGGCGGGCAACGGACTGCTGGTACGTGACTTCTCCGGCATCCGGCGCATCGTCCGGGAGATGGAGCTCGAGGACGTCGTCGAGTTCGACTTCGGAACGGAGTGACATGAGGTTCCGCCGCCTCGCTGCGGGCGGTGAGCGACTGGCCACCGCCTCGCTCGTCCAGTCGCTCGGCATCGGCCTGTTCATGGCGAGCTCCATGGCGTTCTTCACCCGCCAGGTCGGCCTGTCGGCGACGCAGGTGGGCGCGGGCCTCGCGACCGCGGGGGCCGTGGCGCTCGGCGTATCGCTGCTCGGCGGCGAACTGGCGGACCGGTACGGCGCGCGGCGGGTGCTGGCGTCCCTCTACACCACCCGCGCGGTGTGCTGCGCGGCGTACGCCTTCGTGACGGCCTTCTGGCAGTTCATCGCCGTCACGCTGGTCGCGATCGCGGCGGACCGTACGGGCCCGCCCGTCCTCCAGGCGCTGGTGGCCGGCACCGTCACCGACCAGCGGGAGCGGACCAGGGTCCTCGCGGTCGTCAACGTCGTACGGAACGTCGGGCTCGGCGTGGGCGCGGTGGCGGCGGGCGCGGCCCTGGTGAGCGACACCCTGCTCGCCTACCAGATCACGCTGGGGCTCATCGGGCTCGCCTTCCTCGGCGGCGCGGCGCTCGTACTGCGGATACGGGAGGGCGCGCGCCCGACGGCCGCCGAACGGGCGGCGAAGGCGACGGCCCGGTCGGTACTGCCGTATCCCCGGTACCTGGTGCTGACCGGGCTTAACTTCCTGCTCACCTTCTTCGACGCGCTGCTGCTGGTGGCCATGCCGGTGTGGGTGCTGGAGTACACGGACGCGCCGCGGGTCATGGTCTCCGTCCTCTTCGCGGTCAACACCGGCCTCGTCGTGGTCCTCCAGATCCCGGTCAGCCGGCTCGTCGAGGGTCTGCGGCGCACCAGCCGGCTGATGACGCTGGCCGGTGCGGCGCTGGCCGTGTCCAGCCTCTGCTTCGCGGCCGCGGGCGGGCTGGGCGGCGCGGGTGGTCCGGGCGGCGCGGACGGCGCGGGAGGAGCGGGCGACTGGTACGCGATCGGCTGGCTCCTCGGGGCCGTGGTCGCGCTGTCGCTGGGCGAGGTCATGGCCAACTCGGCGAGCTGGGAGCTGTCCATCGCGCTGGCACCGCCGGCGTCGCGCGGCCGCTATCTGTCGGTGTTCAACCTCGGGCTGTCCGCCGAGCGGGTGCTCGGGCCGATCGTCGTCACCGGGCTGCTCCTCGGCTCGGGCGCCGTCGGCTGGATCGGCGCCGGGGCGGTGTTCCTGCTCGCGGGCGTCGCCGGCGAGCGCGTCGCACTCGCCGCCGGCAGCCGTGCCGGGCTCGCCGTCGACCCGGCCGGCGGGCCCACCGGGGCCTTTGCCGCCGAACCGGCGACCGGTGCCGGCTCGGGCCCGGCCACCGGTCCCGCCGCCGGTGCGGGCGCGGGTTCCGCCGCCGGGCCGCGCGCGGGTTCCGCCGCCGGGTCCGGTGCGGGTTCCGCCGCCGGGTCCGGTGCGGGGGAGTCCGTCGATGCCTGACGTACTCGCCCTGGTCTTCGCGGCGGTCGCGGTCTTCCTGGGCTCGCTGGTCCAGGGCAGCATGGGCGTCGGACTCGCCCTGGTGGCCGCGCCGGTGGTGCAGGTCGCCGACCCGGGGCTGATGCCCGGGGCGGTGCTGCTCGTCGCGTTCGTCCTGTCGGTGCTCGGCGCGGCGAGGGAGTTCGGGTACGCGGACTGGCACGGTGTCTCCTGGGCGCTGGCGGGCCGCGTCGCGGGCACCCTGGCGGCCGCCTGTGTGATCTCGGTCGTGTCCGGCTCGGTACTCGATCTCCTCACCGCGGGTATCACGCTCGCCATCGTGGCGGTGATGACACTCGACCCGGCGCGCGTCCCGATGAACCGGGCCACCCTCATCGCCTCGGGTGCGGCCGCCGGCATCACGGGCACGACCTCGTCCATCGGCGGCCCGTTCCTCGCGCTCGTCTACCACCGGGAGCCGGGCCCGACGACGCGCGGCACCCTCTCGGTGTTCTTCGCCGTCGGGACGCTGCTCTCGCTCGGCGCGCTCGCGGCGGCCGGCCGGCTGCCGCACGGGCAACTCGTCGCCGGGACGCTGCTCATGCCGGCCATGGCCGCGGGCTTCTGGCTCTCCGGACCGCTGCGCCGCCATGTCGAGGGGGAGCGGATGCGCAAGGGCGTGCTCCTGATCGCGGTGGCCGCCGCCGGCGTACTGATCACACGCAGCCTGATCGGGGCGTGACGTGCAACCGAAGGGAACACACGGAGGAATGGTGCAGAACAAGCGTGTGGGCTTCGCGGGACTGGGCTCCATGGGCGGCGGGATGTGCCGCCGCCTCGCGGACCGCGGATTCGAGGTGAGGGCCTTCGACGTCGATACGGACGCCCTGCGGCGCGCGGGAGAGCACCCCGGCGTCGACGCGGCGGTGGACGTCCCCGGCCTGGCCGCCCCGGTGATCGTCACCATGCTGCCCGACGGCGGGGCCGTACGGCAGGTGGCCGACGTGCTCCTGCCGAAGCTCGAACCCGGTGCGCTGATCATCGACACCGGTTCGTCGGCCCCGTCCGACACCCTCGAACTGGGCCGCACCGCCGCCGGGTTCGGTGTCGCGGTCGTGGACGCCCCCGTCTCGGGCAGCCCCGACGCCGCCCGGTCGGGGGAACTCACCCTGATGGCCGCGGGTGACTCCGGCGCCCTGGACCGTGCCGAGGCGGTGCTCTCCGCGCTCGGCCGGGTCCACCGGGTCGGCCCGGCCGGCGCCGGGCACGCGCTGAAGGCGCTCAACAACCTCCTCTCCGCGGTGAATCTCGCCGCGGTCGCCGAAGTCATGCTGGCCGGGCGGGCGTTCGGCCTGGAGCCCGCCGTCATGCTCGACGTGATAAACGCCTCCACCGGCCGCAACCACGCCTCCGAGACCAAGCTCCCCGACCATGTGCTGACCGGCACGTTCGACTCGGGCTTCGCACTGCGGCTGATGCTCAAGGACATCAGGATCGCCACCGCCCTCCAGGCGGAGGCGGGCGGTCCGGCGGCCTTCGGCACGGCCTGCCAGGCCCTGTGGGAGAAGGCGCGGGCCGAACTCCCCGCCGGAGCCGACAACGTCGAAGTGATCCGCTGGCTGGAAGGCGCGGCGGGACGGGAGCTGCGGGCATGAGCGAGCCCAGGCGTATCGCGATCGTCGGAGGCACCCCGGCCGCCCTGAAGAAGGCGCGTGCCGCGGGCTTCGACGTGGTCTGGATCCACAACCCCCGCGAGCTGGCCGCCGCCGGCCTGGAAGAGGCCGCCGAGGCGCTGCTGACGGACTACCGCGAGCCGGCCGCCGTCGCGGAACTACTCGCCACGGTGCACGCCCGCCGCCCCGTCGAACGGGTCGTCTCCATGATCGAGGACGGGCTGGAGACGGCCGCTGCCGCGACGGCCGCGCTCGGGCTGCCCGGCGCCGGACTCGACGTCGTACGGGTCCTCCAGGACAAACTGGCCTTCCGCGCACTGCTCGACGAGCGCGGGGTGGACGCGACCGCCGCTCGGATCGGCCACACGGAGCGCGATCTGCGGGACTTCGTCGAGGCACACGGGCTCGCCGTGATCAAACCCCGCTACGGCTCCGGAAGCATCGGGGTCCGCATGGTGCACGGCCCGGACGACGTCCCGGAGGTGGCGGCCTGGGCCGCCGAGTTCGGGCTGCACACCTTCCTCATGGAGGAGTACCTGGAGGGCCCGGAGATCAGCGTCGAGTCCTTCTCCTTCGCCGGGAAGCACACGGTGCTCGCGCACACCGCGAAGGAGACCCTCGACTCCTTCGTCGAAGTCGGCCACGTCCAGCCCGCCGGTCTCGCCCCGGCCCTCGCCGCGCAGGTCGACGACCTCGTCGTCCGCATGCTCGACGCCGTCGGCCTCCAGGACGGCCCGTCCCACACCGAACTGAAGCTCACCCCGGACGGGCCGCGGCTCGTGGAGTCCCACAACCGGCGCGGCGGCGACCGTATCGCCGACCTCGTCCACGAGGTGTACGGCATCGACATCGACGCGCTCGCCTATCTCTGGTACGCGGGCCGCACCGAACCCGTGGCGCCGGGCGAGCCCCGGTGCGGCGCGGCCATCCACTTCCTCACCGCCGAGCCGGGTGTTGTCGAAGCCGTCGAAGGCGCCGACGCCGTGCGCGCCGACCCGTACGTCGTGGACCTGCAGATCGGCGTCTCGCCCGGCGACACGGTACGGCCCATCGCCTGGTCGTACGACCGCTCCGGCCTGCTCATCGTCCGTGGCGCGGACGCCGCGGACGCCCGTGAGCGGGCCCGCGAACTCGCCTCCCGCATCGACATCCGAACCGGACCGGCAGGGCCGGAACCGGACTTCCGTCCCATCGCGTCGGTGGCCCCCCGCCCCGACCGGCTGGTCGGCCCGGCAGAAAGGTGAACCGCCCATGGGCAAGCTCTACGAGGCGCTGACCCCCGGTCTGCGCACGTTCATCGAGGAGGCCCCGGTCTTCTTCGTGGCCACCGCTCCCCGCGCGGACGAGGGCCGCGTCAACGTGTCGCCCAAGGGCGGCATGGACACGCTCCACATCCTCGACGACACGACGGTCGCCTACCTGGACCTCATCGGCTCGGGAGCGGAGACCATCGCGCACATCCGGGAGAACGGGCGGATCACCCTGATGTTCTGCTCCTTCACCCACCGCCCCAAGATCCTGCGGCTGTACGGCCGGGGACGCTGCGTCTTCCCGGACTCTCCCGAATGGGGCGCCCTCGTCGGCCGCTTCGGCAGCCATCCCATCCCCCGCTCCGTCGTCGTGGTCTCCCTCGACCGGATCGCCGACTCGTGCGGCTTCACGGTCCCCGAGATGACCCTGGTCGGGGAACGGGACCTCCAGGACAAGTGGGGAGAGCGCAGGACCCGGCCGGAGCTGGAGGAGTACATGCGCGAGAAGAACTCCCACAGCATCGACGGCCTCCCGGCCCGGCCGCACCTCGACTGACCTCCGGCGGACCGGCCCCGGGCGACGGCGTACGGCGCGGGCCGCTGTCAGGACCGAGAAGTACGGCGCGGGGGAGTGCCGTCGGCTGGTCGTCAGACCTCGCAGCGCGTTTCCACGCCCGAGCCCGCCTCGCCGTCGCAGTCGTCTGTGCCGGCCTCGCCGTCGAGGTAGTCGTTCGCGGGGCCGCCGCGGATCAGGTCGTCCCCGTCACCGCCGCTGAGACGGTCGGAGCCGCCGGCCGAACCGGCCGACGCGAACGTGGCGTTGTCGACGTTGTCGCCGGCCAGCACGTCGTCACCACCCCGGCCCTGGATCAGGTCGCGGCCGGCGGTGGCGCCGGCGGGGTCGCTGAACGCGCTGTCGCCCGCCAGCATGATCTCGTCGGCGGAGCCGCCCAGGATGCGGTCGTCGCCGGAGCCGACCGCGGTGCCCCCGGAGGCGTGGTGGTCGCCCACGGCGAAGAAGCCGCCGTCCTCGCCCAGGTCGATGAAGTCGTCCCCGCCCGCGCCGACGGCGTCGCCCACGATGGCCCAGCTGTCGCCGGTCGCGTCGCCGAAGTCGCCGGGCCCCTCACGCAGAATGTCGTCGCCGGCCCCGGTGGCCTGGTAGAAACCGACCGAGTCGCCGACGAGGCTGTCGTCGCCGTCCCGGCCCTCCAGTACGTCGTCGGCTCCACCGGCCGCGTGGTCGCCCCGGGCGTCGCCCACCAGGAAGTCGCCGCCCGGTCCGCCGTCGAGGGAGTCGTCGGCGGCACCCGAGGCGGCGCCCTGGACGGCATAGCCGTCGCCGATCAGCTGGTCGGAGCCGCCACCGCCGGACAACCGGTCACGCCCGGCGGGCCCGGTGACGTCGCCGGTCCTCGCCGCGTGGTCGCCGACGAGCAGATCGTCGCCCTCTCCGCCGGTCAGCTGATCGTTCCCGGCGCCGCCGACGAGCCGGTCGTTCCCCGCCCCGCCGACGATCACGTCGTCGCCGCCCTCGCCGCAGATCACGTCGCTGCCCCCGCCGCCGTCGATCCTGTCCGGCCCCGGCGTGCCGACGATCACGTCGTCGCCCGGCGTGCCGGTGGTGCCCGCGGTGGTGGCGGTGGCCCCGAAGCACGAGCGCTGCTGGGCCCCGGCCTCGGTGGCGCCGAACCCGACCAGCGCGGTGGCGGCGAAGACCTGGACGCAGACGGCGAGAACGCCCCGGCGGCCGGGTCCCCTCCCCTGCTGTCGCTGCATGCTGCTCCCTGGGTGTGCTGGTGTCACTGCCGCGTGATCCTTTCCAGCACCCCGGGCGGCCCGCGCCGCGCCACCAGGGTTTTCATCCGTTCGGATACCGATCGGGATACTGATCCGACGAGATGTGCGCGTGCCCGCGGACCTCCTTGCCGCTCGGGCGGCCGCGGCATAGCGTGATCGAACTGACCGCGTGCCATGGGGGAGGGGTCCGTGATCGACAAGCTGCTGCCGTCGGCGGTGTCCGTAGCCGAGGCGTTCCACGACCCGCCCGGTCTGTCGCTGCTCGGCGCGGAGGCCGAGGAGGTGAGCCGCGCGGTCGACAAGCGGAGGCGGGAGTTCACCACCGTCCGCTGGTGCGCGAGGCGCGCGCTCAAGGGCCTGGGCATCGGGCCCGTACCCGTACTCCGAGGTGAGCGCGGCGCCCCGGTGTGGCCCGCCCGCGTCGTGGGCAGCATGACGCACTGCGACGGCTACCGGGGGGCGGCCGTGGCCCGCGACTCCCAGGTGCGTACGGTCGGGATCGACGCCGAGACCCATCTGCCGCTGCCCGGCGGCGTCCTCCACCTTGTCGCCCTGCCCTCCGAACAGCGTCACCTCGCCGAACTGGCCGACACCGATCCCGGCATCCACTGGGACCGGCTGCTGTTCAGCGCGAAGGAGTCCGTGTACAAGGCGTGGTTCCCCCTGACGCGCCGGTGGCTCGGCCATGAACAGGCCGAGATCACCTTCGGCGCCGACGGCACGTTCGCCGCCCGGCTCCTCCTCACCGACCCTCAGATCCCCGCCGAGGGCTTCACCGGCCGATGGGCCGTCGAACAGAACCTCCTCGCCACCGCCATCGCGGTCCCCACGGGCCCCGGCACGGAGACATGAGAGCCACTGCGGGCCGGCGGGCCGTCCGGGTTCCGTACGGCGGTCCGGGCGCCGCCCCGGTGCTCACCGGTGCCGGGCCGGCCTGAGGCGTTCCGGGATCGAGAGGGATCGCAGCAGGTGCAGCACCTCGTCGTCGGAGACCTGGTCGAAGTCCTCGTACCAGAGCCCCACCGCACGGAAGTCCGGTGGCTGGGAGAGGCAGACCAGGTCGTCCACCTCCGGGCGAAGCTCCGCGGCCGCCCGCCGGTCGCCCACCGGGACGGCCAGGATCACCCGGGCGGGCTCCTCGTCCCGCAGCAGATGTACCGCGGCGCGGGCCGTCACCCCGGTCGCCAGTCCGTCGTCCACCAGGACGACCGCCCGGTCGCGCAGGTCCGGCGCCGGGTGGCCGCGCCGGTAGAGCGCTTCGCACCGGTGCACCTCGTTGCGTTCGCGCGCCACGTCCGCGCCCAGCTCGTCCGGCGTGATGCCGAGCATCCTCAGCGCCCGCTCGTCGAAGATCGGCGGCGCCTCCCCGGCGATCGCCCCGATGCCGACCTCCGGCTGACCGGGCAGGCCGATCTTCCGCGCGACCAGTACGTCCATGGGCGCGCCCAGCGCCCGCGCCACCTCCGCCGCCACCGGGACACCGCCCCTCGGCAGGGCGAGTACGACCGGGTCGGGCCACGCCTGCCCGATCGCCAGCTCGTGCACCCGCTCGCCGAGCCGCCGCCCCGCGTCCCGCCTGTCCTCGAACCGCAGCTCCTCCATCGCAGCCTCCTCACGACCCGGCTCGGGGCGGGGCCGTCACATCCCGATCGGCCACGGCTGGCCGTCGAAGGCATCGTCCCCCGGCCGCCGGAACCACGCCCGCGCCGCGCGCGTCACATGCTCCAGCGCCCCCGGCTCCTCGAACAGATGGGTCGCGCCGGGCACGATCTCCACCCGGTTCGCCACCCTCAGCCGCTCGGCCGCCTCCTGGTTCAGCCGCAGCACCTCCGGGTCGTTCCCGCCGACGATCAGCAGGACGGGCGCCGACACCCGGGGCAGCGCGTCCCCGGCCAGGTCCGGACGGCCGCCCCGCGACACCACCGACTGCACCCGGACGGGCCGGTCCGCCGCCGCCCGCAGTGCCGCGGCCGCGCCCGTGCTCGCGCCGAACAGCCCCACCGCCAGCTGCCGCGTCGCCGGCTCGTCGGCGAGCCAGTCGATGGCGGCCACCACCCGGGAGCCCAGCAGGTCGATGTCGAAGCGGTGCTCCGCCGTCATCAGGTCCCGGCGTTCCTCCCGCTCCGTGAGCAGATCGATCAGCAGTGTCCCCAGCCCAGCCTGCTGCAGCGCCCCGGCCACCGCGCGGTTGCGCGGACTGTGCCGGGAGCTGCCGCTGCCGTGCGCGAACACCACCAGGACCGGCACCGACGTGGGCAGCGCCAGATCGCCGCGGAGCGCGGAGCCGTCGATTGCGGGTATGACGACCTCTTCCAGAATCACAACGGCCTCCTCCTCGTGGTTGTGGCCGTCCGGCGGGCCGACGGCCGAGCCACCGGCCCGCCGGGGCGGACGTGCGCCGTTCCGTCCACATACGCGGGACGGGTGCTCCCCGCCCGCCCGGGCAAACGTGAGGGACCGCCCCGAACGGGTACCGGGAACGGGGAAGACGAGGACCGAGCACGTCGCGTACGTACAGGAGACGTCATGGACCACGACACGTTCATCGGACAGGTCCAGCACCGCGCCCACCTCGACAGCCGGGGCGCGGCCGAGACCGCGACCAGGGCCACGCTGGAGACGCTCGCCGAGCGCGTACCGGCCGGTCTCGCGGACAAGCTCGCCGCGCAGCTGCCCAGAGAGGTCGGGGAGAACCTGCGCCGGGTGGCCACCGCCCCGGACCAGCCGACGACCGGGGTGCACATGAGCAACCGCGAGTTCTTCGACCGGGTCGCCCAGCGTGCCGGGGCGAACACCGCCAAGGCCGCGCACGAGGCGCGCTGCGTCATGGAGGTAGTCACCGACGCCACCCAGGGCACCCTGACGGACAAGGTCCGCCAGTCCCTGGACCACGAGCTGGCCGACAGTCTCTTCGCCGGCAGCAGGGGCAGCCAGGCAGGCGGCACCTGACCCACAGGCCGACCGGCCCGCACACGCCCGGCGCTCGCCGCCGCCGCGCCCGCCGCCCGTACGAAGTGCCATCTCGTACGCCATGCAGTGCCGTGGCGGGGCGCCGGCGGGTGCACACCAGGAGCTGTCCGGGCCGCGACCCGCCTGTCATCGCGTCGATGTGGGCGAAGCCGGTCGGCGGGCCAGTCGCCCTTCCGTGCTCTTCATGCGGGCGTCGAGGCCGTCATGTCTTGCGTGCCGACGACAGAGAGCAGGCTCAGCCGGGCCGCGCCCTCGGTGCCGGGCGGGGCGCTGAACCACAGCAGGCGCTGGCGTCCGTCCTCGCTGAACAGGCTGTTGCAGTCCAGCTCGATGACGCCCAGGGCGGGATGGACGATGCGTTTGTGGTCGGTTCGCCGGAGGGCGACATCGTGGGTGTCCCAGAGGGTGGCGAACTCCCGGCTGTGTGCGCGCAGCACGGCCACCATCCGGCTCACCTCCATGTCGCTGCCGCGTCGGGCGGCGACTGCCTGGAGGTCGGCGACGAAGACCCGGGAGTGGTGGGGGTGGTCCTCGGGCGGATAGAGGGTCCGGGCCTCGGGCTCGGTGAACCAGCGGTGGACGAAGCTCGCCCGGGGACCGCGCAGCGCCGGGGGCCGGCCGACGAGCGCGGCGGCCAACGGGTTCTGGACGAGGGTTTCGTGCAGGTCGGTGATGACCTGGGCAGGGGTGGTGGAGAGCTGGTCCAGCAGGCCGAGAAGTCCGGGCTGGACATGCGCGGCCGGGCCGTGCGCCGCCGGGGGGACCGGCCGGTCGGCGAGGTGGAACAGATGGTCGCGCTCGTCGCCGTTCAGCCGCAGCGCCCGGGCCAGCGCGGCCAGGACCTGTGCCGAGGGCCGGGCGCCGCGTCCGCGTTCCAGCTCGGTGTAGTAGTCCGCGGACAGCCCGGCCAGGTGGGCGACCTCCTCGCGCCGCAGACCGGGCACCCGGCGCCGCGGGCCGGTGGGCAGGCCGACGTCGGACGGGCGTATCCGGTCGCGCCGGGACTTGAGGAACGCAGCGAGTGCGGAATGGTTCACGTCTCCTATCGTCGCGCGCACCGGCGGGCGCGAGCCAGGGGACGGCAACCCCTGGGTGGCCACAGCCCTGGCTGAGGCGGGCACCCCGAACCACTCTGGAGCCACGAGCGGGGCACCGCACCGGCGCCCCCAGCCATGATCAAGCGGTCGTGGCATCGCCCTCTGGCACCTCTCGCAGGAGTGTTCATGTCTGTCCAGGAATCCGCGGACCGCTACGCCACGTCCGATCCCCGCGCCGACCGGCCCCGCGTCGCCATCGTCACGGGCGGCTCCCGCGGGATCGGCCGCGAGACGGTGCGCCGGCTCGCGGCCGACCGGTTCGCGGTCCTGATCGGTTACGCGGCCAACCGCGAACTCGCGGAGGCCGTCGTCAAGGACGTAGCCGCCGGCGGCGGCAGGGCGATCGCCGTCCGGGCGGACGCCGCCGACGAGCAGCAGATCTCCGCACTGTTCACCACCGCGGAGGCCGAGTTCGGGGGCGTCGACGTCGTCGTCCAGGCGGCCGGCCGGGCCTTGCTGGCGCCCATCGCCGAACTGGACCTGGCGGAGCTGGACGCGCTCCACCGCACCAATATCCGCGGGACCTTCGTCGTCGCCCAGCAGGCGGCGCGGAGGCTCCGCGACGGTGGCGCGGTCGTCACCTTCTCCTCGTCCGTGGTGGGTCTGGCCTTCCCCGGCTACGGCGCCTACAGCGCCGGCAAGGGCGCCGTCGAAGCACTCACGCTGATCCTCGCGCGGGAGCTGCGCGGCCGGGACATCACCGTCAACGCCGTGGCCCCCGGCCCCACCGCCACCGATCTGTTCTTCGAGGGCAAGGACGAACAGACCATCGCCCGGCTGGCCGCCCAGCCCCCGCTGGAGCGCCTCGGGACCCCCGCCGACATCGCCGAAGTCGTCGCCTTCCTCGCCTCCCCGGCCGGCCACTGGGTCAACGGCCAGGTCATCCGTGCCAACGGCGGCATCATCTGACGACCGCGGCCCGGTGCACGGTGTCGGCACCGGGCCGCTCCGCCCCCGGACCCCGGCCCGCCCACCGCAGGCAGCTTCCCGTAACCACGTGTCGAAAAGAGAACCACCATGCCGTTCGCGAACTTCAAGGTCCCTGCCGGAAGCCTCGACGAGAAGCAGAAGGAGACGATCGTCACCCGTACCACCGAGCTGTACGTCGAGATCTACGGCGAGCGCGCCAGGGCCAACACCATGGTCCTGGTCGAGGAGGTCGTCGACGGCGGTTGGGGCATCGGCGGCGACGTCCTGACCCTGGCCATGCTCCAGCAGCCCACCGAAGACTGACGACCAGGATGATCCAAGGCGTGTCGGTAAGACGGCCGCCGGCACCGCCCCGGCCCGAAGCGGGCCGCCACCCGGCCGGTCGGATCGGGGACGGCGATACGGCCGTCGATCACGATGGTGCCGGGGCCGTACGCCCAGGGCATGACCTTCCCAGCCTGGCTGCCTCCACAGAGAGTGGGCCGGAACCTCCGCGCGGTCCCGCGTACGCCCGGTTCTCGCGCACGCCCGACGCTCCGCGCCACGCCGCCCCGTCCCGCCCGGCGTGATTGACGCCCCCTCACCGCCGTTCTAGTTTCGGCCCAGGCCACAAATACCCGCTGACGAGAGGACTGTCCCCGATGTCGCGACGGGCAGGGTTCCCCGGAATGTCCGCTCCACGCCGGTCCGGACCTGTCGGGGGACGGCGGCGCGCCGCCGGGCGAGGGGCGGCTGCCGCGTGAGCGGGTCCTACGCATGGCTGGAGCCCACCCCCGAGGAGCGCGTCGGCTGGGACGTCGACGTGTTGTACGGGCCCTGGCCCCGGCACCACCGCGACAGCGGCCTCGCCGAGGTGCGGGCGCACCTCGCCGCCTCGCCCGTCGCCGGGGCGCTCGCGCTCTCCACGCGCGGGCCGCTCTTCGACGACGCCGGCGGGAACGCCGAGACGGTGCGCGACCTCGCCGGCTGTCCCGAGCTCCGTCCCGTCGGTACCGTCGACGTGCGCGACGCGCTCACCGCCGAGGCCCGCCTCGACGAACTCGCCGCCGCCGAGGTGCGGTTCCTTCGGCTGTTCACCGTCGACCAGGCCGCCGAGCCCGACTTCCCCGGCTACCGAAGGACCGTGCGGCTGGCCGTGGAGCGCGGCATGGTGCTCCTCCACGACGGCGACCCGCGCCGCTTCGGCCCGCCCCTCACCGGTCACGGAGCCGATGTCGTCTTCCTGGACCTGCACGCCTACCTCCTCGCCGACTTCCTCCTCCTCGCCCGCGACGAACCCGGCTTCAGGGCCACCACCCGCATGCTCTCCGGCCCCGACTCCATCGAACGCGTCGTCGAGTCCGTCGGCGCCCGCCATCTCGTCTTCGGCTCCCGCACACCCTTCATGGACATCTCCCCCCAGACGCTGAAGCTGCGCTACGCGGGCATCACGGCCGACGACCGGGACGCGATCGCCACCAGGAACGTCGAGGAGCTGCTCGTCTGATGCCGATCATCGATGTGCACGCCCATGTGGGCCGCTGGCAGTTCCATCTGACGGCGGGTGATGTCGAGAACAACCTTCGCCAGATGGACCGGTACGGCATCGACATCCAGCTCGTCTCCGCCTCCGAGGCCGTCGTGTACGACGCCGTCGCGGGCAACGCCGCCCTGTACAAGGCGCTCGCCACCCGGCCCCGCCTGCACGGCTATGCCGTCGTCAACCCGAACCGCATCGACGAGAGCGCCGCCGACCTGCGACGCTGCCTCGACACCGGCCGGTTCGTCGGAGCGAAGATCCATACCCACTATCCGGGCCGGCTGCCCGGCTCCCGCGAGATGGCCGCCGCCTTCGACCTGGTCGCCGAGGCGGGCGTACCGCTCCTTCTGCACACCTGGGGCCCCGAGGTCGCCCTGCTGCCCGAACTCGTGGACGCCAGGCCAGGCTTGAGCGTCATCATGGGGCACGCGGGCGGCGAGTCCTGGCGCGAGGCGGCGCACGCCGCGGCCGCCTGCGACCGGCTGTACCTGGAGCACTGCCGTACCGCCACCGACGCGGGCCGCATCGCGTACGCCCGGGAGGCCGGCGTCCCCGTCGAGCGCATCCTGTTCGGCTCCGACGCCACCCTCATCGACCCCTGTGTCTCGCTCGGCGTGATCCGCGACGCCCGCTTCACCCCAGAGGAGCTGGAGCGCGTCCTGTGGCGCAACGCCGCCGAACTCTTCGGACTTGTAGTGCAAAGCTGAACCACTTCCTCCACGGGCTGTAGTCGCTGCATTTCGACGGGTGAGTAATTCCGCTGACAATTTTTCAAATAGCCCGCACGTACATCTCGATTGAGTAACGACATCCTTGGGCGGGGCTGGACCATGCGCCAGCTATGCGCGTAACTCCCTTGCTCTGTAGGCAAATTGAATGTTCGTCAATTTGACACGTCCGGTAACGGAACGGACTCGTTCCTCTGGTCTCGGTTTGCCGGAATTCTCCGCTCATTCCATCTGGCAGGCTTCCGCGCACCGTCCTCTGACCAAGGACCAAGGAGAGGTGCACAAACGTGTCCGGACGTCGAAGAATGAAGAAGACGCACAGCCGGAAGCCGCGCCGACTGATACTCGCGACCGCCGCGGTGGCCGTCATGGCGACCGTCGGCGGACTGGCGTACCAGGGGGTGTACGGGGCGGCTGAGGCGACCGCGGATGGGAACGGCCCGCAGGCGCTCGCCCAGCCCGCGGCGGCCTCGCCGAGCGTGGCGCCCGAACCGGCGGCCGAGCCCGCCCGCGACAAGAAGCCGGAGCCCATCACCAAGGCCCCGAAGGGCGATCCCGGCAAGGGCCTCGTGTACAAGGGCCTCAAGCCGGCCCCCGAGGACGACGACTGCGAGGGCGTCTACCGCACGACCGGCGGCCACTGCACGCACGGCCCCGACGCCCCGCCGCCCGGTGTCGACATCAAGAAGGACACCCCGCCGGCCGTCAAGGCCGCCGTCCCCGCCGAGGACCCCACCAAGGCGCCGTCCACCGAGTCGGAAGAGGCCCCGGCCGCAGGACAGGCCGCGCAGGCACCCGCCCTCGACGCGGCGGCCCCGAGCGCCGCGCCGCCCGCCGCCGCCTCCACATCCGGCACCCGCACCGCCGCCGCCAACGGCCCCGCCGGGCAGACCGTGCAGTGCGAAGGCGACGGCACCACCGGCAACCGCGTCCAGGTCGTGTACGTCCACGCCCCCGGCCGCGACCGGTACGCCCAGTACCTGCCGTCCTTCCGCAAGTGGGCCGCCGACGCGGACCTGATCTACTCCGAGAGCGCCAAGGACACCGGCGGCGTACGGCACATCCGCTACGTGACGGCCGCCGACTGCACGCCCACCGTGCTCAACATCGAGGTCCCGGCCTCCGCCCTGGCCGAGTTCAGCGCCACCAACCGCGCGCTCGCCGGGAAGGGCCTCAACCGCCGCGACCGCAAGTACATGATCTTCGCGGACACGCAGGTGTACTGCGGCATCGGTACCTTCGCCGGCGACGAGCGGCCCGGCCAGAACAACCTCAGCAACTTCGGCCCGTCCTACGGCCGTACGGACTCCGGCTGCTGGGGCGGCCACACCGCCGCCCACGAGCTCGGCCACAACCTCGGAGCGGTCAACAACAGCGCCCCGAACACCAGCCGCGGCGCCCACTGCACCGACGAGTGGGACGTCATGTGCTACACGGACAGCCCGTACTACCCGAAGATGCGCACCGTCTGCGCCGACCGCGGCTACGAGAACCGGCTGGACTGCAACCACGACGACTACTTCCACACCAACCCCAAGCGGGGCAGTTACCTCGCCACACACTGGAACATCGCCAACAACCAGTTCCTCATGGGTCACAAGGGCAACAGCCCGAATCCGGACCCGGACCCGCGGCCCACGCCCACCCCGACGCCCAGCCCCACAGGTGGCAGCGGCATCGGCCCCGACGTCACCGTCGGCCAGATCGCCCAGGACTCCGCCGTCGTCAGCTGGCGCGCGGCCGCCAACGCCGCCTGGTACCAGCTGTACCTCAACGGCAAGCCCATCGGCTGGATCCAGGGCACCAGCGCCCGCGTCTACAACCTGAGGCCCGGCACCGCCTACTCGGTCGCCGTCTCCGTACGGGACACCGCCGGCCGCGACAGCCGCGTGGGCCGCGCGACCTCCTTCCGCACGACGGGCGGGAACGGCGGGGCCACCCCCACGCCCGGCACGCGCTACCTGCTCGCCAACGGCGCCACCGGCAACGCCGCCGAGGTCTGGGGCGGCCGCACCGCCGACGGCACCGTCCTCGTCGGGTCGCAGCGCAACGGATACGCCCAGCAGCAGTGGTACTTCGACGACGCGGGCAACGGCTACACCCGGATCCGGTCCGCGGTCTCCGGCAAGTGCCTCCAGCCGGGGGGCAGGGCGGAGCCCGGCATGTGGGTCGGGCAGCAGCCCTGCCGCTCGGTCGAGTCCCAGCGGTGGCGGATCAGCCGGAGCGGCAGCAGTGTGACGGTGACCGCAGGCGACAGCCGGTACGTGCTGGGCGTCAGCAACCGTCCGTACTACGGCTCGTGGCTCATCGAGCTGCAGCACGCCTCGGGCGGCGCCGCGCAGGCGTGGACGGTCCAGAAGCCGTGACCCGCACAGCACGTCGCGTCCGCGATGTCCCGTCCGTCCGACGCCCGGCGCTGCGCGCGGCCCTGGCCGCCGTCCTCGCCGGACCGGTCCTGTGGCTGGCCGCCCCCGGCGGCGCGCACGCCCACGGCGGCGGCCTGCAGGTCGACATCACGGGACAGTCGTTCGGCCATGTGGCGGCCACGGTGACCTGGGCGGACGACGGTGACCCCGTCGACGAGCGGGTCGCCGCCACGGTGAACGCCGTCAGCGGCGACGGGGGTACGGCCCTGGGCCCCTGGAGACTGGTCCGCGCCCCCGGCACACCGGCCGGCTACACGACGGCGGAGGCGCTCCCTCCAGGCCGCTGGAAGGTCACCGTGGAGGTGGGCCACCCGGCCCTGGGCCGTGCCGAGGGCGACATCACAGTGTCCCCGGGCACCCCCGCGTCCCCGTCCGCCGGCGCGGGCCCCACCGGCTCCGGTGCATCACCGGAGCCGGCCGGGCCGGGGACCTCGGCACCCGCGACGGGACCCGCGGACTCCGGCACCGGCCCGGGCACCGATTCCGGCTCCGGCTCCGCCGCGGCGTCCCCACCGGTCGCGGACAGCGCCGCCCGGGACGGCGGAACGTCCGTCCCCGTCGTGGTGGCGGCCGCGACAGCCGTGGCAGCGGTCTGCGCGACCGGCCTCGCCCTCGCCCGCCGCGCCCGGGCGGCGAAGTCCGCCCGCGCGAACGGCCGGTGACCTGAGCGCGCCACCGCCACGGCCATCTCACCCCACGGCGCCCCGGAGCCATGCTCCGGGGCGCCGTCACGACGTCCCGGGGCGGGCGCGGGCCGCCTCAAGTCAGGCGCAGCCTCCAGCGGCCCGCCCGCGCCGTCAGGAGGGTCACCGACAGGGGCTCGGCGTCGATGCGCCAGAACGTGGCCGGGGCGGCGCCCAAGGCGTGGACGACCGCCGCGCGTACGAACGCCTGGTCTGCCACGGCCAGGGTGCGGCCGTCCGGCAGCTCCGCGAGCCAGCCGGCGGCGCGGGCGCAGAGCGCGGTGACCGACTCGCCGTCGGGCGGGGCGGCGTCCGGGTCGGTGGTCCAGGCGGCCAGGGCGTCCGGGTCGGTGGCGGCGACCTCGTCGGGCGTACGGCCCTCCCAGGCGCCCATGCCGAGACCGCGCAGGGCATCGTCGACCTCGGCGTCCAGGCCCAGCGCCGCCGCCGTCGCACGGCAGCGGGGCGACGGGGCGGTGCGGTACCGGGTGGCCGGGGGAAGGGCCAGGGAACTCGCCCTCGCCAGCGCCCGCCCGTCCGGCAGGGCCGCGTCGCCGAAGCGGACCGCCGCGCCCGGAGCCACCGCCGCGGCCAGCAGTGTGAGCCGTACCGTCATGGTCCGCGATCCTACGAGCCCCCGTGGTGCGACTTACGCCACCTTGGCGGAAAGCGTTCTTAGCGCTACCTTCTTGACGACAGGACGACGGTGTGATGGAAGCCCGGTGCAAATCCGGCACGGTCGCGCCACTGTGTACCGCGGACAGGAGACGCGGTGAGTCAGACCCAGGCGCCGTCGTCGAGTGCTCCACCAAGTGGGACGCGTGTTCCCAAGGAGGTCTCGCAATGGCCGACACCGCCGTCGCTTCCGCCCCTCTCTCCCCGTCGGCGTCCCCCGCCGTCTCCCCGCTGCCCGTCCGGGCGGTCCTGCCGTGGGCCGTCTTCTTCGGCACCCTGATGCTCGTCCTGCTCTACTTCGTCGGCACCGAGCAGGGCTCCCTCTCGGTCTTCGCCGGCGAGGCAGTGCACGAGTGGGTGCACGACGGCCGGCACCTGCTCGGCTTCCCCTGCCACTGATCCGGCCCGGACAGGGGACAGAGGTCATATGAACTCCACAACCGTGCGCACCCTCCTGGTGCGTGGCATGCTCGCCGGGATCGGGGCGGGTCTGCTCGCCTCCGTCGTGGCGTACTTCATCGGCATCCCGTCCGTGGACGCCGCCATCGACTACGAGTCCGCGCAGGCCGCCTCGGCCGCCGGGGGCCACGCCCACGACGCGGAAGAGGAACTGTTCAGCCGCGCCCAGCAGTCGACCGTGGGCCTGGCGACCGGCGTGCTGGTCTTCGCCACCGCCCTCGGCGGCATCGCGGCGCTGGCGTACTGCTTCGCGCTCGGCCGCGTCGGCCGCTTCCGGGCCCGCGCGACCGCCGCCCTCGTGGCGGGCGCCGGTTTCGTCACCGTGTCACTCGTGCCGTTCCTCAAGTACCCGGCGAACCCGCCCGCGACGAGCGACCCGGGCAGCCTCGACCAGCGCACCACCCTGTACTTCCTGATGATCGCCCTCAGCGTGCTGCTGGGTGTCGGCGCGATCCTGCTCGGCCGGCGGCTCGCCGCCCGACTGGGCGACTGGAACGCGTCCGTCGCCGCCGGGGCGGCCTTCGTGGCGGTGGTCGCCGTCGCGATGGCGTTCCTGCCGTCGGTCAGCGAGACGCCGAAGGACTTCCCGGCCACCGTGCTGTGGGAGTTCCGGCTCGCCGCCCTCGGCATCCAGGCTGTGCTCTGGGCCGCCTTCGGACTGCTCTTCGGTCACCTCGCCGAGCGCGTCCTGGAACCCAGGGCCGTCGCCACGCCGGTCAGCGGGGCCGCCGTCGGCGGGCCCGTCGCCACCGGAGTGAGCGAGTAGGAGCCAAGGGATACGTGGGGGAGGAATCCGGCGGGGGCGCGCCCGCCGGTTTCCTCCCTTCCACGCGTCCCGGCCCGCCCCTCACACGAAGTTGAGCTCCGCACGCCGCACCAGCGGATCGTCCGGCATCGACCAGAGCGGCACCGCGTAGTTGCCGAAGCCGTACCGCCCGCCGAAGTGCAGCCCGAGGACCCGGTGGTCCGTGAGGTCGAAGACCGGAGAGCCGCTGTTGCCGCCCAGCGTCGAGCAGTCGTGCGTCATCACCATCCGGTCCGGGAGCAGCTGGTTCGCGGTGCCCGGCTGGAGCCGCTTCACGTTGTAGATGTCCATGAAGATCCGGCGCATCGACTCCGGTTCGTTCCGCCGCCCGTCCCACGCCGGGTGCCCCACCACGTACACCGGGTGGCCCGGCAGGTCCGCCGGGGCGTCCGCCGCCACGGCCAGCGGAGTCGGCAGCGGCTGCCCGCCCGGCGCAGGGGCCACCCGCAGCAGCGCCATGTCGACCCCTTGGTGGACACCGACGACTTCCGTCACCGCATACGTGAGGCCACCCGCACCCGGCAGCGCGCCGTACTCCCGGGACAGGTCCATCGCGGCGCCGAGACCGGGCTGGAACGTCCACCCCGCGCCGTCGCCCCTGGCGAACTCCACCGCGACGTGACGGTTCGTCATGACGACGTCCCGGCCGACCAGGAAGGCGGTACCCACCCAGTCGAGGCTGACATGGCCCGACACGTCGACCCGGCCCACCCGCGCGAGGGACTCGCGGATCGCGGCCCGCTGCCCGTTCAGCACCGCCCAGTCGCCCTCCTGCGGCGGGAAGTCGGAGTCCTGCACGAGGAGGGCCGGGCGGCCCTCCAGCAGGACGATGGCCTCCAAGCCGAACGACTCGTCGTCGCCGATCTCGTCGTCGCGGCCCGCCGCCAGCTTCTCCAGGCCGCGCGCCCCCGCTTCGAGGACCCGGGCCCGCTCCTGCTCGGCGAACCGGGAGATCTGCTCCGCGGGCGCCTCCTCGGCGGGCGGTTCGAACGCCGACTCCGGTATCTCCCTCGCCAGTTCCTCCCGTACCCGGTCCGCCACCTCTCGCAGATCGGTGAAGATCTCCTGGGGACCGGCCGCCACCGGTGATCTGCTCCGGCTGCCCATGACGCTTCTCCTCTCGGCCTGCCTGCTGCTCGGATACCGTCCCTGAGCCGTGCCTCAGCCGCGCTGCGCCGCCTCGATCTCCGCGTGCACCTCCGGGCTGTGCTCCGCGAGATGGCCCATGACGGCCGTCATCTGCGTGCCGACGTTCACGAACGCCGTGCTCCTGCCCTGGAACGACACGTTCTCGACGCGGCGCGTGCCCCGGTGCAGCCCCACCACCTTCCAGTCGTCCGTCAGGACCGGCGAACCGGACGAACCCCCGCGTGTGTCGGTGAAGTAGCGCAGATCGCGGTCGTCCGCCTCGAAGACCAGGTTGTTGCGGAGGGCGACCCGCTTCGGCGCCCCGCCGGGGTGCTGGATGATGTTGACGGCCACCACGTCGCCCGCCGCGACCCGCAGCGCCCGCCCCGCCAGCCGCAGCACCGGCCGCGCGGGCGCCACCGCGAGCCGCAGCAGCGCGTAGTCCAGCTCCTGGTCGGCGGCGACCAGCTCGCGTACGGCCGCCTCATCCGTCTCGGTGTCGTCGCTCTCGTAGTCGAACCGCGCCCGCGCCCCCCGGGCCTGGAGCAGCAGGTCGTCCGGCCCGGCCAGGGCGCGCGTACCGCCGGAGCCCGTACGGGCGTTGACGACGTGGTGGTTGGTGACCAGCAGGTCCGGCGCGACCAGCCAGCCGGTGCCCGAGTGCGGGAAGCCGTTGGGCTGGAGCGGCTCCCCGCCCTCGTACGGCGGCACCTTGACCCTCGCCACGGCCGCTCCCGCCATGTCCCCGCCCCGCAGGAACGCGAAGGGCACGGTGTCGTCCCGGTGGACGATCTCCTCCTTGATCTCCGGCAGCGGCCGGCCCGCCAGTACGTCCGGCTCGCCGCCCGCGTCCCGTGCCACATCGTCCAACGCCTGCTGGAACACGGCCATCGGCGCCGACTCGGTGGTCTGTGCGACCGCGTTCCGCAGCCAGATCTCCAGCGGGACCGACCCGTCGACGAGCCGCTCGACGCGGTTCATGGCGACCAGGTCGGCGTGCACCTGCCGGCCCGGCGCGGGCAGCAGCGGCAGGGTGCCCCGGTAGCGGGGCAGGACCCCGTCGAAGAGCAGCGGCCGCATCGACGGGTCGGCCAGCCCGCTGTCCATGGCCGCGTCCCGTACGGCCAGGAGCTCCTCCTGCGACAGAAACCCGGTCACCCGACCTCACCGCCTTCGCCTCCGGCCCGCAGGGCGGCGGCCACCCCGGCCGCGATCTCGCCGCTCTCGTCGCGCAGTACCAGCAGCCGCCGCGCCAGGTCGTCCAGCGTGCCGCGCTCACGCGCCAGCCGCAGAATCCCGGTGACGTCCGACGGCGAACCGGACGGCGTGGGCGGCACCGGCGCCGATAGGGACGCGGGCGTGGCCGGCGGAGGCGGCGGGCTCGGCCGCAGCGGCGTGGCGCCGACACGGGACGCGGGGCCGGGAGGCGGCGTGGCGCCGGGAGGAGGCGCGGACCGGGGCAGACGCAGGCGCTCGGCGGGCTCGGCGGGCTCGGCTCCGGCGCCCGGCCCTGCCGGGGCCGGCGCGGGCGGTGCCACGCCGAAGCCCTCAGCGGTGGTCGGGGGGCCGGGCGGCGGGCCTTCGGCGGGACGCCCCGCGCCTGTCGGGGTTTCGGCGGCCCGTGCCGCCGACCGGCCGGTCGGTCCGGTCACCGGGGCGGACGGCCCGGGCGCGGCCCCGTCGCCCGCGGTCGTTCGCGTCCCCGGTGCCGGCACAGGTGGCGGCGGCACGTCGCGGCCCACCGGGCCGGCCGGCCGTGCGGTGGTGTCACCCGCGCCCGCCGCCCTCTGCAGGATGCCCATCAGGGGCCGTAGCAGCGCCTGGTCCTGGACGACCGCGCGTCGCAGTGCCTCGCCCAGGGTCTCCAGGACCTCGTCGCCCTCCGGCAGGCCCACCAGGTCCACGGCGTGGTCCAGGGCGCGCGCGTCCAGCGTGTACACCTGGGACGCCACCGCCCGTACAAGCAAGGGCTGATCGGCCAGTACGGCGTCCGGCACCTGCCGAAGCCGCCGCGCCAGCCGCGTGTCCGCCTCCCGGTCGGGCACCTCGGCGCTGCCGTCGAGCCGGGCCCTCGCCAGCAGGGCGCCCATCGCCTCCAGGTCCTGGCCGAGCCCGATCGCCACGTCCTCCGCGAGCCGCAGGTCACGGTCGGCGCTGTCCAGGTCGCCGTCCTCCTCCGAGAGCCGCGCCGACAGCAGAAGCAGCTCCAGTTCCCGCTCCGCGCACCGGGAGAGGAGCGCGGGCTCGATCGCGTCCGATGCCACCCGCCGCGCCTCGGCGAGCCGCCCCGCCCGGCTCAGTGCCTCCGCCAGCAGCGCGTGCAGGGGGCTGCAGGGGGTCCACGGGCGCCGCTCGGCGAGGCGGGCCAGCGCCTCCTCGGTGAAGCCCTGCGCGAGCAGGTCCTCCACCTCGCGCGCGGCGATCCGCTCCCAGTCCTCCTGGTCGGCCTCCGCCATCACCAGGTCCGAAGCCCGCTCGCCGTGCCGGTGCGCGGTCAGCAGCGCGGCCGCCCGCGGGCTCAGCTCGTCCTGCGCCCCGGCCAGCAGCCGCTCGACGCCCGGCAGCCAACGCCCCTCCACGGTGCGCGGATCCTCGTCCAGCCGCAGCCGGTGGTAGATCTCCTCGGCCCGCGCCTGGAGACCGTCGCGTCCCGCGTAGTACGCCACGGCACTCCGCTCCACCTCGTCCGAGACCGAGGCAGGGTCGCGGTCGGCCAGCCGCAGCATGATGGCCCGTACGTCCGACCGGACCCGGACGGACTCCGGACCCGCCGCCGGTTCCACCAAATCCAGCCTGGACAGGGCGTCGAACAGCCGCCGCGCCTTCTCGGGCCCCGGCACGGCGACACCGCACGGCCCGGCCAGTACCTCCCGGACGACCTCCGGGGTGATCAGCCGCAGCACCAGACCGGCGTGGGCCAGCCGCCGCACATCCGCGTCCGGGATGTGCTGGAGGATCCGCTCGTACAGGATGCCCTGCACCAGCATCTGGTCGACGCGGCGGAAGAAGTCCCGCCGGCGCGCGGGCAGACTGCCGATCAGCTCCCGCAGGGACGCCGCGTCACCCCCGGCCAGCGCGGCCGCCCGCGCCGCGAGCCGCAGGCTGAGCGGATGCCCGCCGACCCGCTCGGCCAGCACCCGCGCCAGCTCCGGGTCGGCGACCCCGCTGGAGAGCAACAGCGCCACGGATGCCTCGGGATCGAGGTCGTGCAGCTCGATCTCCCTCGGCAGGGCCCCGGCCGCCGGGTGCCCGACCGGGGCACGGCCCGAGATGACCACCCGCAGCCGCGGGTAGACCTCGTGCAGCGCCAGGAAGGCCGCCCAGATCCGGCCGAGCGCCGGGGACCCGCGGTCCTGGGCCTCCTCGAACGAGTCGATGACCACCACGAACGGCGGGTCGCCGGGGGCCACGGCGCGCCGCAGCACCTCGCCCACCCGCCGGAACAGTGCGCTCTCGCGCTCGCTGGCCATGACCAGGAACTGCTGCGACGACAGGCGGCCGGGCCCCGCGCGGGTCGCGGCCAGCCGGTTGAGCTCGATGACCCGCTCCTCGTCCGCCCGCTGGCCGCGCGCCGCCTCCTGGCACTCGTCGGCGAGCGCGTCCAGCTCGGCGCGGAAGGCCGGGTACTGGATGCCCAGCTGGCGGGCCGTCTCCGCGACCAGCGTGACCGGCTCGTGGACGGACAGCGTGGGCCGTTCGAAGTCGATGTACGTGAAGGGGAACGGGAAGGTCCGCACGCCGCCGCACTCGTTCCCGCCCTCCCCGGTCCGGAGGCTGTCCAGCAGGAAGTGGGCCAGCAGAGTGCTCTTGCCCATGCCGCCCGGGCCGTGCACCACCACCGGCGGCGCCGCGGCGCGCCCGGCCGCCGTGCCGCCCGCCGAGTCGCCCAGGTACCGGCGCAGCTCCGCCAGCTGTTCCTCCCGCCCCACGAACGGCGCCTGTACGAGGCGTTCCAGCGGCTGCAGGATCCTGGCGAGCTCCAGTTCGTGCCGTACGGCGCCGGGGTCCGGCTGCCCGCTCATACCCGGGACCAGCGACAGCCAGAGCACGGCCTGGAGGATGTCGGACAGCTCCTCCGTGTCCGCGCCCGAGGTGTGCGGAGCCTCGCCCCGCAGCCCGTTCAGGCAAACCCGCTCCGGTCCCTGCTCCTCGGGGGACGCGCCGATGTTGTGCTCCAGCACCCGCAGCGCCTCCTCCGGCCCCGCGAGGGAGCGCAGCGCCTCCTCCCGCACCTCCGGCGTCAGCGCCCACTCCATCCGGTCCGCCATGCCTGTCGCCGTACAGTCCGCGGCCAGTTCCGTGACAGCCCGCCCGGTCGGCTCCCGCTCGCCCGGCAGCCGCAGCTTCTTCGGGTCGAACGAGGTGAGCAGGCAGGCCGCCTGACGGTATCCGCGCCGCGCCCCGGACACGGCGTCGGCGGGCCCGGCCGAGGGCCGCAGCTCCTGCCGCAGCCGTACGCGGAACAGCTCGCGCGGACCGGCGTGGTCGGCCGCGTGGCCGGGGGCGTGGCCGGGCACAGGGCCGGAAGCGTGGCCGGGGGCGTGCTCGGAAGCGGGGCCGGAAGCGGGGCCGGGGACCTCCTCGGAGGGGTAGACGCGGACCGCTCCCTCCACGGCCGTGCACAGCCGCCGCATATAAGTGTCGCCGTCGCCCCGGCCGCTTCCGCTGTCGCCGATCGCGGCCAGCACCTCCTCCACGGCCACCTCGGCGAGCCCCGCCAGCGCCTCCTCCCGCTCCTCCGCCGCCAGTCCGGCCAGCGAGGCCGGCGGCCGCTCGTGGACGTACCGGTCGAAGAAGGCCCGTATGTCGTCGGCCCCGGCGATCCGCGCCCGGTCCCAGGACAGGCTGTGCCGCAGGTCGTGCGGGAGCTGACGCATCGACGGGCCGTAGCCGAGGAGCACCAGACGCGGCGCCTGCTCACGGTGCAGGGGCTCCTGCTCGAAGATGGCGAGGGCCAGTTGGCTGATGAGGTCCCAGACGTCCGAGCCCGGGTCGAGCCGGTCGCAGTCGTCCAGCACGAACCAGAAGACGTCCTCGGCGCCGGTCGCGTGGCGGACCACCGAGTGCACCGCCTCGTCGAGCGTGGGCAGCAGATCGTTGAGGTCCGTGGGCACGGGCGGCGCGATCCCGGCGTGCGGGTCGGAGACGAACGTGGCGAGGCGCCGGACCACCTTGCCGGCCGTGGTGGTCGGGCCGAGCATGATCCGGGCGGGGCGGAACCCGTGGTGCTGCCCGATGTGCCGGATGAAGGAGTAGGTGTACGAGCGGCCGCTGGCCGGTTCGCCGTCGACGAGCAGCACGGACTTGTGGGTGTCCCGCACGAACGTCCGCAGCGTCTCGCGCAGGTCCTCGCGGTCGAGGAACACCTCGGAGCCGCCGCGCAGCAGGGACGCGCGGAACACGTCCTGCGAGCGGTGCGCCTCGGCGTCCTTCTCCAGCCGGTCCAGATACTCCTGGGCGTCCCGCACGTCCGGCAGGTTCCGCAGCCGGTCCTCCACGACCAGCGCCCGCAGGAGATCCACCTGCCGTCCGATGGTTCTGCGGCAGGCCAGGACGAGGACGTGGGCGTTGTGCGCGCTGACGGACGTCAGCGGGAGGGTGCCGACGAACTCCGCGGAGAAGCCGGCCTGCCCCAGCTGGGCACGCGGGTCGACGGAGTCGAGCAGGTACTCCTGTGCCCACACGGCGACCCTGTCCCATTCGGGCGTCTCCAACGGCATACCGCACCTGCCTGCCCGGTCGTCACCGTCCCGCCGGTCACTCTCCCGGTCCTTCGGAGCCCCCCTTCCGGCCCTCTTTCGTCATGGTCACACCCGGTTCGCGCTCATGCAATTCGGCTGAACACACGGCGTACCGGCTCCTGGACGAGCGGGTCGGCCAGGTACTCGGCGATGCCGTGGTGGTTCGCGCTGCCGTTGGAGACGAGCAGGTCGGTGATCCGTCCGGGCGGGGCGTACTCGGGCCGCAGCGTGTGGTCCAGCGCCACGAGATCGCGCGCGTCGGAGGCGTTGAGCCACAGCGCCGTACCGTCCGGCACGGCGGGCGGCGCGGCCAGGCAGTCCCGCACCTCGGTCACGGCGAGCGGTGAGCCGAGGGTGACGAAGAGGTCGACCCTCGTGTTCCGGGCGGCCAGCACCTCGTACGCGACGACGCTGCCGAGGCTGTGGCCGACGACCACGAGCGGCCCTCCGCCGTCCCGCTCGCGGGCGGCCTCGGTGGCGTCCAGGGCGTCCGACACGACCTGCCGCACGGCCGGTCCCGCGCCGCCGAAGAAGTACGCGTGGACGTCCTCGAAGATATGCCTGACCAGGAGCCGGAACATCGCCGTACGGGCGGGCCGGGGGAGCGGCAGGGCCCGAGGCAGGGGCTCCTCACCGCGCCCGGGGTGAGGCTCCTCGGCCAGGGCGAGGGCTTCGGCGAGGTACGTCATGTCCCGCAGCCACCCGCCGAGCACGGCACCCCCGGCCCGGTCCCGGACGGATTCGCCTGCGGCCCCGCGCACCGCCTTCGCCTCAGCGGCCGTGCGGGCCACGAACTGCGCCGGGTCCTCCAGGAGCGGGTGTGCCGGGGTCTCCGCCTCGTCCTCGGCCTCGGCCGCCGCGACCGCCCTGGGCCGTCCCTCCAGGGGGTCCGGGAAGGTGTCGGGCAGCGGCTCCGGGTGCAGGACCGGGGCCCAGTACGCCAGCTGCGACGTGTCGCCCACGTCGCGCCCGAACAGCGCCCGGTCCCACTGCGACCGGAGCAGCTCGGCGCGTTGCTTGGGGCCGCTCCCGTGCACGTACACGATCCGGGGTCGCATCGCGCCTCCCACGCCTCAGATGCCCAACAGGGTCTCGTCGGGTGCGTCGAGGAGCCGCCAACGAACCTCCGGGGCGCGTGCCGGGGGCATCACGTCGGCGGCGGGCAGCGAGCCCAGGTCCAGGCCGGTGAGCAGGACCACGTCCGCCACCGGCACCTGGTACGTCCGGAACGCGCCGAGCGGCGGCGGCCCGCCCGGCACCGCCCCGGCCAGCGCCCGGTCCGCGTCGCGCGTCAGGTCGGGGCTCTGGTCGAGGACGTACGCCGTCGCCGCGAGTGTCCCGTCCCGGACGAAGACGGCCACCTTCCAGAAACGCAGCGGCACCTGCACGCCCCGGTACGGCGGGTCCGAGTCGTGCAGTACGGGCCCGGTGAGCACCGTCAGACGGCGGTCGTAGCGCGCGGCGTGGTCGAGGAGGTAGTTCTCCAGGCCCTGCCAGATCTGCTTGCCCTGGTTGAACACATCGGCCTGCGGGGCGGCGTTCGTGTAGTGGAAGGTGTCGCCGTCGGCGCGGACCGCCATCGCCACCGCGCCCCACACCGGGTCGAGGCGGCGGACCAGATGGCCGCGGTCCAGGGAGTTGTCGCGGTACACCTCAGGACCGGTCTGCCAGTCCTCGGACACGCGCGGGTCCAGCCGCCAGGCGTCGGTGCGGGGCACGTCCTGGACCAGTTGCTCGCCGTCGATGCCCACGGCGGTCGCCGCGGCGAGCCGCCGGTCGGGGCGCAGGAGCACGCTGAAGTGCGTGTACGGCAGGACGACCGTCTCGACGCCGGGTGTCGTGAGGCGCGGCAGCGGCACGGCCGTGCCCAGAAAGCCCTCGTCGTAGCCCGCGCGGTCGGCCAGCGCGTCGTCCCGGCCCTCCGAAGAATCGGAAGAGATCATGATCTGACTGGTACCGCGCGGGGGTGCACGCCCAACGGCACGGCGGAGCACGCCACCCCATCAGCGCACGGGGCTGCCGGGGAGACCCGGCGGACGCACGACGGACCCGTTCAGGGGGATTTGCGGTCGCCGTCCGCCGGTGCGCGGTTGACCCGGCGCCGCGCATGGAATGCATCGGGCGCCGACATCCCGAACCGGCACGCCACGCCCCACGCCTACGCCCCACGCCCCACGCGGCCGCACGGACCCCGGGCACCCCCACACGCCATCCCCCCAGCGCGAGGAGACCAGACCCCCATGGCAACCGGCCTTTCCCTGCACATCGGACTCAACACCGTCGACCCCGCCCGGTACGACGGCTGGGACGGGCGACTGCTCGCCTGCGAGAACGACGCCCGTGACATGGCAGCCCTGGCGAAGGACGCCGGATTCTCCGACACGGTCCTGCTCACCGCCGACGGCACGGTCGACAACGTCACCGCCGAGTTGCGCGAGGCCGCGAAACGGCTGCACAGCGGCGACGCCCTGCTCCTCACGTACTCCGGGCACGGCGGGCAGGTCCCCGACGAGACCGGCGGCGACGAGGAGCCGGACGCGCTGGACGAGACGCTCGTCCTGTACGACCGGGAGTTCCTGGACGACGAGCTGAACCGCGAACTCGCCCGCTTCGCGGAGGGCGTGCGCATCCTGGCCCTGCTCGACTGCTGCCACAGCGGCACCGGCATCGAGGTGCGGGACGTACTGACCCCCGAGGCGCTGCGCGAACAGTTCGGCACCGAGGACCGCGACGCGATCGAGACGGTGTCACGCCTCATGCCGGTCGACCGGCAGGGCGCCATCTACCAGCGGGACAAGGGGTTCTACCAGGAGCTCCAGCGGGAGCTCGGGCGCAGGGGAAACGGCCGGGGAGCGGCGGACGCGGTGCTGATCTCCGCGTGCCAGGACAACCAGCTGGCCGCCGACGGGCGCGTGAACGGCAAGTTCACGGGGACGCTGCTGGACGTCTGGGACAAGGGCGCCTTCCGGGGCGGGCACCGCGCCTTCCACCGCGCGATCGTCGGCCGCATGCCCCCCAGCCAGAGCCCGAACCTGCACGTCTCCGGCCACCCGGCCGAGGCGTTCCTGACGCAGCGCCCCTTCACGGTCTGACGCGGGTCCCGTCACGGTCTGACGGCCGGTCCCGGGGTCACCCGAAGAGCCCGGGCACCCGAATGGTCCGTACGGGCCGGTCCTCCGGGCTCCGCCGCGGCCCGCGGCCCCGCGGCGGCCCGGTGCGCGTACCGGTGTGAGCCGGCAGCCGGCCACCCGGCGGGTCGGGCTTGGCCGGCTTGGCGGGCGAGTCGGCCCCGTGGGGAGCGGCGGGCGCGCGGGACACGTCGGACGTGTCCGGTGCGTCGGGTGTGTCAGGTGCCTTCGCGGGCGTCTCCCGCTGCCTCTGCCGGCCTGCTTCGTCCGTCACCGCACTCGCCTCCTCCACGTCGTCACGGCACCGTCACGGCACCGTCGTCACGGCACCGGCGTCACCCGGCCGTCCTCGCCGCGGGGTGGCAGCCCGGGCATGGCCGGGAACGGCCAGGGCGGGCGCGGGCCCGCGCCCGCGAGTACCTCGACCGGGCGCCCGGCCAGGACGGACACGACGTCCGCCGCCGTGAGCAGGCCCACGAGCCGCCCGCCGTCCTCCACCACCGGCAGCGCGTCACAGCTGTTGGCGTCCATGACGTCCACCGCCCTGCGCACCGAGTCCCTCAGGTGGACGACCGCACACCTGCGGCGCAGCAGATCGCCCGCGTGCCGCCGGGACAGCGACACCGCGGGCGCCGCGCACACGACCGCGACCTCCGCCCGGTCCAGTACCCCGGCGCAGCGGCCGTCGGGCAGGACCACGGGCAGGTGCCGCGCCCGCGAGCGTTCGAGCAGCTCCCAGGCGACGAGCACCGTCTCACCGGCCGCGACGGCGACGACCGACGTACGCATCACGTCCCCCACGGCCTGCTCCAGCACCGGTACGTCCTCCGCCGGAGGGCTGTCCTGCCGGGGAACCTCGTCCTGCGCAGGATCCGGGACAGGGTTCCCGGCGGCGCTGTCCTCCAGCACGTGCCGCACGTGCTGCCTCATGACGGCCTCCCAGGCGGTCGACACCGGAACATTCGCTTCGACTCCCCCCCTCTCCACTGTGGGGCCTGCCGGGAGCCGCGCACAGGGGCCCAACGGCCCTCATCGCCGGTCCGCACCCGACGACGCGGCCACCGGTCGCAGATGGTTCAGGAACCAGGCGGTCGCCAGCTCCTCGACCTGTTCCATGGCACCCGGCTCCTCGAACAGGTGCGTGGCACCGGGCACCACCTCGACCGCGTGCTCGCAGCGCAGCCGCGCCGCGGCCTCCCGGTTGAGCGGCAGCACCTGCGCGTCGGCACCACCGACGATCAGCAGCGTGGGCGCCCGTACGTCGGCGAGCCGCGGCCCGGCGAGGTCCGGCCGGCCGCCGCGGCTGACGATCGCCGCGATGTCCGCGTCCGGCTCCGCCGCGGCCGTCAGCGCCGCCGCCGCGCCCGTACTGGCGCCGAAGTAGCAGACCGGCGGGGCGTGCGTACGGCGCAGCCAGTCCGTGGCACCGGCGAGGCGCCGCCCCAGGAGCGGGATGTCGAAGACCCGCGCCCGGTCCTGGCCCTCGGTCTCGGTGAGCAGGTCGAACAGCAGCGTGCCGAGGCCCTGCCGGTTCAGGGCCCGCGCGACGGCCCGGTTGCGAGGGCTGCGCCGACCGCTGCCGCTGCCGTGCGCGAACACCACGACCCCGGGCGCGCCCTCGGGCAGCATCAGGTCACCGTCGAGCCGGACGCCGTCGACCTCGATGACGGCGGACCTCTCCGCACCGCCGGTGCCGCCCTGGAGCCCGCTCCCCGGGCCGCCCGGCCCGGCGGCCGGGGAGCTTCCGGGCTCGCCGGCCGGGTCCGTTCCCAGCCCTACGCCCGGGCCTGCCCCGCGGCTGCTCTCCCGCCTCGTCGGGCCGTGCCGGGCCAGCAGCTCGGCGACCTCCCCGTCACTCGTCTGTGCGAAGTCGTCGTACCACTGGCCCACCGACCCGAACCAGTCCGGTGACGCCAGGCACACCACGTCGTCCGCCTCCTGCCGCAGCAGCGCCAGCGCGTCCGGCGGGGCCACCGGTACGGCCACCACCACCCGGGCCGCGCCGTGCGCCCGTGCCACCCGGCAGGCCGCAAGGGCGGTCGATCCGGTGGCGATGCCGTCGTCGACCAGCACGGCGGTGCGCCCCGCGAGGGGCACTCCCGGCCGCTCGCCCCGGTACCTTCTCAGCCGCTGCTCCAGCGTCGCCCGCTCGGCCCGCTCCACCCGTTCCAGGTCCCGTTCGCCGACCCGGGCGGCCCGTACGACGGAGTCGTTCAGGACCCGTACGCCGCCCTCGCCGATCGCCCCGAACCCCAGCTCGGGCTGGGACGGCACGCCCAGTTTCCGTACGACGAGGACGTCCAGGGGCGCTCCGAGCGCCTCGGCCACCCGGTGGGCCACCGGGACCCCGCCGCGCGGCAGCCCGAGCACGACGGGGTCGTCCGGGCGCAGCCGCAGCACGGCCTCGGCCAGCCGCCGTCCCGCGGTCTCACGATCCGTGAACCGCATGTCGCCTCCTGCCCCGCCCCTTGCGGATGCCCTGCGCGCCGGGAGCGCGCACCATGGGAGCTGACGACGAGGAAGGTGGAAGCTGTGCGGGCGAGTCTCACCATCGGACGCATCGCCCAGGTCCGCGTCGGGGTCCACTGGAGCGTCCTCTTCATCTTTGCTCTCATCGTATGGGGCCTCGCGCAGGGCCGCTTCCCGGCGGCCCACCCTGGTTACGCCACGGCTCTGTACTGGACGGCCGGGCTGGTCACCGCCGTCGTGTTCTTCCTGTCCCTCCTCGCCCACGAGCTGGCCCACGCCGTGGTCGCCCGCCGGCACGGCATCCAGGTCGACGACATCGTGCTCTGGCTGCTCGGCGGGGCGGCGCGACTGCAGTCGGAGGCGGCGAGCCCAGGCGCGGAGCTGCGGATCGCGGGGGTCGGGCCGCTGGTGAGCCTGCTGCTGGGCGGGGTGTTCTCGCTGGCCGCATGGCTGCTCAGCGTGGTGTCCGCGCCCGAGCTGCTGACCGAGGCGGTGGTCTGGCTCGCGGCCATCAACATCCTGCTGGCCGTCTTCAACGCCGTACCGGCCGCACCGCTGGACGGCGGGCGGCTGCTGCGGGCGCTGCTGTGGTGGCGGACGGGGGACCGGCTTCGGGCGACCGCCGGGGCGACGACGGCGGGCCGCGTGTTCGGGTGGCTGCTGGTGCTGCTGGGCCTGCTGCTGTTCCTGCGCACGGGGGCGTTCGGGGGCCTCTGGCTGGCGCTGATCGGCTGGTTCCTGGTGGCCGCCGCGACCGCCGAGGGGCGGCAGGCCCAGCTGCGCGGCGTCCTCGCGGGCGTGCCGGTGCGGCAGGCCATGACGCCCGACCCGGTCACCGCCCCGGACACGATGACCGTGGCGGACTTCCTGGCCGATCCGCACTACCGCTACCGCCACTCGGCGTTCCCGGCCCTCGACGCGTACGGCCACCCGGCGGGCCTGATGACCCTGGACCGCGCCCGTGCCGTCCCGGAGGACCGACGGAGGGCAGTACGGGTCGGCGAGGTGATGGTCCCGCTGTCCGAGGTGACGGTCGTCGCCCCGGACGACCCCCTGGCGGACCTGCTCCCGCGCATGGAGCCCGGCGCCGACCACCGTGTCCTGGTCGTCGAGTCGGGCCGCCTGGTGGGACTGGTCACGTCCTCGGACGTCAGCCGCACCGTCACCTGGATGATGTCCTTCCGCCCCGGCGGCCAGGAACCGCCCCGCTGGGGCGACCGCACCTGAACCGTCACCGCGCCGCGCCCCGCGCAGCACCCCGGTCCGTTCCCGTACGCCGCCCCTACCCGCCCCGGTACAGCCGGTCCGCGCCCACCAGGATGACCGCGCCCTCCGCCTCCGCCGTACGGAGGGCCGGGCCGAAGCCCGCGCCGCTGTAGCACGCCGGGACGGCGCGGCCGACGTCCTCGCCGTGCTCCGCCAGTACCTCCAGCAGGCGGCGCAGCCGTTCCAGGTGGTGGAGGTCCATGACCTCGCCCCAGCGCGCGAGGCCCACGGACAGCAGGCGGCCCGGGCGGCCGTCGCCGCCTTGGCCGCGCACCACGACCTCGGCGTCCGGGACGTCGCGTACCGGCAGCGAACCGTGTCCCACGCGCACGCGGTCCGAGCCGAAGGTGTCGGGGGCGGTGTGCTCCCGTACCCACGTGCGGCACACCTCGGCGAACTGCCCGCTCGCGACCCTCGCCTCGAACACCGGCCGCGCCTGCGCCCAGATCCCGGCCGCGCTGTTCTCCTCGGCCTCCAGGGCCGCGCGGTGCGGCCGTACGACGGCGTGCTCGAACGCCAGCAGCTGCTCCGTCACCCGAAGCCGCGTCAGGTGCGGACGCAGCGCGTCCGCTTCGCCGGTCAGCAGCTCGCAGTCCTGGAGCACCCCCAGCGCGTGCGACACATCGGCGAGCGACGCGCTCACGCGCCCGGCGACCTCACCCGACGTGGCCGCGCCGAGCGCGACGGCCTCCAGCACGGAGTGGCACAGGGCCCGGTCCCAGTGGTCCGTCTCCTCGTGCACCAGCCGTGCCGCCTCGTGGAAGAGCGGCTTCCGCGGCTCGAGGACCGCCTCGCACACCCACGCGTCGAAGTCCTCGGGCCCGCCCGGCGCCCGGTCGCCCACATACGCGCGCCGGTACGCGGGCGTCCCGCCCACCACCGCGTGCACCCGCAGCGCCAGCCGCGGGTCGTCGACGCCCCAGAAGCGCGCCGCCTCCCGGAACCCGAACGGCCGGACCTCCAGGTCCAGCTCCACCAGCCCCTTCAGCGGCGAAGGCCCGCGGAACAGCCGCCGCATCACGGGGTGCGAGCTGCCGCTCAGCAGCAGCCGCGTCCGGTTGTCCTCGGCCCGGTCGGCCAGCCGCCGGAACGCCGTGTGCAGCGCCGCCGGCAGGGCGGGACTCTGCCGTACAAGATGCGGGAACTCGTCGATGACGACCGGCACCGGCTCCTGGGCGCCCAGCGCCAGCAGCGCGTCCACGGCCTCCGCCCAGGTCCGCAGCGGCACGGCCTCCGCACGGCCCGTGTGCTGCGCCAGCCGCTCGCCCAGCCGCCGCAGCGACTCGGCCTCGACCGCCTCGTCGGCGGTGAAGAGAAAGCCGCCCAGGGCCTTGGTGAGCGCCTCCAGCAGATACGTCTTGCCCTGCCGCAGCCGCCCCGAGACCACCCCGAGCCGCGGTCCCGGCGGCCCGGGGCCACCGGCGAACGCGACCAGCGCGTCCCATGCCTCGTCGCGGTCGAACACCGCGTCCGGCTTGGCAACCGACCGGTGCCCGGCGGACCGCTTCGCCCCGCCGATTCCCGTCATTCCTCCAGCCTCTCAGAAGCCCCACGAAGCGCCAGCGCACGCCTCGCACACCTGGCACGTACGTACGGGCGGACGGGCGGCCGGGCGGGCGGCGCCGGACGTACCCTGGTGGAGGGTGGTCCGCCTCCAACCGCTCTCGAATCGCAACCGCTCATCGAGAACCGCTCATCGAGCCGGAGGACATGATGGACACCCTCGTACTGATCGGACGCATCTTCTTCTCCCTGCTCTTTCTCGGGTCCGCCGTCAACCACCTGACGAAGACCTCGTACATGGCCTCCTACGCCGCGAGCCGGGGCCTTCCGGCCGCCACCCCCGCCACCGTCGTCTCCGGCCTGGTGCTCCTCGCCGGCGCGCTCAGCGTGCTGCTGGGCGTCTGGGCGGATCTGGGCGCGCTGCTGCTGGCAGTGTTCCTCTTCCCGACCGCGGTACTGATGCACGCCTTCTGGAAGTCCCCGCCCGACGACCGCCAGGGGGAGATGACGCACTTCCTCAAGGACTGCGCGCTCGGCGGCGCCGCACTCATGCTGCTGGCCTTCTTCTCGTACGCGGGCAGTGACCTCGGACTGACCATCACCGGACCGCTGTTCGACATCAGCTGAGTCGGACACAGCCCGTGTCGGAGTTGGGCCGAACGGGTGAGGGGCGCGAGTATGGACGCATGAGTAGGTACGAGAGGTACGACGTCACCGACGAGCAGTGGGAGGGCCTCGCGCAGGTGGTCCCGCTGCGGGGACGCGACGAGTGGCCGTCCAGGGTCGATCACCGCACGATCCCCCAGGAGTCCGAGGCGGCGGCCCAGCGCCGCATGGTCGTGCTGCGGGTCCAGGTCTTCGCGGACGCACGCGAGGTCGCCGCGTACCTGGTCGCACAGGTCCCGGTGCTCCTGGACCTCACCAGCGCCGACACCGAAGTCGCCAAGCGCATCCTGGACTTCAGCAGCGGTGTCGTCTTCGGCCTGGGCAGCGCCATGCACCGGGTCGACCGGAACGTGTTCCTCCTCGCCCCGGCCGGTACGGAGGTCGAGGGCGCGGCCGCCGCGGCCGTACCTCACTCGTGAGGCGTCACGCATCCTCGTGAGCCGTCACCCGTCCGCCGGCTTCCGGTCACGCGTGACGTCCGCCGCGGGCTCCGTCGACCCGCGCGCTTAGCTCATTCGTAGGAAGTCTGTTCGGGCGGAACGGTTCAGCTCGGCGCGCCCTCGTACGGTGGCCGACCATGGACCCCACCACACGCGACAACACCACGCGTGACGCCACGCGCGACGCCTTACGCGCCGTGCGCGCCGCCCGCCCCATGCGCCCGTTCCGCGGTGTGCGCCGCTCCGACGAGGCCGTCGGCGACGAGCGCGCGGCCGCCCGCCCGGTCGTCACGGAGCTGCGGCTCTCCGGCTTCAGGTCGCACCGCGGGGCGGTGTTCCCGATCCGTCCGCTGACGCTGTTCGCCGGGGCGAGCGGCAGCGGCAAGTCCGCCGCGCTCCAGGCGTACGAGGCGCTGGCCGGACTCGGCGCGGGCGCGGCGCTCGGCAAGGTGTTCCCCGACCCGTCCGGATGTGTGCCGGAGAGCGCCTCGGCGGACGCGCAGGGTCGGCGGGGCTTCCGTATCGGCTGTACGACCGACGGCCCGGCCGGCCCTGTACGGCTCGACCTCGCCGTACAGGCCGAGCCTCGACTGCGGGTGGTCGGCGAGCGGCTGACGGGCGGTGACGGGCGCACCCTGCTGGCCACGGCCCTGCGCGACCCGGCGCGGCGGTCCGTGCACGCCGAGTGGTGCACGGCCGGGCCCGCGCCGGTCACCCGCGCGCCGCTGCCCGACGACCGGCTGGCCACTGCCCTGCTGCCACTGCGTGTCGCGGGCAAGGACGACGGACAGCTGCGGGTGCTGGCCGCCGCCGAGCAGACGCTGCTGGCGCTGCGCTCCGTGTTCCCGTGCGACCCGCGGCCGTACCTGATGCGGCAGCCCGTGGCCCCCGGCGAGGGGCGGTTGCGGCGCGGCTGCGACAACCTCGCCGAGGTGCTGTACCGCACGCGCGCCGACTGCACGCGGCGGCACGCGCGGCTGACGGCGATGGCACGGGCGGGGTGCGCCGGCGCGGTGCGGGGCCTGGACGCCGAGCTGCTGCCGGACGGCACGGTGCGGGGCACGCTGGAGCGGACCGTTCCGGTGAGGCGCGGCTCTGCGGGGGGTGTTGCGGAGCGGGGCGGGGAACGGGTGGTGGGCACGCCGCTGGGGCGGCTCGGGGACGGCGAGCTGCGGTATCTGGCGCTGGCCCTGGTGCTGTTGACCGGCCCGCGGGTGCTGGCAGTGGACCAGGCTGCCGAGGTGCCGGGCCCGATGCAGGCGCTCACCGTCGTCGCGGACGGCTTCGACCGGGACCTGGACGTCCGGCAGGCCCGGGAACTGACCTCCCTGGCCGCGGAGATCTGCGCTGACGGCCATATGCGGCTCATCGGCGCGGTGGGGGAGACCGGGGCGGGGGCCGCGCGCGAGTGTCAGGGCGCGGCGGTGGTAGACCTGACGCCGTGACCGAACTGGATGTACAGGGACTGCAGCGCAGGCTGGCCGAGTTCGCCGCGTCGCGCGCATGGCAGCCGTATCACACCCCGAAGAACCTCGCGGCGGCGCTGAGCGTCGAGGCGGCCGAACTGCTGGAGATCTTCCAGTGGTTGACCCCGGAGGAGGCGGACCGGGTCATGGAGGACCCGGAGACCGCCCACCGGGTGGCCGACGAGGTCGCCGACGTGCTCGCCTATCTCCTCCAGTTCTGCGGGGTGCTGGGTGTCGATCCGCTCGCGGCGCTCTCCGCCAAGATCGACAGGAACGAGCTGCGCTTCCCGGTGGGACGGCCGCCCGGGCGGTCCGCACGGAGCGATCGTCACTCTGCGGAGTGATCGACTTATGCACACTGAGCTTCGTGTCCACAGATTTCCGAATTCCCCTGGCTTTTATGCTCGGACAGCTTCACTCTGGGTAGTGAGTCAGTGAGCGGAAAGTCGTACGAACGGGGGCGGCGTACATGGATGCGGAACGACTCGTCGCGATCAGCAGGCGAGACCTCGCGGAGAGCCGGGCTGTGCCCGACATCATGGCGGCCGCCTGGCAGGCGCAGTGCCTCGCCCAGGCGATCGGCGGCCATCTGGCGCTCTGTGGGCCTCAGGAGTTGAGAGGTGAGGCGCGAGCGCTCAGCGAGACCGGTGGGCGCGGCGTCGCGGGCCCGGACCACCCGGCGCGGCGCACCGGGGCGCGAGCGGCACGGCTGACGGAAGTCGGCGACATGCGGGGCACGTTGCTGGTGCTGGGCGCGCTGCTCGGCGAGGTGGGGATCGCGCTCGTCGGAGTGGCCTGTGCCACCGACGAGGAGGGGCTGTACTGGCAGTGCATCGAGGCGATCGACGCCGCCGACGAGTCCAGCGACCACGTCGGGGTCATGCTCCGCCGGCTCGCGGTCCGCGACCGCGCGAGATCCCCCGGAGCGCCGAACGGCGGGGCGGAGCCGGAGAGAGCGGGCCGTGAGCCGGCGGAGGGGTACGGCCCGGACGGGTATCGGGTGAGCGGCGCGGACCGTCCCGGCGCGGACGGCCAGGCAGCCGATGACTCCGGCCCGGATCGAACGGGCCGGGAACGGACGACCGGTGAGACACACCCCGAGCGGGTGGAAGTGGTGGGCCCGGCGGACTCGGCGGCGGGGTCGTGACCGCCGGGTGGTGGCGGGCGGCCTCAGAGCGACATGCTTTCTCCGGAACCGGTCCGAGCCTTGCCACCCGGCTCACCCGGCTCACCCGGCTCACCCGGCGAGCGGTGCGCGCGTGCCGCGGCGCGCCGCCCGCCGGGCCAGGCCGGGTGACCTACAGGCGCGGGTCGACCGGTTCCGACTCCAGGGACAGGACCGCGAAGACCGCCTCGTGGACGCGCCACAGGGGTTCGTCGGTGGTCAGGCGGTCCAGGGCTTCCAGGCCCAGGGCGTACTCGCGGATGGCGAGTGAGCGCTTGTGGGCGAGGGAGCGCGAGCGGAGGCGCCGGAGGTTCTCCGGGCGGGTGTACTCGGGGCCGTAGATGATCCGCAGGTACTCGCGCCCCCGGCACTTGATGCCCGGCTGGACCAGCCGCCCCTGGGCGTCCCGGGCCAGGGCCTCCACGGGCTTGACGACCATGCCCTCGCCGCCCCTGGCGGTGAGCTCCAGCCACCAGTCGGTGCCCGCCCGGACCGACGCCTCGTCGCCGGTGTCGACGAACAGGCGGCGTGTCGTCCGGAGGAGATCCGTCGGGTCGGCCTCCACGAGACGGTCGATCAGGGCCAGCTGCTCGTCGTGCGGCAGCCCGGCCAGGCTGCGGCCGCGCGCGGCGAGGACCTGGAAGGGCGCGAGGCGCACCCCGTCCAGCCCGTCGGTGGGCCAGCAGTAGCGGCGGTAGGCGTCGGTGAACGCGGCGGCGTCGGCGGCCCGTTCGCGCTGCCGCTCCAGCAGCCCGCCCACGTCGACCCCGCGCGTCGCGGCAGCCTCAAGGGCGGCCACCGCGCCGGTAGCGCACGGGCAGCCCGAACTCGTCGGTCTCGCCCGTCGTGTCCCCGTACAGGGCGTGCGGGCGGACCCGGCCGGACGTGCGGCCGTGGTACTTCTACGGCAGACCGGCGTGGCACACGACCAGCCGGCCCTCGTCGAGCACGTAGTGGCTGACGAGCCCGCCGACGAAGTCCCGCACCCGCTGCCGGAACGCCTCGTCCTCCCGCTCCAGCTGCTCGATCGTCTCGGCCAGGCCGTGCGTGTGCTGGACGTTGCGGCCCGCCAGCCAGCGGCGCAGCTTGTTCTCGTGGTTGCCAGGAACGCACAGGGCGTCGCCGGACGCGACCATAGGAGTTTCCGGACCCCCGCCCTCGTGCCGGATAGGCAGGATGCGCGGGTCCACGCGCCCCTCGATCTTGAGCGGCGGCAGCACGGGCATCCCCGCCGGAAGCGTGCCCTCGTTGGGGACGGCCTTCATGATCTCGTCCCACACGCCGTTGGCCCGCCAGCGGTTGAACCGGGTGTGCACGGTCTTCCAGTTGACGCCCTCGGGTACCTCGATGCTGTGCCAGCCGCACCCGGTACGCGCCTTGAACAGGATGCCGTCCACGATCGCCCGGCCGTCGATCAGCCGATGGTTCGGCGG
This sequence comes from Streptomyces sp. TRM49041, assembly GCF_008271805.1. Classification (GTDB taxonomy): domain Bacteria; phylum Actinomycetota; class Actinomycetes; order Streptomycetales; family Streptomycetaceae; genus Streptomyces. The sequence continues at coordinate 177,848 of NZ_VSRY01000158.1, forward strand.
CTCCCACGCGCGCACGATCGGCTCGACCTTGGCCCAGGTCTCGTCACTGAACGGCGGTGGCACCAGTCGGCCGGAGTCGTTGAACCACTTGGTGAGGGTGCACCCCTTGTTGGTCTTGCGCTCGGGCATCGGACCCGTGACCGTGACGCGCACGTCCAGCAGCGCGAGGATTTCGCCCTGTTCCTCAGGCGTCATGTCGGCCAGCCGGGTGCGTGCCAGCTCAGCGAGGGCGGCAAGGTCGTCTGCGCGCTGCTCGGCCGCCTCGGTCTCCTCCATCCACCGCTTCGCCTCGTCGCGCATCTCCTTGAGCTGCTCCAGCTCGTCGGTCAGCGTCTTGACGACCTCCTCAATCGTGGACGCGGGCACGTTCAGCCGAACGTAGGTGGTCAGCGTCTCGGTCATGGCCTTCTCGCGGTCGGCCACCTGCTGGTTCAAGTCGGCCACCCGGGCGCGCTGTGCGTCCTGGTCGGTGTCGGCCATGCCGACCCACTCAGCCGCCATCGCCTTGAGCTGGTACGGGTCGCCCAGCAGCGTGACGACCTCGGCCCACACGGCGGCCTCAAGCTCAGCCGCCGGGATCTGCGGGTCGTCGCACGTCGGCGCGTGGGCGTACTCCTCCGTCCGGCCTTTGCAGCGGTACCAGCGCCCCGGGCCCTTGTGCCGCTTGCCGCCGATGTAGTGCTTGCCGCACTGGGCGTGTACTCGGCGCGACAGCGGGTAGACCCCGGCCTGACCCTTGGGCTTACCGGAGGGTTCGCCGACAGCTGCCTTCAGGTCGGCCACCTCATCCGGCGTGAAGATCGGGTCAAGCTGGATACGAACGGTCTCGCCGTAGAGCGGCTGCCCGTTTTGGTCGAGCTTCGGCCCCCGGCCGTTCTTCACCTTGGTGTTGCGGAAGATGAAGGCAGCTTCGAGGACGGCCATGGACATCAGCCGGGCGCGCAGGTTCTGATGCGACCAAGGCTTGCCGGAGCGGGTGAACAGACCCTCGGCGTTCAGGCGCGCGGCGGTCTGGCGCATGTTCAGGCGGAACTCGACCAGCAACTCACGGGCGCGGCGCAACACCTTGACCTCAGCGGCGCACTGGATGAGGCGGGAAAGGCCCTTCTTGCCCTGGTCCTCGATTTCGTAGCCGTACGGCGGGGGACCACCGACCCAACCGCCCTCCTCGGCCTTCTCCTGCAAGCCGCCTTGGGTGCGCTGGCGGATGGTCTCCCACTCGGTCTCGGCGTAGTCGGCGTCACGGCGCATCTTCTTGCGGCCCTCGACCGTGGTGTTGTCGTAGTCGTCCTGGACGACGCCGACGAAGATGCCCATGTCTTCGAGCTCCCAGACCCACCGCCAGAAGGCACGGCCCGTGCGCCCGATGGCGCGGCCCTCGTTCACAACGACGATGTCGAAGGGCTTGGGCTTCTCCCGGGCCAGCTCCATCAACTTGTTGAGGTCTTCGCGCTGGTGCGCCTCAAGACTGCCGCTGGTGCCCTCGTCACGGAAGGTGCCGACGTGCCGCCAGCCCTTGCGCTCGATGTGGCGCAGGATCTTCTTGGTCGAGTACTGGACGCCGTATCCCTTGGCCTGGTCCTCGGTGGAGACGCGGGCGTAGGCCACCGCCCGGAGCTGACCACGCGCCACGACGCGCTTGATTACGCCGGTCGCGATGGCTGTGCTTTGCTTGTTCACGCTGGGTTTCTCCTCGTAGTTCTCAGCGCTTGGCCCGGCCGGGGCAGCACCCCCGGCCGGGTTCGTTCGTCTTAACGAGTGAAGTCGTCGGTAACGTCGGCCCAGACGAAATCGCCGCTGGCCTCGTCCACGGCCACCTCGCGGATGCGGAGCTGACAGACGCGCGCGTCGGGCACGTCGCGCCGGGCCTCGTCGGCGAGCTTGCGCATCTCGGCCGGGTCGTGAAGCTGAGCGGTGACCAGGCGACCGGCCGGGTTGCGGAACTGGATCTTGAACACGGGGCTCCTCGGAGCCGGGCGGCCTGAGCCGACCGCCCGGCGGGGGCGGGCCGGTCAGATGGCCTGGAACTTGAGGGTGCGGCGCTCCTTGCCCTTCACCTCGTAGACGAAGTGCTCGCCGTCCATGCGCCCGGTGAAGGTGGCGCGGCCGACCTTGGCCGTGACCTTCTTGGGCTTGCGGGTCCGGCCCTCGGCCTTCGCGGCGGCCTTGGCCTCCAGCCGCTCCGCCTTCTTTCGGGCCTTCTCACCGGCCACCCCGCGATGACCATGTGGCCGAACGCGAACTTCGCGGTGTGGGTCAGGGCGTCGGCCGGGCTGGCGATGCCGTCCACCGTGCGGATGACCTCGGTGCCGTCGGCCCCTGCCTTGATCAGGAAGGACTTGAGCTCGGCGTCATGGCCGGGAGCGAACAGCCGCTTCGTGGTGGCCTGCAGCCGAAGCAGCCGAAGCAGCCGCTTGCGCTCGGACTCGGTGAAGGCCTGGAGCCCTTGACGATCTCCATCACACCGACACCTCCTTGCGGTCGGCGCGGGTCTTGAAGTCGTCCATGGACACGCCGAGGGCGTCGGCAATGGCCGCCAGCGTCGGCAACGACGGGGCGGAACGTCCGCACTCGTAGCCGCTGACGTTGGTGTGGGTACGCCCGATCTGGCGGGCGAGCCGACGCTGACCGATACCGCGTTCGGTACGGATGCGTCGGAGAGCAGCAGGGCTGAACTCGAAGGCAGACACTGGGGTTCCTCTTCGGGGGGACCTGTCCCCGAGTGGTGGACACTTCTGAGCCCGGCCCCGGGAGGGGTCGGGTAGGAGGCATCTTTTATGGTGATGAAGGTCTACTCGCCCGAGTTCAAGGCGGACGCCGTCGCGCTGTACCTGGACCCGAGCCACACCTTCGAGGGCATCGGCAAGGATCTGGGGATCAGCCGCGAGACGCTGCGTAACTGGGTGCGGGCCGAACGGGCCCGCCGAGGCGGGGGCAGCACGACGAGCACGAGCACGGAGAAGAACACGGTGGATTCCCCGCCGACGGCCGAGGAGCTTCAGGCAGAGAACGAGGCCCTGCGTCGGGAGCTGGCGGCAGCCCGCAAGGAGATGCACAAGCTCGCCACCGAACGGGACATTCTCCGCAAGGCGACGAAGTTTTTCGCACAAGAGATGACCTGGTGACCAACCGCTTCCAGGTCATCGAGGACCACCACCGCGCCTGGGGCGTGAAGCGGTTGTGTGCCGTGCTGGAGGTCGCCCGCTCCAGCTTCTACAAGTGGCGGGCGGGCCGCAGGGCCCGCGCCGCCCGTGAACGAGCAGATGCCGCGCATTTACCGGGGGCGCACGCAGGGCGCACTCCGCGAGTGCGGGGCGCATATGCGAAGCACACGGGGCGCAGGGTCCGAGCGCTCTGCGCCCGGTGCGCTTCGCTGTTTGTTGACGGGCCTGTGGCCAGCCCTTAGCGTTCTTCACCCCAATGGAGTGACGCAACGTCAACCTCGTTGTCATCAAGGTCACTTGAGCTGCCGCGCGAATCGAAAAGCGCGCGAACACACAGACGAATCAAGCGAACACGCAGACCCCCGTCCGGGTGTGCGAATCACGGGGGAGGGGTGCGGTATGAGTCTCTTCGGGCAGGACCGCTCATTCCTCGAGGCCCTCACCGCCCAGGACCGCCGCGCCCTTCTCGCCGAGGGCGCACCCCGCGTGTACGAGCCCGGCGCCGTCATGATCCGGGAGCGCGACACCTCCGCCTATGTCCTCGCCCTGCTCTCCGGCTGGGCCGTCGTCTCCGTCGAGACCGAGCGCGGCACCCGACTCATCCTCGCCCTGCGCGGCGCCGGCGAGGTCGTCGGCGACCTCGCCGCCGTCGACCAGGGGCCCCGCAGCGCCACCGTCACCGCGCTCGGCCGCGTCGACGCCGTCTCCGTCTCGGGCGACCGGTTCCGCCGCTTCCTCGCCGCCCGCCCGCACGCCACCTCACTGATCATGCGTCAGCTCAGCGCCCGGCTCCGCAGCGCCGACGTCGAGCGCCGTTCCCTCGCCTCCGAGACCGTCCTCCAGCGCCTCGCCGCCCGTATCGCGGAGCTCGCCCAGCGGGCCGGACGCCGCGGCCCGGGCGGCACGGTCCTGGAGATACCGCTGCCCCAGCACGACCTCGCAGCCGCCATCGGCGCCACCCGCGAGGCGGTCGCCAAGGCCCTGCGCCAGCTGCGCGACCAGAACGTCGTACGGACCGGCCAGCGCCAGGTCGTCGTCACCGACATGGCCGTCCTGCTCCGCCTCGCCCAGGGCCGGAGTCAGCGCACGGCGGGACCCGCGGAGAAAACTCCGCCGGCTGTGTAAACGGCTACATCGCCTGCCGCCGCCCGCGGACAGGCTTGCCCTGTCACCACAAGACACCGCGACACCGAGCACCACGGCACATCACGGCACCCAGGGAGTCCGAGTGAGCAGTGCGGGAGCCATCCACAGGCTGGTCGTCTTCGGGGACGCCTGCGCGTCCGGGACGCTGGGCATGGACGCCAAGAAGCGTATGCGCGCCGCCATGTACGAGGCGTTCGGCGAGGCGTACGCCGCCATCGGCGTCGAGCCCGGCGCCGTGCACCAGGAGGACCGGGGCGACGGCATCCTCGGCGCCCTGCGCCCCGACGTACCGCCGACGCTCATGGTCGGACGGTGGGTCGACACCCTCTACGAGAGCCTCCGCGAGCACAACGCCGGCCGTGACCGGCCGCTGCGCGTCCGCGTCGGCATGAACGCCGGGCTCGTCCTCGACGACGGCAGGGGACTCGTCGGCCGCGCCGTCGACCTGGCCTGCCGACTCTGCGACAGCACCACCGCGAAGGATGTCATGGCCCGCGCCGAGGACGCCGACCTGCTCGTCGTCGTCTCCGGCTGGCTGTACGACAACGTGGTCTCCGAAGGCGGCCGTCATGTCGAGCCCGGCCACTACCGGCCGGCCCGCGTCCGCTCCAAGGAGACCGATGAGACCGCCTGGTTCCACATCCCCAGGCGGCCCGCACCACCCCTGTCGGACGACACCGACGGGGCACCCGGCACCCCGGACGGAACGGACGGTGCCATACGGACCGGCGGTGGGCCGACGCGGGGGGACGGCCCACCGCCTCACACCGCCGACCCGCCGCCCCGGCGCAGCTACCAGGCCGGGGGCGACCTCCAGGTATTCGAGCGCAACACCATCCACGGCGGCTTCACCGGCATCCGCAAGGACCGCGGCGAGGGAGACGGCGCATGAGCGACCACGACGACGCCCCGCCGCAGGACCACCGCGGCGACGACCCCCGACCCGCCGAACAGCCCCACGACCAGGGCGCCCAGGGCAAGGACGGCGGCGCGGGCAGGGACCAGCCCGGGAAGGACGGACAGGAGGCCGCCCAGCCGCCCGAGGCCCCGCCCAACCCCTTCGACCAGGCGGGACGCAACCCGCTCGGCGGGTCGGGCGGCACCGGCGGTGCCGGCACCGCGCAGGCCGCGCACCGCACCTTCGAACACGGCCGCGCCGAACGCCGCTACGACTTCCGCGGCGACGGCCAGGTCTTCGAGGACAACACCTTCATCAACCAGTTCTGGGTCGACGCGGGACCACCCGCCGTCCAGGGCGACGTCCCCCAGGAGACCCTCGACCGGCTCGCCGACGTCTACTGCGAGACCACCGGCTACCAGCGCATGAAGCAGCTCCTGCGCGCCAACGGACTGCTCGTCCTCACCGGCGAACCCGGCAGCGGCCGCACCGCCACCGCCCTCGCCCTTCTCTCCGAACTCACCGACGACCACGTCACCCGCCTCGACCCCACCACCACCGTCCACACCATCGACGGCGCGGCGCTCAGGACGGGCCACGGCTACCTCCTGGAACTCCCGCCCGAGAACAGCGCGGGCCCGGAAGCCGACAGCACCGGCGTCACCGACGCCGCCGACGCCGGGCCCGCCCACCGCCGCCACGCGGGCGCCCACCGCCGCCTCACCGAGCTCCACCTCGACCGGTTCAGCGGCCAGCTCCGCGACCGACAGTCGTACGGCATCGTGCTCGTGGAGAGCGGCGACCTCGCCGACCGGCTCCTCCAGGGCCGCTACGGCGTGTACTGCCCGCCCCCGCCCCCCGCCGAGGTCCTCCACCGCCACCTGCGCACCCTGCTGCGCGGCGAACCCGAGGGTGCCCTCGACCGGGCCCGCGACCTCGCCGCACGCGACGACGTCACCCGCGCCCTCGGCCTCGACGAACTGCGCCCCCGCGAGGCCGCCCGGCTCGCCGACCATCTCGCCCGCCACCAGAAGGGCGAACTCACCCAGGATCAGCTCCTGGACGACTGCGGCGCGTTCGTCCGGGCCCAGGCCCGCGTCTGGTTCGCCGGCGCCGACCGGCCCGGCGCCCTGCCCGAGGCCCTGCCCGCGCTGAACGCCGCCGCCTTCCGGATCGCCGTCGCCGTCTTCAACGGCTCCGCCTACAGCCTCACCGCCGAGGCCGCCGAACTGCTGGCCTGGGAACTCGCCGTCACCCTCGACCCCGAACGGCCCGTCGGACGCCGCCTGTTCGGCACCCACGCCGACAACCGGCCCGTCCTCGCCCGCTCCGTGCTCGAGGACGGCGAACTCGACCTCGGCGCCGCCCGCGTCCCCGCCCGCCTCATCCGCTTCCAGGGCGACGCGCTCGCCACCGCCGTCCTCGACGAGGTGTGGCGGGGCCACCACAATGTGCGCGGCCCCCTGTCCCGCTGGCTGCGCGGACTGTGCGACGACCCGCGGCCCGAGGTGTGGGTACGCGCCTCCATCGCCGCCGGGGTCCTCTGCTCCTGGGACTGGGTGTACGGCTTCGGCGAACTCGTGCGCCCCATGGCCCTGCTCGACGGCCGCGTACCCCGCATGGCCGCCGCAACCGCGCTCGCCGAGGCCGCCCGCGACCCCCGCGTCCAGCCTGCCGTCGTCGCCGTACTGAGGGAGTGGGCGAGGAGCGGCGACGCCGCGCTCGTCGACACGGCCGTCCTCGCCCACGGTTACGCCCTGCCCGCCGGGTCCGTCCGCTCCTCCGTGGAAGCGCTCGGCGCCGTCGTACGGGCCGACGGCGGCGACGCACCCGACGTCCTCGGCACCGCCTCCTTCAGCGTCATGCGCCTCCTCGCCTCCCCGGAGCCCGAGACCGTCACCGAGCGCCTCGGCAGCTGGCTGGACGACGGCCGCCGCGCCCTCGCCGACCTGGTGCTGCTCACCGCGATCGGCACCCTCACCATGCGCACCACCCACCTCTGGGGTCTCACAGAGGTCCCTGAACTCGAACCGCACGGCTCCCGGCCGCTGCTCGTCGCACTGCTCGTCACCCGCCCCGACCTCGCACCCACGCTGGCCGCCCTGGTCGGGGACGCCCTCGGCACGCCCCGCTCGGGCGACCCCGCCCTGGACGGCCTCGCCTCGCTGCTGCGCCGCGCCGCCCGGGACCCCGAAACCCTCCGGCCGGTCTGCGGCTTCCTGTCGCTGCTCGCCGCCACCCCCCGGGACCGCGACCGGTTGCGCGGCCTGCTCACGGGGCTCGTACGCGACCGGGACAAACCCCTGGACAAGGCCGCGGCGGGCCGCATGTGGGACGCCGTGGCGGAAGGAGCCGCGCGATGAACTCCGGCCCCCCACCCCAACGGCCCCCGGCCGTACCCGCGCCCCATCGGCCCGGTGGCGCCCCGCACGGTGTTGCCCCGCACGGTGTTGCCCCGCACGGCGGCGCCCCGCACGGTGGCGCCCCGCACGGTGGCGCCCCGCACGACGGCACTCCGCAGGACTCCCGCCCGCCCGGGCCGCTCCTCCACGAGGTCTCGCCGCCGTACAAGCGCCGCAGCGGCCGGATCGCCGCCGTCATGCTGTACCGCAACGGCGGCCACCGGGTCATGTGGCCCGACCGCAAGGAGGACCACGGCACACCCGTGTTCGGCGGCCCCTACACCGTCTTCGAGGTGCTCCTCGGCCGCAACGTCACCGAGTTCTCCCTCGAACTGCCCGCCTCCGGCGACGGTGTGTTCTTCCAGGCGAGGGCCGCCGTCCAGTGGGAGGTCGACGACCCCCACCTCGTCGTCACCCGGCAGGTGTGGGACGTCGCCGAACTGCTCCGCGACGACCTCCTCGACGGTCTCCGCGCGGTCTCCCGCCGGTTCGGGATCACCGAGGCCCAGCGGGCCGACGAGGCCGTACGGGACGAACTCGCCGCGGGGCGGCTGCAACTCGGCCGTGACCTCGGGCTGCGCACCCGCGTCCTGGTCTTCTTCGACCTCGACACGGCCGTGCAGGATCAGCTCGCCGAGGCCGACCGGACCCTGGTCGGCATGGGCGTCGACCGGCGCGTGGCCGAGCGTGAACGGCGCAAGGAGGCGTACGACCGGCAGCTGGTCGCCGACCGGGCCAGGGAGATGCAGGTCATGCTCCAGCAGGGCGAGATCGCCCAGATCGCCCACCACATGGCGGCCAACCCCGACAAGCAGTGGGAGATCCGCAGGCAGCTCCGCGCGGAGGAGCGGGAGGGCAAGGCCGACTTCCTCGCCGTGCTCCACCGGCTGATCGACACCGGTGTCATCGAACGCCACGACCTCGACCAGATGACCTACCAGGTCCTGGAGCACCTGCGCAGCAGCAGCGGTGGCGTACTCGGCGGCGTCGCCGACCGCGTCCTCGACGTCCCGGGCCCGCAGCCCCGCGCCCTCACCGACGGAACACCGCGGGGCGAGCCGGTGCGGCCGCCCTGGGAGGAGGAGCCTGCCGACGGCAGGGCCGCGGACGCCGGCCCCGACGGCAACCGTGTGCACGAGCCGACCCGCGTGCAGTCCGCTCGGGAACGGGACCGCGAGCGCGAACGCGAACGCGGGCGTGGCCGCGACGGGGACGGCGGCGCACCCGGCTGGGACGACGACGGCGTACGGAACCCCGACGCGGGACGGCACGCGGACCACGCAGGGTACGACGACCGCCGCTACGACGACCGCCGCTACGACGACCGCAGCTACGACGACCGCCGCCACGACGGCCGCCGGCACGGCGAATCCGCCCGGCCCAGCGCCGACTTCGACGACTGGGACGACGAATGAGCGGCACGCCCGCACCCCCCGACGAGATCCGCCTCATGGCGGAGCGCATGCTGGCCACCGTCCGCGAGGACATCGGCCGCGCCGACACGAAGGCGGCGATCCTCCTGTCCGGAGCGCTCGCCTTCCTCGCCGTGGTCTTCGCCCGCGACCCCGCTCCGCTCCCCACGAGCGGCCCCGGCGTCGCCCTCGTCGCCGTCGGCGGCGCGTTCTGGGGCACCGGGATGCTGATGCTCGTCTCGGTGATCCTGCCGCGCACCCGCATCGGCGCCGACCGCACGCTGCTGCGCGACCTCGCCTCCGGCGCCCCGGCCGGAGTGCTCCTGGACCGGCTCGCCGAGGCGGGCTCGGACACCACCGGCTGGCTCCTGGACCAGGCCGGCGTGCACGGACAGGTCCTGGCCGCCAAGTACCGATGGCTGCGCGCGGGTGTCCTGTGCCTCGCGTTCGGCGCGGCGCTGGCCCTCCTCAGTGAACTGTGGTGAGAGAGACGATGCGACTGATCAGCACGAGACGTGCCGCCCGGGCCGCGGCCCTGACGCTTTCCCTGGGTCTCACGGCCCTGTCCCCGGCCCCGCCCCTGACCCCCGCGGCCGCGGTGAACGTGCCGGCGGCGCCCGCCGAGGGCGCCGACCCCATCGACTTCGCCATCGTCGTCGACCAGTCCGAGAGCCTGTCCGACGCCGACCTGGCCCGCGAGGTGGACGCCGCAGCGCTCCTCGCCCAGGGCGAGATATCCGAGCGCTCCCGGGCGGCGGTCATCGGGTTCGGCAGCTCCGAGAAGCCCGGCCAGTCGCCCGTACGCGAGGTCTGCCCGCTCACCGTCGCCGACGCCGCGGGGCGCCAGCGCCTCAGCGACTGCGTCCAGCAGCTGTCGCGCCGAGACCCCGCCCGCACCGGCCCCGGCACGGACTTCCCGGCGGCGATCCGCCAGGCCGTCGGCCGGCTCACCGAGAAGAGTGACGCCGCCACGCCCAAGGTGGTCTTCCTCCTCACCGACGGCAGGCTCGACGTCGGCGACAGCCCCGAGTACGGCCCCGACGCGGCCAGCAGGCAGGCCAACGGCGCCAAGCGGCTGACCGAGGAACTCGCCCGCGCCCGCCGCGAGAACGTACAGATCTGGCCGCTCGGCTTCGGCAGCGGCATCGACCGGGCCGCGCTCACCGCCATGGCCGAGGGCGGCCACCGGGGCGGCTGCGCCGACCTGCCCTCCGCCACGCCCAGGATGCGGGTCGTCGCCGACTCGGCCGGCATCGACAAGGCGCTCCAGGAGACGTTCGCCGCGGCCCGCTGCGCCAGCGTCACATACGGCGGCGAGGGCACCCCGCCCAACGACCTCTATGTGACCATCCCGCCGATCGCCACCGACGGCTCCATCACCGTCAGCAAGCGTGACCCGAAGGTCACCGTGACCTACTACGACCCCCTGAAGCGGAAGGTCCCCACGCAGGGCGAGTTCGACGGCTCCACATTCGAACTCAGCGGCCAGGACGGGCCCGTGGAGGCACTGCGCGTGAAGAACCCGCTGCCCGGCCGCTGGCGCGCCCATATCGAGGCACCCGAGGGGCACCGGGACCACCACGTCGCCGTCCGCGCCATCTGGCAGGGCCGCCTGCGCTCCGCCGTCACCCTCGATCCCGCGTCGCCCCGCCCCGGCGAGAAGGCCGTCGTCGAGGTCCGTATGCAGACCCGCCGAGGCGTCGTCATCACCGACCCGGCGCAGCTCGCCGGCATCAAGGTCACCGCGCGGCTCACCGGTGACGGGTTCACGCCCGTCGACGTCGCCCTCGCCGACGACGGCCGCGCCCCGGACCGTACGGCGTCGGACGTACGGTTCACTGGCACCGTCACCGTCCCGGCCGGCGCGACCGGCGCTCTGCGCCTCACCACGCGCATGGCGGCGCGCGGCGTCACCTCCGACCAGCGCCCGCTGCACGCCCGGACCACCCAGGGCACGCCCGCCGTCACGGCCGGGCTGGCCGTCGACCGTGCCACCGTGCACCCCGGCGACACCGTCGGCGGCACCCTGTCCGTCACCAACAACGACAGTGCCCCGCACACCCTGCGGCTCGCCCTCGCCGACCAGGCCGACGGCACCGAACTCCGCGTCAGCCCGGCCACCGTCACCGTCCAGCCGGGCAGGCGGCAGAACGTCCCCTTCACCCTGACCCTCGGCCCCGGCACCCCACTCGGCGAGGTGGGCGGCAAGGTCACCGTCGTCGACACCGGCGACGGCGGGCGTGTCCTGGACGGCGCGTTCCTGGACGTCCGCGTCGACCCGCCGCCCACCTGGTGGGACCAGTGGTGGGCCGCCGTACTCGGCGGGGCCGCGGCCGCGCTCGCCCTCGGCGCCTTCGTCGCCCTGCGGCTGGCCGCCCGCGCCCGCCGCCGCGATCTGGCGGGCGTCGAGCTGGAACTGCTCGGCGACGGCCGCAGCCTGGACCGGCTCACCGTACGGGCAGGGCAGAGCCAGGGCGGCGCCTACCGCTTCACCGTCGAGCAGGCACGCGGCACCGCCCCGACCCTCCAGCGCGCCCGGCCCGGCACGGCCGGTGCCCACCAGCTGCGCCGCACCGGGGGCGGCGAACTGCGCCTCCAGCCGCACCGGGGCCGGGAGCAGTCCGTGCGGGCCGGGGAGCCGACCGGTCTCGGCGACGGCATCGACGTCGTCGTCCACGACCGCAGGTCCACCACCCCGTCCGGGTCCACCGCACCGCGCGCGGCCCAGGGCCGCCCGGGCGCCGGCCGCACCGCCACGGCGG
>NZ_VSRY01000159.1 GCF_008271805.1 Streptomyces sp. TRM49041
CCCCGCAACCCGCACGCCGCCGCTCCCGCCTCCCCGACGGTGGCGAGCCCGGCCCGCGGCTCGGCGGCACCCGCGCCGGACGCGGGCGGGCCGCGCCCCGCACCTGACGGTGGTTCGCCGGCGTGGGCTCCGGTGGGCGTCCCACACCGGCCGGTGCCCGATGGGGCCGTCGGCGGGGCCGTGCCGCCCCCGCCGCGCACGGCCGCCGGGTTCGCCGCGCCGGACGGGCCGCCGCAGCCGTACCCGCATATGTACTGGCCGTCCCCCGAGGCGCCGGCCGAGACGACCACACGGCTCCGTCTCATACGGACGCGGCGCCCGGCCCGTACCGCGGCCGCCGTCGCCGCCCTCGTCCTCGGGCTCGGGCTCGTCGGGGGCGCCGCGGCAGGCACCTGGTTCCTCAGCGGCCCCGACGCCGCCCCCGCCCGCACGGCCTACACCGAGGCCGCCACCCTGTGGCACAGCACCCCCGTGGACACCCTGTTCCCGCGCAGCCTCCAGGGCGCCGGCGCCGGACCCGGCGGCGCGGACCGCACCTGGACACGGATCGCCGTCGCTCCCGACGCGCCCTGCGCCACCTCACTCCACCCGCGGCTGGCCGCGACGCTCGCCCCGACAGGCTGCGTGCGGGTGCTCCGCGCCACATACACGGACGCGACCTCCAGCAGCGTCACCACCGTCGGCATGGTCTTCATGGACACCGACGTCTCCGGCATGACCGCCCTGCACACCCGCTTCACCGACGGCGGACTCGACAAGAGCACCGAGCTCATACCGCCCACCCTCGCCGCCCCCGGCACCGTCGCCGCGGGGTTCGGCAACGCCCAGCGGGCCAGCTGGCACATCGACGTCCTCACCGAGATCCCCGTGGTCGTCTACGCCGTCTCCGGCTTCGCCGACGGCCGCGCAGTGCCCGACCCCCAGCCCGCCCAGCAGGCGATGGCCAAGGGGCAGACGACGGCCCCGGCGCAGTCCGGGCTCGGCCATGAGTCGCGCGGCATCGCCGACCGTATAGAGCAGGGACTGCGCCAGGCGGTCACCAGGGCGACCGAAGGCCCCGCCGAGAAGAAGGAGGCCCGGTGAGGCCCGACCGCACCACCCGCACCACCGGCAGCGCCTTCGGCCCCCGTACCGCCCGCCTCCTCCTCGCCGCCCTCACCGCCACCGCCTTCGCCCTGCTCCCCGCCGTCCCCGCCCAGGCCGACGCCATCCGTGCCCGTCAGTGGGGCATCGAGGCGCTCAACACCGACCAGGCATGGCGCACCACCAGGGGCGAGGGCATCACCGTCGCCGTCCTCGACACCGGCGTCGACGAGACCCACCCCGACCTCGCCGACAACGTCCTCCCCGGCAAGGACTTCATCGGCTTCGGCGCCGAGCGCGGCGACCGCGCGTGGGCCCGCCACGGCACCGCCATGGCCGGGATCATCGCGGGCCACGGACACGGCCCCGGCGACGGCGACGGAGTCCTCGGCGTCGCCCCCGAGGCGAAGATCCTGCCTGTCCGGGTCATCCTCGAAGGCAGCGACAAGGCCAGGAGCCGCGCCCGCCACACCCGCGGCAGCGCCCTCGCCCAGGGCATCCGCTGGGCCGCCGACCAGGGCGCCGACGTGATCAACCTCTCACTCGGCGACGACAGCGAGTCCGCCCACCCCGAGGCCGCCGAGGACGCCGCCGTCCAGTACGCCCTCTCCAAGGGCGCCGTCGTCGTCGCCTCCGCCGGCAACGGCGGCGAGAAGGGCGACCGCGTCTCGTACCCCGCCGCCTACCCGGGCGTGATCGCCGTCACCGCCGTCGACCGCCTCGGCACCCACGCGTCGTTCTCCACCAGCCGCTGGTACGCCACGGTCAGCGCGCCCGGCGTCGACGTCGTCATCGCCGACCCGGACCGCAAGTACTACGAGGGCTGGGGCACCAGCGCCGCCTCGGCGTTCGTCTCCGGTGCCGTCGCCCTCGTGCGGGCCGCGCACCCCGGGCTCACCCCGTCGCAGATCAAGAAGCTCCTCGCCGACACCGCCCGCGACAGCCCCGAGGGCGGCCGCGACGACGAGAAGGGCTACGGGATGGTCGACCCGGCCGCCGCGATCGAGGCGGGTGCCAGGCTGAGCCCGGCCGACCTCAAGACCGCGACCGCCGGCTACAGCGGCCCGTACTTCGGACCCGGCCCGAAGCCCGAGCCGGACACGGAGGAGTCCGTCGGCCTCCTCGCCCCGGTCACCGGGGGCGTGGGGGTGCTGCTCGTGGTCGTCGCGGCCGTGCTGTGGCGCGGAGGGCACCGTACGGAGTGACCACGGCGCCCGGATAGGCTCGGATCGTGGCGCTCAAGAACATCCCTGACCCCGCTTTCTCCGACGACGACGGCTCCGCCGACCCGAAGCTCACCGAGGCCCTCGCGGCCTGGGCGGAGGACCGGTCCGCCGAGCCGCGCGTGCTGGAGGCCCTCAAGGGGGCCCGGCTACTCGTCCCCGTCGTCGCCGTGCTCGGCGAGGTGGAGGAGGACGAGAGCGGCCTGCGCCGTGAGAAGACCAGCGACATGGCCGTGCCGACCCTCACCGCCGGCGACCGCCGCGCGCTGCCCGCGTTCACGTCCACCGACGCGCTCGCCCGCTGGGACCCGGCCGCCCGCCCCGTCGCCGTACCGCTGCACCAGGCACTCCAGGCCGCCGCGCACGAGAAGGCCGACACACTGGTGCTGGACATGGCCGGGCCGGTGCCGTACCAGCTGACCGGCCCCGCCCTGCTGGCCCTCGCCGAGGGCCGCACCAGCACCGACCCGCTGGCCGACCCGGCCGTCACGTCCGCCGTACGCGCCGTGGTCGCCGCGGAGCCGGCCGTGCTCCGCGCGTACCTGGCCCGTGGCAGCGCGGACGGCACCCTCGCCCTGGTCCTCGCCCCGGACGCGGCCCCCGCCGACACGGCCCGCCGTGTCGCCGGAGCCATGGCGGCCGACGGAACACTGAGGGCCCGCCTGGTGCGCGGTCTCGACCTGGCACTCCTGCCGGCCGAGGCCACCCCGCCGGGCGAGCCCTTCTACGTAAAGGAATAGGAGAACAGGGGAGCGAGGGAGCCGGGGCTCAGCCGAAGACCGGACCCGTGTACTTCTCGCCCGGGCCCTGACCCGGCTCGTCCGGGACCAGCGACGCCTCGCGGAACGCCAGCTGCAGGGACTTCAGGCCGTCCCGCAGCGGCGCCGCGTGGAACGAGCTGATCTCCGTCACACTCGCGTCCAGCAGACCCGCCAGTGCGTGCACGAGCTTGCGGGCCTCGTCCAGGTCCTTGTGCTCGTCGCCGTCCTCGGTCAGCCCGAGCTTCACGGCCGCGGCGCTCATCAGGTTCACGGCGACCGTGACGATCACCTCCACCGCGGGGACCTCCGCGATGTCGCGGGTCAGGGCGGCGAAGTCGGGTGCGGGCCGGCTGGGCGTGGCGTCACTCATGCCTCACACGATAGGCGGTACCCCGCGCACCCGGCGCCGCCCGCCCGATTGGGCACACCCCCGGGCAGCTGGTAGCCTGGAGTGACGACCGGCCGGAACCCTGAGCTCCGGCCCACAAGTGGAGGCTCCGCTCTCCCACCTGACCGTCCTCCGGGACGGCGGGTCACCGGTCAGGCGGCGCCCATCGTTCCGTACGGACGATGGACCCGCCCGAAGACAGCGCCCCGCGGTTCGCCGTGGCGGTGCTCCGGTAGTTCCAGGAGCCCCGCCTGTGTCCCGTCCGGGGCATTTTTCATGCACCGGCGCGGTTGGTCTCGCTATACAGACGTTACGCGTCCGTCCGCCAGGCGGTCGCGTTGGTGCTACCGAGGAGGATCCATCAGCGCCGAGCCCCGCATCAACGACCGGATTCGCGTTCCTGAGGTGCGACTTGTCGGTCCCAGCGGCGAGCAGGTCGGAATCGTTCCGCTTGCCAAGGCCCTGGAGCTTGCACAGGAGTACGACCTCGACCTGGTCGAGGTCGCGGCGAACGCCCGTCCGCCCGTGTGCAAGCTCATGGACTACGGGAAGTTCAAGTACGAGTCGGCCATGAAGGCCCGTGAGGCGCGCAAGAACCAGGCGCACACGGTCATCAAGGAGATGAAGCTCCGGCCGAAGATCGACCCGCACGACTACGACACCAAGAAGGGTCACGTCGTCCGGTTCCTCAAGCAGGGCGACAAGGTCAAGATCACGATCATGTTCCGTGGACGCGAGCAGTCCCGGCCGGAGCTCGGCTTCCGGCTCCTGCAGCGGCTCGCGGAGGACGTCCAGGACCTCGGTTTCGTCGAGTCGAACCCGAAGCAGGACGGCCGCAACATGATCATGGTTCTCGGTCCGCACAAGAAGAAGACCGAGGCCATGGCCGAGGCCCGTGAGGCGCAGGCCGCCCGCAAGGCGGAGCGCCAGGGCCAGCCCGCCCAGGCGGATCCGTCCGCCCAGTAGCCTGCAAGGCCGTGTCCGGGGCAACCAGCCCGGGGCGCGAAACGATCCATCTGACGCTCCCGAGTGCCGGTCCCCGGACCGGCTGGGAGCGCCACTGACGAGGAGATAACGGCGCGATGCCGAAGAACAAGACGCACAGCGGTGCCAAGAAGCGCTTCAAGATCACCGGCTCGGGCAAGGTGCTCCGCGAGCGCGCCGGCAAGCGCCACCTGCTCGAGCACAAGTCGTCCAAGCTGACGCGCCGCCTCACTGGCAACGCCGAGATGGCCCCGGGTGACAGCGCCAAGATCAAGAAGATGCTGGGCATCTGACCCTGATCATCCCTGATCCGAGCCCCCGATAGCCGGGTCCCATTCGTTTCCGGGCCGTGTGAGCACCACCACGGCCCCGCTACAAGGAGTTAACAAGTGGCACGCGTCAAGCGCGCAGTCAACGCTCACAAGAAGCGCCGTGCGATCCTCGAGCAGGCCAGCGGTTACCGCGGCCAGCGCTCGCGCCTGTACCGCAAGGCCAAGGAGCAGGTCACCCACTCGCTGGTCTACAACTACAACGACCGCAAGAAGCGCAAGGGTGACTTCCGCCAGCTGTGGATCCAGCGCATCAACGCCGCTGCCCGCGCCAACGGCATCACGTACAACCGCTTCATCCAGGGTCTGAAGGCCGCCAACATCGAGGTGGACCGCAAGATCCTGGCCGAGCTCGCGGTCAACGACGCCAACGCGTTCGCCGCCCTCGTCGAGGTCGCCCAGAAGGCCCTCCCGAGCGACGTCAACGCCCCGAAGGCCGCCGCCTGATCTCCCAGGCCGCCGTACTTCCGACCGGACCCGCAGGCGCTGCGCCTGCGGGTCCGCCGCGTTCGCCTGGCGAGGGCCCGGCGGAGCCGTCCCTCCCACGACCACGACCCCGGCCGCCCCGCAGCCAGAAAGAGTCGCCGAGCACCATGGGCACCCCCGAGCTGATCTCCCCGCGTTCCCCGCGCGTCGCCGCCGCCCGGCGGCTCGCCAAGCGCAACTTCCGGGGCAAGGAGCGCCGGTTCATCGCCGAGGGGCCGCAGGCCGTCCGTGAGGCCGTCGCACACCGCGGGCCCGACGGCGGGCCGACCCTGCTCGAACTCTTCACCACCACCGAGGCCGCCACCCGGTACGCCGACATCGTCGACGCCGCCATCGCCACCGGGGCCCGCGTCCACCACGCCTCCGACGCCGTCCTCGCCGAGGTCTCCCAGACCGTCACCCCGCAGGGCCTCGTCGGCGTGTGCGGCTTCCTCGACTCTCCGTTCGAGGACATCCTCGCGGCCCGGCCCAAGCTGGTCGCGGTCCTCGCCCACGTACGCGACCCCGGCAACGCCGGGACCGTGCTGCGCTGCGCCGACGCGGCCGGCGCCGACGCCGTCGTGCTCACCGACGCCTCCGTCGATCTGTACAACCCCAAGTCCGTACGTGCCTCCGTCGGCTCCCTCTTCCACCTGCCCGTCGCCGTGGGCGTCCCCGTCCAGCAGGCGGTCGCGGGACTGCGCGGCGCCGGGGTGCGGATCCTCGCCGCCGACGGGGCAGGCCGGGACGACCTGGACGCGGAACTCGACGCGGGCACCATGGGCGGCCCCACCGCGTGGATCTTCGGCAACGAGGCGTGGGGCCTGCCCGAGGAGACCCGCGCCCTCGCGGACGCCGTCGTCCGCGTCCCCATCCACGGAAAGGCGGAGAGTCTGAACCTGGCGACCGCCGCCGCCGTATGTCTCTACGCCTCCGCCCGTGCGCAGCGTGCTGCGGGAGGGTGCCGCTCCGTCACCTCGAGCTAGTAGGGTGACGGGCTCGGGGGCCCGTCGCGCAACACTGAGGGGTGGGGTACGGGGATGACGCTCGACATGAGCAGCCACGCGGAGAGCCGCGCTGCCTTAGCGCACCCCGAGGCCCGCCACGGCGTCCCCGAGTGCGACCCCGACGACCTGCCCGACGGGCTCGTCGTGGCGGACGCGAGCGGCCGGGTCGTCTGCTTCAATGCGACGGCCGCACGCATCACGGCGGTGCCCCGCTCCCAGGCCATGGGCCGTTCCCTGGACGAGGCCCTCCCGCTGGAGGACCTCAAGGGCCGCCGCTGGTGGGCCCTCACCGATCCCTACGGCGGCCTCGCCACCCGCACCGGCCAGCCGGAGCGCAACCTGCTCCTGCCGGGCGGCCGCGAGGTGCTGGTCGCCGCCCGGTACGTACGCGACCACCCGCTCGGCCCGGTCCGCCGCGTCGTTGTCACCCTGCGCGGCACCGAGGCCCGGCGCCGCACCGAGCGCAGCCATGCCGAGCTGATCGCCACGGTCGCGCACGAGCTGCGTTCCCCGCTCACCTCCGTCAAAGGCTTCACGGCGACCCTCCTCGCCAAGTGGGAGAGGTTCACCGACGACCAGAAGCGGCTGATGCTGGAGACCGTCGACGCGGACGCCAACCGCGTGACACGGCTGATCACCGAGCTCCTCGACATCTCCCGCATCGACTCCGGCCGCCTGGAGGTGCGCCGCCAGCCCGTCGACCTCGCCGCCGCCGTCGGCCGCCACATCCAGGCCCACACGGCGCGCGGCCAGTCCCCGGACCGCTTCTTCGTCCGGGTCCGCCGCCCGCTGCCCGCCCTGTGGGCAGACCCCGACAAGATCGACCAGATCCTCGGGAACCTGCTCGAAAATGCGGTGCGGCACGGCGAGGGAACCGTCACCATCGAGGTGGCCCCCACCGGCCCTGAGGACGACGAGAAAGGAACGGCGGTCACCGTGAGCGACGAAGGCGCCGGCATCCCCGAGGAGTCGATGGGCCGTGTCTTCACCCGCTTCTGGCGGGGAAGCACCCGCGGCGGCACCGGCCTCGGCCTCTACATCGTCAAGGGCATCGTCGAGGCACACGGCGGCACCATCACGGTGGGCCGCGCCCCGACGGGCGGCGCCCAGTTCCGATTTACCCTGCCCTTGGGCACCCCGGCGTACCTGACCCAGGGCTTCTGACCCAGGGCGGCCACCCCGCCGGACCCCCAGGGGCTCATCCGCGTCCGCCGCACCCCGTTAGACTCGACCTTTGGCACCTTTGCGTCCTCGGTCGTCGAGCGGGGGCCCCAGCCAGCCCATCGGAAGTACGGGAAGAGATGTCGGCACCCAACAAGTCGTACGACCCAGTCGAGGTCGAGGCACTGAAACCGCAAGAGATCGAGCGCATGCGGGACGAGGCGCTCGCCGCCTTCGCCGCCGCAGGCGACCTCGACGCGCTCGCCCACGCGAAGGTCGCCCACACCGGCGGCACCTCGCCGCTCGCCCTCGCCAACCGGGAGATCGGCGCCCTGCCCCCGCACGCCAAGGCCGAGGCCGGCAAGCGCGTCGGCCAGGCGCGCGGCGCGGTCGCCAAGGCGCTCGCGGCCCGCCAGGCCGAGCTGGAGGCGGAGCGCGACGCCCGCGTGCTGGTCGAGGAGGCGGTGGACGTCACGCTGCCCTACGACCGCACCCCGGCCGGCGCCCGGCACCCGCTCACCACCCTCATGGAGCGCGTCGCGGACGTCTTCGTCTCCATGGGCTACGAGGTCGCCGAGGGCCCCGAGGTCGAGGCGGAGTGGTTCAACTTCGACGCCCTGAACTTCGTCCCCGACCACCCGGCCCGCCAGATGCAGGACACCTTCTTCGTCCAGGGCCCGGAAGGCACCAAGGGCGACGAGTCCGGCATCGTGCTGCGCACCCACACCTCCCCGGTGCAGGCCCGCACGCTCGTGGACCGCGAGCCGCCCGTGTACGTCGTCTGCCCCGGCCGCGTGTACCGCACGGACGAGCTGGACGCCACGCACACCCCGGTCTTCCACCAGATCGAGCTGCTCGCCGTCGACGAGGGCCTCACCATGGCGGATCTGAAGGGCACCCTCGACCACATGGTCCAGGCGCTCTTCGGCCCGGACATGAAGACCCGGCTCCGCCCGAACTTCTTCCCCTTCACCGAGCCGTCCGCCGAGATGGACATGCTCTGCTACGTCTGCCGCGGCGAGTCCGTCGGCGACCCGGACCGGCCCTGCCGCACCTGCGGCAGCGAGGGCTGGATCGAGCTGGGCGGCTGCGGCATGGTCAACCCCAAGGTGCTGATCGCCTGCGGCGTCGACCCGGAGAAGTACAGCGGATTCGCCTTCGGGTTCGGCATCGAACGGATGCTGATGTTCCGCCACAACGTCGAAGACATGCGAGACATGGTCGAGGGTGACGTCCGGTTCACCCGGCCGTTCGGGATGGAGATCTGATGCGGGTCCCGCTTTCGTGGCTGCGGGAGTACGTCGACCTGCCGGCGACGGAGACCGGCCGTGACGTACAGGCCAGACTGATTTCGGCGGGCCTGGAGGTCGAGACCGTCGAGCAGCTCGGCGCCGGCCTCACCGGCCCCCTCGTGGTGGGCAAGGTCCTCACCGTCGAGGAGCTCACCGAGTTCAAGAAGCCGATCCGCTTCTGCACCGTCGACGTCGGCCAGGCCAACGGCACCGGCGAGCCCCAGGAGATCATCTGCGGCGCCCGGAACTTCGCCGAGGGCGACAAGGTGGTCGTCGCCCTCCCCGGCGCCGTCCTCCCCGGTGACTTCCGGATCGCCGAGCGCAAGACGTACGGCCGGATGTCCCGCGGCATGATCTGCTCCGGCGACGAGCTCGGCATGGGCGACGACAGTACGCACGGCATCATCGTCCTGCCGCCCGAGCACGAGGTCGGCACCGACGCCGCCGCCCTGCTGGAGCTGTACGACGAGGTCCTGGACATCGCCGTCACGCCCGACCGCGGCTACTGCCTGTCGATGCGCGGCGTCGCCCGCGAGACCGCCATCGCGTACGGGCTGCCGCTGCGCGACCCCGCGCTCCTCGACGTGCCCGCGCCGAACTCGTACGGCTACCCGGTCCAGATCTCCGACCCGATCGGCTGCTCCCGGTTCACCGCGCGCACCGTCGTCGGCCTCGACCCCGAGGCACGCTCGCCGATCTGGCTCCGCCGCCGCCTCCAGAAGGCCGGCATGCGCCCGATCTCGCTCGCCGTCGACGTCACCAACTACGTGATGCTCGAGCTGGGCCAGCCGCTGCACGCCTACGACCGCGGCCGCCTCGACGGCCCGATCGGGGTCCGCCGCGCCGAGACCGGCGAGAAGATCACCACCCTCGACGGCACCGTCCGCGCCCTCGACCCGGCCGACCTCATCATCACCGACAACCGCGGCCCGATCGGCATCGCGGGCGTCATGGGCGGCGCCAACACCGAGATCGCCGACTCCACCACCGACACCGAGACCGGCGAGGTGCGGGGCACGACCGAGGTGGTCATCGAGGCCGCGCACTTCGACGCGATCACCATCGCCCGCGCCGCGCGCCGCCACAAGCTGTCCTCCGAGGCGTCCAAGAGGTTCGAGCGCGGCGTCGACCCGCAGGCCGCGGCCGCCGCCGCGCAGCGCACCGTCGACCTGCTGGTCCTCCTCGCGGGCGGTACCGCCGAGGCGGGCGTCACCGAGATCGTCGCGCCCAGCGCGCCGCGTACGGTCGCCATGCACGCCGACCACCCCGACCGGGTCGCCGGCATGCGCTACGGCCGCGAGACGGTCGTACGCCGCCTCCAGGAGATCGGCTGCGACGTCTACGGGCAGGACGAGCTGGTCGTGACCGTGCCGTCCTGGCGCCCCGACCTCAACGAGCCCAACGACCTCGCCGAAGAGGTCATCCGGCTGGAGGGCTACGAGAACCTGCCCTCCACGCTGCCCAAGCCGCCGGCCGGCCGCGGGCTCACCGAGCGCCAGCGCACCCACCGCCGCGTGGGCCGCGCCCTGGCCGGAGCCGGGTACGTCGAGGCGCTGAACTACCCGTTCGTCAGCGAGCGGATCCTCGACCAGCTCGACATCCCGGCGGACGACCGGTCCCGCCGGGTCGTCAGGCTCGTCAACCCGCTCTCCGACGAGGAGCCCGCGCTGCGCACCACGCTGCTGCCCGGCCTCCTCGGCGCGCTCCGCCGCAACGACGGCCGCGGCAGCCACGACCTGGCCCTCTTCGAGACCGGCCTGGTCTTCCGGCTGCCGGCCGAGCCGGGCGTCGCGGTACGGCTGACCGTCGACCGCCGACCGACCGACGCGGAGATCGCCGGCGTCAACGCCGTCCTGCCCGAGCAGCCGCGGCACGTCGCCGTGGTCCTCGCCGGGGCGCGCGAGCAGGCCGGCTGGTGGGGCAAGGGCCGCCCGGCCGACTGGGCCGACGCGGTCGAGGCCGCCCGGACCGTCGCCCGCGAGGCCGGCACCGAGCTGATCGTGCGCCAGGGCCAGTACGGTCCGTGGCACCCGGGCCGCTGCGCCCGGCTCGCGGTCGTCGTCGACGGCGCCGAGCGGCTCGTCGGGTTCGCCGGTGAGCTGCACCCGCGTGTCGTCAAGACGCTCGGCCTGCCCGACCGAACCTGCGCCATGGAGCTCGACCTCGACCTCGTCGAGGAGGCGTCCGCCGGTCCCCTGCGCGCCCCGCGGATCTCCACCTTCCCGGTGGCCACGCAGGACGTCGCCCTGGTCGTCGACCAGGACGTGCCGGCCGTCGAGGTCGAGCGGGTGCTCCGCGAGGGCGCGGGTGAACTGCTGGAGTCCGTCCGGCTGTTCGACACGTTCACCGGCGAGCAGATCGGCGAGGGCAAGAAGTCCCTGGCGTACGCGCTCCGGTTCCGCGCCGCGGACCGCACGCTGACCGTCGAGGAGGCATCCGCCGCCCGTGACGCCGCGGTGGCGCTCGCCGCCGAGCGCACCGGCGCGGTGCTGCGCGGCGCCTGACGCCGACGGCCCGCCGCGAACGTCGCGAGCGCCGCGAACGTCGTGCGGTCTTGTACGGCTCGCACGTCTCGCACACCTCGCAGGGAGGGGCGTACCCGGACCACCGGGTACGCCCCTCCCGCGTTTCCGCACGTCCGGGTTGGGGCGTCCGCACGGTTGCCCACTCGTTCGGGTGAGAAGTCTGGTGGACGTTCCCCGCGAGCCGGGACGATCGGCAGAATCGTCCCGACCGCGACAAGGGGCCTGAAGAAGGGCGGTCCGCATGATCCGTAAGAGGCCCTGGAGGCCCCGCAGGCGCAGACTCGCCCGGCTCGTCCCCCTCGCGCTGCCGACGCTGTGGGGCGCCGTCGCCGTCGCCGTCACCTGGAAGCTGACCTGCCCGCCGGCCCAGCAGGACGGCATGGTCCCCCGGATCGCCACCAGCGCCGTCTTCCTCGCCGTCGGCACGGGCTTGGTCATCGGCCTCCGCCGCGGCCTGCGCCGCGAGCTTCAGCAGGTCAAGGCCGTCGCCCAGGCCGCCCAGCGGGTGCTGCTGCGCCCGCTGCCGCCCCACCTGGAGGGCCTGTCCATCGCCGCCGTCCAGCTGTCCGCCGTGCGGGGCGCGGCCGTCGGCGGCGATCTGTACGAGGCGGTCGCCACCCCGTACGGTGTGCGACTGATCATCGGTGATGTACGGGGGCACAGCCTGGCCTCCTTCGGGCCCGTCGCCGCCGTGCTGGGCAGCTTCCGGGAGGCCGCGCACGAGGAGCCGGGACTCGGCGGCCTCCTGCGGCGCCTGGACCGGGCGCTACAGCGGTACGTGGGGGAGCAGGCGCGCGACGAGGACGCGCAGCCGACCGGGGCGAGCCCGTCGGCGGAGGAGTTCGTCACCGTACTGCTGCTGGACATCCGCCGGAACGGCGACATCCTGGCGCTCAACTGCGGCCACCCGTGGCCCTACCGGCTGGGGCACGCCGCCGAGCCGCTCACTGCGGGCGACCCGCTGCCGCCGCTCGGCGCGTTCCCCCTGCCGGGCACCCTGCCCGTACGGCGGTGCGCCCGGCTGCTGCCAGGCGAGGCGCTGTTCCTCCACACCGACGGCGCCGAGGAGGCCCGGGACGCCGCCGGGCGGTTCTTCCCCCTGGAGGACGTACTGGCCGGGGTCGTGCAGGCCGTGCCGCAGACGCCCGCCGACGTCGTCGAGCACGTCCACACGTCCCTGCTCGCCCACACCGGGGGACGCCTCGCCGACGACGTGGTCCTCGTCGTCGTACGCAACGACCGGGTGCGCACCACGTGTCCGTGGGTGCCGGCGCAGTCCGGGGAGACCGGGCTGCGCCGCACTCGGCCCACACCCTCCTCTCGATAGCGGCTGGACACGGAGGGTGCGGCCGACGCCGCCCGCCCCTCCCCCGAGGACTACGTCCAGGAGGGACCCTCAGGAGCGTCGGGCAGATCGGCGGGACGGGCGGCGTGCGAACGGGCCGCCGCACTGTACGAGGGGGAGCCGGCGGCCCGGCCGCCTCCTGAGAGACATCAAGTCAACCGGCGCCCGGGGCATTGCGGGAGAGCGCGTGGGGCACGGATTCGGACACTTCATTCACACCCCGTGCGAACCGTGCTCCACTACGCTGAATCCACCGAGGCACGGCACCCGGAGGGGCACCCATGCAGCCCAACACCCTGCTCGACGCCCTGCTCGACGAGGCGGGGATCTCCCATGCGGGCCTGGCCGCCCACGTCAACCAGGCGGGACGCGCGCGCGGGCTGGCCCTGCGATACGAACACACGGCTGTGGCCCGCTGGTTGAAGGGCCAGCGGCCGCGCGGCCAGGTGCCGGACCTGATCTGCGAGGTGCTCGGCGCGCGGCTGTGCCGCCCGGTCGACCTGGACGACATCGGGCTCGGTGTACCGGGCGACGCGGCCGTGCCGCACGGCACGCCGCTGTCCGGCTTCGTGGAGCGGGCCACGGCGCTGTGGCGGTCGGACGAGCAGCAGCGCCCGCACCTGCTCGGGGTGCCCGCGGTGACCGGGACGCCCGCGGTGATGCCGGTCTGGGAGTGGGAGAACCCACCGGAGGACGCGGACGTCTCCCGGGACGGCCGGAATCGCGTCGGCAGGTCCGACATCGAGACGCTCCGCGCCGCCCGCGCCCACTACGAGCTGATGTACCGCAAGGCCGGCGGCATCGCGACCCGTTCGCGGATCGTCGGGTTCCTCAACGCGGAGACCGCGCCACTGCTGCGCGGCGCCTACAGCGACGCTCTCGGCCGCCAACTCCACCGGGCGGCGGGCGGCTTGGTCGCGGTGGCCGGCATCTGCGCGTACGACTCGGACGCGCCGGGTCTCGCGCAGCGCTACTTCCACCAGGCGCTGCGGCTCGCCAAGGCCAGCGGTGACCGCGGGCTCGGCGCGTATGTGATCGCGTTGCTGGTCAACCAGTCGCTGTTCATGGGGGAGTACCGCCAGTCGGTGGCGTTCGCGGAGGCGGCCCTGCGGGCGGCGCGGCAGCAGATCACCCCGGCGCTCGCCGCCGATCTGCACGCCATGCAGGCCAAGGCGTACGCGCATCTCGGCGACGGGGCCGCGGCGCTGGGCTGCATCCACCGCGCCGAGTCCGAGGCGGAACGGATCCGGCCCGGGCACGAGCCGGACGAGACCGGCTACGTCCAGCCGGGGCTGGTCAACGTCCAGGTCGCCGAGGCGCTGCTCAGTCTGGGGGATCTGCCCGGCGCACTGGAGAACGCCGCTGCCGCCGTACGCAACCCGGCGCACGACCGGGGGCGCGTGCACCGGCTGGCGATCCTCAGCCAGATCCAGCTGCGGCAGGGGGAGCCGGACCGGGCGGCCCGTACGGCCGTCGAGATGGCGGAGCGGGCGAGAGGGATGGAGTCGCAGCGGCTCAGGGACCGGCTGCGGGAGGTCCGTGAGCATCTGGTGGTCAGCGGCTGCGGGGACGCCGATGAGGCGGCCGGACTCATCGACACGGCACTGCGCGTTCCGCTCTGACCAAGCGCCTGCTGCGATATTGCCACCTACACGTCGAAAGGTGGCAGAACAGTGCAGTGGACGAACCTGAGTGAAACAACTGTGTATGAAAACCGCTGGTTCAAAGTCAATCTGGCCGATGTCGCCCTCCCCGACGGACGACACCTCGACCACTTCCTGATCCGGCTGCGCCCGGTCGCCGTGGCCACCGCCGTCAACGAGGCCAACGAGGTACTGATGCTGTGGCGGCACCGCTTCATCACCGACACCTGGGGCTGGGAGCTGGCCGCGGGCGTCGTCGAGGACGGCGAGGACATCCGGGCCGCCGCGGCCCGCGAGATGGAGGAGGAGACCGGCTGGCGCCCCGGCCCGCTCCAACACCTGCTCACCGTCGAGCCGTCCAACGGCCTCTCCGACGCCCGCCACCACCTCTACTGGGCGGAGGAGGCCACCTTCGTCGGCCAGCCCGAGGACGACTTCGAGTCCACCCGCCGCGAATGGATACCGCTGAAACTCGTCCCCGACATGATCGCCCGTGGTGAGGTCCCGGCCGCCAACATGGCGGCCGGACTGCTGATGCTGCACCATCTGCGGCTCGGCTGATACGAGAACGGGGGCCGGACCTCTCCAGGTCCGACCCCCGCCCGTGACGCCGCCGTCCACTGAGGCGGCCGTCCACTACTCCTCGTCGTCCCGGCCCGCCCCGCCGTCCAGGCCGACGCGCGGCAGCACAGGCGCCGTCCTGGGCAGCAGCTGCGCGGTGAGCAGCGTGGACAGCGCCGACGTGTCGCCGCCGCCCGGTCCGTCGGTACGGACCACCACCGGCTGCGGGGCGTTCGTCGCCAGCTCCGCGCCCACGTCCAGGCGGCGCAGGGCCAGCTCGTACTGGAGGACCGCCCGGTTGTCCCGGTACGCCTGGGCCAGCGCCCGCTGCGCCCGTGCCTCGTTCTCCGCCGCGATCAGGCCGCTGCGCCCGCGCGTCTCGATCTCGAACCGTACGCGCTGCGCGTTGGTCTCCTGCTCCTCCAGGAGCTGGGCCACCGCCTCACGCGCCCGGTTCAGCGCGGCCTTCACCTCGACGATCCGCGCGTCCCGCACCTTCTTCGCCCGCTCGATGTCCATCTGCAGGCTGTCGATCCGGCGCTTGCGGGTCAGGCCCCACTCCTGCTCGTACGCGGTCCGCTCCTTCGCCACCCGCTCACGGGTCGCCAGGTGCTGCTGGTACTGCGTCGGCAGCTGCACGTCCGGGATGTTGGAGCCGGTGATGCGCACCCCGTACCGGGACAGCTGGCGGTTGAGCAGCTCCTGCATGTCCGCGACGTCCGAACCGCGCAGGTCGTACGCCCGCTCGGTGCGCATCTTGCGGGCGCGCTGCCGGATCGCGTCCTGTACGGCGCTCGACAGGACCAGATCGAAGTTGCCCGCGCCGATGGTCCGTACGAACAGCAGCGCGTCCGTGATCCGGAACTTCAGGAAGAACTCGATCGACCGCAGCGGCACGTTCTCCTGCGTCGGGCACGCCATCACCGGGGCGGAGTACGGGATCTCCGTCGCCGTGTCGACGACGAACTCGACCCGCGCCCACGGGTGCCACAGATAGTGGCGACCGGCCTCCAGCGTGCGGGTGTACGCCCCGTAGCGGGTGAGGATGCCGTGGGTGCCCTGCTCGATCTCCACGATCGAGGACCGCCACCACCACAGCCCGCCCACCACCAGCAGCAGCGCGCCGACGGTGTACGAGAGTGTGGCGAGCGCCCCGTACGCGAGGTCACCGAGCCCGTCGGAGTCCACCCGCAGCGTCAGCATCACACCGCTGAGCAGCGCGAACACTCCGATCCACAGCGGGAGCATCCACCACAGGCGGCGGCGCGACTTCGGGATGATGACGGGGATGAGGGTGCCCGCCTCGCCGCCGCGCAGCAGCTGGGCGATGTCGCTCCAGGGGGCGACGGCCTCGGCGATGACGGACCGGTTGCTCATACGTGCCGTGCTCACTGACCCGCCTCCTGCTCCTGCTGCTCGTCGTGCCCGGACTGCCCGGACTGCCCGAACTGCTCGAATCGCCCGGTCCGCTCAGGCTGTCCCGGCTGTCCCGGCTGTCCCGGCTGTCCCGAACCCTGTTCCCGGGCGGCCTCGTCGTGGACGGCGGCCGGTACGGTCGGCCGCTCCTCCTCCAGCAGCGCGCGGATCTCCGGGCTGCGCGCCGCGATCCGCTCCGCCACCTCGGCGAGCCGGGCGCGCATCGCGGTCATGTCGGCGTCCGAGAACAGCTCCGCCCCGCGCTCACCGATCAGCTCACGCGCCAGCAGCAGGAAGTCCACACCCGCCGCCTCGGCCGGGTCGCCCGAGCCGCCGATCCGCACCAGCTGCGGCAGGTGGTCCGCCACCTGCTCCAGGGTGTCCAGGACCCGCTGCTGGTAGCGGTACTCCAGGATCTCCGGGGCCTCGGCCGCGGTCATCGCGCGGATGTCCAGGGCCTGGGCCTCCAGCAGCGCCGCGTTGGCCTTCGCCTCCGACTCCGCCTGCACATACCGCTGACGGGCCAGGGCCTGTGCCCGGTTGGTCTCCCGCTCCACGGCGGTGTCCATCTGGGCCTGGTAGCTGGCGATGTCCGCCTGGATCGCCGACAGGGTCTCCTGACGGGTCGCCAGCTCCTTGGTGAGGTCGCCCTCGTCCTGCTCCTTGCGCAGCTGGAGCGCGTACTCGTGGGTGTACGCCTCCTTCGCGACGCGCACCATCTCGGGCGCCGCCAGGTCCATCCGGTACGCCCGGTCCGACGGCTCGGCGTGCGTGATGTTGGCGTTGGTCAGCTCCACGGCGGGCTGGAACTGCTGGTTCAGCTGCTCCAGGAGACGGCCGGTGTCCTCGCCGACCATGTCGTAGATGCCGGCCGCCTCCTGCTCGTAGATCAGGCTGCGGATGGTCTCACTCACCGCGTTGCTCAGCTTCTCCTCGAAGCCGCGCACCGCGCCCAGCGTATAGACGAACTCGGTCGGGTCATTGATCCGGAACTGGATGAACAGGTCGATGGACGCCTTCACCCCGCCCTTCGTCGGTGCCTCGCGCACCGGGGCGTTGAACGGGTACTCGCGGGTGGTGTTGAGGATGTACGACACCCGCTTCCACGGGCTGAGCAGGATCACCCGCCCCGGCCCGACGACCTTCTCCAGCTTCCCGAACCGGGTGATCAGCGCCTGACAGCCGTCCGGGACCATCACCATGCCCTGCCGCGCCCACACGAAGCACACGGCCAGCACCGAGATCACCCAGTAGTGGACGCCGAAGAGCGGATGCGTCAGCACCTCGCCCCCGACCGCCGCGACGACGGCGGAGCCGACCACACCGATCACCAGCAGCAGCCCGACCGGCAGCATGCTGAGGAAGGACCGTCCCTTCGGCATCACCATCGGACAGATGGCATGCACCTGCTGCCCGCCGTCGCGCTCCTGCTCACTGCGGTTCAGCGCCTCGCCGGCGTCGTCGAGCGGCACGGTCTTCTGCGTCATGACGGTGGCGATACTGCCGCCCTGCTCACGCGCGGCCGGGAAGTCCGCGGGGTCCATGCCCTCGTCCTCCGGCTCCTGCTGCGCCGCGCCGGCGGCCGGGGGGACGACGGTCGCGCCGCCGACGCCCATGCCGCCTGCACGCCGCCGCACCTCCGCCTCGGCCACCGCCCGTGGATCGCCGCTGTCGGCCAGTGCCCGTGTGATCCTGCGTACGCTCTGGGTCCGCGACACCATTCCCCCTCAGTTGTGCTCGATCGTGCTGTTGTCACGTCGTGTCATGCGCGCCTGCCTCCTGGCGGCCTCCGCCACCGCGGTGCTGACCGGCCATCAGGACGATCGCGCCGACCGCGGTGCTCAACAGCCCAGGGGGCGGCGAACACGACACGCTGTTCGTGCTTGAGTGCCACCTCGTACTCGGATGAGCAGGCCGAGACAGCGGTACGAGCAGCGGCAGGGCCACTTTGCCGTTACCGAGCAGGGCCGGGCCCGGGGGCAGGGTGAGCGTCGAAGCGAGCGGCGGGACGGACCCGAGTCCCAGCGCGACGCCCGCGTGTACCTTGAAGCTCGGCTTCACCTCACCCGTCTCCTCACCGCCTGCTCGGGCGGACCGAGGGTCTCACGTGGGTGGGGGCGCGCACACTGCCGGATTACGGCAGGATTCGGCGCGCCACACCGCGTGATCCCGAACCGCCCGCACGCGCAGGAGACCGCCCGGACGGTCAGGAGTAGAGGTAGAAGCCCGAGCCGGTCTTGCGGCCCAGGCGGCCCGCGTCGACCATGCGCTGGAGCAGCGGGGGAGCCGCGTACAGGGGCTCCTTGTACTCCGCGTACATCGAGTCGGCGACCGAGGCGACGGTGTCGAGGCCGATCAGGTCGGACAGCTTCAGGGGGCCCATCGGGTGGGCGCAGCCCAGCTCCATGCCGTTGTCGATGTCCTCGCGGCTGGCGATGCCCGACTCGAACATCCGGATCGCCGACAGCAGGTACGGGATCAGCAGGGCGTTCACCACGAAGCCGGACCGGTCCTGGGCACGGATGGCGTGCTTGCCCAGCACCTTCTCGACCACGGCCTGGGCGCGGCTGATCGTGCCCTCGGAGGTGGTCAGCGCCGGGATCAGCTCGACCAGCTGCTGCACCGGCGCGGGGTTGAAGAAGTGGATGCCGATGACCTGGTCGGGGCGGGACGTCGCGACGGCAAGCTTCACCAGCGGGATGGACGACGTGTTCGACGCCAGGATGGCGTCCTGCCGGGTCACCACCTGGTCGAGGACCTGGAAGATCTCGGTCTTGACCTGCTCGTTCTCGACGACCGCCTCGATGACGAGGTCGCGGTCGGCGAACTCCCCGAGGTCCGTGGTGAAGCTCAGCCGGGCCAGCGTCGCGTCCCGCTCGTCGTCGCTGATCTTGCCGCGCTGCGCGGCCTTGTCGAGCGAGTTGTACAGCCGGGTACGGCCGATCTCCAGCGCCTCGCCCGTGGTCTCCGCCACCTTGACCTCGAGGCCGCTGCGGGCACACACCTCCGCGATGCCTGCGCCCATCTGACCGCAGCCCACCACTCCGACGCGTGCAATGTCGGCCATTGAGTCCGTCACCTCGTGCCTTTCGCTGATCTTCGGGTGGCGGGCCGCCGTATGGTTCCGGCACACCCGCCTCGACGCCACGACGTTACTCCGTTCGCACGGATCGATTACCGGCCGGGCCGGGCATGCTTGAAGGCGGCCGGGCGCGACGGTACGGAGCGCGACCGGACGAACACGGCGACCGACAAGGAACGACTGGGGCAGCACATGAGGCACAAGGGCAGCGGCGGCGGGATCGGGCGGCGCGGGCTGGTCGCGAGCGCGGCCGGACTGGTGGCGTCCCTGCTGGTGACCGGGGACGCGACGGGCCTCACCGGGGCGGCCACGAAGAAGGACCGGAGCCCCGGGGACGGCAAGCCACGGGGCGGCCGGCGCGCGGAGGACTTCCGAGGCATGTGGCTGGCGACGGTCACCAACCGCGACTGGCCCTCCCGCCCCGGCCTGCCGCCCGCCGACCAGCGCGCGGAGCTCATCGCCCTCCTCGACCGCGCCGTCGAGCGCCGGCTGAACGTGGTCATGCTCCAGGTGCGCCCCTCCGCCGACGCCCTCTGGCCGTCGCCGTACGAGCCCTGGGCGCAGTGCCTGACCGGCGTCCAGGGCAAGGACCCCGGCTGGGACCCGCTGGGCACCGCCGTCGAAGAGGCCCACCGGCGCGGCCTGGAGCTGCACGCCTGGTTCAACCCGTACCGCGTCGCCATGCACGACGACCCCTCGCGACTGGCCGAGCGGCATCCGGCGCGCCGCAACCCCGACTGGGTCGTGCCGTACGGCGGGAAGCTCTACTACAACCCCGGCGTGCCCCAGGTCCGCCGGTTCGTCCAGGACGCCATGCTGGACGCCGTCCGCCGGTACGACATCGACGCCGTCCACTTCGACGACTACTTCTACCCGTATCCGCTGGCAGGGCAGGTCTTCGACGACGACGACGCCTTCGCCGCGCACGGCGCCGGCTTCCCGGACCGGGCGGCCTGGCGGCGCGACAACATCGACCGGCTGGTCCGGGAGACGTCGGAGCGGATCAAGGACATGAAGCCGAAGGTGAGGTTCGGCATCAGCCCCTTCGGCATCTGGCGCAACTCCACCAGCGACCCGCTCGGCTCCGACACCGGCGGCCTGCAGACCTACGACGACCTGCACGCCGACACCCGTAAGTGGATCAAGGAGCGCTGGATCGACTACGTCGTCCCCCAGCTCTACTGGCACATCGGCTTCGGCGCCGCGGACTACACGACCCTGGTGCCCTGGTGGTGCGACGTCGTCCGGGGCACGGGCGTCCACCTGTACGTGGGGGAGGCCCTGTACCGCGCGGGAGACCCCACAGCGCCCGCCCCGTGGCAGGACGCGGCCGAACTCTCCCGGCACCTCACCTTCGCCCGCGCCCACGACCAGGTGCTCGGGCACGCCTTCTTCGGCGCCCGTGACGTGGTGACGGACCGGATCGGGGCGATGGCCAGGGTCGTGGCCGACCACTATCCGACGCCGGTCCGTCCGCCGAGGACGTGAGACGTTCCGGAGAAGTCAGGGCTGCGCCTTGAACTGCCCCTTGTGCCGCACGACGGCGTCCGGGCCCGGAGACATGACGGCCTCGTGCCCGTCGTCGTCGAAGCGGACGCGGTACGGGGGATGGCCCTGCTCTCCCAGGACCTCGAGAATCTCGGCCGTACGGTCGTGCTGACCGACCACCCGGCCGTGCACCAGCAGCTTGTCGCCCACGGTTGCTTCCATCGGGAGTGACCTCCTCGCGGCGGATTTCCGTATTTGGGAGTCTACGTCCGCAGCTGTGGTCCGCGTCACTCGAGAGCCTCCGACGGGGGTCATACAGCCGGCGCCGACCCGCACAGGAACTCCGCCGCGTCGAGCAGCTCCGGCGTGAGCCGCACCCCCGTGAGCCGCTCGGCGAGGGCGAACGCCGCCTCCGTCGTGGCCCCGATGTCCGCGCCCTCCTCCCGCAGGTCGAAGCCGACCTCCCGCATCAGCGCCACCGCCCCGTCCGGGTCGGCGCCGTCCCGCGCGTACGGGAACAGCGGCTCGAAGTGCAGCCGCAGCCCGCCGTCCACGTACCGGCTGAAGTGGTCCACCGCGTTCACGTTCCGGAAGTGGGTCACCAGCTCCGTGCCCCGCGACAGCGCCGCGGCCGTCTCGTCCAGGCTGCCCAGATAGCCGTTCGGCTCGACCACCAGGCTCCAGCCGTCCACGGCGCAGACAGCCACGAAATGCCGGTCGCCGCCGGACTCCTTCCATGCGTCGTGCGTGGCCTCCACCAGCCCGGATATCCCGGTCACCCGGGCCTCCTCGCGCGCTCGCAGCCGGCCCAGCACCTCCGCGGGCGGCAGCGCGTGCACCAGCGTGACGCAGTACGCCTCGATCAGTTCCGGGCAGTGGTCGTCGAGCCAGCGGTAGTCGGCAGCAGTCGCGTTCATGCCTCGATCGTGGCACCCACCACCGACAGTGGGCCCTGGCACTGCGAACGTTCGACCATGAGGGAGGCGATCGCTTTCGGCCCGTACGAGATCTCGACCGACCCTGCCCGACTCGGCCGCTCCCGCGTTCACCAATGGCAGGAGGACCCGGAGCGCCGGACGGCCCCGGCCCCCGGCCCCGGCCCCGGCCCGCGGTGAACGGCGTACGGGCGGAGCCCGCGCACCGGATAGCCTGAACCCACGATGAACCGTTTGACCACGTCATGGGGCGAGTACGCGCTCACCCGCTTCCCCGAGCACCCTCGCGACCGGCTGCGCGCCTGGGACGCCGCTGACGAGTACCTGCTGCGGCAGTCGGCGGAGCCGGACTCCCCGGCCCTCTCGGGCACCGTGGCCGTGGTCGGCGACCGCTGGGGCGCGCTGGTCACCGCCCTCGCCGGCCGGCCGGGGCCCGACGCGCTGATCCAGATCACCGACTCGCACCTGGCCCGCGAGGCGACCCGGGCCAACCTGGCCAGGGCGGGGCTCGACGGCGACCCCGCCGTCCGCCTCCTCACCACCCGGGACACCCCGCCCGACCGCGTCGACGTACTCCTCGTCCGCGTCCCGAAGAGCCTCGCGCTGCTGGAGGACCAGCTGCACCGCCTCACGCCCGCCGTACACGCGGGCACGGTCGTCATCGGCACGGGCATGGTCAAGGAGATCCACACCTCCACGCTCAAGGTCTTCGAGCGCCTTGTCGGCCCCACGCGCACCTCGCTCGCGGTGAAGAAGGCCCGGCTCGTGTTCTGCACCCCCGACCCGGCCCTGCCGCGCACCCGGAACCCGTGGCCGCACCGGTACACGCTGCCGGACGACGCCGCGACGGTCGCCGGACTGACGGTCGTCAACCACGCGGGCGTCTTCTGCGCGGACCGCCTGGACATCGGCACGCGCCTCTTTCTCCAGCACCTGCCCCACGGCCTCGGCGGCTCCCGCGTCGTCGACCTGGGCTGCGGGAACGGTGTGGTGGGCCTCGCCGTCGCGGTCGCCGAACCCGACGCCGAAGTGATCTTCACCGACGA
Source organism: Streptomyces sp. TRM49041 (assembly GCF_008271805.1). GTDB lineage: Bacteria > Actinomycetota > Actinomycetes > Streptomycetales > Streptomycetaceae > Streptomyces. Next base: position 22,735 of record NZ_VSRY01000159.1, read on the forward strand.
GTCGTACCAGGCGGTCGCCTCGGCGGAGGAGACCTTCCGGGCCTCCGCCCCGCCCGCCGCGAAGGCCCGGTTCGTGGTCGGCGACGGCACGGCGGAGATCCCGGACGGCTCGGTCGACGTGGTCCTGAACAACCCGCCGTTCCACAGCCACCAGGCCCTGACCGACGCCACCGCCCGCCGCATGTTCACCGGGGCGCGGCGCGTCCTGCGGCCCGGCGGCGAGCTGCGGGTCGTCGGCAACCGCCACCTCGGCTACCACGTGACCCTCAAGCGCCTCTTCGGTAACTGCGAGGTGGTCGCGAGCGACCCGAAGTTCGTGGTGCTGCGGGCGGTGAAGCACTGACCACCCCGCTCCCGCCGGCCTGCCGGGAGTGACCCCGGGTGCCGCGGCCGTTCAGCCTCCGGCGGTGGCCGTCACCGCTCGGGCAGCCGGTTCCCGCACCGCGCGCAGAACCGAACGTCGACGCCCTCGGGCGCCGGCCGGCCGCACGCCGGGCACACCCGGTCCAGCAGACCGGCGGGCTCATCGCCCGCCCGCTCCGAACCCGGGGCGGAACGGATGGTCATGCCGGGACGCCGGCGGTGCACCGTGAGGTAGTCGAGCCCGTGCGGCCCCGCCGACAGCCCACGCCGCGACCCGCGCGGCAGCCACACCACGCACCCGCCCGCCAGCGGCTGCCGCCCGTCCTCCGCCGCCAGCTCGCCGTTGCCGTTCACCACGTACACGAGCACATCGAGATCCGGCTCCACATGCGCCGCCACCTCCGCGCCGGGCGCCAGCCGCACCACGTTCGCGTCGAGCTGGCGGTCCTCCGGCGCGAGCCGCCACAGCGCGCCGCCCCGCTCGGCCGGCATCGCACGGACGAGATCGGCCATCCGGGCGAGCACGCTCGGTGCGGGGGACGCTGCCACGTTTTCCTCCTGCGGACGGAGATCTGGGGGTAGGAGCCCCCGGATCCTAACGGCTCAGTCGGACGACGGGCCCTCCGCGCGGCCGTGCCGGGCCGCCGGACGACCCGCTGCCGAAGAACCCACCCGGATGCCTCAGCGTGGCGGGCCCGAGCGCGCCGACAGGGCTCACGGCCTCCCCGCCACCAGCCCGCCCAGCGCCTTCTCCAACCGTTCCCGCCTGGCCTCCGGAGTGAGCGCCTGGAGCAGGGGCAGGATCACCAGGTACCGGGCGGTCCTGTCGAGCGCCTCGAACGCCTTCCTGGCCTCCGGGTCCGCGTCGAGCGCCGCCGCGAGGTCGGGCGGTACGGTCGCGGTCCTCTGCGACGCGTACGCGGCGGCCCACCGCCCGTCCTCCTGCGCCTTGCGCACCTCGGCGAGACCGGGCTCCCGCATCCGCCCGGCGGCGGTCAGCGCGGCGACCTTGTCGACGTTCACCCGCGACCAGAGACTCCGGGGCCGGCGCGGGACGTACTTCTGGAGGTAGTACCGCTCGTCGTGGGACCGCCGCTGCCCGGAGATCCAGCCGTAGCAGAGCCCGATGTCGACGAGCTCGTCGTCGGAGACCGTCGGAATACCCGTCTTCTTCCTGGCCACCCTGATCCATACACCCTCGTGGCGCGTGTGGTGCTCGGCCAGCCAGCTCTCGAACGCCACGGCGTCCGGAAAGGTGATGACCTCCACCCCGTCGAGCTCGTCCATGGGGCTCAGGCTATCCCCCGCGAGATCCCGATCGTGTTCGACGCGGCAGCCCGCGCGGTCCCCCGGCAGTAACGACGGGCTCGGGTGGTGGCCGTCACCGAGTGCCGCGCGATGTGCCCTGCGATGTGCCGTGCGATGCTGGAGCGCGTGACGCTCGAAGACCTGGTACGGCTGCGCCGCGCGCGCGACGTGATGGACCGCGACTACGCGCGGCCGCTGGACGTGCCGGCGCTCGCGAAGGTCGCCCTCATGTCGCCCGGGCACTTCTCCCGGAGCTTCCGCGCGGCCTACGGGGAGACGCCCTACCGCTACCTGATGACCCGCCGCGTCGAGCGGGCGAAGGCGCTGCTGCGCCGGGGCGACCTGAGCGTGACGGAGGTCTGCTTCGCGGTCGGATGCACCTCGCCGGGGTCGTTCAGCTCGCGCTTCACCGAGCTGGTGGGTGAGACCCCGAGCGCGTACCGGGCCCGTCGCCACGAGGCGGGCGCCGCCATCCCGGCGTGCGTCGCCAAGATCCTCACGCGGCCGGTGAGGAACGGTAAACCGGTCAGGATCGGAGAAGCGTCGTCCCCCGCCGCCTCGTAACGTCGACGGCATGGAAATCAAGCTCTCGCAGTGCTTCATCGCAGTCGACGACCATGACAAGGCCCTCGCCTTCTACCGCGACGCCCTCGGCCTGGAGGTACGCAACGACGTCGCGTTCGAGGGGATGCGCTGGGTGACCGTCGGCTCGCCCACGCAGCCCGATGTGGAGATCGTCCTGGAACCGCCGCTCGCCGACCCCAACGCCTCACCGGCCGACAGGCAGGCGATGGCGGAACTGCTGGCCAAGGGCATGCTCCGCGGCGTGATCTTCTCGACCGACGACGTCGACGCCACCTTCGAGCGCGTCCGGGCCGCCGGCGCCGAGGTGCTGCAGGAGCCGGTCGACCAGCCGTACGGTGTCCGCGACTGCGCCTTCCGCGACCCGGCAGGCAACATGCTCAGGTTCAACCAGCCCCGCAGGCGGTGAGGCCGCCTGCGGTAAGGTCCTGGCCCAGGGCTGCGGAGCGTCCCAACTCCTGTGCGGAGCAGGCGATTCGGCGGCCCGGGGCCGGCCTTCACCGCGGTTGTACCGGCGAAGACACCCGGGGACATGCCGGCCGGGGCCGAGCGATGACGGAGACCGATAAGCATGGCCACGAGGACGGACACGGAGTCGACCGGGGCTGCGCCGCACGTCGCCGACAGCCATGATCTGATCCGGGTGCACGGCGCGCGTGTGAACAACCTCAAGGACATCGACGTCGAGATCCCGAAGCGCCGACTGACGGTGTTCACGGGCGTCTCCGGCTCGGGCAAGAGTTCGCTGGTCTTCGACACGGTCGCCGCGGAGTCGCAGCGGCTGATCAACGAGACCTACAGTGCCTTCCTGCAGGGCTTCATGCCCACGCTGGCGCGGCCCGAGGTCGACGTCCTCGAAGGGCTGACGACGGCGATCATCGTCGACCAGCAGCGGATGGGTGCCGACCCCCGCTCCACGGTCGGCACGGCCACCGACGCCAACGCGATGCTGCGCATCCTCTTCAGCCGACTCGGGGAGCCGCACATCGGGCCGCCCAGCGCGTTCGCCTTCAATGTCCCCTCGGTCCGGGCCAGCGGTGCGATCACGGTCGAACGCGGTGCCGCCAAGGCCGTGAAAGCGACCTTCACCCGCACCGGCGGAATGTGTCCGCGCTGCGAAGGCCGGGGCACGGTCTCCGACATCGACCTCAGCCAGCTCTACGACGACTCCAAGTCGATCTCCGAGGGCGCTTTCACCATCCCCGGCTGGAAGTCGGACAGCTTCTGGACCGTGCGGCTCTACGCCGAGTCGGGCTTCCTCGACCCGGACAAGCCGATCCGCGACTTCACCGAGAAGGAGATGCGGGACTTCCTCCACCGGGAGCCGACCAAGGTGAAGGTCGAGGGCGTCAACCTCACCTACGAGGGGCTGATCCCCAAGATCCAGAAGTCCTTCCTCTCCAAGGACCGGGAGGCGATGCAGCCGCACATCCGGGCGTTCGTGGACCGGGCGGTCACCTTCACCACCTGTCCCGAGTGCGGCGGCACCCGGCTGAGCGAGGCGGCCCGGTCGTCGCGGATCGGCGGGATCGGCATCGCCGACGCGTGCGCGATGCAGATCGGCGATCTGGCCGCATGGGCCGGCGGCCTCGACGAGCCGTCGGTGGCGCCGCTGCTCACCGCGCTGCGGGGGACACTCGACTCCTTCGTGGAGATCGGCCTCGGCTACCTCTCGCTCGACCGGCCCTCGGGCACCCTGTCGGGCGGCGAGGCGCAGCGCGTCAAGATGATCCGCCACCTCGGCTCCTCGCTCACCGACACCACCTACGTCTTCGACGAGCCCACCATCGGGCTGCACCCGCACGACATCCAGCGGATGAACGACCTGCTGCTGCGGCTGCGGGACAAGGGCAACACGGTGCTCGTCGTGGAGCACAAGCCGGAGACGATCGCGATCGCCGACCACGTCGTCGACCTCGGTCCCGGCGCCGGTACGGCGGGTGGCACCGTCTGCTTCGAGGGCACCGTCGAGGGGCTGCGGGCCGGCGGCACCCTCACCGGCCGCCACCTCGACGACCGGGCCACCCTCAAGGAGACGGTGCGGAAGCCCACCGGCACGCTGGAGATCCGCGGCGCGACGGTGAACAACCTGCGGTCCGTGGACGTCGACATCCCGCTCGGGGTGCTCACCGTCGTCACCGGCGTCGCCGGTTCCGGCAAGAGCTCGCTCGTCCACGGCTCGATCCCCGCCGGGGAGGGTGTGGTGTCGATCGACCAGACCGCGATCCGCGGCTCGCGACGGAGCAACCCGGCGACGTACACGGGACTGCTCGACCCGATCCGCAAGGCGTTCGCGAAGGCCAACGGCGTGAAGCCGGCGCTGTTCAGCGCCAACTCCGAGGGCGCCTGCCCCACCTGCAACGGCGCCGGCGTCGTCTACACCGACCTGGCGATGATGGCCGGCGTCGCCACGACCTGCGAGGACTGCGAGGGGAAGCGGTTCCAGGCATCGGTGCTCGAGTACCGCCTCGGCGAGCGGGACATCAGCGAGGTGCTCGCGATGTCGGTGTCCGAGGCCGAGGAGTTCTTCGGCGCGGGCGAGGCGCGCACGCCGGCCGCGCACCGGGTCCTCGACCGGCTCGCCGACGTCGGGCTCGGCTACCTCAGCCTCGGCCAGCCGCTCACGACACTGTCCGGCGGCGAGCGTCAGCGGCTCAAGCTGGCCACCCAAATGGCCGAGAAGGCCGGCGACCGGCGCGTCTACGTTCTCGACGAGCCGACCACCGGCCTCCATCTCGCCGATGTCGAGCAGCTGCTCGGCCTGCTCGACCGGCTCGTCGACTCCGGCAGGTCGGTCATCGTCATCGAGCACCACCAGGCGGTCATGGCGCACGCCGACTGGATCATCGACCTCGGCCCCGGCGCCGGCCACGACGGCGGCCGGATCGTCTTCGAGGGAACCCCCGCCGACCTCGTCGCCGCCCGCTCCACCCTCACCGGCGAGCACCTCGCGGCCTACGTCGGCTGATGTGACTGAGCGCTTCAGTCGGCGGGTTTCGCCAAGCACCGTGCTCAGGACGTGGCCGGGAGATCACTGCGGTCTGTCACCTGCTTGTTCGTCGAGACGGTCCACGAGGAGCATCGCCGCATCGTCCGCCAGGCCGCCATCGGTGTGACGGAGCAGTCCGCGGTGCAGTTGTTCCAGGAACTCGTGCGGGGGGCAGGTGTGCACCGCCTCCATTGCCTCGGGCAGGGCGAAGAAATCGTTGTTGTCAGGGTTGCGGGCTTCGATCACGCCGTCGGTGTGCAGCAGCAGACGGTCGCCGGGTGCGAACGGATAGCTCTCCGCCTTGGCGGGAGGACCACCGGTGAGGAGGTCTTCCAGGCCGAGGGGTGGCAGCGGTGAGGTGGGCATCAGGGCCTGAACCTTGCCCTGGCGCAGTACCAGCGGAGGCGGATGGCCGCGGTTGACCACCTCGACCACTTGGCTGTCCGGGACCTGGGCTATGAGCGCGGTGACGAAGCCCTCCAGCAGAACTTCCTGATCGACCGCACCGGGCACGGCGCGCTCCTGTCGCAGCGCGGCCGCGCAGTGGTTCATCACCTCCGCGAGTTCATCCTCGTACTGCGCGGTCACCCGGAACGCGCCCAGCACGGCTGCGGCCGCGCGCACGGCAGGCAGTCCCTTGCCCCGGACGTCCCCCACGATCAGCCGGACCCCGTACCGGGTGTGCACAGCCTCGTACAGATCACCGCCGATCTGCGCCCCCGTCTCAGCCGCGAGATACATGCTGGCCGCCCGCACCGGGCCCAGCCGGGCGGGTACCGGACGCAGGATGGCCTCCTGGGCTGCCATGGCGATCCGACGGACCTGGTCGAGCTCGCTCTGCCTGCGCGTACGCACGGCGTTGCTCATCGTGACACTGGCCAGGGACACCAGAAGCAGACTCACGATGTTGCTGTAGTACGCCTGGTCGTAGGCGGGGGAGGTCAGGTCAGTGGCCAGAGCGAGAGCTGCTACGGAGAGGATGCCTTTCGGGCCCATCGTCAACGCGGCCAGCGCCGGCATCGCGGTGAGGAAAGTGCCGGTGACCAGAAAGTTGGCAGGTGAGAGCTCGATGCCCAGCGCGACCAGTACGATCACGAACGGCACGCACTGCGCGACTCGGAAAAGGGCCCGGCTATGACCGCCCACTCCTGGCGGAGGAGCTGCGCGGAAGAGCGATCGCATGTGTACAGCCTGCCTCGCTGAAGTTGAGTGTTCCACTCATCGCTCTCGCGGCCTCCCGGGGTATCCAGCGACCCGCGACCGACAGCCCCGGCGCGCTACTGTGCCCGTCGAGAACTCTTTGCATAAAACTGCATTGGTGCGTATAGTCATGCCATCGATGATGGAGGTCCGATGACGGTACGTGTGGCAGTTGCGGGTGCGAGCGGATACGCGGGTGGAGAGCTTCTCCGTCTGCTGCTCGCGCACCCCGGCGTGGAGATCGGCGCGCTGACCGGCAACTCCAACGCCGGCCAGAAGCTCGGCGCTCTGCAGCCGCATCTCGTGCCGCTCGCCGAGCGGGTCCTGGAGCCGACCACCGGTGAGGTGCTCGCCGGCCACGACGTCGTCTTCCTCGCCCTGCCGCACGGGCAGTCCGCGGCCGTCGCCGAGCAGCTCGGGGACGACGTCCTGGTGATCGACATGGGCGCCGACTTCCGGCTGAAGGACGCCGCCGACTGGGAGAGGTTCTACGGCTCGCCGCATGCCGGGACCTGGCCGTACGGCCTCCCCGAACTGCCGGGCGCCCGAGCCGCGCTGGAGGGGTCCAAGCGTGTCGCGGTGCCCGGCTGCTACCCGACCGCCGTGTCGCTCGCGCTGTTCCCCGCGTACGCGAACGGCCTCGCCGAGCCCGAAGCCGTGATCGTCGCCGCGACCGGCACCTCCGGCGCGGGCAAGGCGCTCAAGCCGCACCTGCTCGGCTCCGAGGTCATGGGCTCCATGTCCCCGTACGGCGTCGGCGGCGGCCACCGGCACACCCCCGAGATGGTCCAGAACCTCGGCGCGGCAGCCGGCGAGCCCGTCACCGTCTCCTTCACGCCCACCCTCGCGCCCATGTCCCGCGGCATCCTCGCCACGTGCAGCGCCAAGGCGAGGGCGGGGACCACGGCGGAGGACGTACGCGCCGCCTACGAGAAGGCATACGCCGACGAACCGTTTGTGCACCTCCTCCCCGAGGGCCGGTGGCCGGCCACCGCGTCCGTCCAGGGTTCCAACGCCGTTCAGGTGCAGGTCGCCTACGACGAGGCGGCGGGCCGCGTCATCGCCATCAGCGCCATCGACAATCTCACCAAGGGCACCGCGGGCGGCGCGATGCAGAGCATGAACATCGCCCTCGGGCTCCCGGAAGAGACCGGGCTTTCCACGATCGGAGTCGCACCGTGAGCGTCACGGCAGCCAAGGGATTCACGGCGGCGGGCATCGCCGCCGGAATCAAGGAGAACGGCAACCCGGACCTGGCCCTCGTGGTCAACAACGGTCCCCGGCGCGCCGCCGCGGGCGTCTTCACCTCCAACCGCGTCAAGGCCGCCCCGGTCCTCTGGTCCGAGCAGGTCCTCAAGACCGGCGAGCTGACCGCCGTCGTCCTCAACTCCGGCGGTGCCAACGCCTGCACCGGCCCCCAGGGCTTCCAGGACACCCACGCCACCGCCGAGAAGGCCGCGGAGGTCCTCGGCACCGGCGCGGGCGAGGTCGCGGTCGCGTCTACCGGCCTCATCGGCATCCTGCTCCCCATGGACAAGCTCCTGCCCGGCGTCGAGAAGGCCGCCGCCGAGCTCTCCGAGCACGGCGGCGAGAAGGCCGCCATCGCGATCAAGACCACCGACACCGTCCACAAGACCGCCGTCGTCACCAAGGACGGCTGGACCGTCGGCGGCATGGCCAAGGGCGCGGGCATGCTCGCCCCGGGCCTCGCCACCATGCTCGTCGTCCTCACCACCGACGCCGACGTCGACGCCCCCGTCCTGGACAAGGCGCTGCGCGACGCCACCCGCGTCACCTTCGACCGGGTCGACTCCGACGGCTGCATGTCCACCAACGACACGGTCCTGCTCCTCGCCTCCGGCGCCTCCGGCCTCGCCCCCGCCTACGACGACTTCGCCGAGGCCGTCCGCGAGGTCTGCGACAACCTCGGGCGACAGCTCATCGGCGACGCCGAGGGCGCCTCCAAGGACATCCGCGTCGAGGTGATCAACGCCGCGTCCGAGGCCGACGCCGTCGAGGTGGGCCGGTCCATCGCCCGCAACAACCTCCTCAAGTGCGCCCTGCACGGCGAGGACCCCAACTGGGGCCGTGTCCTGTCCGCCATCGGCACCACGAGCGCCGTCTTCGAACCGGACCGGCTCAACGTCGCCATCAACGACGTCTGGGTCTGCAAGAACGGCTCCGTGGGCGAGGACCGCGACCTCGTCGACATGCGCTACCGCGAGGTGCGGATCACCGCCGACCTCGCCGCCGGAACCGACTCCGCGGTCATCTGGACCAACGACCTCACCGCCGACTACGTCCACGAGAACAGCGCCTACAGCTCATGAGCACCCGTAAGCACACAGCGCTCCCGAAGGCAGAGATCCTCATCGAGGCCCTGCCCTGGCTGACCCGCCACCACGGCAAGACGGTCGTCATCAAGTTCGGCGGCAACGCCATGGTCGACGACGCGCTCAAGGCCGCCTTCGCCCAGGACGTGGTCTTCCTCCGGCACGCCGGCCTCAAGCCGGTCGTCGTGCACGGCGGCGGCCCCCAGATCAGCGCGGCGCTCGACAAGCACGGGCTGGTCAGCGAGTTCAAGGCCGGCCTGCGCGTCACCACACCCGAGGCGATGGACGTCGTACGGATGGTCCTCGCCGGACAGGTCCAGCGCGAACTCGTCGGGCTGCTCAACCAGCACGGCCCGCTCGCCGTCGGCCTCACCGGCGAGGACGCCCACACCATCACCGCCACCAGGCACCAGCCCCGCATCGACGGCGAACTGATCGACATCGGCCGCGTCGGCGAGATCACCGCCCTCGACACCGGCGCCATCGAGGCGCTCCTCGCGGACGGACGCATCCCGGTCGTCTCCTCCATCGCCCGCTCCGAGGACGATGGACATGTCTACAACGTCAATGCCGACACGGCGGCTGCGGCACTCGCCGCGGCGCTGGACGCCGAAACGCTGATGGTCCTGACCGACGTCGAGGGACTGTACGAGGACTGGCCGAACAGCGACGAGGTCATCAGCCGCCTCACCGCCACCGAACTCGAGAAGCTCCTGCCCGAGTTGTCCAGCGGCATGGTCCCCAAGATGGAGGGCTGCCTCCACGCCGTACGAAACGGGGTCCACACGGCGCGCGTGATCGACGGACGCGTCCAGCACTCGATCCTGCTGGAGATCTTCACCGACGAGGGCATCGGCACGATGGTCGTGCCCGACGACCAGGGGGCGTCATGAGCGACAACCGGCATCTCACCCAGCGCTGGCAGGGCGCGCTGATGGACAACTACGGCACGCCCAGGCTGCCTCTCGTACGCGGCGAGGGCGCCACTGTGTGGGACGCCGACGGCACCGCATACCTCGACTTCGTCGGCGGCATCGCGGTCAACGCCCTCGGTCACGCGCACCCCGCCGTCGTCGAGGCGGTCTCCGCGCAGATCGCCTCCCTGGGGCACGTATCCAACCTGTTCGTCGCCGAGCCCCCCGTCGTGCTCGCCGAGCGGCTGCTCCAGCTCTTCGGCCGCCCCGGCAGGGTCTTCTTCTGCAACTCCGGCGCCGAGGCCAACGAGGCAGCGTTCAAGATCGGCCGCCTGACGGGCCGGCCGCACATGGTCGCCACCACCGGCGGCTTCCACGGCCGCACCATGGGCTCCCTCGCGCTCACCGGCCAGCCCGGCAAGCAGGAGCCGTTCCTGCCGCTCCCCGGTGAGGTCACCCACGTTCCCTACGGCGACGCCGACGCCCTGCGCGCCGCCGTCACCGAGCGGACCGCGTTCGTGATCATCGAGCCCGTCCAGGGCGAGAACGGTGTCGTCGTCCCGCCCAAGGGCTACCTGGAGGCGGCCCGGGAGATCACCCGAGCCACCGGCACCCTCCTCGTCCTCGACGAGGTGCAGACCGGCATCGGCCGCTGCGGCCACTGGTTCGAGCACCAGGCGCACGGCGTCGAGCCCGATGTCGTCACCCTCGCCAAGGGCCTGGGCGGCGGCCTCCCCATCGGCGCGACCGTCGCCTTCGGGGAGGCGGCCGAGCTGCTGAGGCCAGGCCACCACGGCACGACCTTCGGCGGAAACCCCGTCGCGGCCGCCGCCGGCCTCGCCGTGCTGGACACGCTCGCCGCCGACGGGACACTCGACCAGGTCAAGCGCCTCGGCGAGCGGCTGCGCGACGGAATCGAGGCCCTGAACCATCCGTTGGTCTCCCATGTCCGGGGCGCGGGCCTCCTGCTGGGTATCGTGCTCACCGAGCCCCTCGCACCTCGGGTGCAGCAGGCGGCTCAGGACGCCGGCCTCCTGGTGAACGCGCCCGCCCCCGATGTCGTACGGCTCATGCCACCGCTGATCATCGGCGACGACGAGGTGGACGCCTTCCTCCGGGCCCTGCCCGGTGTCCTCGAGGCAGCCGACGGGGACGGACGATCCGGAGAATGAAGCGACGATGACCGAGGCCCGGAACAACGAGCACTGGGCGTCCCCCCAGACGGAGTCTGTGGGAGGGCCCTCCGTGCCGCAGACCCGCACGGCGCGCCACCGCCGGATCGTGGACATCCTCAACCGGCAGCCGGTGCGCTCCCAGAGCCAGCTGGCGAAGCTCCTCGCGGACGACGGACTGAGCGTCACCCAGGCGACGCTCTCCCGCGACCTCGACGAGCTGGGCGCGGTGAAGATCCGCAACACCGGCGGCGAGCTGATCTACGCGGTCCCCAGCGAAGGCGGTTTCCGTACCCCGCAGGCCCCGCTCGGCGAGTCGGCGAAGGAGGAGCGCATGCGGCGCCTCTCCGGCGAACTGCTGATCTCCGCCGAGGCGTCCGCCAACCTGGTGGTCCTGCGTACGCCTCCGGGCGCCGCCCAGTTCCTCGCCTCGGCCATCGACCAGGCCGAGCTGAACGCCATCCTCGGCACCATCGCGGGCGACGACACGCTGCTGCTCATCTCCCGCGACCCGTCCGGCGGCCAGGCGCTCGCCGACCACCTGCTGGGGCTGGCGCAGAAGGACCGGTAGCCGCTGCCACCCGCTCGACCGTCAGGACGGCGCCCCGGACACCGGGGCGCCGTCCTGACGCCGTTCAGGCCCCCGACGCCGTCCCGATCGCGATGTGGGGGCGAGCGTCGCGCCGGACCCACGTCAGAATGCGGGCCATCGCGTCCTTCGGGACCGACACGCAACCCGCCGTCGCTCCCTCGCCGTTCGCGTGGAGGAAGATACCGGCGCCCCGGCCGCGGACCGGGCGGTGGTAGTTGAAGGCGATCACCAGGGCGTGGGCGTACTGCGCGCGGTAGGTGATCAGGTGCTCCGCCTCGTCCGCCCGGCAGTCCGCCGGCAGGGGCTCGACCCAGCGGTTGTACGAGCGTGACGCGTTGTCCTGGCACCACCACGCGGCGGGCGTCACCCCGCGGTACGGGTACGACGCCCCCGCCGGCGCCGGGTCGATGCCGAAGCCGTACAGGAGCTCGTACACGCCCGTCGGGGTCGTCGACGTGCCCTGCTCGCGGCGTTCCCCGTCCACGAGGCCGCCCGCGCCGAACCTCGCCGGGGCGGTGCCCGCCCGTACCCAGCGGCGGCGGTCGCCGGTCAGCTCCCACCAGGTCACCGTCCCCGTCGTCGCCCCGGCGTCCGGCGCCTCGGCGGTGATCAGCTGCGTGGCTCCGCCGGTGTCGGTCAGCCACGACGGCAGGGAGTCCGGGTCGCCGGGGGCCACCCATGACGCGGGCAGGAGCAGGAGGACGGAAGCCAGGGCGAGACCGGGGCGCATGGCCACGACCGTAAGGGCGCGGCTCCCTCACCGCTCCCGGGGCGCGTCCGTCCGGGGCGGCAGGGGCAGGGGGAGCGCGGGCAGGCCGTCCAGGCTCCGGCCGACGTGCTCCTTCTTCTCGCAGTACGCCGCGAACTCCTCGTCCGTCCTGCGGCCGAAGTGCTCGGCGTGCTGGGTGCGCTCCTCGCGGTAGTCCATGAACGGGACGGCGAAGCCGCACGCGTCACTGATCCGCCGCGCGTGGACGAGGACGATCGCACGGGCGGCCGGGCCGTCCGCCTCCGCGAAGTGCGGGACGAGCTCCGCCCAGCGGGGGTCGTCCCGGAAGACCGCCTCGCCCGTGCCGTGCACGCGCAGCACCTTGGGAGGCCCGGCGAAGGCGCACCACATCAGGGTGATCCGGCCGTTGCCCGCCTCGCGCAGATGGGCGACGGTCTCGGCGCCGCTGCCGCCGAAGTCCAGGTAGGCGAGGGTGAGTCCGTCGATGACGACGAGAGTCCCCTTGCGTCCCTTGGGGGAGAGGTTGACGTGGCCGTCACCCGCGAGCGGGGCGGTGGCCGTGAAGAAGACCGGCTGCTCCTCGATGAAGGTGCGTATCCGGCCCTCGATGCGTTCGTATCGCTGTCCCATGGGAGTCATTGTCGTCCGGCGGAGGCATGCGCCGGGCAGGAAACGGACCGGCTCAGGATCCGCGTTGACAAAACATACGGCCCCCTGCATAGTTATGCCTGTCAGTGAATGCACCGCTAAGGAGAAACCCGTGACCGAGCGCGTCGTACTCGCCTACTCGGGCGGCCTTGACACCTCCGTCGCCATCGGCTGGATCGCCGAGGAGACGGGCGCCGAGGTCATCGCCGTCGCCGTGGACGTCGGCCAGGGCGGCGAGGACCTGGACGTCATCCGCAAGCGCGCGCTCGCCTGCGGTGCTGTGGAAGCCGAGGTCGCGGACGCCAAGGACGAGTTCGCCGACGAGTACTGCCTCCCGGCGATCAAGGCGAACGCCCTCTACATGGACCGGTACCCGCTCGTCTCCGCGCTGTCCCGGCCCACGATCGTCAAGCACCTCGTCGCCGCCGCCCAGAAGCACAACGCCTCGATCGTCGCCCACGGCTGCACCGGCAAGGGCAACGACCAGGTCCGCTTCGAGGCCGGCATCGCCGCCCTCGGCCCCGACCTGAAGTGCATCGCCCCGGTCCGGGACTACGCGATGACCCGGGACAAGGCCATCGCCTTCGCCGAGAAGGTGGACCTGCCGATCGCCACCACCAAGAAGTCCCCCTACTCGATCGACCAGAACGTCTTCGGCCGGGCCGTCGAGACCGGCTTCCTCGAGGACATCTGGAACGGCCCGATCGAGGACATCTACGAGTACACCTCGAACCCGGCCGAGCCCCGCGAGGCCGACGAGGTCGTCATCACCTTCAAGGAGGGCGTCCCGGTCGCCGTCGACGGCAAGCCCGTCACCGTCCTCCAGGCCATCCAGCAGCTCAACGAGCGGGCCGGCGCCCAGGGCATCGGCCGGATCGACATGGTCGAGGACCGGCTCGTCGGCATCAAGTCCCGCGAGGTGTACGAGGCTCCCGGCGCGATCGCCCTGATCACCGCCCACCAGGAGCTGGAGAACGTCACCGTCGAGCGCGAGCTGGCCCGGTACAAGCGGCAGGTCGAGCAGCGCTGGGGCGAGCTGGTCTACGACGGCCTGTGGTTCTCCCCGCTGAAGCGCGCCCTGGACGGCTTCATCAACGAGGCCAACCAGCACGTCTCCGGCGACATCCGGATGACCCTGCACGGCGGCCGGGCCGTCGTCACCGGCCGGAAGTCGGACCAGTCGCTGTACGACTTCAACCTCGCCACGTACGACTCGGGCGACACCTTCGACCAGTCGAAGGCGCAGGGCTTCATCGACCTCTTCAGCCTGTCGGCGAAGATCGCCGCCAAGCGTGACCTCGCCTGAGCCGAAGTCGTTCGACAACCGCCTCCCCGCTTCCCCGCTTCCCGTGCGGCGGGGAGGCGGACGTACATCCCTATCCTCCCGAGGAGCTTCCGCAGTGAGCAGCAACAACGGTGACGTCCGGCTCTGGGGCGGCCGGTTCGCCGACGGCCCGGCCGAGGCGCTGGCGAAACTGTCCGCGTCGGTCCACTTCGACTGGCGGCTGGCGCCGTACGACATCGCCGGTTCCCGCGCCCACGCGCGCGTGCTGCACAAGGCCGGGCTGCTCACCGAGGACGAGCTGACCCGCATGCTGGCCGGCCTCGACCGGCTGGAGGCCGACGTGGCGGACGGCTCCTTCACCGGCACCATCGCCGACGAGGACGTGCACACCGCCCTGGAGCGCGGCCTGCTGGAGCGCCTCGGCCCGGACCTCGGCGGCAAGCTGCGGGCGGGCCGGTCCCGGAACGACCAGGTCGCCACCCTGTTCCGGATGTACCTGCGCGACCACGCCCGGATCGTCGGCGGCCTGATCGCCGACCTGCAGGACGCCCTCGTGGGCCTCGCCGATGCGCACCCGGACGTCGCGATGCCGGGCCGTACGCACCTCCAGCACGCCCAGCCCGTGCTCTTCGCCCACCATGTGCTCGCCCATGTCCAGTCGCTCTCCCGGGACGCGGAGCGGCTGCGCCAGTGGGACAAGCGCACGGCGGTCTCCCCGTACGGCTCCGGCGCACTCGCCGGGTCGTCCCTCGGGCTCGACCCGGAGGCGGTCGCCAAGGACCTGGGCTTCGAGAACGGCAGCGCGGGCAACTCGATCGACGGCACGGCGTCGCGGGACTTCGTCGCCGAGTTCGCGTTCATCACCGCGATGATCGGTGTGAACCTCTCCCGGATCGCCGAGGAGGTCATCATCTGGAACACGAAGGAGTTCTCCTTCGTGACCCTGCACGACGCCTTCTCGACCGGCTCGTCGATCATGCCGCAGAAGAAGAACCCGGACATCGCGGAGCTGGCGCGCGGCAAGTCGGGCCGTCTGATCGGCAATCTGACCGGGCTCCTGGCCACCCTCAAGGCGCTGCCCCTCGCGTACAACCGCGACCTTCAGGAGGACAAGGAGCCGGTCTTCGACTCCTGCGACCAGCTGGAGGTCCTGCTGCCGGCCTTCACCGGCATGATGGCGACTCTCACGGTCAACCGCGAGCGCATGGAGGAGCTGGCCCCGGCGGGCTTCTCCCTGGCGACGGACATCGCGGAGTGGCTCGTCAAGCAGGGCGTGCCGTTCCGGGTGGCCCACGAGGTCGCCGGCGAGTGCGTCAAGGAGTGCGAGGCGCGGGGCATCGAGCTGGACCAGCTGACCGACGAGCAGTTCGCGAAGATCTCCGAGCACCTCACCCCCGAGGTCCGTACGGTCCTCAACGTCCCGGGTGCCCTGGCGTCGCGCAGCGGCCGGGGCGGCACGGCCCCGTCGGCGGTCGCGGCCCAGCTGGCCGAGGTCAAGGCGGATCTGGTGATCCAGCACGCATGGGCGGACGCCAGGAAGAAGTAACCGCAGGTCCCTCACAGCGCCGCCGCCCAGTCCGCGAGCGCGTCGAAGTCCGGCCGGATCAGCCCGATCCCCGGATCGACGTGCAGCAACAGGGCGGCGGCGAGGTGTTCCCGCTCCACCCATTCGCGGTCGTACGCCGTGATGTCGTCGTCCACCCACGCGAACGGCCGCCCGGCCGCGTACTCCAGCACGTACCGCGTCTTCCAGAAGGTCCCGCGAGGGGCCTTCCCGCGCGTCTCGGGCCAGGCGATGTACGGCAGCTCGGGCAGCCCGAGGCGCGGCCCTATCCATGTGTTGGCCTCGTCCTTCCATGTGGTCGCCCACACCAGCTCGTATGTGCCTGCCAGCGCCAGCAGCCTCTCGCCGTGTCCGGGATTCAGCAGCACCGGCAGGGGCTGGACGTCGGTCCAGCCGGACGGGCGCATCCGATGCCTGCGGTAGCCCTCCGGCGGCCCGCTCCGCGACAGCGCCTCGTACGGGTTCAGCGGACCGTCGACATCGATCAGCAGCAGCGGCTTCCTCGCCATTCGCACATCCTTCCGTTCGCCTCGTTCATGAGTCGACGACCTTTCAAGTGAGACATTCATGTCTCACTTGGGTTATGGTTGTCTCATGAGTGTTGACCGTGACCAGGTGCTCCGCAGTGCCGCCGCCCTTCTCTCCCGTAAGTCGACCGCCACCATGGACGAGGTCGCCCGCGCCGCCGGGATCGGCCGGGCGACCCTGCACCGGCACTTCGCCGGGCGGGACGCGCTGGTCAGGGCGCTGGAGGAGCTCGGCATCCAGGAGTTCGAGGCGGCCATCGACGCCGCCCGGCTCGACGACGGCACCGCCGAGGACGGCCTCCGGCGGCTGGTGGCCGGCGTGGAGCCGGTCGCGGGGCTGCTCGCGTTCCTCGTCACCGAGAACCAGCTGTTCGAGGGCGATCAGATGAACGAGGGCTGGGCCCGCCTCGACGCCCGTGTCTCCGCGCTGTTCCGGCGTGGCCAGGAGCGCGGCGAGTTCCGGATCGACCTCACGCCCGCCTGGCTGACAGAGGCCCTCTACGGCCTCATCGGCACCTGCGCCTGGTGCGTCCAGGACGGGCGGGTCGCGGGCAAGGACTTCCAGTACATGATCGTCGAGTTGCTGCTCGGCGGAGCACGCAGGAGCGTGGACAAGTGACCCGAACCGCACAGCCGGTCGAGGACGCGGAGGCCGTACACCGCCCGGGCCGCTGGCTCGCGCTCGCCGTGCTCGTCCTGGCCGTGCTGCTGGTCGCGGTCGACGCCACCGTACTCGGCCTGGCCACGCCCTACCTCAGCGAGGACCTCAAGCCGTCCGGCACGCAGCTCCTCTGGATCGGCGACGTCTACTCCTTCGTGATCGCGGGGCTCCTGGTCTCCATGGGCAGCCTCGGTGACCGCATCGGCCGCAAGAAGCTGCTTCTCACCGGAGCGACCGCGTTCGGCGCGGTCTCCGTCCTCAACGCCTACGCGACCACGCCCGAGATGATGATCGCCGCCCGGGCGCTGCTCGGCGTCGCGGGGGCGACGCTCATGCCGGCCACGCTGGCCCTGATCCGCAACCTCTTCCCCGACCCGCGCGAGCGCAGCTTCGCCGTCGGTATCTGGGGTGCGATGGCGTCGGCGGGCGCCGCCGTGGGGCCGGTCGTCGGCGGGTTCCTGCTGGAGCACTTCTGGTGGGGCTCGGTCTTCCTGATCAACCTGCCGGTCATGGCGGTCCTCGTGGTGGTCGGCGCCCGGCTGATCCCCGAGTCGAAGAACCCGGCGCCCGGCCCGTGGGACCTGCCGAGCGTCGCCCTGTCCCTCGTCGGCATGATCGGTGTCGTATACGCGGTCAAGGAGGCGGCCGCGCACGGCTTCCGCCCGGAGGCCGGAATCGCCGCCGCGGTCGGTGCCGCCGCGCTGATCTGGTTCGTACGCCGTCAGCTGACGCTGCCGGCGCCGCTGCTCGACATGCGGCTGTTCCGGCACCGGGGCTTCTCGGGCGCGGTCCTCGCCGACCTGCTGACCATCCTGGGCCTGTCCGGGCTGATCTTCTTCCTGTCCCAGTTCCTGCAACTGGTCCAGGAGCGCAGCCCGCTGGAGGCCGGTCTCGCCGAGCTGCCCGCCGCGCTCGGCGCGGTCGGGGCGGGACTGGTCGCGGGTGTCGCCGCCCGCCGGTTCTCGGTGCGGTCCGTCGTCTCCGGCGGACTCGCGGCGATCGGGCTCGCACTGGCCGCGCTGACGGTGCTGGACCGCACGACCGGCTACCCGGTGCTCGGAGTGTCGCTGCTGGCCGTGGGCGTCGGCGCGGGACTGGCGTTCACGGTGACCGCGGACGTCATCCTGTCGAGCGTGCCCAAGGAGCAGGCGGGCGCGGCCTCCGCCGTGTCCGAGACGGCGTACGAGCTGGGCGCGGCGCTCGGTATCGCGCTCCTCGGCTCCATCGTGACGGGCGTCTACCGGGACTTCGTCACCCCCCGAGGCGTCCCCGGCGACACCGCGGCCGCCGCGCACGAGTCGCTCGGCGGTGCCGTGGAGGCGGCCAAGGCGCTTCCGGAACGTTCCGCCGATGCCCTCGTGGCCGCCGCGCAGCACGCGTTCGTGGAGGGCCTGCGCCTGGCGGCCGGCGTCGGCGCGGCCGTCCTGCTGGCCACCGCGGCCGCGGCCTGGCTTCTGCTGCGGAGGCAGCACCTGGAGGACGGCGTCGAGCACCCGTGACGTATACGACCCACACCACGGCCCACACCTGCGGGGGTGCGGCACGCGTGAGGCCGGTACGGATGAGGGCCGCACTCCCCTGGGGGCGCGGCCCTCATCCGTACGGCAGACCGGTCACGAGGCCGGTCAGGCCGCCTTCGCCTTCGTGGCGTACATGTCCACGTACTCCTGCCCCGACAGCCGCATGACCTCCGCCATCACGGAGTCCGTCACCGCCCGAAGCACATACCGGTCGCGGCCCATGCCCTCGTACCGCGAGAACTCCATCGGCTCGCCGAACCGGACCGTCACCCGGCCCGGCCGGGGCAGCCCCGCGCCGCCCGGCTGCAGCTTGTCCGTGCCGATCAGGGCGAACGGCACCACGGGCGCGCCCGTCATCAGCGTGAGCCGCGCGATACCCGTACGGCCGCGGTAGAGGCGGCCGTCGGGGGAGCGGGTGCCCTCCGGGTAGATGCCGAAGACCTTGCCCTCCTCCAGCACCCGGCGTCCGGTGTGCAGCGCCGCCACGGCCGCCCCGGCGCCGTCCCGGTCCACCGGGATCATGCCGACGCCGGTGAAGAACCATGCCATCAGGCGGCCCTTGAGTCCCTTACCGGTGACGTACTCGTCCTTGCCGATGAAGAACACCTGACGGTCCACGACCAGCGGAAGGATCATCGAATCGATGAACGTCAGATGATTGCCCGCCAGGATGACCGGCCCGGACCCGGGGATGTTCCCGGCGCCTTCCACCCGTGGGCGGAACATCAGCCGCATGACCGGGCCGAGCACTGCCTTGATGAGCGCGAAGCGGGACAACGAGTCCTCCGGTGTCGTGAGCGGTCGCGGTCGCGGTCCTGCACGGCCGACGAAGTCTGCAGGTGAGTACGGTACTCGCGAGTCACCTCCCGCCGCACATCGGGTTCACAAGTCGATACACAGTGTTGACCCACGTTTTCCACACGTTCGTCCAGGGGCTCCCGTACGGGAGGCGTAGCCGCATACGATCAGCCGCGCCCGACAACCCGTATATCGAAGACATGTTCACTGGAGGAGCCTTTATGACTCAGGGTGCGCGCAGGAGTCCCGCTCGCAGGACCGTACTGGGGGCGGCGGCGCTCACCACGGCGGCGGCCGTGTCGGCCGCCGGCGCCGGAAGCGCCGTGGCAGCGGCCCCGGCCGGACGTGGCGGGCGGCCGGGTCACGGCCCGGCCTTCCGCCGGCTGCCGGTCCCCACGGTGATCGCGCACCGCGGTGCCAGCGGCTATCGCCCCGAGCACACGTTCGGCTCCTACCAGCTGGCCCTGGACATGGGCGCCCACGTCATCGAGCAGGACCTGGTGCCCACCAGCGACGGCCATCTGGTGTGCCGTCACGAGAACGACATCACGGGCACCACGGACATCGCCGACCACCCCGAGTTCGCCTCCCGCCGCACGACCAAGACGGTCGACGGCCAGTCCCTCACCGGCTGGTTCACCGAGGACTTCACGCTCGCCGAGCTGAAGACGCTGCGCGCCAAGGAGCGCATCCCCGGCACCCGCCCGGACAACACCCTCTACGACGGCCGCTGGACCATACCCAGCTTCGAGGAGGTGCTGCGCTGGGCCGAGAAGGAGGGCCGCCGCCGCGGCCACCCGGTGTGGCTGCACGTCGAGACCAAGCACCCCGCGTACTTCCGCAAGCTCGGCCTCGGCCTGGAGGAGCGGCTCGCGAAGCTGCTGCGCCGCTACGGCCGGCACCGTGCCGACTCGCCGACGTTCCTCCAGTCCTTCGAGCCCACCAGCATGGAGCGGATGGCCAGGCTCGTCGGCACCCCGCGCGTCGTCCTGCTGTGGACCCCCGACGACCGCCCCTGGGACTTCGTCGAGGCCGGCGACCCGCGCACCGTCGCCGACCTCATCACGCCCGAGGGCCTCGACTGGATCGCGTCGTACGCCCAGGGCATCGGCCCCCTCGCCGACCTGGTCATACCCAAGGACGCCGACGGCAGGCTGGGCGAGCCCACCACTCTCGTACGGGACGCGCACGCCCGCGGCCTGGTCCTCCACCCGTACACGCTGCGCAACGAGAACACCTTCCTGCCCGCCGACTTCCGGCGCGGCACGGACCCGAACGCGTACGGCGACGTCTTCGGGGCGTACCGGGCGTACCTCGCCACCGGCATCGACGGCATCTTCACCGACCAGCCGGACACCGGCCTGCTGGCCGCCGCCGACCACTGCGACCGCTGACACCCGCGGGGGCACGCGTCCGCGTCACCCGCGTGCCCCCGCACCGCCCCATCGGGCGATTCCCCGGCGGCCGGGCAACCGCCCCCGCCCCCACGCGTGTCATGCCGGGCATGACGTCCCGTGAACCAGTCCCGCAGCCGTCGGCCGTACCCGAACTGGTGGGCGCCTTTACGCCGTTGCTCGCCGCCGAGTCCGACGCGGAGGCCGCCGCGGCGGGCGTCGAGTCGCGCGACCTGCAGCAGGCGGTCTGGCTCCGCCTCCTGGAGCGCCTCGACGGAGACGGCTTGCCCGACCGCCCCGCCGACTGGCTGCGCCGTGCCGTACGGGCAGAGGCCCGCCGCGCCCGCCGCACCACCGTCCGGGAACTCCCGTACGACGACGAGCCCGCCCCCGACAGCCGCTCGGGCCCCGGCTCCGACCTCGCACCGGCACCCGAGTGCGCCGCGCTCGCCGCCGAACGCCGCCGCGCCCTGCGCTCCGCCATACGACGGTCACCCGCCCGCTGCCGGCGGCTACTGGCTGCGATGCTGTCGCCGAACGACCTGACCTACCAGGAAATCGCAGGGAAGTTGGGTATCTCACAGGGCAGTTTGGGGCCGATGCGTTCCCGATGCCTGGGATGCCTGCGCAGAATGCTGGCAGCAGAGGTTGCCGCTCCTGACCATCGGGGAAAGCTGCGGTAGACCGACAGGGTGTATCAGGTGAGCCGGAGGCATGCACACATGGGCATGAGCGTGACCATCTCAGCGGCAGACACACAGGATGCCGAACAGATCCTCAAGCTGCAGTACCTCTGCTATCAGAGCGAGGCGGAGCTGTACGGCGACTACACCATCGAGCCCCTCACCCAGCCGCTCGACGACCTCAGGGCCGAACTCGTGCGCGGCCGCGCGCTCGTCGCCCGCCTCGGTGACGAGATCGTCGCCTCCGTACGCGGCGAGGTCGACGAGACGGGTACGGCGCGCATCGCCAAGCTCATCGTCCACCCGCGGCTCCGTGGCCACGGTCTGGGCGGCCGGCTCCTCGACGCCATCGAGGAGCACCTGGCCACCGACGCGCAGTTCGCCGCCAAGCGGTTCCAGCTCCTCACCGGCCACCGCAGCGAGGGCAACCTGCGCCTCTACCGCAAGAAGGGCTACGAGGCCGTCGGCGCCCTGGAGATCGGCCCGCGCCTCACTCTGGTCACCCTGGAGAAGGCCGCCTAGGTCTCTCCGGCGGGTCTTTCCGCTGCCCCGCCCCTCCCGAAAGCGGGGGCTCCGCCCCCGGCGTGCTGATGATCAGCCCCTCCGGCCTTTGAGGAGCGGGGTTCGGTGGCGGAGCGGCGGGGTGGGAAGATCCGCCGGACACGGCCTGACCAGCTAGACGGCGGCGGCGACCTGGCGCGAGCGGCGCAGCCACAGCATGCCGGTCACCGGAAGCAGGACCGGGATGAAGATGTAGCCGTAGCCGAACTTCGACCAGACCGTGGTGTCGGGGAAGGCCGCCGGGTCAAGCACCGTCCATGTGCCGACGGTCAGCACGCCGACCAGCTCGGCGGCGCAGCACACCAGCGCCGCCTTGCGGGCGGTCTCCCCGCCCCGTACGAGCGTGTACGTGATGAAGACGTAGACGACGGCGGCGACCGCCGACAGGCCGTACGCCAGCGGAGCGCGGTCGAACTCGGTGGCGATCTGGTACGCGGAGCGCGAGACGGCGCCGACCGACATCACCCCGTACA
Source organism: Streptomyces sp. TRM49041 (assembly GCF_008271805.1). Classification (GTDB taxonomy): domain Bacteria; phylum Actinomycetota; class Actinomycetes; order Streptomycetales; family Streptomycetaceae; genus Streptomyces. The sequence goes on from NZ_VSRY01000159.1 coordinate 45,032, forward strand.
GCCACACCAGCAGCATGCCGGGTCCTTTGACCAGGCGGTTCGTGGTCATCTCAGCCCTTCCACCAGATGTCGTGGAGACGCACCTCCAGCACCGCCAGCACGACCGCGCCGGCCGCGACGGTCGCCGAACCCCACCGGCTCCGCTCCACCAGCGACATGAACCCCGCCGCCGGCACCGCCAAGAGCGCCCCCAGCAGATACGCCACGAAGATCGCCGTACCCTCGTCGGCCCGGTCGCCCTGCGCCAGCCGCACCACACCGACCACCAGCTGGGCCAGAGCCAGCAAGGTCACCACGGCCATGCCGATGAAGTGCCAGTCCTTCGTGGGCTGGTCCCGGGACGCGGCGAAACCGCACCACGCGGCCAGGGCCAGCGCGGCGACGGACACCGTGAGGGTCAGGGCGGTGAGCATGCGCCGAGACTATTACGGACGAAAACGCCCGCTGCGGCCGCCCCCGCACAGCACGTGGTCTTGACCACAGCTCGCCCCGCCGCCCGGTGCGCGGTCCGGCGCCCCGGCGTCGGCCGTCGTGCCGTATCCGCGCAGGCCGGCACCGGAGAATCGGAGGTCCCGGCGGGTTCCGGACCTTCCGGGCCGTCCGTATGCCGCAGCGCAAGCGTCCGCTATGCGGACATCCGTGATCGATCAACGACGGATTCTGCTTTACTGCAGCCATGACCACGACGAGCAGCCGCACCCTTGCGACCGAGGCGATGACGACGCCCGGTGCTCGTTGTATGTGTCGAATGCGCGCCTTCTAGAGGGCCCCTGACCGAGCCTCGCGCCCCGAAGCGAGACCCGACAGCCGAGCAGTCGGCCGCGTCCGCGTGTGAAGGAACCCGCCGGACCGCGCCTGCCCCGCGCACACGCCTCCCACCGGCAGCTGTGCCGCGCGTCGGAATTGACGAATGCCCCGTGCCCGGCGGACACCGCGCCGCGCACTCGACAGTGACGGAAACCCCAGTGATCACCACCAAGGGCCTGACCAAGGTCTACGAGTCGCGCGGCCGCCAGGTCACCGCTCTGGACGGCGTCGACCTGCACGTCCGCGAAGGGGAGGTGTTCGGCGTCATCGGCCAGAGCGGCGCCGGCAAGTCCTCCCTGATCCGCTGCGTCAACCTCCTGGAGCGCCCCACCTCCGGGACCGTGACGGTCGACGGCACCGACCTCACCGCCCTCGCCGGCCGCGGCCGCCGCGCCGGGAAGGACCTGCGCCGCGCCCGCAGCCGCATCGGCATGGTCTTCCAGCACTTCAACCTGCTGTCCTCGCGCACCGTCCAGGACAACATCGAACTGCCGCTCGAGATCCTCGGCGTCTCCGGCGCCGACCGCGCCCGCCGCGCCCTCGAACTCCTCGACCTCGTCGGCCTCGCCGACAAGGCCCGGACCTACCCGGGCCAGCTCTCCGGCGGTCAGAAGCAGCGCGTCGGTATCGCCCGCGCCCTCGCCGGCAACCCCAAGGTGCTGCTCTCCGACGAGGCCACCAGCGCCCTCGACCCGGAGACCACCCGCTCCATCCTCCAACTGCTGCGCGACCTCAACCGGCAACTCGGCCTGACCGTCCTCCTCATCACGCACGAGATGGACGTCGTGAAGACGATCTGCGACTCCGCCGCCCTCATGAAGAAGGGCCGCGTCGTCGAGTCCGGCACCGTCGCCGAACTGCTCGCCACCCCCGGCTCCGAACTGGCCGGTGAACTCTTCCCGGTGAGCGGCCAGGCCACCGGCCCCGACCGCACCGTCGTCGATGTCACCTTCCACGGCGAGGCCGCGACCCAGCCCGTCGTCTCCCAGTTGGCCCGCACCTACAACATCGACATATCGATCCTCGGCGCCGCCATGGACACCGTCGGCGGCAGGCAGATCGGACGTATGCGCATCGAACTCCCCGGCCGGTACGAGGAGAACGTCGTCCCCGTCGGCTTCCTCCGCGAACAGGGCCTCCAGGTCGACGTCGTCGACGCCCCTCAGTCCCTCCTCGCCAAGGACGGTGCCCGGTGACCTGGAACGAGATGCAGCCCCTGCTCGGCCAGGGCACCGTCGACACCCTCTACATGGTCCTGTGGGCCACCGTCGTCTCCGTACTCGGCGGACTGCCCCTCGGCCTCCTGCTCGTCCTCACCGACAAGGGCGGTCTGCTGCGGAACACCGCCGTCAACAAGGCCGTCGGCGTCCTCGTGAACATCGGCCGCTCACTGCCGTTCATCATTCTGCTGATCGCGCTGATCCCGTTCACGAAGCTGGTCGTCGGCACCTTCATCGGCCCCACAGCGATGATCGTCCCCCTCGCCATCGGCGCCATCCCGTTCTTCGCGCGCCTCGTCGAGACCGCCGTCCGCGAGGTCGACCACGGCCTGGTGGAAGCGGTCCAGTCCATGGGCGGCTCCATCCCCACCATCATCCGCAAGGTGCTCCTGCCGCAGGCCCTGCCGTCCCTGGTCTCCGCCGTCACCACCACCGTCATCGTCCTCATCGGCTACTCCGCGATGGCCGGCGCGGTCGGCGGCGAAGGACTCGGCTCCAAGGCCATCACCTACGGCTACCAGCGGTTCGACACCACCTTCATGCTCGTCACGATCGTGATCCTCATCGTGATCGTGTCCGTCGTCCAGCTGATCGGCGACGGCGTCGTACGGCTCCTCGCCCGACGCGGCCGCACAGCGTCCTGACCCGACGGACGCACCCCGACTTCGCGCGACCACACAGCTCGCGACCGAAGAAGAAGCCCGCACTCCTTGTCCGGGCGTCATCCGCACCACCAGAAAGAGGCACTCTTCGTGCGTAACGACATCAAGACCATCGCCGCCTTCACCGGCATCACCGCGCTCGCCCTCGGCCTCACCGCCTGCGGCACCGCCTCCGACCCGGCCACCGCCGACTCGGGCACCGCCGACGCGTCCAAGCCGCTCGTCGTCGCCGCGTCCCCGACGCCGCACGCCGACATCCTCACCTACGTCAAGGACAACCTCGCCGAGAAGGCCGGCCTCAAGCTGGAGATCAAGGAGTTCACCGACTACGTCCTGCCGAACACCGCCACCCAGCAGGGCCAGGTCGACGCCAACTACTTCCAGCACAAGCCGTACCTGGACGACTTCAACAAGAAGAACAGCACCACCATCGTCCCCGTGGTGAACGTCCACCTCGAACCGCTCGGCCTCTACTCCCAGAAGCTCAAGTCCCTCAAGGACATCAAGCCGGGCCAGACCGTCGCCGTCCCCAACGACACCACCAACGGGGGCCGCGCGCTCAAGCTCCTCGCCGACAACGGCCTGATCGCCCTCAAGGACGGCGTCGGCGCCGATGCCAGGCTCTCCGACATCACGGACAAGAAGGGCCTGGAGTTCAAGGAGCTGGAGGCCGCCACGGTTCCCCGCGCCCTGAGCGACGTCGACGCCGCCGTCATCAACGGCAACTACGCGATCGAGGCCGACCTCACCCCCGCCGAGGACGCCCTGGCCCTCGAGAAGTCCGAGGGCAATCCGTACGCCAACTTCCTCGCCGTCAAGGACGGAAAGCAGAAGGACCCGAGGGTCGTGAAGCTCGCCGAGCTCCTCAACTCGCCCGAGGTCGAGAAGTACATCGAGGACACCTACAACGGCTCCGTCATCCCCGCCTTCGGCGCGGCCAAGTAACAGCAGCCCCACAAAGGGCCCCGCGCACCACCCGGTGCACGGGGCCCTTCCCGTCCCGCCATGCACGGCGGCCAGTTCATGCTGCATGCTGTCCGTTCACGACCTTCACCAACAGTCCCCGGCCCTTTGCATGGAGTTGCGCATGACCACCACCTTTCCGGACATCTCCATCAGCACGGAACGGTTGGTGCTGCGCCCCTACGACGACATGGACATCCCGGCCCACACCGAGATGATGAACGACGAGCTGACCGTCGCCTGGACCTCGGCCCCGCACCCCTACACCACGGCACACGCGGAGGACTGGGTGCGCAGGATCGCTCCTGCGGAACGCACCGGCGGCCACGGCATCGCACTCGCCGTCACCGAGTTCCTCACCCAGCGCCTCGTCGGCACCGTCCATCTGCGCCAGACCGACTGGCGCGCCCGCTCCACCGAGATCGCCTATGTCACCGCCCCCTGGGCCCGCGGCGAGGGCTACGCCACCGAATCCGTCCTCGCCGTCGCCCGCTGGCTCTTCCGCGAACAGCGCTTCGAACGCCTCGAGCTCCGCACCGCCGCGGGCAACACCGCGTCCCAGCAGGTCGCACAGAAGATCGGCTGCATCAGCGAAGGCGTCCTGCGCAACGCCTGGATAGCCCGCGCCCAGACGGAGGACGGCGGCTGGACCGAGATCCGGACCGACCTGATCGTCTGGAGCCTCCTCCCCGAGGACTTCGAAGGCACCACCGACCACTTCGCCGACGCCGGTTACCCCTCCTACAACGACTGGAACTGACTCCGGCCACCTGCTGCCCGACGCAGGTTCCAGGTACGCTCGCACCAGCCCCGACCTGCACCGACACCCCGTACCGACACCCCGTACCGACACCCCGTACCGACACCCCAGGAGACAGACGAAGATGGCCGACCGGGTCACGGTGATCGGATGGGACGGCTCCCCGCTCACCGCAGCCGCGCGGTCCGCCCTCTCGGCCGCCACCCTCGTCGCCGGGGCCGCCCACCACCTCGCGCTGCCCGAGATCCCCGCCCAGGCCGAACGCATCCGCCTCGGCAGCGTCGACCTCGCCGCCCGCCGCATCGCCGCCCACCGTGGCACCGCCGTCGTCCTCGCCGACGGCGACCCCGGCTTCTTCGGCGTCGTCCGCACCCTCCGCGCCCCCCAGCACGGCCTCGAAGTCGAAGTCGTCCCCGCCGTCTCCTCCGTCGCCGCCGCCTTCGCCCGCGCCGGAATGCCCTGGGACGACGCCCGTGTCGTCGTCGCCCACACCCGGACGCTGCGCCGCGCCGTCAACGTCTGCCGCGCCCACCCCAAGGTCGCCGTCCTCACCTCCCCGGGCGCCGGACCCGCCGAACTCGCCCTCATGCTCGACGGCGTCCATCGCACCTTCGTCATCTGCGAGGCCCTGGGCACCGAGCGGGAACAGGTCACCGTCCTCACCTCCGACAAGGTCGCCGACCACACCTGGCGCAACCCCAACGTCGTCATCGTCATCGGCGGCTCCGCCACCCCCGGCAGCGGCTGGCTCATGGGCCCCGACCCCGGCCCCGCGCGCGGCTGGGGACTGCCCCCGGAGGCGTACGACGAGGAGCCCACCCACGCGACGGGCGAGGCCCCCGAGCTCCGTGCCGCCCAGCTGGCCCGCCTGGGCCCCCGCGTCGGCGACCTCGTGTGGGACATCGGCACCGGCTCCGGCGCCTTCGCCGCCGAGGCCGCCCGCTTCGGCGCCGCCGTCATCGCCGTGGACGCCGACCCGGCCGCCTGTGCCCGTGCGGAGGCGGCCGCCCGTCGCTTCGGCGTCCAGCTCCAGACCGTCACCGGCCGCGCCCCGTACGTACTGGAACGTCTCCCCGAACCCGACGTCGTACGCGTCGGCGGCGGGGGAGCGCCCGTCGTGGCCGCCTGCGCGGACCGGCGCCCCGAACGGATCGTCGCGCACGCCGGCACCCGCGACGAGGCCGAGGCCGTCGGAGCGGCCCTCACCGCCGGCGGCTACACCGTCGAGTGCCGCCTCCTTCAGTCCGTCGACCTCGACCCCGCCGCCTGGTCCGAACGCGACCGCTCGGTGGCCTTCCTCATCGCCGGACGCAGACCCGCCCCGTGATCCTGTCGCTACAGAAGGACAGGTAGGCTGGCCGACCGTTCCACCACAGCCGGGCATTCGTTCGTCAATATCCGGAGAAGTGCCCCTCTTCGGGGTCATCACGTGGGAGAACGTGACAGGGGGGGACGCGCGACGTGGCGCAGTCCACAGCCGACCGTGGCGGAAGCCGCTGCCGCGGGGCCCGAAGGCGGAGAGAATGCTGCGTGTCCGCACGCCGTTCGTGCCGCGCGGCGCGCACGCTCGTTGTTGATGGCGGGCGGAAGTCTGAAGGAGCAGAACCGATGGGCGAGGGGTACGCATGACTGACACCGGCCAGGTCCCGGGCGAGGGACAGCCGGAGAACGCAGGCATGGTGGAGCAGCCGGGCATGCCCGCTCCGGGTGCGTACACCTTCCTCGACCCCTCCGAGAACACCGCCGACGACGATGACCTTCTCCTGATGCCGGGCGCCCAGGGCGCCTGGACCGAGCCGCAGCCCGGCGTCCCGACGGCCCCGCCGGTGGCCGTACCGATGCCGCAGGCGGCCGCGCAGCCCGGGTACGATCCGTTCGCCCAGGAGGCCGCCGTCGCGTACGAGCCCGCCGTCCACGAGACCGGAGCGCACGAGACCGGAGCGCACGAGGCGGGCGGCCGGGACTCCGGCTCCGTCGACCTCGGGGCCGTACGGTTCCCTCAGTCGGCCGCCGGCCAGGCGCCGCAGCACGCGCGGCGCCCCCTCCACATGGGCCCGCCCATGCCCGAGAGCACGGGCGGCGTGGTGCGCTCGCTCGCCGACCGTGGGCCGGCGCCCATGCCGGTCCAGGGCCCGCCGACGACCGGCCCCGAGTACCTGGACGTCCCGCGCGAGGAGCCCGCCTCCGTACGGCCCGCACCGCAGACGGCCGAGGTCCCTCCACAGGGCGCGGAACCCTGGTCGCAGCAGTCACACGAGTCACAGCAGCCCCAGAATCCGCTTGCCGCCCCAGCAGAAACGGTCGTCCGGGACCCGGCGGCTCCGGCGCAGTTCGTGCCGGTGGAGGGCTCCGTCCCGACCGCCCCGAACCTCGCCCCCACGCCGGGCAGCCCCGAGCCGGCCCAGGCGCCCGAACCCGCCCCGAGGGTTCCCGCCCCCCGCGACGGTGCCACGACGGAGCCCCAGGCCCCGCAGGCCCCGGAGGCCGGCGTCGACCAGGCGCAGCAGGTCCAGGCGGCTGTACAGCCGACGCCCCCGCAGGGCGTCCCGACCCCGGAGCAGGCCACCGTGGCTCCCGAACCGACCCCGGCCCCAGCCCAACCGACCCCAGCCCAGCCAGCCCCGGCCCAGCCGACGTCGGCCCAGCCGACGCCGACCCCGGCCCAGCCGACCCAGGCCCCCGAGCAGGCCGTCCCCGTTCCCGAGCAGGGCGCCCCCGCCCCGGCACAGGCGACGCCCGCCCATGGCGTCCCGGCCACCGAGCCGACCCCCCAGGCCCCGGGCCAGGGCGTTCCGGCGCCAGAACAGGGCATCCCGGTCCCGCAGGCCGCGGCCGCCGAACAGACACCGACCGCTCCCGAGCAGGGCGCACCCGCCCCGGAGCAGGCCCCGGCCGCCGAGCAGGTCCCGGCCGCGCCCCAGCAGGAAGCGCCCGGCCCTGAGCGGGCCTCCGGTCCCGAGCAGGTGCTGCCCGCGCAGGAGCCGACCGTCGCCCCGGCGCCGGAGCCCACCACTCCCGAACAGATGACGCAGGTCCCGGGGCAGGCGGCTCCCGCGCCCGCGCAGGGGACGACGCCCGAGCCGGTCGCCCCCGCCGCCGAGCCGGTGGCCCAGGCGCGGGCCGTCCCCGTCGCCGGGCAGCCGGGCCCCGCCCCCGCGCAGACGACGCCCGCCCCGGAGCAGGCCGCCACCCCCGCGCAAGGCACGCCGGTCCAGGAACCGGCCCAGCCCGCGGCCGAGCCGACCGAGCAGGCGGGCCACACCGCGGACGCCCGGCCCGCCGAAGGCCCGGCGGACGGGACGGGTCCGGCCGAGGCGGCGCCCACCGACTCGGCACCCACTTCCGCCGCGCCCGCCGACCAGGCCCAGGCCGGACAGGCACCCGTCGTCGCCGTGCCCACCGCAGCCGCGCCCGACGAGCAGACAGCCCCCGCCGAGCAGGCAACCGCCGCGGCTGCCGACGCCACCGCGCCCGTCGACCCGGCCGCCGGCGTCGCGCCGGCCGATCCCGCACCCGCCGAGCAGACCACCGCCGAGCAGGCAGCCACCGAGCAGGCAGCCGCCGACGCGGACCCCATCGCTGCCGCCGCCGACCCGGCGCTCGCCGAGCAGCCCCCCGCGGGCGCCGAGGCCGCGGCTGCCGAGGCTGCCGCGCTCACCGCCCCGGCCCCCGCCCCCGAGGAGGCGCAGCCCGCAGACGGCTCCGACGCCGGCGCCCCGGCGCCCGGCTACGCGGACGACGAGCGTGAGGCGATCCTGCGGGTGATGCGGGAACGCCGCGACATCCGCAACGGCTTCCGCAGCGACCCGATCCCGCACGAGGTGCTCCTGCGCGTCCTGGAGGCGGCCCACACGGCGCCCTCCGTCGGCCACTCGCAGCCCTGGGACTTCGTCGTCATCCGCTCCGCCGAGACGCGCCGCAGCATGCACGAACTCGCGCAGCGCCAGCGCGAGGCGTACGCCAATTCGCTGCCCAAGGGCCGGGCCAAGCAGTTCAAGGAACTGAAGATCGAGGCCATCCTCGACACTCCGGTGAACATCGTCGTCACCGCCGACCCGACCCGCGGCGGCCGCCACACCCTGGGCCGCCACACGCAGCCGCAGATGGCCCCGTACTCCTCCGCGCTCGCCGTCGAGAACCTCTGGCTCGCCGCCCGCGCCGAGGGCCTCGGCGTCGGCTGGGTCAGCTTCTTCGACGAGCGCGAGATGGTCCGCGTCCTCGGTCTGCCCGACCACCTCGAAGTGGTCGCGTACCTCTGCGTCGGCTACGTCGACGAGTTCCCCGACGAGCCCGAGCTGATGCAGGCGGGCTGGTCCAAGCGCCGCCCGCTGTCGTGGGTCGTCCACGAGGAGACGTACGGCCGCCGCGCGCTGCCCGGCGAGGAGCCGCACGACCTCCTCCAGGAGACCGTCGCCAACATCCGGCCGCTGGACGCGAAGGCGCTCGGCGAGGCGTGGGAGCGCCAGAAGCGCATGACCAAGCCGGCCGGCGCCCTCGGCATGCTGGAGATCATCTCCGCCCAGCTCTCCGGCCTCTCCCGCACCTGCCCGCCCCCCGTCCCGGAGCCCGCCGCCGTGGCGATCTTCGCGGGTGACCACGGGGTGCACGCCCAGGGCGTCACCGCCTGGCCGCAGGAGGTGACGGCCCAGATGGTCGCCAACTTCCTCGGCGGCGGCGCGGTCTGCAACGCGTTCGCCCACCAGGTCGGCGCGGAGGTCTGCGTCGTCGACGTCGGCGTCGCCGCCGAACTCCCGGCCACGCCCGGCCTGCTGCCCCGCAAGGTGCGCCCCGGCACGGCCGACTTCACCGCGGGGCCCGCCCTCACCCACGAGGACGTCCTCTCCGCCATCGAGGTCGGCATCGAGACCGCCCGCGACCTGGTCGCCGCCGGCAACAAGGCCGTCCTCACCGGCGAGATGGGCATCGCGAACACCACCGCGTCGGCCGCGCTGATCTCCGTCTTCACGGGCGCGGACCCCGCCGAGGTCACCGGCCGCGGCACCGGTATCAACGACGAGATGCACGCCCGCAAGGTCGACGTCGTACGCCGGGCCCTCGACCTCCACAAGCCGGACCCGGCCGACCCGATCGGCGTCCTCGCGGCGATCGGCGGCCTGGAGCACGCCGCGATGGTCGGCTTCATCCTCGGCGGCGCGTCCCTGCGTACCCCCGTCATCCTCGACGGGGTCAGCGCGGGCGCGGCGGCCCTGGTCGCCCGGGCCATCGCACCCGAGTCCCTGGCGGCCTGCATCGCTGGCCACCGCAGCGCCGAGCCCGGCCATGTGGCCGCGCTCAACAAGCTGGGCCTCCGCCCCCTGGTCGACCTGGACCTCCGCCTCGGCGAGGGCACCGGCGCCCTGCTGGCCCTCCCCCTGGTGCAGAGCGCGGCCCGCGCCATGCACGAGGTGGCGACGTTCGACTCGGCCGGCGTCACCGAGAAGTAGCCGCACCCGGGCGCCGGGTCGCCGTACGAGGCCGGTCCCGTTGTGGGCATGCGTTCCGTCTGGGCCGGAACGGGTGGACACAACGGGACCCGGCGGCGCGGCCCCGTATCGTGGTCGCAGCGCACGCCCCTCTCACCAGCCACTTCACCGCCGCAGTGGCTCCGCACACCGCACCACCCGCCGAGGAGACCACACCGCCATGGTCGAAAACGCCGAGCAGCCCGCCTACCCCGTCGGTCTTCGCCTCTCCGGGCGCCGTGTCGTCGTCATCGGCGGCGGCCAGGTGGCTCAGCGCCGCCTCCCGGCGCTGATCGCCGCGGGCGCGGACGTCACGCTCGTCTCGCCGTCCGCCACCGCGTCCGTGGAGGCCATGGCGGAGGCCGGTGAGATCCGCTGGGAGCGCCGCAGGTACGAGGACGGCGACATCGCCGACGCCTGGTACGCGCTGATCGCGACCACCGACCCGGCCGCCAACGCCCGCGCCTCCGCCGAGGCCGAGCGGACCAAGACCTGGTGCGTACGCGCCGACGACGCCGAGGCGGCCACCGCCTGGACCCCGGCGACCGGCCGGATCGAAGGTGTCACCGTCGCGGTCCTCACGGGTAACGACCCGCGCCGCTCCGCCGCCGTCCGGGACGCGATCGTCGAGGGCCTGCGCGACGGCACCCTCGCGGCACCCCAGCACCGCGCCCGCGCCCCGTTCGTCGCCCTGGTGGGCGGCGGCCCCGGCGACCCGGACCTGATCACGGTCCGCGGCCGCCGCCTCCTCGCCGAGGCCGACGTGGTCATCGCCGACCGGCTGGGCCCGCGCGACCTCCTGGACGAGCTGCCGCCGCACGTCGAGGTCATCGACGCGGCGAAGATCCCGTACGGCCGTTTCATGGCTCAGGAGGCGATCAACAACGCGCTGATCGAGCACGCCAAGCGGGGCAGGTCGGTGGTCCGCCTCAAGGGCGGCGACCCGTTCGTGTTCGGCCGCGGCATGGAGGAGGCCCAGGCGCTCGCCGAGGCGGGCATCGCCTGTACGGTCGTCCCCGGCATCTCCAGCTCCATCTCGGTGCCCGGAGCTGCCGGCATCCCGGTCACCCACCGCGGGGTCGCCCATGAGTTCACGGTGGTCAGCGGCCATGTCGCCCCGGACGACCCACGGTCCCTGGTGGACTGGGCGTCCCTGGCGAAGCTCCGCGGCACACTGGTGATCCTCATGGGCGTGGACAAGATCGGGAAGATCGCCGAAGCCCTGATCGCACACGGCAAGGACCCGGCCACCCCGCTCGCCCTCGTCCAGGAGGGCACGACATCTGCCCAGCGCCGCGTGGACGCCACGCTCGCGACGGTCGCCGAGACGGTCAGGGCGCAGGACGTACGTCCCCCGGCGGTCATCGTGATCGGCGACGTGGTCGCCGAAGGCCCGGCCAAGCACCAGCGGTAAGCCCCTCCCGCCGACTCACGCCCACCCGGCGGCCGTTGGCACCCCACCTTCGACAAGGCAGTATCACCTCGTGGCCGAACTCATCACCGTCGACGACCCCGACGACCCCCGCCTGCGCGACTACACGGGCCTGACCGATGTCGAGCTGCGCCGACGGCGCGAGCCGGAGGAGGGCCTGTTCATCGCCGAGGGGGAGAAGGTCATCCGCCGCGCACGGCAGGCCGGGTACGAGATGCGGTCGATGCTGCTCTCGGCGAAGTGGGTGGACGTCATGCGGGACGTCATCGACGAGGTCCCCGCGCCCGTGTACGCGGTGCACCCGGACCTCGCCCAGCGGGTCACCGGCTACCACGTGCACCGGGGCGCGCTGGCGTCCATGCAGCGCAAGCCGCTGCCCACGGCGGCGGAGCTGCTCACGAGGGCCCGCCGCGTGGCGGTCATGGAGTCGGTCAACGACCACACCAACATCGGCGCCGTCTTCCGCAGCGCGGCGGCGCTCGGCATGGACGCGGTCCTGCTCTCCCCGGACTGCGCGGACCCGCTGTACCGGCGCTCGGTGAAGGTGTCGATGGGCGCGGTCTTCTCGGTCCCGTACGCCCGTCTCGACACCTGGCCACGCGGCCTGGAGGCCGTACGGGAGGCGCGGTGCACGCTGCTGGCGCTGACACCCGACGAGAAGGCGACCGCGATCGACGAGGTCGCCCCGCACCGCCTGGACCGGGTCGCCCTGATGCTGGGCGCGGAGGGCGCCGGTCTGTCGGCACAGGCGCTGCGGGCGGCCGACGCGTGGGTGCGCATCCCGATGGCGCACGGCGTGGACTCGCTCAACGTGGGCGCGGCGGCCGCGGTGGCCTTCTACGCCGTGACGGCCGGGCGCCCTCAGCCCTGAAGGGTCTGAGCCCCGGCGATACCGAGCAGCACGATCAGCGTCACGACGACGAAGACGAACAGCCGCTGCCGCAGCAGCCGCGGGTTCGCGGGCCTGCGGAGGCCCGACGACGTGCCCGTCCCGGTCCCGGTACCCGCCCCGGTCCGCCGGGGCCCCGTACGCGGCCCGGTACGCGGCCCGGTGCGCGGACCCGGGTGCGAGGGGTGCGACGCGTGCCGCCGGTCCCGTGAGCCACCGGTCCGGGGAGACGAGACGTGCGCGGCCTGCGGACCCGGGGCGTGCGGCGCGGGCGTCCGCTGCGTACGCCGCTGCTGGGTGGTCCGCTCGGTGTACCTCTCCGTCGGCCGCAGCGGTGCCCGCTCGTGCCCGCCTGCGCCGTGCTGACCGGCGCCCCGCTCCGCCCGCGCCAGCCGCTCGGCGGCCCGCTCGGGTCGCGGGGCGGGGGCCCACCCGTCCGCGGGCGGCTGCCCCAGGCCGAGCCCCTGGGCCTCGCGGGCGGCGATCTCCTTGAGCCGCAGGGAGAGCTGCAGAGTGCTGGGACGATCCTCCGGCTCCTTGGCGAGACAGGCCCGCACCAGCGGTGCGAGCGCGTCCGGCACGCCCTGCAGCTGGGGCTCCTCGTGGACGACGCGGTACAGCATCACCTCGGAGCTGCCGTGCCCGAACGGCGAGTCGCCCATCGCCGCGTACGCGAGGGTCGCGCCGAGCGCGAAGACGTCCGTCGCGGGGGTGACGGCGGCGCCGCGCACCTGCTCGGGCGCGAGGAAGCCGGGGGAGCCCACCGCCGTACCGACGTGGGTGAGGGTGGAGGCGCCGGTAGCCCAGGCGATTCCGAAATCGATGATCCTGGGCCCCTTGGGGGACAGCAGGATGTTCGACGGCTTCAGATCCCGGTGCACGACCCCCGCCTCGTGGACGGCGACGAGCCCCTCGGACAGCGCGGCCCCGATCGCCGCGACGTCGGCCGCCGACAGCGGCCCCTCCTCGGCGATCTTGTCGTGCAGCGAGGGCCCGGGCACGTACTGCGTGGCGAACCACGGCCGGTCCGCCTCCAGATCGGCGGCGACGAGCCGCGCCGTGCATCCGCCGCGGATCCGCCGCGCGGCGGACACCTCGCGCGCGAAGCGCGAACGGAACTCCTGGTCCTCGGCCAGATCCGGCCGGATCACCTTCAGGGCCACCCGCTGGCCGCGCCGGTCGGAGCCCAGGTAGACGACTCCCATACCGCCCGCGCCGAGCCGCCGGTGCAGCCTGAACGAGCCGACGACACGCGGGTCCTCGCGCCGGAGCCGCATCATCGCCATGTCCGTCCCCTACCTGCCGTGGGGAGCGCCCCCACCCCGCTGCCGCGGTCCATTTGACGTCGCCCAGCTTACGTACCCGGGCCCGGGTGCGCTCATAGGCCGCGCCCTCAGGTCCCGATCGATTGTCAGTGCTGGGACCCGCACCTGAGGCTGACTCAGGGGAGCCCCGCGCCAAGGCGCGTGATCCGGACGGATGATCAAGCCCCTTCAGAGCAAGGGGGATTGACGCCCGCGACCGCTACGGCCCTGCCACGGCACGCACCTGACGGCCCGCGCCCCGCCGCCCGGGGCGGCGGGGGACACGGGGGAGACGGGGGAGCCCGCACCCGGGACCTCGACGTGAGCGATGTCACCTGGTGCGGGCCGCGCACCACCTCACCCGCCACCACGTCCCCACCCGTCCTCCCGCGTCCCCTCCGGGAAGACCCTCAGCGTGGGGCCGGCGTCTCCAACCAGGGGAGTACACGGCCGGGTGGGGCCTCCTCCTGGAGGAGGCCCGGCAATCGGTACGCGGGCATGACGCCCGGGCTGTCCGGTCTCCCTAGTGTTGAAGTCAAGCGGCGGGTGCAGCACTCGTCCCCCGAGGTCCGACACCCGCCGCCGCAGACAGACGGGAGAGGAGCCATGGCGGACACGGCACCGCGGACGATGATCCGCACGCAGGGACGGAAGGCGTCGTTCGCCTCGTTCGGCGGCCGTCCGACGGGCCGACGCCATCCGCTGGTGGCGACGGCGATGGTTCTTCCTCTGGCCACCCTGCTGGTCGTCGTCTTCGGCGGCTGGGACGCGGTGGTGACACAGGCGTCGTCCGTGGGCGTGATGCTGGGGCGCTGAGCGGGCGCCCCGGGCCCGGGAGAGCGGCCCGGGCCGGGGACATCCGGCCAACCCCGTGGGGACGGGGGTGCGGCGGACGGCAGTGGCGGTCGGCCAGCTGGGGAGCTGGCCGACCGCCACTTCATCGCGCCCGGGAACCGTCGGCGTACGACAGAGCCCCCGTCCGCGATGGCGGACAGGGGCTCTTGAACTGTGGACGATACTGGGATTGAACCAGTGACCTCTTCCGTGTCAGGGAAGCGCTCTCCCGCTGAGCTAATCGTCCTCGGGACCACGGAGTCGTGACAGAAGGTACGGAACCGTGGGCACTGCGTGCGCGATACTGGGATTGAACCAGTGACCTCTTCCGTGTCAGGGAAGCGCTCTCCCGCTGAGCTAATCGCGCAGGAAACCGCTGCTACCAGCGGTTTCAGTGGACGATACTGGGATTGAACCAGTGACCTCTTCCGTGTCAGGGAAGCGCTCTCCCGCTGAGCTAATCGTCCTTGGAGGTGGAGACGGGATTTGAACCCGTGTAGACGGCTTTGCAGGCCGTTGCCTCGCCTCTCGGCCACTCCACCCGGAGCGCAGGGGGTCTCGGGAAGATCCCCCACATCGAGCGGACGACGAGATTCGAACTCGCGACCCTCACCTTGGCAAGGTGATGCTCTACCAACTGAGCCACGTCCGCCTGTCTTTTCCGGTCCGCTTCCGCGTCCCGGCGACGTGTTGAACTCTAGCGGATTCCCGGGCCAGTACAAAAACGCGTTTGCCCAGCGTGCTGCGCCACCGCCCAGCGGGCCCCCGCTCTGACCTCGGCCCATGGCGCCCGATCGGCCCCGGCGCGGCCCCCGTCCTACACTCGCATCCGTGCACGACCTCGCTCCTCTGGCCCGCTTCGGCGGCCTCGTCGCAACCGATCTGCGGGACGTCACCAGTGATCCGGAGGCCCTCGAATCCTCCGGCTTCTGGGCCGTCGCCGCCGACTTCGAAGGCCGCCTCACCTGCGCCCGCTTCGGTGACGTCCGCCCCGAACCGGTGCCCGCGCCCGTATCCGGCCGGTGGCGCGGGCCCGCGGCGGACGACTGGACCTCGTCGCTCGACCGCGACGCGTACATCGCGGGCGTACGCCGTATCCGCGAGCACATCGCGGCCGGCGAGGTCTACCAGGCGAACCTCTGCCGCGTCCTGTCCGCACCCCTCCCGCCGGGTACGGCGGCCACCGCCGACGTGGACGCCCTCACCGCGCTCCTCGCCCGGGGCAACCCCGCCCCCTACGCAGGAACGATTCGGCTGCCCGCGCACGGCGTGGAGATAGCCACCGCGTCCCCGGAGCTCTATCTGCGGCGCGACGACCGCACCGTCGAGTCCGGCCCCATCAAGGGCACCGGCAGGACCGCCGACGACCTGCTGGAGAAGGACCACGCCGAGAACGTGATGATCGTGGACCTGGTCCGCAACGACCTCGGCCGCGTCTGCGCCACCGGCACCGTGACCGTCCCACGGCTCTGCGCGGTCGAGCCCCACCCCGGTCTCGTCCACCTCGTCTCCACCGTCCGCGGCGAGCTCGCCCCCGGCCAGGGCTGGCCGGGACTCCTCGACGCGACCTTCCCGCCGGGCTCCGTGACCGGTGCGCCCAAGTCCAGCGCCATGCGGATCATCGACGCCCTGGAGACCGCGCCCCGCGGTCCGTACTGCGGCGGCATCGGCTGGGTCGACGCCGACCGCCGCACCGGGGAGCTGGCCGTCGGCATACGCACCTTCTGGATCGACCGACGCGAGCCGGAGGGCCTCCTCCGCTTCGGCACCGGCGCCGGCATCACCTGGGGCTCCGACCCAGAGCGCGAGTGGCGGGAAACCGAGCTCAAGGCGGCGCGGCTCCTCGCGGTAGCGTCAGGCGTGCACGAGGCGATCGGAAGGACCATCTGAGATGAAGCTGTGGGTCAACGGCGAACTGCGCGACGCGGACGCCGCGACGATCTCCGTCCTCGACCACGGCCTGACCGTGGGCGACGGCGTCTTCGAGACGCTCAAGGCGGTACGCGGCCGGCTGTTCGCCCTGGACCTCCACCTCGACCGGCTCGTCCGCTCCGCGCGCGGCCTCGGCCTGCCCGACCCGGACCTGGACGAGGTGCGCCGCGCCTGCGCCGCCGTCCTGGAGGCCAACCCGACGGAGCTCGGCCGGCTCCGCGTCACGTACACCGGCGGTCTGTCCCCGCTCGGCTCCGACCGGGGCGACACCGGCCCCAGCCTCGTCGTCGCCCTCGGCGAGATCACCCGCCGCCCCGACACGACAGCCGTGATCACCGTCCCCTGGACCCGCAACGAACGCGGGGCCCTCACCGGCCTCAAGACCACCTCGTACGCCGAGAACGTCGTGGCCCTCGCCAGGGCCCACCAGCGAGGCGCCTCCGAGGCGCTGTTCGCCAACACCGTCGGGCGCCTCTGCGAGGGCACCGGCTCCAATGTCTTCGTCGTCCTCGACGGCCACATCCACACCCCGCCGCTCGCCTCCGGCTGCCTCGCCGGCATCACCCGCCACCTCGCCGTCGAGTGGACCGGCGCGCAGGAGACGGACCTGCCCATGGACGTCCTGGAGCGCGCCGACGAGATCTTCCTGACCTCCACGCTCCGCGACATCCAGGCCGTCCACCGCGTCGACGACCGCGAGCTGTCCGCCGCTCCCGGCCCGGTCACCGCCAAGGCGATGCGCGTCTTCGCGGAACAGGCCGCCCTCTTGTGACCGGGTGATGGCCCGGGGCCCCGTGGTGGGTAGGAAACCGGTGATGACCACCACCCTGCGGCCGACCGGGCCGCTTCAGCAGCACGACGACGGATCCCTGGCGCGCTCCTACGAGGTGTGCGTCAACAGCCGCCCCGTGGGCGGCGTCCAGCTCGGGACGGTACGCGGACAGGGCCGCACCGTGGGCACCATCCGCGCCCTCCATGTGGAGGAGGCGGACCGCGGGCGCGGCCGGGGCACGGTGGCCGCACTCGCCGCCGAGGAGGTGCTGCGGGGCTGGCGCTGCGACCGGATCCGGATCTCCGTACCGGCCGGCGACGACGCCGCCGCGGCCCGGCGTCTGGCCACCGCGCTCGGCTACACGGAACACGGCCACATCCTCGTCAAGGATCTCGACGGGACCGCCCCCGAGCCGCCTCCGCCCGGCCTGGAGATACTGCCCATGACGGAGGCGGAGTCCGGGCGGTTGCGGAGCGCCGACCCGCACGCCACCCGGGCATCCCTCCCCGAGCCCCCGCTCCCCGGCGGCCCCGCGACCGAGGACACCGCCCTCCACGTCGCCGTACGGGACGGTGTGCGGCTCGGCCACCTGCTGACGGGCCGACGCGAGCTGGCGCCGGGGGAGTGGGTGCCGTGCGTGCGGCAGATCGCGGTCACGGAGGCCGAGCGCCACAAGGGCTACCGCCGCGCCCTTCTCCACTTCGCCGAACAGACCGCCCGCTCCTCCGGCGCCCGCCGCCTGGCCCTCCGGGTCGCCCCGGACGCCGCCCCGCCGCGCACCCCGTACAGCGCACTCGGCTACCGCCCGGCACTCATCGACTACGAGAAGCAGCTCTACTGACGGCCGGGCCGCGTCCGCCGGCCCTCCGCGAGCAGGCGGTCCGCGATCTCCTCGATGCGGGCGCGGAGGCCCTCCTGGCTCTTGCCGCCGTCCAGGCGCTCGCCGCCGATCATGTACGTGGGCGTGCCGGTGACGCCCAGGGCCTTGCCCTCGGCCTGGTCGGCGTCGACGATCAGGAGGTGCCGGCCGTCGATCAGGGCGGTGTCGAACTCCTCGTCGTCCAGGCCCAGCTCCCGCGCCACCTCCAGCAGGAACGTCTCGCCCTTGGTGCTCAGATCCTCCACCCGCGCCAGGACCGCCTCCGCGTACGCCCTGCCCTCGCCCTGCGCCAGGGCCTCCTCGGCGGCCTGGGCGGCGGCGTAGGCGTGCTTGTTCTTCTCCAGCGGGAAGTGGCGCAGCCGCACCTCCAGCCGGTCGCCGTAACGCTCCCGCAGCGCGCGCTGGTCCTCCAGCGCGGTCCGGCAGTCCGGGCACTGCAGGTCGCACCAGACGTCGAGGACGACGGGCAGCGCGGTGTGGTCGGTGGTGGAGTCGCTCATGGTCTCAGTCTTCCAGCCCGCCGATCCGCGTCCCAACCGGGACCTGGGGAGGAGGCGGGCCCGGAGATCTCCCGGAGATCTCCGGGCCGTGCCCGCGGGACCGTGGCCACCGCGTACCCGGGCGATGCAGGATGGAAGGGACGCGACGCCCACGGCTGGAGGACCGCATGCTTGCCGAGACCATTTGTTCCGCGGTGTCCGCGGCGGGACTGGGCATCGCGGCGATCACCGCGTACCGCCGCCGCTTCCTCGCCGCGACCCGCATCGCCGCCTACTCGCTGGTACCTCTGGGGCTGGTGATGACCGGCGCCGTCCAGTGGCTGGCCGACACGGCGTTCAGCCCGGTGGCGTGGGCCGGCTTCGGCGTGCTCGGGGCGTCCTGGCTGCTGTTCTCCAGCACCCGGGCGGTCGAGCGGCGCAGGGGCGGCCGCAAGGAGCGCGAGGAGCGCGGGGCGGCGGCCGGAGCGGAGCGGCCGGGCGCCGTGGCGCCGGGCGCCGCGAAGCCCTCCCTGGAGGGCGGGCCCCGCCGTACGAAGAAGGACGCACCCGCCGACGACTTCAGCGAGATCGAGGCCATCCTCAAGAAGCACGGAATCTGACGTCACCGTCCCGAGAGGCGGTGACACGGGGTGGCGCGAAAGGGTGGCGGTGGGCGGCGCCCTGGTGGCGGTCACCGGAGCTATGCGGCGAACTGCCCTTTTTGTGGGGCCTGTTGAGTCAGGGCCGGGCTGTCGGTTACGCCATGATCGGCCCCGAGATGCTCGATACCTCGCGGGAGCAGAACCCCGCCACCACCGAAGAACCGCGCGGCTGCCTGTTCGCGCTCTCCCAGCCACCGCTCATGATCTTCCTGACGGTGATCGGCGTCCTTCTCCTGATGGCGTCGGTGCACGACCTCTTCCTGCTGTGAACCCGCTACGGCGCGGAGTCGGACCGCCCACCGGCTCAGCCGGCCGCCGCCTCCCTGCGGCGCGCCCGGTAGGCCGCCACGTGCAGCCGGTTGCCGCAGGTGCGGCTGTCGCAGTAGCGGCGCGACCGGTTGCGCGACAGGTCGACGAACGCCCGCCCGCAGTCCGGCGCCTCGCACCGCCGCAGCCGCTCCCGCTCGCCCGCCACCAGGATGAACGAGAGTGCCATGCCGCAGTCGGCCGCGAGGTGGTCGGCGACCGAGGCGCCCGGGGCGAAGTAGTGGACGTGCCAGTCGTAGCCGTCGTGGTCGGTGAGCTGCGGTGTGGTGCCGGCGGCCGCCACCAGCTGGTTGATCAGCCCGGCCGCCGTCCGTGCGTCGGGCGCCGCGAACACCTCGGTGAATCCGCTCCGTACGGCCCGCACCGCTCGCAGGTCCTGCGGCCCCAGCTCGCCGACGCCGCTGATCTGGTGTCCCTCCACGAACGCGTACAGCGACGGTACGTCCCCGAGCTCCTCGCTGCGGCCCCCTTCCGGCGCCGTGTTCATCAGGTCGACGACGGTGTCGAGGGCGATCCGGGTGTCGTGGGGGATCAGCACGCTTCCGCTCCCTGGCCTGCCGCGGGCGGGCGCCCGACGGTTCCGCTGACTCTAGCGGCTTGCCCGCGGCGCCCCCGGGTCACCTCCGAACACGGCCGGAACAAGCACGGGGGCGCCGTCACCGCGACGATGCGCGGTGACGGTGCCCCCGTTTACCGTGTTCACCCTCCCGCGGCCCGCGTGCCGCGGCCACAGGAGGGCGTACCGGCGCCGTCGCCCCGAGTCGGACGGCGCCGGAAGGCTCCCTTCCGGCTCAGCTTTCGGCCAGGATGTGCGAGAGCTCCGTATCGAGGTCGAAGTGACGGTGTTCGGTGCCGGGCGGCACCGCCGCGTCGGTCCGCTTCAGGAACGACTCCAGGGCCCGCGCCGGGGCCTCGAGCAGGGCCTCGCCCTCCGGGGAACTCAGCGCGATGCAGACGACGCCCTGGCCGTGGCTGCGGGACGGCCAGACTCTGACGTCGCCGGTGCCCGTGGGCCGGTGCAGCCCTTCGGTGAGAAGATCGCGGGCGAAGACCCACTCGACCGTCTCCTCGGCGCCGGTGTGGAAGGTGGCGTGCACGGCATACGGATCGGCCGTGTCATACCGCAGGCCCGCCGGAACAGGCAGTGATGACTCGCTCGATACAACGAGGCGCAGGTGCAGCTCGCAGCTGACCGTGGTGTTCATAAGCGCCATGGCCTTTCGCTCAGTGTGCGCTCGGGGATTCGCACGTCGGCGAAATCGACATCCCACCTACGGTGCCGTTGTAAACCCCTCTGACCGTTTTGTGATGCTTGGGGTACCTCGTTTGGCGGTGTGTAACCAGGGGTTATAGGTCTATTTCGGTAGCCCACTCGACGCCGTTCGTCGGGTAGGTTGGCCTTTATGAAGGCGGAGAGTGACGAGCGGGGAGAGGTCGCCCGGTCGGCGACCGGCGCGCCCGCTGCGGGGGACACGGCCCCGGGCGTGACCACGGACGTGACCACCGAAGCGGCCATGGGGCGGCCGCTCGGCTCAAGAGCGCCCGGCTTCATCAAGGCCCGCCGGACCCTCCATGTCAGCTGGCAGGTCGGCGTCTTCCTCATCGGCCTCGCTGTCGTCGTGGTCGGCGTGATCATGCTGCCGCTGCCCGGACCCGGCTGGTTCGTGATCTTCGCCGGCATGGCCATCTGGGCCACCGAATTCGTCTGGGCGCAGCTCGTGCTGCGCTGGACCAAGCGCAAGGTCACCGAAGCCGCACAGCGCGCACTCGACCCTCGCGTACGACGCCGCAACATCATCCTCACCACCACCGGGTTGATCATCACCGGCGTGCTGATCGGCATCTACGTGTGGAAGTTCGGCATCGTCATGCCCTGGAAGATCGACAGGTGACCCGACGGGCCCCCACCGGCATCACCGACCCCGGTCAGAGCACCCGCTGACATGCGGTAATGTTTGCGGTGCGCCCGGGCGATTAGCTCAGTGGGAGAGCGCTTCGTTCACACCGAAGAGGTCACTGGTTCGAACCCAGTATCGCCCACCACCCGGACCGAAGGCCCTGGAGATCACCGATCTCCAGGGCCTTCGGCATATCCCTGCGGTCTCGCCGTCACCTGATGACGCGCACCGGACACCGCGGCTCACCGCCCACCTGAAAGCGGTTTGAACGAAACCCGCCAGGACCTGTATGGTTCAGTGCGTTCCCGGGCGATTAGCTCAGCGGGAGAGCGCTTCGTTCACACCGAAGAGGTCACTGGTTCGAACCCAGTATCGCCCACGGAAAAGGCCGGTCTTGCATACGCGGACCGGCCTTGTCGCATTTCCCGGGACCTGTTTCTGTTCCCGGCGCACGCCTCATGCGCACGCCTCACGCCGCCGCCGCCGACTGCTCCGGCCGCAACGGCCACGCCGGATCCACCGCCTCCTCCGACCCGTTCCGCGCGAACCACGCCTGCAACCCCCGCGCCTGCGCCGCATGCCACACCGCCTGCCGCGTATGCAGCTCCGCCACCGACAACTCGTCCAGCCGCGCCGCGAACCGACGCCCCACCGCCCGTACGACCCCCAGCGCCGCCGCCGCGTCCGCCGCCGCGTCATGCGCCCCGTCCAGCGCCACCTCGTAGTGCGCACACAGGTCGGTCAATGTGCGACGGCCCTTCCGGTACCGGTCGAGATGCTTGTCCAGCACCCGCGGATCCAGCACGCACAACGGCGTGTTCTGCAGATACCGCGCCAACGACGACGCCCGGTGCCGTCGCAACTCACGGTCCAGCAATGTCAGATCGAACGGCGCGTTCATCACCACCAACGGCCGCCCCGCCGCACACTGCTCCGCCAGCAGCCGGGCTATCTCCTCCACCACCGGCGCCGGCCACCGCCCGTGCCGCTGCAGATGATCGTCCGTCAGACCGTGCACCTCCGTCGCCGCCGACGGCACCGGAACACCCGGATTCACCAGCCAACGCGTCGTCCGCAACCGACCACCCTCGGCGTCCTGCACCACCACGGCCGCCGAAACGATCCGGTCCCGCTCGACGTCGACTCCCGTCGTCTCCGTGTCGAATGCCGCCAGAGGCCCCTCGAACCAGCTCGCCATAGCCCGAACTCCTCGTACATCACCGGCAGATGGTCCGATCCCCTGCCCGAATCGGTGATACCCGGACCGTTTGTCCCGTACGCCGCCCGGTCACAACAGACATGAGACGCAACCCCACTGACGCAAAGCCAGCCCGGAAGGCCCGAAGAGCCATGGCGCTCGCCGCGCAGCCCGACCCCGGCACCCAGCACGCCCCACCCCTCCGCGGCGCGCTCGCCACCACCGCCTGCATGGAGACCCTCCAGGTCGGCTACCTCCACGCCGTCGTGGCCGCCGCAGGATGCACGCTCTCCCAGCCCTTCCCCGACAACGGCATCGACTGGCACATCAGCCACAGCGCCCCCGGGCACACCGTCGACGACGAAGTCACCATCAAGGTCCAGCTCAAGGCGACCTACCAGATCCCCCCACACCCCCCGGGCCCCGCCTTCTCCTTCACCCTCGACAACGACCACCTGGTGAAGCTCGCCCGCACCCCCGTCGCCGTACACAAGATCCTCGTCGTCATGCTCGTCCCCCGCACCCAGGGCGACTGGCTCCGCGCCGCTCACG
Organism: Streptomyces sp. TRM49041; assembly: GCF_008271805.1. Taxonomy (GTDB): domain Bacteria; phylum Actinomycetota; class Actinomycetes; order Streptomycetales; family Streptomycetaceae; genus Streptomyces. The sequence goes on from NZ_VSRY01000159.1 coordinate 68,065, forward strand.
ACCGGCTCGACCTGCGCCACTGCTGCTACTGGACCAACCTCGCCGGCCACCCCGTCACCGGCAGGCGCCGCACCACCGTCCGCGTACCGACCACACGGATCTTCGACGACCGGGCGCTCTGCGAGATCATGAACCGCGTAGGGGCGGGAGGGACACCCTGATGCCACACCGGCCGACCGACATCGACCCCGTCGTCCTCGGAGCCCTCCTCCGCCGCCACGGCTGGCAGCCCCACGGCAGCGCCACCGGCCAATGCACCCGCTGGACCCCGCCCGGCCCCGGCACCACCCCCACCAGCCTCCTCGTCCCCACCAGCCGCGCCTTCCCCGACTGCGACGACCTCCTCACCGAAGCCCTCGCCGCCCTCACCCGCAGCGCGGCACCCTCCGCCCGCGACATCCTCACCTGCCTCACCCTCCCCAGCGACGAGATCCGCTGGAACCGCGACACCGCCCGGCCCACCGCCCCGGACGCCACCCCCTGGAGCACCCAGGACCGCCTCCGCACCGCGGCCCGCCAGGTCCTCCTCGCCGCCGCACTCGCCGTCCACCGCCACGCCCGCCACCACGGCGCCCGCCACCGCGACCACGCCCGGGCCCTCATCGACGACGTCCTCGTCGGCACCGCACCCGGCGCCCCCCACGGCCTCACCGCCTTCGTCCCCGTCGACCCCGGCCGCCCCGTCACCGAACGCCTTCACCACGGCCTCCACGCCACCCGCGACGCCGTCGACTACCAGCGCGCCACCGGCCGTCCCGACGCCTTCGACACCGCCGTCGCCGCCGGCGCCGGCCGTGAACTCACCGAGGCCCTCATCGCCCTCGTCCACGGCACCGAAGGCGCCACCGTCACCCTCGCCTGGGCCCCCGCCACCGGCGCCCCCACCGGCTGCGCCACCCTCCCCGAACCCGTCGAGTTCACCCCCGGCGACCTCCCCGCCCTCCGCGTGGCCTCCGCCCGCTACCTCCGTGACGAGCCCTCCGTACCCGCCCACGTCACCGGCACCGTCACCCGCCTCCGCCGTTCCGGCCACCACGGCGCCGGAACGATCCGCCTCCGCGTCCTGACCGGCGCCGACGTACCTCATCTGCGTGTCATCCTCGACGAGGACGCCTACCGCACAGCCGCCCACGCCCATCTCGCCGGGATCCCCATCCGCGTCTCCGGGCGTCTGGAGAGCACGGGCGGCTTCCGACGGCTCACCGGCGCGTACGGAGTGGAACCGGTCCAGGTGGACGACGCGGAGCGGGAACGGCTGATGAAGTCCCTCGGTGAGGACTAGCCGACGAGGAGTGCCGAGGCGGACGCAAACCGTTTCGCGAGGGGGTACGGCGGCTCGGTACCATTCCGTACTACATGTGCGCGCCCGTCGCCGGGCGTGCTCCCCCTTCAGTCAGGAGAGACCGGTGTCAGACGTCCGTGTGATCATCCAACGCGATTCCGAGCGGGAAGAGCGCGTGGTGACGACGGGCACTACGGCCGCCGACCTCTTCGCCGGTGAGCGCACCATCGTCGCGGCCCGTGTGGACGGCGAGCTGAAGGACCTCGCGTACGAGATCAAGGACGGCGAGGCCGTCGAGGGCGTCGAGATCTCCTCCGAGGACGGTCTCGGCATCCTGCGCCACTCCACCGCGCACGTCATGGCCCAGGCCGTCCAGGAGCTCTTCCCGGAGGCCAAGCTGGGCATCGGCCCGCCGGTCAAGGACGGCTTCTACTACGACTTCGACGTCGAGAAGCCGTTCACGCCCGAGGACCTCAAGCGCATCGAGAAGAAGATGCAGGAGATCCAGAAGCGCGGCCAGAAGTTCGCCCGCCGCGTGGTGACCGACGAGGCCGCCCGCGACGAGCTCGCGAACGAGCCGTACAAGCTGGAACTCATCGGACTCAAGGGTTCCGCGTCCAGCGACGACGGCGCGGACGTCGAGGTGGGCGCCGGCGAGCTGACCATCTACGACAACCTGGACGCCAAGACCGGCGAGCTGTGCTGGAAGGACCTGTGCAGGGGTCCGCACCTGCCCAGCACCCGCGCGATCCCGGCATTCAAGCTCATGCGCAACGCCGCCGCGTACTGGCGCGGCAGCGAGAAGAATCCGATGCTCCAGCGCATCTACGGCACCGCCTGGCCGTCCAAGGACGAGCTGAAGGCACACCTGGACTTCCTGGCCGAGGCGGAGAAGCGCGACCACCGCAAGCTGGGTTCTGAACTGGACCTCTTCTCCATCCCGGAGGAGATCGGCTCCGGCCTCGCCGTCTTCCACCCGCGCGGCGGCATCATCCGCCGGGTCATGGAGGACTACTCGCGCCGTCGGCACGAGGAAGAGGGCTACGAGTTCGTCTACTCGCCGCACGCCACCAAGGGCAAGCTCTTCGAGAAGTCCGGGCACCTGGACTGGTACGCCGACGGCATGTACCCCCCCATGCAGCTCGACGAGGGCGTGGACTACTACCTCAAGCCCATGAACTGCCCGATGCACAACCTGATCTTCGACGCGCGGGGCCGCTCGTACCGTGAGCTGCCGCTGCGGCTGTTCGAGTTCGGGACCGTGTACCGGTACGAGAAGTCGGGCGTCGTGCACGGCCTGACCCGCGCCCGGGGCTTCACACAGGACGACGCGCACATCTACTGCACCAAGGAGCAGATGGCGGAGGAGCTCGACAAGACGCTCACCTTCGTCCTGAACCTGCTGCGCGACTACGGCCTGACCGACTTCTACCTGGAGCTGTCCACCAAGGACGAGACCAAGTTCGTCGGGTCGGACGAGATCTGGGAGGAGGCCACCGAGACCCTTCGCCAGGTGGCCGAGAAGCAGGGCCTGCCCCTCACCCCGGACCCGGGCGGCGCGGCGTTCTACGGCCCGAAGATCTCCGTCCAGGCGAAGGACGCGATCGGTCGCACCTGGCAGATGTCGACCGTGCAGCTGGACTTCAACCTGCCGGAGCGCTTCGACCTCGAGTACACGGCTGCCGACGGCACCAAGCAGCGCCCGGTCATGATCCACCGCGCGTTGTTCGGTTCGATCGAGCGTTTCTTCGCCGTGCTGCTCGAGCACTACGCGGGTGCCATGCCGCCGTGGCTGGCCCCGGTCCAGGCGGTAGGCATCCCGGTGGGCGACGCTCACGTCCCGTACCTGCAGGACTTCGCCGCCGAGGCGAAGAAGAAGGGCCTGCGGGTCGAGGTGGACGCATCCTCGGACCGGATGCAGAAGAAGATCCGCAACCACCAGAAGCTGAAGGTCCCGTTCATGATCATCGTCGGTGACGACGACATGAGCGCAGGCACGGTCTCCTTCCGCTACCGCGACGGCTCGCAGGAGAACGGCATCCCCAAGGGCGAGGCCATCGCCAAGCTCCTCGATGTGGTGGAGCGCCGCGTTCAGGTGTGACGTGCTCCCTGCGTAGGCGGGCGTAGCCCAGGGGCGGTACCCGGCCGGGTACCGCCCCTCGGCGCATCCGTCGTCGCGCGTAGCCCATATGCTGATCCGCATGACGAATGAGCCGGAGCAGCAGATCGGAGTGGGGACGCCGGACGCGTTCCAGCGCCTGTGGACCCCTCATCGGATGGCCTACATCCAGGGGGAGAACAAGCCCACCGGCTCGGGGGCCGGCGACGGCTGTCCATTCTGCTCGATTCCGGCCAAGTCCGACGAGGACGGCTTGATCGTCGCCCGGGGCGAGACCGTCTACGCGGTGCTGAACCTCTACCCGTACAACGGCGGACACATGATGATCGTGCCGTTCCGGCATGTTGCCGACTACACCGACCTGAGCGAGGCCGAGACCGTCGAGCTCGCCGAGTTCACCAAGCGTGGAATGACCGCGCTGCGGACCGCTTCCGGCGCGCACGGGTTCAACCTGGGCATCAACCAGGGTGACGCCGCCGGTGCCGGTATCGCCGCTCACCTGCATCAGCACATCGTGCCGCGCTGGGGCGGCGACACCAACTTCATGCCGGTCACCGCCCACACCAAGGTGCTGCCGCAGTTGCTGGCCGACACACGGCGGATGCTCGCGGAGGCGTGGCCCGCGGCCTGATCAGGCGTCGTACACGTCGGCCTTCTTCGGGGCCGGGTCGGCGGTGAAGCTGCTGTCGGCGATGGAGCTGGTGTCCACGCCGTGTTCGTCGAGCATCTTGACCGTCGCGGCGTGGACGGCGCGCATCACGGGCGTGGACGCGCGGATGACGTCGTCGGCCATGAAGCGGTCGCGCCAGGGTGCCCCGGCCCAGGCGTGGCGGAGGCCGAAGGGCTCGGGAAGGACGAGTTTGCCGCCGAGGAAGTCGAGGACCGGCGGGAACCAGGTGAGCGGGGCGCGGACGGCCAGTCGGACCACCTCGTTGGTCTCGACGAGGGGGAGTTTGATCTCTCTTGTCTCCCAGAAGCGAACGGTCTTGGAGACTTCCTTGGTCTTGGCGGCGGGCTTGCCCATGAAGAGGGAGTGGACCGGGCCGAGGGCGTGCCCGGAGACCTCGATACGGAGGGTGTGCAGCAGGGTCGTGACGGTGACCAGCATGGTGAGGACGAGCTGGCCGTCCCAGAGGACGAACTGCACGCCGAGGTAGTGGCGGTTGCCCTTGCCGAACTGGTTCTCGTTGCAGATGCGCTGGATCTCGTGCGGCTTCACCTGGTACATGACGGTGTCCTCGCCGTCGGGGCGGGCGACTTCCTTCGCGCCGTCGCCGACGGGGACCACGACCCAGTGCTTGACCGACGGGGTGGGGAAGCCGCTCTTGAGCGAGCCGCGTTCCAGGAGTTTCAGCTGGTCGTGGATGGGGCGTATGACGTCCCAGGTGCGGAAGGCGTGGATCTCCTTGCCGTCGCGGGGTTTGAGCTCTTCGGCCAGGTGCCAGCCGCCCCAGCGGGTGCCCATGCCGAGTATGCCGCGGGGGCCGGCGTAGAAGACGACATTGGAGCGCTGTTCGGCGGTGAGCTTCTCGAGGGACTGGCGGAGTTCCTCGGCGGCGGTCTCGCCGGGGTTCTGGGGGACGGCTTCCGGGATCTTGGCGGCGACGCCGCCGCCGCTGAGGAGGGCCTCCCAGCGGGCGCGGAGGTCCTTGGCGGTGGTTTCGCAGATGTGCTTGGCGAGGAACCAGCCGATGACCGGCGCGATGAGCATGGCGCGTACGTAGAGCGACAGGAAGCCGGTCGTCGGCAGCTTGATCAGTACGAGTACGGCCAGGGCGCCGGCGCCGAGGAGGAGCGCAGTGCCGGTGGCGCCGGCGCGTTTGCCGGCCGCGCCGGCCATGGTGCGGCGCAGCTGGAAGACGAGCAGCCAGATGAGGAGGCCGGGGAGGAAGGCCACGCCGCAGAAGAGGGTGATGAGGGTGAGGCGGAGGTCGCGTTGTCTGCGGATGCGGTTGGCGGCGAGGCAGTGTTCGACGACCGGCTGGGGTTCGGTGCCGAAGGACTGGATGACGGGTTTGCGTCCGCCGCCGAGCATGCGGATGACCACCGCGCGGGAGAAGGCCTCGCCGAGGTTGGGCTCGAAGAGGGAGAACTTGCCCTTCTTGACGGTTGATTCGTACCAGTCGTTGTTGGCTTTGAGGATGTCCTCGACCGGGCTGTCCCGGTACGCGGCGGAGGCCAGCGCGTTCGTGGCCGCCGTCTGTCCGTCCGAGCCCTGGAGCGGGACCTGTGCCCCGGGGCCGAAACTGTCCATTGTCACTGCCGCCCCCATCGACGCGTGTGCCGCAACCCCTTGTTCCCCGCACTGCGGCCTTTCCCAACTCGGCGGCCTCGCACACTTGCTGAGCTGGGCACTACAGCCTATCGGGGAGTGGGGGTGTACGTCAGGGAGACGGGGAACGGGCGAAGGCCGCCCGCCGGAGGGGGTGGCGGGCGGCCGTGCTCCCTGGTGAGGGGTGCTCGGGGTCAGCGGGTGGAGCGTTCGTGGTTCTGTTCGCGGATCTTCTCGGCGACGTGGGTCGGCATGGCCTCGTGGCGCGCGTAGGCGCGGTTGAAGCGGCCGGTGCCGTGGGAGAGGGAGCGGAGGTCGACGGCGTACCGGCCGATCTCGAGCTCGGGGACGTCGGCGCGGACGAGGGTCTGTCCGGGGGCGGCCTGTTCGGTGCCGACGACGCGGCCGCGGCGGCCGGACAGGTCGCTCATGACGGGCCCGACGTACTCGTCGGGGACGAGGACCTGGACTTCGGAGACGGGTTCCAGGAGGTTGATGGAGGTGTCGGCGGCGGCTTCGCGCAGAGCCAGGGCGCCGGCGGTCTGGAAGGCGGCGTCGGAGGAGTCCACGGAGTGGGACTTGCCGTCGACGAGGGTGACGCGGATGTCGACGAGGGGGTACCCGGCGGCGACGCCGCGGGCGGCCTGGGAGCGGACGCCCTTCTCGACGGACGGGATGAACTGGCGGGGTACCGCTCCGCCGACGACCTTGTCGACGAACTCGATGCCGGAGCCGGGCGGCAGGGGTTCCACCTGGATGTCGCAGATGGCGTACTGGCCGTGGCCGCCGGACTGTTTGACGTGGCGTCCGCGGGCCGCGGCGCGGTCGCCGAAGGTCTCGCGGAGGGCGACCTTGTGGGGGACGGCGTCGACCTGGACTCCGTAGCGGTTGCGGAGCCGCTCGAGGGCGACGTCCATGTGGGCCTCGCCGAGGCACCAGAGGACGACCTGGTGGGTGTCCTGGTTCTGTTCCAGGCGCATGGTGGGGTCCTCGGCGGCGAGCCGGGCCAGGCCCTGGGAGAGCTTGTCCTCGTCGGCCTTGCTGCGGGCCTGGATGGCGAGGGGTAGGAGCGGGTCGGGCATGGTCCAGGGCTCCATGAGGAGCGGGTCGTCCTTGGCGGAGAGAGTGTCGCCGGTCTCGGCGCGGGACAGTTTGGCGACGCAGGCGAGGTCGCCTGCGATGCAGCGGTTCATCTGGCGCTGCTGTTTGCCGAAGGGGGCGAAGAGCGCGCCGATGCGCTCGTCGACATCGTGGTCCTCGTGGCCACGGTCGGCGAGGCCGTGTCCGGAGACATGGACGGTCTCGTCGGGGCGGAGGGTGCCGGAGAAGACGCGTACGAGGGAGATCCGGCCGACGTACGGGTCGGAGGTGGTCTTGACGATCTCGGCGGCGAGGGGGCCGTCGGGGTCGCAGCCGAGCGCGGGGCGGGACGTGCCCTGCGGGGTGGTGACGTCCGGTGCGGGGCGTTCCAGGGGGGTGGGGAAGCCTCGGGTGATGAGGTCGAGGAGTTCGACGGTGCCGAGGCCCTGTTTTCCGCCGGGGGCGGCCGGGGCGGCGGCGAGTACGGGGTGGAAGGTGCCGCGGGCGACCGCCTTCTCGAGGTCGTCGATGAGGGTCTTGAGGTCGATGTCCTCGCCGCCGAGGTAGCGGTCCATGAGGGACTCGTCCTCGCTCTCGGCGATGATGCCTTCGATAAGGCGGTTCCGGGCGTCCTCGATGAGGGGGAGTTGGGTGTCGTCCGGGGGGTTTTCCTTCCGTTCACCGGAGGAGTAGTCGAAGATCTTGCGGGTGAGGAGGCCGGTGAGGCCGGTGGCCGGGGCGTGTCCGTCGGGGGCTTCGGGGCCGAGGACGGGCAGGTGGAGGGGGAGGACCGCGTCGGGGTCGTCGCCGCCGAAGATCTCGCCGCAGATGCGGGTGAGCTGGTCGAAGTCGGTGCGGGCCGTGTCGAGATGGGTGACGACGATGGCCCGGGGCATGCCGACCGCCGCGCACTCATCCCATACGAGGCGGGTGGAGCCGGCGACGGCGTCGGCCTCCTGGGCCGCGGAGACGACGAAGAGGGCGGCGTCCGCGGCGCGCAGGCCGGCGCGGAGTTCGCCGACGAAGTCGGCGTATCCGGGGGCGTCCAGGAGGTTGATCTTGCAGCCGCCCCATTCGACGGGGACGAGGGAGAGCTGTACCGACCGCTGCTGGCGGTGTTCGATCTCGTCGTAGTCGGAGAGTGAGGAGCCGTCCTCGACGCGGCCGGCCCGGTTGACGGCGCCCGCGGTGAGGGCGAGGGCCTCGACGAGGGTGGTCTTGCCGGAGCCGCTGTGGCCGACCAGCACCACGTTCCTGATGGATGAGGGCTGGTCGGCCGTTACTGCCCTGCCGGCGGCCCCGGGGTGGGTGTTCGCCTTGTCGCCCATGGTTCTTCCTCCCGATCGCTGTTGGACGGTGAGGTGGGGGGCGCGGGCGCGGGGGAGCGGGTGGGCATGGCCCCAGCCCGGCGGGGCTGCTCCGGTGGTGCCCGCGGTCGTTCTTCGAGCTTTCCACTCCGTTGGGGCTGCGTCCATACGTCGGACATCGGCCGACGTCGGAGGGGTGGTGCGGGTGCCCGCGGGGATGGCGGGGCGGTCCGTGACTACGATGGGCCCGCCGGTGGCCGAAGTGGCCGCGCGGCACCACCTACCCCTCGGGAAGGCCATGCTGAACAAGTACGCGCGTGCTTTCTTCACGCGTGTTCTCACGCCGTTCGCCGCGTTTCTGCTCCGCCGCGGGGTGAGCCCGGACGCGGTCACGCTCGTCGGCACGGCGGGTGTCGTGGCGGGAGCGCTGGTCTTCTTCCCGCGCGGGGAGTTCTTCTGGGGCACGATCGTCATCACGCTGTTCGTGTTCTCCGACCTCGTCGACGGCAACATGGCACGTCAGGCCGGGGTCTCCAGCCGGTGGGGCGCGTTCCTCGACTCGACGCTGGACCGGGTGGCGGACGGGGCGATCTTCGGCGGTTTCGCGCTCTGGTACGCGGGCGGGGGTGACGACAACGTGCTGTGTGCCGTGTCGATCTTCTGCCTGGCGAGTGGCCAGGTCGTGTCGTACACGAAGGCGCGCGGGGAGTCGATCGGGCTGCCGGTCGCGGTGAACGGGCTGGTGGAGCGGGCCGAGCGGCTGGTGATCTCGCTGGTCGCGGCGGGGCTGGCCGGGCTGCACGGGTTCGGCGTGCCGGGCATCCAGATCCTGCTGCCGATCGCCCTGTGGATCGTGGCGGCGGGCAGTGCGTTGACGCTGGGGCAGCGGGTGGTGACGGTGCGCCGTGAGGCCGCGGAGGCGGACGCGGAGGCCGGCGGCGGTTCTCCGAGGGGGAGTGAGGCCACGTCATGAGCGGGGCGAGGGACCGGCTGACCGACGCGCTGTACGGGCTTGGCTGGGGGACGGTGAAGAAGCTCCCGGAGCCGGTCGCGGCCGGACTGGGGCGGCGGATCGCCGACACGGCGTGGAAGCGGCGGGGCAAGGGCGTGCTGCGGCTGGAGGCCAACCTGGCGCGGGTGGTGCCCGACGCCACGCCGGCGCGGCTGGCGGAGTTGTCGAAGGCCGGTATGCGCTCGTACATGCGCTACTGGATGGAGTCGTTCCGGCTGCCGACGTGGAGCGCCGAGCGGGTCGAGCGGGCCGTCGACATCAAGGACGTGCACTACCTGAAGGACGGGCTGGAGGCCGGCAACGGTGTGATTCTGGCGCTGCCGCACCTCGCGAACTGGGACCTGGCCGGGGTGTGGGTGACGCGTACGCTCGGTGTGCCGTTCACGACGGTCGCGGAGCGGCTGAAGCCGGAGACGCTGTACGACCGGTTCGTGGCGTACCGGGAGTCGCTGGGCATGGAGGTGCTGCCGCACACCGGCGGGGCGGCCTTCGGGAGGCTGGCGCGGCGGCTGCGGGAGGGCGGCCTGGTCTGCCTGGTCGCGGACCGTGACCTGTCGGAGTCCGGGGTCGAGGTGGACTTCTTCGGCGAGACGGCTCGGATGCCCGCCGGGCCCGCGCTGCTGGCCCAGCAGACCGGGGCGCTGCTGCTGCCGGTGACGCTGTGGTACGAGGACGCCCCGGTGACTAGAGGGCGGGTGTATCCGCCGGTCGACGTACCGGAGTCAGGTACGCGGGCCGCGAAGACGTCAGTGATGACACAGGCGCTGGCCGATGCCTACGCCGAAGGGATCGCCGACCATCCGGAGGACTGGCACATGCTCCAGCGGCTGTGGCTCGCCGACCTGGATCCCGCGAAGGGGCCGATGTGAGGATCGGCATCGTCTGCCCGTACTCCTGGGACGTGCCGGGCGGCGTTCAGTTCCATATCCGTGACCTGGCGGAGCATCTGACCGGCCTCGGGCACGAGGTGTCGGTGCTGGCCCCGGCCGACGACGGGACGCCGCTGCCGCCGTACGTCGTGTCGGCGGGGCGAGCCGTGCCTGTGCCGTACAACGGGTCGGTGGCCCGGCTGAACTTCGGGTTCCTGTCGGCGGCGCGGGTGCGGCGGTGGCTCCACGACGGCACGTTCGACGTGATCCACATCCATGAGCCGGCTTCGCCGTCGCTGGGGCTGCTGGCCTGCTGGGCGGCGCAGGGGCCGATCGTCGCCACGTTCCACACGTCGAACCCCCGGTCGCGGGCGATGATCGCGGCGTATCCGATCCTGCAGCCCGCGCTGGAGAAGATCAGCGCACGGATCGCGGTGAGCGAGTACGCGCGGCGGACCCTGGTGGAGCACCTGGGCGGTGACGCGGTGGTCATCCCGAACGGCGTCGACGTGGACTTCTTCGCGCGGGCCGAGCCGAAGGCGTCGTGGCAGGGGGAGACGCTCGGCTTCATCGGGCGGATCGACGAGCCGCGCAAGGGGCTGCCCGTGCTGATGAAGGCCCTCCCGAAGATCCTGGAGGCCCGCCCGGGGGCCCGGCTGCTGGTCGCCGGACGCGGTGACGAGGAGGAGGCCGTCGCGTCGCTGCCCGCGGAGATGCGGCAGCGCGTGGAGTTCCTCGGCATGGTCAGCGACGAGGACAAGGCGCGGCTGCTGCGCAGCGTGGACGTGTACGTGGCGCCCAACACGGGCGGCGAGAGCTTCGGGATCATCCTGGTCGAGGCGCTGTCGGCGGGCGCGCCGGTGCTGGCCAGCGACCTGGACGCGTTCGCGCAGGTCCTGGACCAGGGTGCGGCGGGCGAGTTGTTCGCCAACGAGGACGCCGACGCCCTCGCGGACGCGGCGATCCGCCTCCTCGGCGACGAGACCCGCCGCGCGGAGCTGCGGGAGCGGGGCTGCGCCCATGTGCGGCGCTTCGACTGGTCGACGGTCGGCGCGGACATCCTGGCGGTGTACGAGACGGTCACGGACGGCGCGGCATCGGTCGCGGCGGACGAGCGCACGACGGGCCTTCGGGCGCGGTGGGGGCTGGCGTCGCGGGACTGAGGGGCGCCTGGCGCGGCCGGGGGTGCGCGCCTGGACGGGAAGTCGTGCCGATGCCGCGCTGGGGCATGGCACAGGGCCGGGTCGCCGTGCCGTGCCCTCGTCCGGCGCAGGGCGGGGTCGCCGTGCCGTGCCCTCGTCCGGCGCAGGGCGGGGTCGCCGTGCCGTGCCCTCGTCCGGTGCAGGGCGGGGTCGCCGTGCCGTGCCCTCGTCCGGTGCAGGGCGGGGTCGCCGTGCCGTGCCCTCGCCCGGCACAGGGCGGGGTCGCCGTGCCGTGCCCTCGTCCGGCACAGGGCGGGGTCGCCGTGCCGTGCCCTCGCCCGGCACAGGGCCGGGTCGCCGTGCCGGTGCCGCTTCCCGGGAGCCTGCCGAGTCCTCGCCCCACTGTGGCGGCCTCCCTTCTTCGCGGGTGAGCGGGCGGCGCTGAATCGGCGCGCAGCGGCGCCCGGGTAGCCTTTGCGCCCGTGACCGTAACCCTGATCTGGATCGCCGTAGCCCTGCTCGCGATCGGCCTTTACCTGAGCTGGACCGCGGGGCGGCTCGACCGGCTGCACGCCCGTATCGACGCCGCCCGCGCCGCGCTCGACGCGCAGCTGCTGCGCCGTGCGTCGGTCGCCCAGGAGCTGGCCACGTCCGGGGTGCTGGACCCGGCGGCGTCGATCGTCCTCTACGAGGCCGCGCACGCCGCCCGGCAGGCGGAGGAGGAGCAACGGGAGGTCGCTGAGAGCGAGCTGAGCCAGGCGTTGCGCGCGGTGTTCGGGGAGCCGGAGCAGATGGAGGCCGTACGGGAGGCGCCCGGCGGCGAGGAGGCGGCGGGTGAGCTGGCCGCCGCGGTGCGCCGGGTGCCCATGGCGCGGCGGTTCCACAACGACGCCGTACGGGCGGCGCGGGCGCTGCGGCGGCACCGCAAGGTGCGGTGGTTCCGGCTGGCGGGGCACGCGCCGTTCCCGATGGCGTTCGAGATGGACGACGAGCCGCCGGTCGCGCTGGCGGACCGGCCCGCCTAGCGCCCGCGCTCCAGGGCACGGCGGGGCAGCACATCTCCGCTGCTCAGCGGTGCCGTTTCACCGTACGTTCTCCCAAAATGAGCCACTGCCTCACCATTGGCCCTTGCTGTGGCCTGGCTCGGCCATGTTTGCTCGCTGTGTTGTCGTGGGTCCCGTACCCGTCCCGTACTTCCGAGTGAGGTCTCCGTGTCCACCACGCCCACCACCACCCCGCAGTCCCCCGAGACCGGCACCGCGCGCGTGAAGCGCGGCATGGCCGAGCAGCTCAAGGGCGGCGTGATCATGGACGTTGTCACGCCGGAGCAGGCGAAGATCGCCGAGGACGCCGGTGCCGTCGCCGTCATGGCCCTGGAGCGCGTGCCCGCCGACATCCGCAAGGACGGTGGCGTGGCCCGGATGTCCGACCCGGACATGATCGAGGGCATCATCGACGCCGTCTCGATCCCGGTCATGGCCAAGTCCCGCATCGGCCACTTCGTCGAGGCGCAGGTCCTGCAGTCCCTCGGTGTCGACTACATCGACGAGTCCGAGGTCCTGACCCCGGCCGACGAGGTCAACCACTCCGACAAGTGGGCGTTCACCACCCCCTTCGTGTGCGGTGCCACCAACCTGGGCGAGGCGCTGCGCCGTATCGCCGAGGGCGCGGCCATGATCCGCTCGAAGGGCGAGGCCGGTACCGGCAATGTCGTCGAGGCCGTCCGTCACCTGCGCCAGATCAAGAACGAGATCGCCAAGCTGCGCGGCTTCGACAACAACGAGCTGTTCGCCGCCGCCAAGGAGCTCCGCGCCCCGTACGAGCTGGTCAAGGAGGTCGCCGAGCTCGGCAAGCTGCCGGTCGTGCTGTTCTCCGCCGGCGGTGTCGCCACCCCGGCCGACGCCGCGCTGATGCGCCAGCTGGGCGCCGAGGGCGTCTTCGTCGGTTCCGGCATCTTCAAGTCCGGCGACCCGGCCAAGCGTGCCGCCGCCATCGTGAAGGCCACGACCTTCTACGACGACCCGAAGATCATCGCCGACGCCTCCCGCAACCTGGGCGAGGCCATGGTCGGCATCAACTGCGACACCCTCCCCGAGGCCGAGCGCTACGCGAACCGGGGCTGGTAGACCCCGATGAGCTCGTTGCGCACCACCCCCGTGATCGGCGTCCTGGCCCTCCAGGGCGACGTACGGGAGCACCTGGTCGCCCTGGCCGCGGCGGACGCCGTGGCCAGGCCGGTCCGGCGCCCCGAGGAACTCGCCGACATCGACGGCCTCGTCATCCCGGGCGGCGAGTCCACCACCATCTCCAAGCTGGCGAACCTGTTCGGCATGACGGAGCCGCTGCGTGAGCGCATCGCGGGAGGCATGCCCGTCTACGGCACCTGCGCCGGCCTGATCATGCTCGCCGAGAAGATCCTCGACCCGCGCTCGGGCCAGGAGACGCTCGGCGGTATCGACATGATCGTCCGCCGCAACGCCTTCGGTCGGCAGAACGAGTCCTTCGAGGCGTCCGTCGACGTCACCGGCATCGACGGCGGCCCCGTGGAGGGCGTCTTCATCCGCGCCCCCTGGGTCGAGTCCGTCGGTGCGGCCGCCGAGGTCGTCGCCGAATACGACGGCCACATCGTCGCCGTACGCCAGGGCAACGCGCTGGCGACGTCCTTCCACCCCGAGCTGACCGGTGACCACCGGGTGCACGCCCTGTTCGTCGACATGGTGCGCACGGTGCTCGGATGAGATCCCGGTAGGATCTCTGGGGTTCGTTCTGTATTCGGTTACGCGAAGGAGACAGGCAGATGTCCGGCCACTCTAAATGGGCTACGACGAAGCACAAGAAGGCCGTGATCGATGCCAAGCGCGGCAAGCTCTTCGCGAAGCTGATCAAGAACATCGAGGTCGCGGCCCGCACCGGCGGGGCCGACCCGGACGGTAACCCCACGCTCTTCGACGCCATCCAGAAGGCGAAGAAGAGCTCCGTCCCGAACAAGAACATCGACTCGGCGGTCAAGCGCGGCGCCGGCCTCGAGGCCGGCGGCGCCGACTACGAGACGATCATGTACGAGGGTTACGGCCCCAACGGTGTCGCGGTGCTCATCGAGTGCCTCACCGACAACCGTAACCGCGCCGCCTCGGACGTCCGCGTGGCGATGACGCGCAACGGCGGCTCGATGGCCGACCCGGGCTCGGTGTCGTACCTGTTCAACCGCAAGGGCGTCGTGATCGTCCCCAAGGCCGGGCTCACCGAGGACGACGTGCTCGGTGCCGTCCTCGACGCGGGTGCCGAGGAGGTCAACGACCTCGGTGAGAACTTCGAGGTCATCAGCGAGGCCACCGATCTGGTCGCGGTCCGCTCCGCCCTCCAGGAGGCCGGGATCGACTACGACTCGGCCGAGGCCGACTTCGTCCCGACCATGCAGGTCGAGCTGGACGAGGAGGGCGCCCGCAAGATCTTCAAGCTGATCGACGCGCTGGAGGACAGCGACGACGTGCAGAACGTCTTCGCCAACTTCGACGTCTCGGACGACGTGATGGAGAAGGTCGACGCCTGACGAAGGCAACGCACCTGGGACAGAACCGGCCGGACCGACGGATACCCCGTCGGTCCGGCCGGTTCTGTCGGCACGTTGGGCGCGGCCGGCTGCTCCGCGGGCCGGGATTCCTGGCGCAGACGGACAGCGGCCCGCCGGAACACCGGCGGGCCGCTCTTCGGAATCCTGCTGTGTCAGGAATCAGCGGGATGCGGGATCACGTTCAGTCAACCCGCTTGAAGCTGCCCGTGTTCTTGACGCTGCCCTTCGCGCCGCCCTTGGCGGTGACCTTCTTCATCCTGCTGGTCTTGCCGTCCTGCCACCAGATGTTGATCGAGGACTCGAAGGAGCAGGTGTTGCGGTAGTACACCGTGGTGGTGGTCCAGCCCTCGGCCCAGGACCAGCTGAAGCAACCGGTCTTCCCGCGGTGGACGTCCGACGAGGCTGCCTGTGCGGGCGAGCTGAGGCCCGCCATGGCAAGAGCGAGCGTGGCGCCCGTGACGCCGATCTTGGACATGCGACGCATGTGTCCCCCTACTGAGTTGTTCGTTCGAGATGAATGAGTCATCGAACATTCGCACGTAGGTCAAACGTGCGAATATGTCCGATCGTGGTGGTTGGTGATCATGGAGGCAAGGCAGCAGCGCAGCCCTGGGCCGCTGCGGCCGGGCCGTGTGGTCGGTCGTGCTGTCAGTCGCAGCCGGTAGCCTTCAGGCGGTTGTCGAAGGAAGGAGGGGCTGTGCGCGTCTTGGGTGTTGACCCCGGGCTGACGCGGTGCGGCGTAGGGGTCGTCGACGGCGTGGCCGGGCAGTCTCTGACCATGCTCGGCGTCGGAGTCGTACGCACCCCGGCGGACGAACAGATCGGCGCGCGGCTCGTCCTCGTCGAACAGGGAATCGAGACCTGGCTCGACGAATACCGCCCGGAACTGGTCGCGGTGGAGCGGGTCTTCAGCCAGCACAACATGCGTACGGTGATGGGTACCGCCCAGGCCAGCGCGGTCGCCATGCTCTGCGCGTCCCGGCGCGGCATCCCCGTCGCCCTGCACACCCCCAGCGAGGTCAAGGCCGCCGTCACCGGCAGCGGCCGCGCCGACAAGGCCCAGGTCGGCGCGATGGTCACGCGGCTGCTGCGGCTCTCCGCCCCGCCCAAGCCGGCCGACGCGGCGGACGCGCTCGCCCTCGCCATCTGCCACATCTGGCGGGCGCCCGCACAGAACCGCCTCCAGCAGGCGGTCGCCGCACAGCACGCGACGAAAGGCCGAACCGCATGATCGCCTTTGTGACCGGCCCGGTCGCCGCCCTCGCCCCGACCACCGCGGTGATCGAGGTCGGCGGTGTCGGCATGGCCGTCCAGTGCACACCCGACACGCTCTCCGGGCTGAGGATCGGTCAGGAGGCCCGCCTGCACACATCGTTGGTGGTGCGGGAGGACTCCCTCACGCTGTACGGCTTCGCCGACGACGACGAACGGCAGGTCTTCGAGCTCCTCCAGACCGCCAGCGGCGTCGGCCCCCGCCTCGCCCAGGCCATGCTCGCCGTGCACAGCCCGGACGCCCTGCGCGTCGCCGTCGCGTCCGGCGACGAGAAGGCCCTCACGGCCGTGCCCGGCATCGGCAAGAAGGGTGCCCAGAAACTCCTCCTCGAACTCAAGGACCGGCTCGGCGAACCGCTCGGCACGGGCCGTCCGGCCATCGGCACGACCGTCACACCCGGCTGGCGCGACCACCTCCACGCCGCGCTCGTCGGCCTCGGGTACGCCACCCGCGAGGCCGAAGAGGCGGTCGCCGCCGTCACCCCGCAGGCCGAGGCCGCCGAAGGCGTGCCGCAGGTCGGCCAGTTGCTGAAGGCCGCCCTGCAGACCCTCAACCGGGCCCGCTGAACCGCCCGGCCGACAGACGCACGCCCCCGGCACGCCCCGCGAGGAGAACTTCAGTGAACTGGGACGACACAAGCGACGAGACCGCCGCCGAGCGGCTGGTGGGCCCTGTCGCCGACGGCGAGGACCAGGCCGTGGAGGCCGCGCTGCGCCCGAAGGACCTGGACGAGTTCATCGGCCAGGAGAAGGTCCGCGAGCAGCTCGACCTAGTCCTCAAAGCCGCCCTCGCCCGCGGCGCCACCGCCGACCACGTACTGCTCTCCGGCGCGCCCGGCCTCGGCAAGACCACCCTCTCCATGATCATCGCCGCGGAGATGGGCGCCCCCATCCGGATCACCTCCGGCCCCGCCATCCAGCACGCCGGCGACCTCGCGGCGATCCTCTCCTCCCTCCAGGAGGGCGAGGTCCTCTTCCTGGACGAGATCCACCGCATGTCCCGGCCCGCCGAGGAGATGCTGTACATGGCGATGGAGGACTTCCGCGTCGACGTCATCGTCGGCAAGGGCCCCGGCGCCACCGCCATCCCGCTCGAACTGCCGCCGTTCACCCTGGTCGGCGCCACCACCCGGGCCGGACTGCTGCCGCCGCCGCTGCGCGACCGCTTCGGCTTCACCGCCCACATGGAGTTCTACGCGCCGCCCGAGCTGGAGCGCGTCGTCCACCGCTCCGCCCGCCTCCTCGACGTCGACATCGACGCCGAGGGCGCCGCCGAGATCGCCGGCCGCTCCCGCGGCACACCCCGGATCGCCAACCGGCTGCTCCGCCGCGTCCGTGACTACGCCCAGGTCAGGGCCGACGGGGTGATCACCCGCGAGATCGCCGCGACCGCGCTCGGTGTGTACGAGGTCGACGGCCGAGGCCTGGACCGACTGGACCGGGCCGTGCTGGAGGCGCTGCTGAAGCTGTTCGGCGGCGGCCCGGTCGGCCTGTCGACCCTCGCCGTGGCGGTGGGGGAGGAGCGCGAGACCGTCGAGGAGGTCGCCGAGCCCTTCCTCGTACGGGAGGGGCTGCTGGCCCGCACTCCGCGTGGCCGGGTCGCGACCCCCGCCGCGTGGACCCACCTCGGGCTCGTACCGCCGCAGGCCACGGCCCCCGGCGGGGGACAACGGGGACTGTTCGGTGTGTGACCCGAGCGTGATCCGTATGTGACGGCGCGGACGCTCGCCTGCTCGGGAACCGCGGTGCGATGCTGGGCGTTGTTCCATCGATGCGGACTCGCCTAGACTCCGCCGATGCCGCCCTTTCGGGTCGGCGTGCCCACCCCCGTAGATCAGGCCGCTCACCAGCGCGGTCGTGCGAAGGAATTCCGTCCCGTGGATATCGTGACCCTCCTCCCGTTCATCGTGCTCATCGGGGCCATGTTCCTGATGACCCGCTCCGCCAAGAAGAAGCAGCAGGCGGCGGCGCAGATGCGCAACCAGATGCAGCCCGGCACCGGCGTGCGGACGATCGGGGGGATGTACGCCACCGTCAAGGAGGTCGGCGACGACACGGTCCTCCTCGAAGTCGCGCCCGGCGTTCACGCCGTATACGCGAAGAACGCGATCGGCGCCGTCCTCGACGACGACGAGTACAACCGCATCGTCCACGGCGACACGGACTCGGACACCGAAGGTGACCTGAAGTCCGACGACCTGCCGGCCGTCCCGGACGACGCCTCCTCGCTGACCGAGCCCGCCGGCGCGGCCGGCGCCGACGACTCCTCGGACGCCTCGGGCGCCGCCAAGCCGGACCTCACCAAGAAGGCCGACACGGAGGACGCCGCACCGAAGAAGGACGGTAAGGGCGACGGCGAGGCCGACGCGAAGTAGCCACGGCCGGGGACCGCGCGACGCCCACCGGTGACGCGCGGTCCCCGGATCGCGTCACATCTGCATCTGCGGGGGCAGGTCCCCACACACACTTCGTGGCCGCCCCGCGCACACCCGGCGCGGGGCGGTTGGACAGGGAGAAACGACAAGGTGGCAGCACCGAAGAAGGGCCGGAGGCCCAGTGGCCCAGGCAGGCCGGGCCGTGCGCTCGCCCTCATCCTGACCGTCATGGTGGGTCTCGCGGGGGGAATGTTCCTCTTCAAGGCCACCACGCCGCGTCTGGGTATCGACCTCGCGGGTGGAACGACCATCACCCTTGAGGCGAAGGCACAGCCGGGCAAGGAGGACGCGGTCAACCCGACCAACCTGAACACCGCGGTCGCCATCATCGACCGCCGGGTCAACGGTCTGGGCGTCTCGGAGGCCGAGGTCCAGACACAGGGTGACCGCAACATCGTCGTCACCATCCCCAAGGGAACCAACGAGAAGCAGGCGCGTGAGCAGGTCGGTACGACCGCGCAGCTCTACTTCCGTCCGGTGCTGACCTGGGCCCCGAGCGCGCCGGCCGCGCCGACGCCGTCCGGCAGTCCCACGCCGTCCGCGTCCACGACGCCGTCCGCGTCCACGACGCCGTCCGCCGGCTCCTCCGCGAGCCCGTCGGCCTCCGCGACGACACAGGGCCGCGCCGTCACCGACGCCCTGAAGAAGGCGCCCACCCCGAGCGCCACCGCCGGTGCCGACGCCTCCGGCTCGCCCAACCCCACGGCGCCCACGCCCCCGGCCGACACGTCCGACCAGGACAACGCGGAGCTGCAGCAGAAGTTCGCAGCGCTCGACTGCACCCCCGGGGCCGCGAAGTCCGGCGACCAGAAGGCCGTGCCCAATCCGGCCCGTGAGGTTCCGCCGGAGCAGCCGACCGTAGCGTGCGGCACCGAGGGTGACGCCAAGTACATCCTCGGCCCGGCCGAGGTCGCCGGTACCGACGTGGACGACGCCACGGCCGCCATCGACCAGCAGCGCGGCATGTGGATCGTGCAGATGGATTTCACCTCCGCCGGCTCCAAGAAGTTCCAGCAGATCACCAGCAAGCTGTCGCAGCAGGCCCCCCCGCAGAACCAGTTCGCCATCACGCTGGACGGCCAGGTCGTCTCCGCCCCGTCGGTGCAGACCACACTGAGCGGGAGCGCGGAGATCTCCGGTAGCTTCGACAAGCAGTCCGCCACGGAACTCGCCAACATCCTGTCCTACGGTGCCCTCCCGCTCACCTTCGAGGAGGCCAACGTACTCACGATCTCGCCGACGCTCGGCGGGGAGCAGCTCAAGGCGGGCCTGATCGCGGGTGCCATCGGTCTGCTGCTCGTCGTGGTCTACCTGTTGGTGTACTACCGGGCGCTCGCCGTCGTGGCGATCGCCAGCCTCCTGGCCATGGGCGCCATGACGTACGCGATCATGAGCCTGCTGGGACCGGCCATCGGCCTGGCGCTCAGCCTGCCCGCCGTCTGCGGCGCCATCGTGGCCATCGGTATCACGGCGGACTCCTTCATCGTCTACTTCGAGAGGATCAGGGACGAGGTCCGCGAGGGGCGGTCGGTGCGTCCGGCCATCGAGCGCGCCTGGCCGCGGGCCCGGCACACCATCCTCGTCTCCGACGTCGTCTCGTTCCTCGCGGCCGTGGTGCTGTTCTTCGCCGCTGTCGGTTCGGTGCAGGGCTTCGCCTTCGTCCTCGGCCTCACCACCCTCCTCGACGTCGTGGTGGTGTTCCTGCTGACGAAGCCGCTGACCAGCCTGCTGGCCCGCCGGAAGTTCTTCTCCAGCGGCCACCCGTGGTCCGGTCTCGACCCCAAGCGGCTGGCCGGCCGGCCGCCGATCAGAGGCGGACGCCGTTCGTTCGTCAAGTCCGCCGACCCGAAGGAGGCCTGAGATGTCACGGATCGGCAGCTTCGGCGCCCGCCTCTACAGTGGCGAGACCGCCGTGGACTTCATCGGTCGCCGTAAGATCTGGTACGCGATCTCACTGCTCATGATCGCGATCTCACTCGGCGGGCTGGGCTTCAAGGGCCTGACGATGGGTGTCGAATTCCAGGGCGGCGCCGTCTTCACGACTCCTGCCGACCCGGGTCTGTCGGTGGAGGAGGCGCGCTCCACCGCGCAGTCCGCTTCCGGCAGCGACGCCCGTGTGCAGAAGCTCGGCAACGGCGCGCTCCGGATCACGGTCACCGGCCTGGACACCGAGACCTCCGGTGAGACCCGGGAGGCCCTCGCCGAGGACCTCGGCATCCCGGCCGAGAGGCTCGACGCCGAGCTCGTCGGCCCGAGCTGGGGCGAGCAGATGACCAGCAAGGCCCTCACCGGCATGGTGATCTTCCTGGTGCTGGTGAGTGTCTACCTGGCGATCGCCTTCGAGTGGCGCATGGCCGTCGCCGCTCTCGTGGCGCTCGTCCACGACCTGGTGATCACCGTCGGCGTGTACGCCATCGTCGGCTTCGAGGTCACCCCCGGCACGGTGGTCGGCCTGCTGACGATTCTCGGCTACTCGCTTTACGACACCGTGGTGGTGTTCGACAAGGTCAACGAGAAGACCAAGACCGCATCCCACCAGTCCCGTTACACCTACGGCGATCTCGCCAACCAGGGTCTCAACGCCACGCTGGTCCGCTCGGTGAACACCTCGGTCGTCGCCCTGCTGCCGGTGGCCGGACTGCTCTTCATCGGCGCCGGTCTCCTCGGCGGCGGCATGCTGAAGGACATCGCCCTGTCGCTGTTCGTCGGCCTCACCGCGGGTACCTACTCCTCGATCATGCTCGCCACCCCGGTGGTCGTCGAGCTCAAGACACGCGAGCCGGACGTCGCGGAGCACGACCGGCGCGTGCTCGCCAAGCGAGCCAGGCGGGCCGAGCGCGGACTGACCGAGGACGACCCCGAGGAGTCGGGGGACGACTCGGCGGACCCGGTCGGTCGGCTCGGTCGGTCTCGACCCGACGACGACTCGACCAGGGTCGGCGCCGGACCAGTCGTCGCCCCGCGTGGCACCCGGCCGGCGAGCCGTGTCCGCGGCCGGTCCTCGGAGAAGCGCCGATGACGACCACCGAGACCACCCGGGAGCTGCTCCTCAGCCGTATCCGGGACGTTCCCGACCACCCGAAGCCCGGCGTCATGTTCAAGGACATCACGCCGCTGCTCGCGGACCCCGTGGCGTTCGCCGCGCTCACCGGCACCTTCGCCGAGCTGAGCGCACGCCACGGGGCCACGAAGATCGTCGGACTGGAGGCGCGCGGGTTCATCCTCGCCGCCCCGGTCGCGGTCTGCGCGCAGATCGGGTTCGTGCCGGTCCGCAAGGCGGGCAAGCTGCCCGGCGCCACTCTCCGGCAGGCGTACGAGCTGGAGTACGGCACGGCGGAGATCGAGGTCCACGCCGAGGACCTGGCCCCGGGCGACCGGGTCCTGGTCATCGACGACGTCCTCGCCACCGGCGGCACCGCCGAGGCGTCGCTGGAGCTCATCCGTCGCGCCGGCGCCGAGGTGGCCGGTGTCGCCGTCCTCATGGAGCTCGGCTTCCTCGCCGGCCGAGCCCGGCTGGAGACGGCCCTGCGCGGCGCCCCGCTGGAGGCGCTGATCACCGTCTGACCACGGTCTACGAGCGGGCCTGGGAACACGGTCCGGGCACCGGCCGAGACCCCTTCGCGGGCGGCCGAAAACGTACGGGACGGGCATCCGGGAACATCGGGTGCCCGTTCCGCGTTGTCGGGTGTCCCGCCAGGAACCTCCCGGGACGAGAGGGGCGCCCGAGGTCGATACCATGGGATTTCCGGGACTCACCGGGGGACCCGGACCCGCACGAGGAGCTCCCTTGCCAGACGAGGCCCAGCCACTCTCCGCCGCGACCCCCGATCAGCGGGCCGACCAGGCCGCGGCTTCCTCCGGCACGTCGCCGACCAGGCCGAACACGCCGAGCAAGCCCGAAAGGCCCGCGGACCCCAAGCAGGCCGCGGCGGTACCACCCCGCGCCGCCCACCCGGCCCCGGTCTCGGCTCCCAAGCCCGCACCGCCCTCCACGGCCCGCGCCGGCGGCTCCTCCAACCGGGTACGCGCCCGCCTCGCCCGCCTCGGCGTGCAGCGCTCGTCGCCGTACAACCCGGTCCTGGAGCCGTTGCTGCGGATAGTGCGGAGCAACGACCCGAAGATCGAAACGGCGACTCTCCGCCAGATCGAGAACGCCTACCAGGTCGCCGAGCGCTGGCACCGCGGCCAGAAGCGCAAGAGCGGCGACCCGTACATCACACACCCGCTCGCCGTCACCACCATCCTCGCCGAGCTCGGCATGGACCCGGCGACGCTCATGGCGGGCCTCCTCCACGACACCGTCGAGGACACCGAGTACGGCCTGGAGGACCTCCGCCGCGACTTCGGCGACCAGGTCGCCCTCCTCGTCGACGGCGTCACCAAGCTCGACAAGGTCAAGTTCGGCGAGGCGGCCCAGGCGGAGACCGTCCGCAAGATGGTCGTCGCCATGGCCAAGGACCCCCGGGTCCTGGTCATCAAGCTCGCAGACCGCCTGCACAACATGCGCACCATGCGCTACCTCAGGCGGGAGAAGCAGGAGCAGAAGGCCCGCGAGACCCTCGAGATCTACGCGCCGCTCGCCCACCGCCTGGGCATGAACACCATCAAGTGGGAGCTGGAGGACCTCGCCTTCGCGATCCTCTACCCCAAGATGTACGACGAGATCGTCCGCCTCGTCGCCGAGCGCGCCCCCAAACGCGACGAGTACCTCGCCATAGTGACCGACGAGGTCCAGTCCGACCTGCGCGGCGCCCGTATCAAGGCCACCGTCACCGGCCGCCCCAAGCACTACTACAGCGTCTACCAGAAGATGATCGTCCGCGGCCGTGACTTCGCGGAGATCTACGACCTGGTGGGTATCCGCGTCCTCGTCGACACGGTCCGCGACTGCTACGCCGCCCTCGGCACCGTCCACGCGCGATGGAACCCGGTCCCCGGCCGGTTCAAGGACTACATCGCGATGCCCAAGTTCAACATGTACCAGTCGCTCCACACGACGGTCATCGGCCCCAACGGCAAGCCCGTCGAGCTGCAGATCCGCACGTTCGACATGCACCGCCGCGCCGAGTACGGCATCGCCGCGCACTGGAAGTACAAGCAGGACGCCGTCGCCGGCGCCTCCAAGGTGCGCACCGACGTGCCGAAGAAGTCCGGCAAGGACGACCACGTCAACGACATGGCGTGGCTGCGCCAGCTGCTGGACTGGCAGAAGGAGACCGAGGACCCCGGCGAGTTCCTGGAGTCACTCCGCTTCGATCTGTCACGCAACGAGGTCTTCGTCTTCACCCCGAAGGGCGACGTCATAGCGCTCCCGGCGGGCGCCACCCCGGTCGACTTCGCATACGCCGTCCACACCGAGGTCGGCCACCGCACCATAGGAGCGCGGGTCAACGGGCGGCTCGTCCCGCTGGAGTCGACCCTCGACAACGGCGACCTCGTGGAGGTCTTCACCTCCAAGGCCGCCGGCGCCGGCCCGTCCCGCGACTGGCTCGGCTTCGTCAAGTCGCCGCGCGCCCGCAACAAGATCCGCGCCTGGTTCTCCAAGGAGCGCCGCGACGAGGCGATCGAGCACGGCAAGGACGCCATCGCCCGCGCCATGCGCAAGCAGAACCTGCCGATCCAGCGCATCCTCACGGGCGACTCCCTGGTCACCCTCGCGCACGAGATGCGCTACCCCGACATCTCGTCGCTGTACGCGGCGATCGGCGAGGGCCATGTCGCCGCCCAGGGCGTCGTGCAGAAGCTCGTACAGGCCCTCGGGGGCGAGGAGGCCGCCACCGAGGACATCGCCGAGACCGCGCCGCCCTCCCGGGGCCGCGCCAAGCGCCGCGCCAAGGCCGACCCGGGTGTCGTCGTCAAGGGCGTCGAGGACGTGTGGATCAAGCTCGCCCGCTGCTGCACGCCCGTGCCCGGCGACCCGATCATCGGCTTCGTCACCCGCGGCAGCGGCGTATCGGTTCACCGCGCGGACTGCGTCAACGTCGACTCGCTGTCGCAGCAGCCCGAGCGGATCCTCGACGTCGAGTGGGCCCCCACCCAGTCGTCGGTCTTCCTGGTCGCCATCCAGGTCGAGGCGCTGGACCGCTCCCGGCTCCTGTCGGACGTCACCCGCGTCCTGTCCGACCAGCATGTGAACATCCTGTCCGCGGCCGTCCAGACGTCCCGCGACCGGGTCGCCACCTCCCGGTTCACCTTCGAGATGGGCGACCCCAAGCATCTGGGGCATGTCCTGAAGGCCGTCCGCGGTGTGGAGGGCGTGTACGACGTGTACCGCGTGACCTCGGCCCGCAGGCCGTAAGGCCGGACCCGGACGTCGCGCACGACCTACGCGGACGACACACGGACGCGCGAAAGGGCCGGTACGGACATCCGTACCGGCCCTTTCGCGCGTCTGGTGGCTATTCCGTCAGCCGCCGAACTCCTCCAGGCCCTTGAGAGCCTGGTCCAGCAGCGCCTGGCGGCCTTCCAGCTCACGCGTGAGCTTGTCCGCCTTGGCGTCGTTGCCCGCGGCGCGCGCCGTGTCGATCTGCTTGCGCAGCTTGTCGACGGCGTCCTGGAGCTGGCCCGTCAGACCTGCGGCACGCGCGCGTGCCTCCGGGTTCGTGCGGCGCCACTCGGCCTCCTCGGCCTCCTGGAGCGCCCGCTCCACGGCGTGCATCCGGCCCTCGACCTTCGGCCGGGCGTCCCGCGGCACATGGCCGACGGCCTCCCACCGCTCGTTGATGGCCCGGAAGGCCGCCCGGGCCGCCTTCAGGTCCGTCACCGGCACCAGCTTCTCGGCCTCCGCGGCGAGTTCCTCCTTCAGCTTGAGGTTCTCGGCCTGCTCGGCGTCCCGCTCGGCGAACACCGCGCCGCGCGCCGCGAAGAACACGTCCTGCGCACCGCGGAAACGGTTCCACAGATCGTCCTCGTGCTCACGCTGCGCCCGGCCCGCGGCCTTCCACTCCGCCATCAGCTCGCGGTACCGCGCGGCCGTCGCACCCCAGTCGGTGGAGTTCGACAGCGACTCCGCCTCCGCGACCAGCCGCTCCTTGGTCCGACGGGCTTCTTCGCGCTGCGCGTCGAGCGCCGCGAAGTGCGCCTTGCGCCGCTTGGAGAACGCCGAGCGGGCGTGCGAGAAGCGGTGCCACAGCTCGTCGTCCGACTTCCGGTCGAGCCGCGGCAGACCCTTCCACGTGTCCACGAGGGAGCGCAGCCGCTCGCCGGCCGCCCGCCACTGCTCGCTCTGCGCGAGCTCCTCGGCCTCCGCGACCAGCGCCTCCTTGGCACGCCGCGTCTCGTCGGTCTGCTTCGCCTTCTGGGCCTTGCGCTCCTCGCGACGCGACTCCACCGTCTCGACCAGCTTGTCGAGCCGCTTGGCAAGCGCGTCGAGGTCCCCGACCGCGTGGTGCTCGTCGACCTGCTGCCGCAGGTGGGCGATCGCGGTCATCGCGTCCTTCGCGGACAGGTCGGTGGTCTTCACCCGCCGCTCGAGGAGGCCGATCTCGACAACCAAGCCCTCGTACTTGCGTTCGAAATAGGCCAGGGCCTCCTCGGGAGAACCGGCCTGCCACGATCCGACGACCTTCTCGCCATCGGCAGTACGCACGTACACGGTGCCCGTCTCGTCGACGCGGCCCCACGGGTCGCTGCTCACAGCGCCTCCTCCACATGATGCCGATGGGGGGTCCTCCCCCTGGGCATCGTCCACAGTTTCCCGGACGGGCCTCGCCCGCCCTTCACGGCGCGCATCCAGTCCGCGCCGCACAACGCCAATCTAGGCGAACCGCCACCCGGCTGTCCGCACTCAGCGCGACCGAAATTCAGTGGGTCACTCCTTGCTGACCGTGGCCTTTTCGACGGTGACGGCCTTCTTGGGCGCGCCGTCCCCGGCACCGCCCTCGACACCGGCCTTGGCGATCTCCTGTACGGCCTTGAGACCGGCCGCGTCCATCGTGCCGAACGGCGTGTACTGCGGGGGCAGCTTCGTGTCCTTGTACACCAGGAAGAACTGGCTGCCGCCGCTGTCCGGCTGGCCGGTGTTGGCCATGGCCACGGTCCCCGCCGGGTACGTCACCTTGCCGTCCGGGCCCGCCTTGCCCAACGAGGGCAGGTTCTCGTCCGGGATGGTGTAGCCGGGGCCGCCCGTGCCGTCGCCCTGCGGGTCGCCGCACTGGAGGACGAAGATGCCCTCGGTCGTCAGGCGGTGGCACTTGGTCCCGTCGAAGAACTTCTTGTCGGCGAGGTGCTTGAAGGAGTTCACGGTGCGCGGCGTCTTCGCGGCCTCCATGGAGATCCGGATGTCGCCCCGGTCCGTCTTGAGGGCCAGCGTGTACGCCGCCTTGGCGTCGATCGCCGGCGACGGCTCGGGGGACTGCTCCGGCTCGCTCGCCGTGGGGCTCGCGGCCCCGTCGGCGGCGCTGTCGACGCTGTCGTCCCTGTCGCTGCCCGTCAGCTGGACCGAGGCGTACACGGCGCCGCCCGCCGCGAGCACCACGGCGAGCGCGGCGGCCACGACCGAGTTGCGGCGCCTGGACCTTCTTCGCGCCTCCTCACGGCGCCGCTGCTGCCGCTCGAACTTCTCACGGGCGAGCTGCCGCCGCCGCTGATCGCTGCTGACCACCGGATCTTCTCCTTGTCGGTCGTACATTCCTGTCCGGGCCTCGTGTGCCCCGTACCGTATACGGGTTGGCTGTGGAATGAGCAGCGCCGGTAGGCTCTGATCTGCTGTATTCCTCCACCGGACGACAATCTGAGGACGATCGTGCTTATTGCCGGGTTCCCCGCCGGGGCCTGGGGGACCAACTGTTATCTGGTCGCCCCCGCCGCAGGCGAGGAGTGCGTGATCATCGACCCGGGCCATCAGGCCGCCCAGGGAGTCGAGGAGACGCTCAAGAAGCATCGGCTCAAGCCTGTGGCGGTCGTCCTCACCCATGGCCACATCGACCATGTGGCGTCCGTCGTCCCGGTCTGCGGAGCCCACGACGTACCCGCGTGGATCCACCCGGCCGACCGGTACATGATGAGCGACCCGGAGAAGGCCCTCGGCCGCTCCATCGGAATGCCGCTCATGGGGCAGCTGACCGTGGGGGAGCCGGACGACGTCCAGGAGCTCACCGACGGCGCGCGGCTGCGGCTGGCCGGTCTGGAGTTCTCGGTCGCGCACGCGCCCGGCCATACCAAGGGGTCGGTGACCTTCAGGATGCCCGAGGCCGCGGACGTACCGTCCGTGTTCTTCTCGGGCGACCTCCTCTTCGCCGGCTCCATCGGACGCACCGACCTGCCCGGCGGTGACATGGACGAGATGCTCGCGTCGCTGGGCCGTGTGTGCCTGCCGCTCGACGACTCGACCGTGGTGCTGTCCGGCCACGGCCCCCAGACGAC
The DNA here is from genome assembly GCF_008271805.1 of Streptomyces sp. TRM49041. GTDB lineage: Bacteria > Actinomycetota > Actinomycetes > Streptomycetales > Streptomycetaceae > Streptomyces. The sequence goes on from NZ_VSRY01000159.1 coordinate 95,789, forward strand.
CATCGGCCGCGAGCGCGCCACCAACCCGTATCTGCGGGAGGTGGCCGCCGGCCTCGGGAGCTCCGCGGCTCCCCGACGAGGAATGTGACGAGAGAGTTCCGTGAGTACTTTCCAGGCCCCCAAGGGCACGTACGACCTGCTGCCGCCCGATTCCGCGACGTATCTCGCGGTCCGCGAGGCGATCGCGACGCCGCTGAAGAACTCCGGCTACGGCTACATCGAGACGCCCGGATTCGAGAACGTCGAGCTCTTCGCGCGCGGGGTCGGTGAGTCGACCGACATCGTGACCAAGGAGATGTACGCCTTCGAGACCAAGGGGGGCGACAGGCTGGCCCTGCGCCCCGAAGGCACCGCGTCCGTCCTGCGCGCCGCGCTGGAGGCCAACCTGCACAAGACGGGCAACCTCCCGGTCAAGCTCTGGTACTCCGGCTCGTACTACCGCTACGAGCGCCCGCAGAAGGGCCGCTACCGCCACTTCTCGCAGGTCGGCGCCGAGGCGATCGGTACCGAGGACCCGGCGCTCGACGCCGAGCTGATCATCCTGGCCGACCAGGCGTACCGCTCACTGGGCCTGAGTGACTTCCGCATCCTGCTGAACTCGCTCGGCGACAAGGAGTGCCGCCCGGTCTACCGCGACGCCCTCCAGGGCTTCCTGCGCGGCCTCGATCTGGACGAGGACACCCGCCGCCGCATCGACATCAACCCGCTGCGCGTCCTCGACGACAAGCGCGCCGAGGTGCAGAAGCAGCTGGTGGGCGCACCGATGCTGCGCGACTACCTGTGCGACGCGTGCAAGGCGTACCACGAGGAGGTGCGCGAGCTGCTGGCGGCGGCGGGCGTGGCCTTCCAGGACGACGAGAAGCTGGTGCGCGGCCTCGACTACTACACGCGCACGACGTTCGAGTTCGTCCACGACGGGCTCGGCGCGCAGTCCGCGGTGGGCGGCGGCGGCCGCTACGACGGCCTGTCCGAGATGATCGGCGGCCCCGCCCTGCCGTCCGTGGGCTGGGCGCTCGGCGTCGACCGCACGGTCCTGGCGCTGGAGGCCGAGGGCATCACCCTCGACATCCCGGCGAGCACCAGCGTGTACGCCGTCCCGCTGGGCGACGAGGCGCGACGCGTGCTGTTCGGCGTCGTCACCGAACTGCGCCGGGAGGGCGTCGCCACGGACTTCTGCTACGGCGGCAAGGGCCTGAAAGGCGCCATGAAGAACGCCAACCGCAGCGGCGCCCGGTACGCGCTCGTCGCGGGCGAGCGCGACCTCGCCGACGGCGTGGTGCAGCTCAAGGACATGGAGTCCGGCGAGCAGGAGCCGGTCACCCTGGACGAGGTCGTGGCCACGCTTCAGGCCAAGCTGGCCTGAAAGATCCGCACGTGAGGAAGGCGGGGCGCCGGAGCAGGCGGCCCCGCCTTCGTCATGTCCCCTCTCATGTCCCCCTTCTGTCTCTCCTTATGTCCATCGGACGGCGGACAGTGCCCCTCGTCCGGCACAATGACCAATGCCTCAGCACCCACCTCACCCACCACCTACTGACGGAACGGCTGGTATGACGACGAAAGCAGCGGTTGACGACGTCTCCTCGGACTCGCGCGCCATCGGTGCGAGCCGGGCGTTCGCCTGGATGCTGGTCGTCACCGGTGCGGCCGGGCTGCTCGCCGCGTGGGTGATCACGCTCGATAAGTTCAAGCTCCTCGAGGACCCCACCTTCACGCCCGGCTGCAGCCTCAACCCGGTGGTGTCCTGCGGCAGCATCATGCAGAGCGATCAGGCGTCGGTCTTCGGCTTCCCCAACCCGATGCTCGGCCTGGTCGCCTACGGCATGGTGATCGCGATCGGCGCCGGCCTGCTGGCAGGGGCGCGCCACCGCCGCTGGTACTGGCTGGGCCTCAACGCCGGGACGCTGTTCGGGGTCGGGTTCTGCACCTGGCTGATGCAGCAGTCCCTGTACGAGATCAACGCCCTGTGCCTGTGGTGCTGCCTCGCGTGGGTCGCGACGATCGTCATGTTCTGGTACGTGACCTCGCACAACATCCGTCAGGGCGTCCTGCCCGCCCCGGCGGGCGTGCGCCGTTTCCTGGCCGAGTTCACCTGGGTGCTGCCCGTCGTGCACATCGGGATCATCGGGATGCTGATCCTGACCCGCTGGTGGGACTTCTGGACCAGCTGACCGGCCCGGTCCGGGTCCGCCTCGGTTCGGTCCCGGCCCCGCCGGAGTGTCAGTGGGCTGACATAGGCTTCACGACGTGGAGCCCGACCTCTTTACCGCCGCAGCCGAAGACCGCCAGGAGAAGGACCCGTCCAGCAGCCCCCTGGCGGTCCGGATGCGCCCGCGCACCCTGGACGAGGTCGTCGGCCAGCAGCATCTGCTGAAGCCGGGATCGCCGCTGCGCCGTCTCGTTGGCGAGGGGGACGGCGGCCCGGCGGGTGCCTCGTCCGTGATCCTCTGGGGGCCGCCCGGCATCGGGAAGACGACCCTGGCGTATGTGGTCTCCAAGGCGACCAACAAGCGGTTCGTGGAGCTCTCCGCGATCACGGCCGGGGTCAAGGAGGTCCGGTCGGTCATCGACGGCGCGCGGCGCGCGGCGGGCGGCTTCGGCAAGGAGACCGTCCTGTTCCTGGACGAGATCCACCGGTTCAGCAAGGCCCAGCAGGACTCGCTGCTGCCGGCCGTCGAGAACCGCTGGGTCACCCTGATCGCGGCGACGACGGAGAACCCGTACTTCTCGGTGATCTCCCCGCTGCTCTCCCGCTCCCTGCTGCTCACGCTGGAGCCGCTCACCGACGACGACCTGCGCGGGCTGCTGAAGCGGGCGCTGACCGAGGAGCGCGGACTGGCCGGCGCGGTCACGCTCCCCGAGGACGCCGAGGCGCATCTGCTGCGTATCGCGGGTGGCGACGCGCGGCGCGCGCTGACGGCGCTGGAGGCGGCTGCCGGTGCTGCCATCGCCCAGGGGGAACCGGAGATCACGCTCGCGACGCTCGAGGCGACGGTGGACCGCGCGGCGGTGAAGTACGACCGGGACGGCGATCAGCACTACGACGTGGCGAGTGCCCTCATCAAGTCGATCCGCGGCTCGGACGTGGACGCGGCGCTGCACTATCTGGCCCGGATGATCGAGGCCGGGGAGGACCCGCGGTTCATCGCCCGCCGGCTGATGATCTCGGCGAGCGAGGACATCGGGCTCGCGGACCCCACCGCGCTGCCGACGGCGGTGGCGGCGGCGCAGGCGGTGGCGATGATCGGCTTCCCCGAGGCGGCACTGACGCTCGGCCACGCCACCATCGCGCTGGCGCTGGCCCCGAAGTCCAACGCGGCGACGGTGGCGATCCAGGCGGCGCAGGCCGACGTACGGGCCGGTCTGGCCGGGCCGGTGCCGGCGCATCTGCGGGACGGGCACTACAAGGGTGCGGCCAAGCTGGGGCACGCGCAGGGCTATGTGTACCCGCACGACGTGCCGGGCGGGATCGCCGCCCAGCAGTACGCCCCGGACGCCGTCGACGGACGGCGCTACTACCGGCCGACGCGCTACGGGGCGGAGGCGCGGTACGCGGACGTGGTGGAGAAGGTGCGCGAGCGGCTGCGCGGCGACGGGACGGCCTCGTCGCCGACCTAGCCTTCGCCGCCCCGGTCCTTCGCCGGCCTGCTCGTCGCCGACCGGTCCTCGCCGTTTCAGTCCGGGTGCCGGTCGTGGAATGCGCCGCTCTCCTCCGCCGCCGCCTCGAAGAGGGCGTGCATGGCGCGGCGCAGCCCGTGGACGTCGCGCACGGGCTCCGGGAAGTCGAACCGCGCGTCGAACATACGGCGCTCGGAGTCCCGGCAGCGCACCCGGAGCCCGAACCGGTCCAGGGCCAGCGGCACGACCTGCCGTACGGCCGATTCCCCGGTCCCGGCCCGCTCGCCCAGCAGGGCGGCGAGCGTCAGCAGCCGGCTGTCGTGGGCGGCGGCCAGGTGCTGGAGCAGCTCCGTCTCGTACCGGCGCAGCGGGTCCGGCGCCGCGCGGGTGAACTCCTCGGGGGTGACCGTGCCGGTGCCCCACAGGTCGTCGAGGTACAGCTCGCCGACCTCCAGGCGCAGCATCATGTGGCCGGGCTCGGCGAGGCCGGGCACCCGGGTGAGCCAGCCGGACACCCGGGCGCGGCCGCGGATACGGTTCGGGACGGCGACCGGGGCCACGTCGGTGAGCTCCAGGACGGCGGGCAGCTCGTCGTCCTGGGCGTGGGTCGCGGCCCGTACGGCGGGGGAGCCGGCCGGGTGGAGGAGCAGGATCTCGCCGTCGGGGCCGACCGCCCGGGCGTCGGGGGTCAGCAGGTCCGGGCCGGCCGTGGCCGCCCCCGGGATCAGCAGCTCCGCGGAGCATGTACCCTGTACGAGAGTTCGTGTGCGCTCGGCTGCTGACGGCATCCGGGCGAATTCAAGCCCGCTGGGACGCGGCTGACCATGAGCTGATCGGACCTCCGTCACATCGATGCCCTGCTGAGAGGCATCGGTCTCTGTGCTGCTGTCTGTGATGCGCGTGGTGTTCCCAGGGCGAGACATGCGATCTCCTTGAGTAAGGTGAGCCTAACCTAACCTATTTCGGAGGTCTGGAGAACGTGCCTAACCAGTCGCGTCCCAAGGTCAAGAAGTCTCGTGCGCTCGGCATCGCCCTGACGCCGAAGGCCGTCAAGTACTTCGAGGCCCGCCCGTACCCCCCGGGTGAGCACGGCCGTGGCCGCAAGCAGAACTCGGACTACAAGGTCCGTCTGCTCGAGAAGCAGCGTCTGCGCGCCCAGTACGACATCAGCGAGCGCCAGATGGCCCGCGCCTACGACCGCGCCCGGAAGGCCGAGGGCAAGACGGGTGAGGCGCTGGTCGTCGAGCTCGAGCGCCGCCTCGACGCCCTGGTCCTGCGTTCGGGCATCGCCCGTACCATCTACCAGGCCCGCCAGATGGTCGTCCACGGCCACATCGAGGTCAACGGCCAGAAGGTCGACAAGCCGTCCTTCCGTGTCCGCCCCGACGACGTCGTGATGGTCCGCGAGCGCAGCCGCAGCAAGACGCTGTTCCAGGTCGCCCGCGAGGGTGGCTTCGCCCCCGAGGGTGAGACCCCGCGCTACCTGCAGGTCAACCTGAAGGCCCTGGCCTTCCGCCTCGACCGCGACCCGAACCGCAAGGAGATCCCGGTCATCTGCGACGAGCAGCTGGTCGTCGAGTACTACGCCCGCTGACCCGGGCGCGGTACACACAGCACCGCAGCGGTTTCGGCCCGCCGCTTCCCCACCCCTACCGGTGGGGGAGCGGCGGGCTTCCGCATGTCCGGTACCTGCGTACGCCCACCCTGCGGCCGGTCCGCCGGCGCCCCGACCGCCCACCGCTCCCGGCCCGCCGGTGCACGCGCCGCCGCCGCGTCGAGCGACCCGGCGCGATCAGGTGCTCGAACCCGTCGACGACCAGCGGCAGTTCCCGGTCGGCGAGATGTGCAGCGTTTCTGCGCCGTCCGCGCGGCCCTCACCGAGCCGGAACTCCGCCAGTGGTCCGTCCAGTTCAGCGCGTTCCGTGTCGCGCCCGACGAACCGGTCAGCTCGGCCGGGAGATTGCTCCGCCGCATAGGACACGGAGCGCACCCATGTCGATGCGCTCCGTACAATCGGACCGGCTCGCGCCCGTTCGGCGGCCGCTAATCCGGTTCGGGGAGCCACCACGGGCGCGATAGGCTCGGAGAACGACTTTCAGTTACTGAAAATCAACGGGCTTCGACGAGCAGAGAGCGGTGCGCAGTGACCGGTGGAGAGGTTGCCGGGATCCTGGTGGCCGTCTTCTGGGCGATCCTGGTGTCCTTCCTGGCCGTGGTGCTGGTGAGGCTTGCCCAGACGCTCAGGGCGACCACCCGGCTCGTGGCGGACGTGACCGAGCAGGCGGTTCCCCTGCTGTCCGACGCCTCCGCGACCGTGCGCTCCGCGCAGACCCAGCTCGACCGGGTCGACGCGATCGCCTCCGACGTCCAGGAGGTCACCTCCAACGCGTCAGCGCTCTCCACGACCGTCGCCTCCACCTTCGGCGGACCCCTCGTCAAGGTCGCGGCGTTCGGCTACGGCGTACGCCGGGCCCTGAGCCGCGACAGCGGCGACCGCCCCGCCGAGCGGCAGCAGTCGCGGCGCACCGTCATCGTCGGCCGTACGGTGCCCAAGGCGCGCGGCGGCCGGAACCGGAAAGGCTGACGCGACACATGTTCCGCCGGGCATTCTGGTTCACCGCCGGCGCCGCAGCCGGTGTGTGGGCCACTACCAAGGTCAACCGCAAGCTCAAGCAGCTCACCCCCGAGAGCCTCGCGGCTCAGGCCGCCGACAAGGCGGTCGAGGCCGGCCACAAGCTCAAGGACCTCGCGCTCGACGTCCGCGCGGGAATGCTGCAGCGCGAGGCGGAGCTGGAAGAGGCACTGGGCCTGGACGCACCGGTCGACCGGGCCTTGCCCGCCCCCCGCCGCCCGGGTGTGCTCGCCCCCGGCGACGGCACCGCGCCCCATCGAGACCACCCGTACCCCAACCACCCGTACAACCGGAATGAGGACCACTGATGGAGTCGGCTGAAATCCGCCGCCGCTGGCTGAGCTTCTTCGAGGAGCGCGGGCACACCGTCGTGCCTTCGGCGTCGCTCATCGCGGACGATCCGACTCTGCTGCTCGTCCCCGCGGGCATGGTCCCCTTCAAGCCGTACTTCCTCGGCGAGGTCAAGCCGCCGTTCTCGCGCGCTGCCAGCGTCCAGAAGTGCGTGCGTACGCCGGACATCGAAGAGGTCGGCAAGACCACCCGGCACGGCACGTTCTTCCAGATGTGCGGCAACTTCTCGTTCGGCGACTACTTCAAGGAAGGCGCCATCAAGCTCGCCTGGGAGCTGCTGACCTCCTCGGTCGAGCACGGCGGGTACGGCCTGGACCCCGAGAAGCTCTGGATCACCGTCTACCAGGAGGACGACGAGGCCGAGCAGATCTGGCGCGACGTCGTGGGCGTCCCCGCCGAGCGCATCCAGCGCCTCGGCAAGAAGGACAACTACTGGTCCATGGGCGTCCCCGGCCCCTGCGGCCCCTGCTCCGAGATCAACTACGACCGCGGCCCCGAGTTCGGCGTCGAGGGCGGCCCGGCCGTCAACGACGAGCGGTACGTGGAGATCTGGAACCTGGTCTTCATGCAGTACGAGCGCGGCCAGGGCACCGGCAAGGAGGACTTCGAGATCCTCGGTGACCTGCCGTCCAAGAACATCGACACGGGCCTCGGTATGGAGCGCCTGGCGATGATTCTCCAGGGCGTACGGAACATGTACGAGACCGACACCCTGAAGGTCGTCATCGACAAGGCCACCGAGCTCACCGGTGTCGCCTACGGCAAGGCCCACGACAGCGACGTCTCCCTGCGTGTGGTCGCCGACCACATGCGGACGTCCGTCATGCTCATCGGCGACGGCGTCACCCCCGGCAATGAGGGCCGCGGCTACGTCCTGCGCCGCATCATGCGCCGCGCCATCCGCAACATGCGCATGCTCGGCGCCACCGGCCCCGTCGTCGGCGAGCTGGTCGACACGGTCATCCGCACCATGGGCGAGCAGTACCCGGAGCTGGAGACCGACCGCAAGCGCATCGAGACGGTCGCCCTCGCGGAGGAGACCCGCTTCCTCAAGACCCTCAACGCCGGTACGAACGTCCTCGACAGCGCCGTCACCGAGGCCAGGCAGGCCGGCTCCGGCGTCCTCTCCGGCGACAAGGCGTTCCTGCTCCACGACACCTGGGGCTTCCCCATCGACCTCACCCTCGAGATGGCCGCCGAGCAGGGCCTCTCCGTGGACGAGGACGGCTTCCGCCGCCTGATGAAGGAACAGCGGGAGCGCGCCAAGGCCGACGCCAAGGCCAAGAAGACCGGCCACGCCGACGTCACTGCCTACCGCGAGATCGCCGACACCTCCGGCGCCACCGAGTTCACCGGCTACACCAACACCGAGGGCGAGACCACGGTCGTCGGCCTCCTTGTCAACGGCGTCCCGTCACCGGCCGCCTCCGAGGGCGACGACGTCGAGGTCGTCCTCGACCGCACGCCGTTCTACGCCGAGGGCGGCGGCCAGCTCGCCGACCAGGGCCGCATCAAGCTGCACAGCGGTGCCGTCATCCAGATCCGCGACGTACAGCAGCCGGTCCCCGGCGTGTCCGTGCACAAGGGCTCCGTCCAGGTCGGCGAGGTCACCCTGGGTGCCACCGCCTACGCCACCATCGACGTACGGCGCCGCCGCGCCATCGCCCGCGCCCACAGCGCCACGCACCTCACGCACCAGGCGCTGCGCGACGCTCTGGGCCCGACGGCCGCCCAGGCCGGCTCCGAGAACTCCCCGGGCCGGTTCCGCTTCGACTTCGGCTCCCCGGCCGCCGTCCCCGGCGCGGTGCTCACCGACGTCGAGCAGAAGATCAACGAGATCCTCGCCCGCGAGCTCGACGTGCACGCCGAGGTCATGCCGATCGACGAGGCCAAGCGGCAGGGCGCCATCGCCGAGTTCGGCGAGAAGTACGGCGAGAAGGTCCGCGTCGTCACCATCGGCGACTTCTCCAAGGAGCTGTGCGGTGGTACGCATGTCCACAACACCGCCCAGCTCGGCCTGGTGAAGCTGCTCGGCGAGTCCTCCATCGGTTCCGGTGTGCGCCGTATCGAGGCCCTCGTCGGCGTCGACGCCTACAACTTCCTCGCCAGGGAGCACACGGTCGTCGCCCAGCTCCAGGAGCTGGTCAAGGGCCGCTCGGAGGAGCTCCCGGAGAAGATCTCCGCCATGCTCGGCAAGCTGAAGGACGCCGAGAAGGAGATCGAGAAGTTCCGCGCCGAGAAGGTCCTCCAGGCCGCCGCCGGGCTCGCCGAGGGTGCCAAGGACGTCCACGGCGTCGCCCTCGTCACCGGCCGGGTCCCGGACGGCACCGGCGCCGACGACCTGCGCAGGCTGGTCCTCGACGTGCGCGGACGCATCCCTGGCGACCGCCCGGCCGTCGTCGCCCTGTTCACCACGGCCAACGGCCGCCCGCTGACCGTGATCGCCACCAACGAGGCCGCCCGCGAGCGCGGTCTCAAGGCCGGTGAGCTGGTCCGTACCGCCGCCAAGACCCTCGGCGGCGGCGGTGGCGGCAAGCCGGACGTCGCCCAGGGCGGCGGCCAGAACCCGGACGCCATCGGCGCGGCCGTCGACGCCGTCGAGCGCCTGGTCGCCGAGACCGCCTGATGAGCACGGTACGACGCGGACGCCGACTGGCGGTCGACGTCGGGGACGCCCGGATCGGGGTCGCCTCGTGCGACCCCGACGGGGTCCTCGCCACGCCGGTGGAGACCGTGCCGGGACGTGACATCCCGGCCGCCCACCGGCGACTCCGGCAACTCGTCGAGGAGTACGAACCGATCGAGGTCGTCGTCGGCCTCCCTCGCTCCCTCAGCGGAGGCGAGGGCCCGGCGGCGGCCAAGGTCCGCGCCTTCGCCCAGGAGCTTGCCAAGGGGGTCGCCCCCGTGCCCGTACGGCTGGTCGACGAACGAATGACCACGGTCTCCGCGGCGCATGGGCTGCGCGCCTCGGGGGTGAAGTCCAAGAAGGGCAGGTCCGTCATCGATCAGGCGGCCGCTGTGATTATCCTTCAGAACGCTCTTGAGTCCGAACGGGTATCAGGTAATCCGCCCGGCGAGGGCGTCGAAGTGGTCATCTGATCGCGATACGGTAACGTTCCGCGCCATGCGGTGGGTTCGAACAGCCACCGCACAACGTAGAGGCGGACGTCCCGGAAGCCTCGCGGCTGTTTGGGGATCGATGACTGAGTACGGCCGGAGTCCAGGCTCCCAGCCCTGGCACCCCGAGGACCCGTTGTACGGGGACCAGGGATGGGGTGGCCAGCAGCCGGGAGACCCCTACTACCAGCAGCAGCCGCAGTACGGGGCGGGCCAGCAGGACCCGTACCGGCAGAGTTACGGAGACCAGCAGCAGTACGGCACGGGCGGCCAGGAGTACGGCTCCGGGGCCCCCGGCCAGCAGTACGGCGGCGGCTGGGACACGGGCACCGGCCAGCATGCCGCCATGCCGTACGGGACGCCGCCCCCGCCCGCCGACCCCTACGGCACCGGCCAGGGCTCCGACCTGTACAGCACCCCCGAGGCGTACCCGCCGCCGCAGCCCCCGGGCCAGCGCCCCGCGGAGCCGCACGACCGGGCACAGGCCCAGGCGCAGCCACAGCAGGGCCGGCCCGACCCGGGCGCGGCGGACTGGCAGGCGGAGGCCGACGACGACCACCACGCCTTCTTCGACGGCCCCGGCGACGACGGGCGCCCCGACGACGACCCGGCCGACGACGGGTACGACGACGGGTACGACGACGAGCCGGCCGACACCCGCCGCGGCGCGCGCGACCGGCGCGGCCGGACCAAGAAGCGCAAGAGCCGCAACGGCGTGGCCTGCCTGTTCGTGGCCGTGGTCCTCGCGGGCGGCCTGGGCGGCGTCGGCTACTACGGCTACCAGTTCTGGCAGGACCGGTTCGGTCCCGCACCCGACTTCACCGGCTCCGGCACCGGCGAGGGTGTCACCGTCGAGATCCCCAAGAACGCGTTCGGCAGCGAGATCGGCAGCATCCTGCTCAAGGCGGGCGTCGTGAAGAGCGCCGACGCGTTCATCGCGGCCCAGGAGCGGAACCCCAAGGGCCAGACCATCCAGCCCGGCTTCTACACCCTCCAGAAGGGCATGTCCGGCGACGCCGCTGTCGAGGCCATGCTCAGCCCCAAGAGCCGCAACGTCCTCATCATCCCCGAGGGCAAGCGCAACTCCTGGGTGTACGAGCAGATCGACAAGCGCCTGGAGCTCGCCCCCGGCACCACCAAGAAGGTCGCCAAGGACCAGGCCAAGAACTTCGGCCTGCCCGACTGGGCGACCGGCCACGCCAACGTCAAGGACCCGCTGGAGGGCTTCCTCTTCCCGGCCGACTACCCGGTCGCGAAGGGCAACAAGCCCGAGGAGGTCCTGAAGAGGATGGTCGACCGCGCCAACGCCGAGTACGGCAAACTCGACTTGGACGCGAAGGCCAAGTCCCTCGGCCTGAAGGGCCCGTGGGAGCTGGTCACGGTCGCGAGCCTGGTGCAGGTCGAGGGCAAGTACAAGCACGACTTCGACAAGGTCGCCCGCGTCGTCTACAACCGCCTGAAGCCGGACAACGTCGAGACGGTCGGCCGGCTGGAGTTCGACTCCACGGTCAACTACCTCAAGGGCGAGAGCACGCTGGACGTCGGCACCGTCGCCGATCTGCGGAAGATAAAGGACCCGTACAACACGTACGACATCAAGGGGCTCACGCCGGGGCCGATCAGCAACCCCGGCACGGACGCCCTGGCGTCCGCGATGGACCCGACGCCGGGCCCCTGGTACTACTTTGTCTCGATCAACGAGGACAAGACGGTGTTCTCGGTCACCAACGAAGAGCACAACAAGAACGTGGCCGAGTACGAGAAGGAACGGGCACGGTCAGGGCAATGAAGATGGCCAAGCGCGCCGCCGTCCTGGGTTCTCCCATCGCGCACTCGCTCTCCCCGGTGCTGCACCGGGCCGCGTACGCCGAGCTGGGCCTCACCGACTGGACGTACGACCGGTTCGAGATCGACGAGGACGGGCTGCCCGCGTTCTTCGGCACGCTCGACGCGTCATGGGCGGGGCTGTCCCTCACCATGCCGCTCAAGCGGGCCGTCATCCCGCTGCTCGACGAGATCAGCGAGACCGCCCGCTCGGTGGAGGCCGTCAACACGGTCGTACTCACCGACGACGGCCGCCGTGTCGGCGACAACACCGACATTCCCGGCATGATCGCCGCCCTGCGAGAGCGGGGCGTGGAGAAGGTGGAGACCGCCGCGATCCTCGGCGCGGGCGCCACGGCGTCCTCGGCGCTCGCCGCGCTGGCCCGTGTCTGCTCCGGCCCGGTGACCGCGTACGTACGCAGCGAGGCCCGCGCCGACGAGATGCGCGGCTGGGGCGAGCACCTGGGCGTGGAGGTGCGCACGGCCGACTGGGCCGACGCGGTCCAGGCCTTCGACGCGCCGCTGGTCGTCGCCACGACCCCCGCGGGCTCCACGGACGCCCTGGCCCCCTGCGTCCCCGAGCGGCCCGGCACCCTCTTCGACGTGCTGTACGACCCGTGGCCCACCCCGCTCGCGGCCGCCTGGTCGGAGAGCGGCGGCGCCGTCGTGGGCGGTCTCGACCTCCTCGTCCACCAGGCGGTCCTCCAGGTCGAGCAGATGACCGGCCGCTCACCCGCCCCGCTCGCCGCGATGCGCGCGGCCGGCGAACAGGCCCTCGCGGCCCGCTGACGGCTCCCCCGGCGTCCGCTTGCTGGACCGGGGCCGGGTACGTGGCCCGGACATGGGAGGATTTGAACAGGCGGGCGAGGCCGCGTAGCCGGTCGCGCCAGTCCGCAGAACCAGGCCCGATGAGAAGGAGCACCGTTGAGCAGGTTGCGCTGGCTTACGGCGGGGGAGTCGCACGGTCCCGCGCTGGTGGCGACGCTGGAGGGTCTTCCGGCTGGTGTGCCGGTCACCACGGAGATGGTGGCGGATCATCTGGCGCGGCGCCGCCTGGGTTACGGGCGGGGTGCCCGGATGAAGTTCGAGCGGGACGAGGTGACGTTCCTCGGCGGTGTCCGGCACGGGCTCACCCTCGGCTCCCCGGTGGCCGTCATGGTGGGCAACTCCGAGTGGCCGAAGTGGGAGAAGGTCATGGCCGCCGACCCGGTCGACCCGGCCGAACTCGGCGAGCTGGCGCGCAACGCGCCGCTGACACGGCCCCGGCCCGGCCACGCCGACCTGGCCGGCATGCAGAAGTACGGTTTCGACGAGGCCCGGCCGATCCTGGAGCGGGCCTCCGCCCGCGAGACCGCCGCACGCGTCGCGCTGGGCACGGTCGCCCGTTCGTACCTGAAGGAGACGGCAGGCATCGAGATCGTCTCCCATGTCGTGGAGCTGGCCTCCGCCAAGGCCCCGTACGGGGTGTACCCGACACCCGCCGATGTGGAGAAGCTGGACGCCGACCCGGTCCGTTGCCTGGACGCCGACGCGTCGAAGGCGATGGTCGCGGAGATCGACCAGGCTCACAAGGACGGCGACACCCTGGGCGGTGTGGTGGAGGTGCTCGCGTACGGCGTGCCCGTCGGCCTCGGCTCGCACGTGCACTGGGACCGGCGGCTCGACGCCCGGCTCGCGGCCGCCCTCATGGGCATCCAGGCCATCAAGGGCGTCGAAGTCGGCGACGGCTTCGAGCTGGCCCGGGTGCCCGGCTCCAAGGCGCACGACGAGATCCTCCCCACCGAGGAGGGCATCCGGCGTTCCTCCGGCCGCTCCGGCGGCACCGAGGGTGGTCTCACCACCGGTGAGCTGCTGAGGGTCCGGGCGGCGATGAAGCCCATCGCGACGGTGCCGCGCGCCCTGAGGACGATCGACGTGACGACCGGGGAGGCGGCCGCCGCGCACCACCAGCGGTCCGACGTGTGCGCCGTGCCGGCGGCCGGGATCGTCGCGGAGGCGATGGTCGCGCTGGTGCTCGCGGACGCGGTCGCGGAGAAGTTCGGCGGCGACAGCGTGCCCGAGACCCGCCGCAACGTCCGCTCGTACCTCGACAACCTGCACATCCGGTGAGCAGCGGCCCGCTGATCGTCCTCGTCGGGCCGATGGGCTCCGGCAAGTCCACGGTGGGCGCGCTGCTCGCCGAGCGGCTCGGCGTGGCCTACCGGGACACGGACGCCGACATCGTCGCCGCCCAGGGCCGGGAGATCTCCGACATCTTCGTGGACGAGGGTGAGGAGTTCTTCCGGGAGCTGGAGCGCGAGGCCGTGCGCATCGCGCTCGCCGAGCACCCCGGCGTCCTCGCCCTCGGCGGCGGCGCGATCCTCGACGCCGGGACGCGTGCCCGGCTGGCCGGGCGGCCCGTCGTCTATCTCTCGATGAACGTCGAGGAAGCCGTCCGCCGTGTCGGCCTGGGCGCCGCCCGGCCGCTGCTCGCCGTCAACCCGCGCCGCCAGTGGCGGGAGCTGATGGAGGCGCGCCGCCCCCTGTACACCGAAGTCTCCCGGGTCGTCGTCCCCACCGACGACAGGACCCCCGAAGAGGTCGCCGACGCGATCTTGGACGCCTTGGAGTTGAAGGACGCATGACGGACCAGTCGGTCACCCGTATCCACGTCGGCGGCAGCGCCGGCTCGGAGCCGTACGACGTGCTGGTCGGCCGGCAGCTGCTCGGTGAGCTCGCCGGGCTGGTCGGGGACAGGGCCAGGCGTGTCGCCGTGATCCACCCCGAGGCACTCGCCGAGACCGGTGAGGCCCTGCGCGACGATCTCGCCTCGCAGGGGTACGAGGCCGTCGCCATCCAGGTGCCGAACGCCGAGGAGGCCAAGACCGCCGAGGTCGCCGCGTACTGCTGGAAGGCCCTCGGCCAGACCGGCTTCACCCGCACCGACGTGATCGTCGGCGTGGGCGGCGGCGCCACCACCGACCTCGCCGGGTTCGTCGCGGCGACCTGGCTGCGCGGAGTGCGCTGGATCGCCGTACCGACGACCGTCCTCGCCATGGTCGACGCGGCCGTCGGCGGCAAGACCGGCATCAACACCGCCGAGGGCAAGAACCTCGTCGGCGCCTTCCACCCGCCCGCCGGCGTCCTCTGCGACCTGGCCGCGCTGGACTCGCTGCCCGTCAACGACTACGTCAGTGGCCTCGCCGAGGTCATCAAGGCCGGTTTCATCGCCGACCCGGTGATCCTCGACCTCGTCGAGGCCGACCCGCAGGGTGCCCGTACGCCCGCCGGGCCGCACACGGCCGAGCTGATCGTACGGTCGATCAAGGTCAAGGCGGACGTCGTGTCGTCGGACCTCAAGGAGTCCGGACTCCGCGAGATCCTCAACTACGGCCACACCCTCGCGCACGCCATCGAGAAGAACGAGCGGTACAAGTGGCGGCACGGCGCCGCCGTGTCCGTCGGCATGGTGTTCGCCGCCGAGCTGGGCCGGCTCGCCGGGCGGCTCGACGACGCGACCGCCGACCGGCACCGTACGGTCCTGGAGGCGGTCGGGCTGCCGCTGACGTACCGCGGCGACCAGTGGCCGAAGCTGCTGGAGACCATGAAGGTCGACAAGAAGTCCCGTGGCGACCTGCTCCGCTTCATCGTCCTCGACGGCCTCGCCAAGCCGGCCGTCCTCGAGGGCCCGGACCCGGCGGTGCTGCTGGCGGCGTACGGGGAGGTGTCGGCGTGAGGGACCGGACGCGTAAGGACGTCCGCAAGGTCTACGTCCTCAACGGCCCGAACCTCGGCCGGCTCGGCTCCCGCGAGCCCGACGTGTACGGCGCCACCTCCTACGCCGGGCTGGTGGAGACCTGCCGGACCCTCGGCAGAGAACTCGGCTTCGACGTCGACGTGCGGGAGACGAACGACGAGGGCGAGCTGATCCGGTGGCTGCACGACGCGGCCGACCGTTCGATTCCGGTCGTTCTGAACCCGGGCGCGTTCACGCACTACTCGTACGCGATGCGGGACGCCGCCGCCCAGCGGACCGCGCCGCTGATCGAGGTCCATATCTCGAACCCGTACACGCGCGAGGAGTTCCGGCACACGTCGGTCGTCGCGGCGGTCGCCACGGGGACGGTCGCGGGCTTCGGGATCGGCTCGTACCGGCTCGCTCTGCGGGCGCTGGCAGACGAGTTGACGGACTGACGGGCGCGGAACCCTCCCGGGGCGTTCAGCGTCTGACAGCCCGGGAGGGTACGGTTCGATAACGGCCGTATCCGAACGGCCGCCCGATCAGCGTCAGTCGTACGAGACGGAGTGGCACCGGATGCAGGACGCAGTGGGGGCACCGCTGCCGCCGCCCCACCAGCCGGGGCACGCGGTGGCCGGCCGGCCCCAGCACGCACACCCCCCGGGCCCGCCGCCACCCCCACCCCGGCCCCCGCAGGGCCCGGCACCCCGGCCCCGCGCGCCGCAGGGACCGCCGCCTCCGCCTCCTCCGCCGGCCCCGGCTCAGCACCCTCCGGCCCCGCAGGGCCAGGCGCCGCAGGGCCAGGCGCCGCAGGGCCAGGCGCCG
>NZ_VSRY01000160.1 GCF_008271805.1 Streptomyces sp. TRM49041
GCCGCCGCACGGGCGGGCGCCGGGGCGTCCGGGCCGGAGGCGTCGGGCACCGCCGTACCCCGGCCGGCCGACGGTGGCGGCTCGGGTGCCGGACCCGGCGCCGACGCGGACCCGTACGCCGGTCAGGACGCCGGTCAGGACGCCGGACGCGCCGTCGGCGGGCAAGGGGTGGAAGGCGGTACCGGTGGGCACGGTGACGCCCCCGCCGGGGCCGCGGGGCTGGTACCCGGGCAGCCGGACCCGGTCGGGACCGCGGGGCTCGTACCCGGACCGCCGGACCCGGTCGGGACCGCGCGGCGCGAAGGCGACCGGCTGCGGTTCGTGGGTGCGGCGACACGGCGGATCGCGCGGGGCATCGACCTGGACGAGATCGTGCTGGGGCTGTGCCGGGCGACGGTGCCGACGTTCGCCGACGCGATCCTGGTGTACCTCCGCGACCCGCTGCCCGTCGGCGACGAGCGGCCCGTCGACCCGTTCGTACTGCGCCTGCGCCGTACGGACCGGCTGCGGCTGACCGACGACGACACCCAGGACCTGAGCCTGCTCACGTCCGGCCCGGTGGCGGCGCCGGACGCCGCCGACCAGAGCCCGGCCGCCGAGCTCTGCGAGGTCCGCCCCGGCGGCCCGCTCGCGGAGGTGCTGCGCGGGGTCCGGCCGGTGTTCGGCGACTCCGCGGCCGCCCGCGCCGCGCTGCCCGAGCTGCTCGGCGACGGACGCTCCGTACCGTCCGGGCACCGCGCGATCCTCGCGCCGCTCCGCGGCCGCCGCCGGGTCATCGGCGCCGCGGTCTTCCTGCGCCGCCCGGACCGTGCCTCGTTCGAACCGAACGACCTGCTGGTGGCGGCGCAGTTGGCGACGCACACGGCGCTCGGCATCGACAAGGCGGTGCTGTACGGGCGTGAGGCGTACATCGCGGACGAGCTGCAGCGCACGATGCTGCCGGAGAACCTGCCGCAGCCGACCGGTGTGAAGCTGGCGTCCCGCTACCTGCCGGCCGCCGAGACGGCGCGGGTCGGGGGCGACTGGTACGACGCGATCCCGCTGCCCGGCAGCCGGGTCGCCCTCGTCGTGGGCGATGTGATGGGCCACTCCATGACCTCGGCCGCGATCATGGGGCAGCTGCGGACGACCGCGCAGACGCTCGCCGGGCTCGACCTGCCGCCGCAGGAGGTGCTGCACCACCTCGACGAGCAGGCCCAGCGGCTCGGCGAGAACCGCATGGCGACCTGCCTCTACGCGGTGTACGACCCGGTCGCGCACCGCATCACCATCGCCAACGCCGGTCACCCGCCGCCGATACTGCTTCACCTGGGCGGCCGGGCCGAGGTGCTGCGTGTCCCGCCGGGCGCGCCGATCGGCGTGGGCGGCGTGGACTTCGAGGCCGTGGAGCTGGACGCCCCGGCGGGCGCCACGCTGCTCCTGTACACCGACGGGCTCGTCGAGTCGCGGCTGCGGGACGTGTGGACCGGGATAGAGCAGCTGCGCGAGCGCCTCGCGGCGACCGCCCAGCTGACCGGCCCCGACCACTCGCCGCCGCTGGAGGCGCTCTGCGACGACGTGCTGGACATGCTGGGTCCGGGCGACCGGGACGACGACATCGCGCTGCTGGCCGCACGGTTCGACGGGATCACGCCGAGCGACGTGGCGTACTGGTTCCTGGAGCCGGAGGACGCGGCGCCGGGACGGGCGCGCCGGCTGGCCCGCAGGGCGCTGACCCGCTGGGGCCTGGAGGAGCTGACGGACTCGGTGGAGCTGCTCGTCAGCGAGGTGGTGACCAACGCCGTACGGTACGCGTCGCGGCCGGTCACGCTGCGGCTGCTCCGTACGGAGGTGCTGCGCTGCGAGGTCGGTGACGACTCTCCGCAGCTGCCGCGGCAGCGCAGGGCCCGGGACACCGACGAGGGCGGGCGCGGCCTGTTCCTGGTGAACCGGCTCGCACGGCGCTGGGGCGCGACACGGCTGTCGACGGGCAAGGTCGTCTGGTTCGAGCTGCCGACGCCCGTCTGAGCGCCCGCCGCGGAAGAAGGAAGACGAAGAAAGGAAGGTGGCCGGACCCCTCTGCGGGGGTCCGGCCACCTTCCGTTCTCGTGCCGCTGCCTCAGTGCCGCTCTACGGCCCTACGGCCATACCGCTTTACCGCTTTACCGCTGTACGGCTACGGCTGGAGCGGCTTCTCGTTGTTCGTACCGGTCTCCGTGGCCGGGTCCGTTCCCGTGCCGTCGCCGTCGCCCGGGTCCGTGCTGTTCGAGGGCGAGGGCGGCGGCGTCGAGGTGGGCGGGGTCGACGGGCTGGCCGGCGGGCTGGACGAGGACGGGCTGGCCGGCGGCGTCGAGGACGGCTCGTTCGACGGCCCGGACGGCTCGCCGCTGGGCGACGTGGAAGGCGACGCGCTTGTGGACGGCGACGTGCTGGGCTCCGGCTCGGGAGGGGCGACCTCGGCGACGTCGAGGTCGAACTCGGCGTCGGAGCCGCCGCCGAGGGCGTCCAGCGTGTAGTCGGCCCAGATGCGGGCGGGGAAACCGCCGCCGCTGGCGCGGCCGGAGTTGGCCGTACCGGTCAGGGTGACCTGGGTGCCCTTCTCGGCGTCCTCACCGAACAGGGCGACCACGGTGGCCAGTTCGGGCGTGTACCCGGCGAACCAGGCGGACTTGTTGTTCTCGGAGGTGCCGGTCTTGCCCGCCGCCTCGTAGGCCGAGGTGTTGGCCGCGCGCCCGGAGCCGTTTCTGACGACGCCGGTCAGCACGGAGGTGACGGTGTCGGCGGTCTCGCGGCTGACGGCCTGCGGGCCGATCGGATCGGGCAGCTCGACCGTGCGGCTCTTGTGCTCGGCGGACTTCACGATCGACGGCGTGACCTTCTTGCCGTGGCTGTCGAGCGTGGCGTACACGCCGGCCATGTCCCAGGTGGAGGCGCCCATGGTGCCGAGCGACATCGCGGGCTGCTCGACGAACCCGTCGCCGTCCTTCATGCCGAGGTCGAGGGCGGTCTTCTTCACCTTGTCCGGGCCGACGTCGACGATCATCTGGGCGAAGACCGAGTTGATCGACTTGTTCATGGCACGCTGGACGGTCACCGGGCCGTAGCTGACGTCGTCCTCGTTCTCCGGGGCGAACGGGGTGTCGCTGCCCTCGACGGGACGCTTGCTGCGGCCGTCGTAGCGGGTGTTGACGCCGATCCGCCGGCCTTCCTGGGTCTCGGAGCCGTTCTCCAGGGCGGAGGCGAAGACGAGCGGCTTGAAGGTGGAGGCGGGCTGGTAGTCGCGGCGCGTGGCGTTGGACATCCAGTGCTCGGTGGCGCCGACGCCGCCGTACAGCGCGACGACATGGCCGGTCTTGGGGTCCACGGAGGTGGCGCCGGCCTGGACGGTCGAGTCGACCTTGTTGCCCTTGCGGTCGAGCTCGCTCTCCAACTGCTTGTCGACCGCCTCGACGAGCTCCTTCTGCCGCTTCTTGTCGATGTTGAGCGTGATGGTCCAGCCGCCGGCCTTGATGTCCTCCTCCTTGACGCCCTGGCGCATCAGCTCCTGGTTGGCGGCCTCGACGAGGTAGCCGGTCTGGCCCTCCATGCCGGGTGCGGGCTTGGGTGCCTGCGGTTCCTGGAACGTGAGCGTGGCGCGCTTGGCGGGGTCGAGCCAGTTCTCCTCGACCATGTTGTTCAGGACGTAGTTCCAGCGTGCCAGGACGAGCTTGCGGCTCGTGGGGGACGCGGAGGTCCAGTCGTACTGGCTGGGGGCCTGGAGGAGCGCGGCGAGATAGGCGCCCTGCTCGACGGTCAGCTTGCTCGCGTCGACGCCGTAGTAGGCCTGGGCGGCGGCCTGGATGCCGTACGCGCCGCGACCGTAGTAGCTGGTGTTGAGGTACCCGGCGAGGATGTCCTCCTTGCTCTTGCGCTGGTCGACCTTGAGGGCGATGACCAGTTCCTTGAGCTTCCGGGTGACGGTCTGACTCTGGTCCAGGTAGTAGTTCTTGACGTACTGCTGGGTGATGGTCGAGCCGCCCTGCTTGCCCTGGCCGGTGATGGTGTTGACGACGCCGCGGGCGGTGCCCTTGAAGTCAACGCCGGAGTCCTCGTAGAAGGTCTTGTTCTCGGCGGCGACGAATGCCTTCTCGACCGGGTCGGGGATCTTGTCGAGGCCGATGATGGAGCGGTTGACCTTGCCACTGCGGGCGAGGATCGAGCCGTCGCTGTACTTGTAGACGTTGCTCTGCAGCTCCGCCTCGGCGTTGGCGGTGGGGACCGGGACGAGCAGGTAGACGGTGTAGAAGCCGCCCATGGCGAGCAGGCAGAACACGAAGAAGGTGCCCAGCAGCTTCCGCCAGGTGAAGAAGCGGCGTATGCCTCCGCCGTCTCCCTTCGCCCGGCGCGCCCCGCGCTGCCGGGTCCGACGCGCATCCGCTCGGCCCATGGCTCCGTCGCTCCCGTTGGTCGATGTGTCGTCCGTCGTGTTTCGGTCACCTACGTCCGGATCAGCTCAGCAAGCTAACCCGTCAGAGTCGACATAGACCAACGGATCCTGTCTTTTCCGGACGTGACAATGAGCACCCGTCCACAAGGAACCGACTCACCAGGGGTGCGCAAGGTTGCGAGACGCGCTAAAGTGTTATCACTTTGCTTCATCTGAGAGAGCATAGAAACGGGGGAACCATGTCCACGCCCATGTCCAGGACCGGGACCATCACGGCCGTCGACACCACCACCGCCGACGGGGGCGGCGGGCGCGCGGAGGGGGCGGCACCCGAGCCGCCGCGGCCGCAGGTAAGGGAGTTCACGGCGTACAGCGTCGGCGGCGGGCTCGCGCTGCTGTCCGGGCTGCTGGGGGTCGTCGCGGGCGGCGGCCTCGTCGCCGCGGGGATCGGTGTCGCGGCGGACATGTCGGCCGGCGCGCGGGCGGCACTGATCGTGCTCGGCGCACTGGTGGCACTCGCCTCACTGTTCGCGATGTGCGGGCTCAACATGGTCGCGCCGGGCGAGGCCCGGGTCGTCCAGCTGTTCGGCCGCTACCGGGGCACGGTCCGCGCGGACGGGCTGCGCTGGGTGAACCCGCTCACCTCACGGGTGGCGATCTCGACGCGGGTGCGGAACCACGAGACGGCCGTCCTGAAGGTCAACGACGCGTACGGCAACCCGATCGAACTCGCCGCGGTCGTCGTCTGGAGGGTCGAGGACACCGCGCAGGCCATGTTCGAGGTCGACGACTTCGAGCAGTTCGTCTCCACACAGACGGAGGCGGCGGTCCGGCACATCGCGATCGAGTACCCGTACGACTCCCACGACGAGGGTGGTCTGTCGCTGCGCGGCGACGCCGAGGAGATCACCGAGAAGCTGGCCGCCGAGCTGCACGCGCGCGTGGCGGCGGCGGGTGTCCGCATCATCGAGTCCCGCTTCACCCACCTCGCGTACGCTCCGGAGATCGCCTCGGCCATGCTCCAGCGGCAGCAGGCCGGCGCGATGGTGGCGGCACGCCAGAAGATCGTGGAGGGCGCGGTCGGTATGGTCGAGGCCGCGCTGGAGCGGATCGCGGAGCGGGACATAGTGGAGCTGGACCCGGAGCGGAAGGCGGCGATGGTCTCCAACCTGATGGTGGTGCTGTGCGGTGACCGCTCGGCCCAGCCGGTCCTCAACACGGGCACGCTCTACCAGTGACCCCCCGCCGCGAGCGCAAGCAGGCGCTGCTCCGTCTCGACCCCGGGGTGTACGAGGCGCTGGCGCGCTGGGCCTCGGACGAGCTGCGCAGCACCAATTCGCAGATCGAGTTCCTGCTGCGCAAGGCCCTGTCCGACGCGGGGCGGCTGCCGTCGTCGCCGGCACCCCTCCCCCGCCGTGGGCGTCCGCCGAAGCGGCAACCGCCTTCCGAACCCCAGGAGTAGCCGGGAACGGGCCGACGAGGAACCGGGCGGGCGGGACGGCGCGTCACCGTTCGATGTGAACAGAGGTACGACGGTGACGGACGCCGAGGACGAACCCGGCCGCGGTACGCGGTGGGGGCGGGACGCCCGCGGGCGGTCGGCGTGGGCGCGGGGACGGGTCCTCGCCGGGGTCGCCGCACTGGTCGCATGGCTGATCGTGTTCCATGCGGCCGTCCCGGACCTGCCGGGGCGGCCGGGCAGCCTGCTGGAGGCGTTCCTGCCCTGGCTGGGGCTGGCCGTGCCCGTGCTGGTGGCGGCCGCCCTGGTGCGCCGGTCCGCGACCGCGCTGCTCGCCTCGCTGCTGCCGGTCATGGCGTGGCTCGGGCACTTCGGCGTACTCCTGATGCCCGGCCCCGTGGTGCCGCACGACCTGACGGTGGTACAGCACAACGTCAGCGACGAGAACACCGACGCGGCCGGCACGGCCCGGGTGCTGATGGCGGTCCGGCCGGACCTGATCGCGCTTCAGGAGGTGACCGCGGCCGCGCTGCCCGCGTACCGGGCGGCCCTCGCGGAGCGCTACCCGCACCACGAGGTGCGTGGCACGGTCGGGCTCTGGTCGGCGCACCCGCTGACCGATGTGCGGGCGCTGGACATCAGGCCCGACGGGATCGATCCCGGGTGGCAGCGCGGACTGCGCGCGACCGCGGTGACCCCGCGCGGCGACATCGCGGTGTACGTGGCGCACCTGCCCTCCGTACGGCTCACTCCGGCGCGCGGCTTCGACTCGGTCCGCCGGGACGAGAGCGCCGCGATGCTGGGCGGCGCTCTGGCCGCCGAGCGGCTGGACCGGGTGGTGCTGCTCGGCGACCTGAACGGCACCGTGGACGACCGGGGGCTCGGCCCGCTGACCTCCCGTCTCGACACGGCCGCCTCCGGCCTGGCCTTCAGCTGGCCGGCGTCGGCGCCGGTGGCCCGTATCGACCAGGTCATGGCCCGCCGCGCCGAGGTCACCCGCGTCTGGACGCTGCCCAGGACGGGCTCGGACCATCTGCCGGTGGCGGCGCACCTCACATACTGAGCATCTGGAGGCCGATCTCGCCCCTCGTGGGGCGTGTGCACGAACCGGTCCGGGAAGGGCCCCGCCCAGGGGTCCGGGTGCCCGGAGGGTGGCGGCGGCGAGTCAGCTCGCGTCCGGCGGGAGGACGCGTACCGGGAGGGGGGCAAGGGCCTCGCGCAACGCCTCCGCCAGGGTGTGGAACTCGGCGTGGCGGGCCGCGCCCGTGCGCATGGCGAGGGCGATGCGTCGCGACGGGGCCGGGTCGGCGAACTGCCCGGTCACGAGGCTCGGGTTGCGGCCCGTCTCGACCTTGACCGCCGTCCGGGGCAGCAGCGTCACCCCCAGGCCGCCGGCCACCAGCTGCACCAGCGTCGACAGCCCCGCCGCCGTCGTGGTGACCGCGGCACCCTCCGTGCGCCCGGCCTCGCGGCAGATGTCGAGGGCCTGGTCGCGCAGACAGTGGCCCTCGTCCAGGAGCAGGAGGTGCAGTTCGCGCAGCGCGTCGCGCGGGATGCCGGTGCGCCCGCCCAGCCAGTGGTCGTCGGGCGTGACCAGCACGAAGTCCTCGTCGAACAGCGGCAGTTCGGTGACGCCCGGCACACCCAGCGGCACCGCGAGCAGCAGCAGGTCGAGCCGCCCCGCGGCCAGCCCTTCGAGCAGCGAGTACGTCTGCTCCTCGTGGACCTGGAGGTCCAGGTCCGGGTAGCGCTCATGGGCGAGGCGCAGCACGGTCGGCAGCAGATACGGCGCCACCGTCGGGATCACCCCGAGCCGCAGCACTCCCGTGAAGGGCGCCTGGACCGCCTCGGCCTCCTCCATCAGCTCGCCCACCGCGTCCAGCACCGCCTTCGCGCGGACCGCGAGCCGCTCCCCCGCCGGCGAGAGCAGCACCTTCCGCGTCGTACGCTCGAGGAGCTGGACACCGAGCACCTCTTCGAGAGTCGAAACCGCGCCCGAGAGCGCCGGCTGGCTCATCCCGATCGCGGCCGCCGCGTCCCGGAAGTGCAGATGCTCGGCCACCGCCGCGAACGCGCGGAGCTGCGCCAGGCTGGGCTGTTTACCCTTTTGTACGGACTGTACCGGCGAGACCACTGATAACCACCTTCAATCAACACGACCCAGTCTAGCTATTTCACTGATCAATGCACGCCGTGCCATGCTGGCGACCGTCCAACCCCCACGGATGACCCCACAAGGGAAATCCCCGCCACTAGGAGAGCGTGTGCTCACTGTCGGTGACCAGTTCCCCACGTACGACCTGACCGCCTGCGTGTCGCTCGAGAGCGGCAAGGAGTTCGAGCAGATCGACCACAAGTCCTACGAGGGCAAGTGGCGCGTGGTGTTCTTCTGGCCGAAGGACTTCACCTTCGTCTGCCCCACCGAGATCGCCGCGTTCGGCAAGCTGAACGACGAGTTCGAGGACCGCGACGCCCAGATCCTCGGCGTCTCCGGCGACTCGGAGTTCGTCCACCACGCCTGGCGCAAGGACCACGCCGACCTGCGTGACCTGCCCTTCCCGATGCTCGCCGACTCGAAGCACGAGCTGATGCGGGACTGCGGCGTCGAGGGCGAGGACGGCTTCGCGCAGCGCGCCGTCTTCATCGTCGACCCGAACAACGAGATCCAGTTCGCCATGGTGACCGCCGGCTCCGTCGGCCGTAACCCCAAGGAGGTCCTGCGGGTCCTGGACGCCCTGCAGACCGACGAGCTGTGCCCCTGCAACTGGACCAAGGGCGAGGACACCCTCGACCCGGTCAAGCTGCTGTCCGGCGAGTGACCAACCGGAACGAGTGAATCACCATGTCTCTTGACGCCCTGAAGTCCGCCATACCGGACTACGCGAAGGACCTGAAGCTGAACCTCGGCTCGGTCATCGGCAACAGCGACCTCCCGCAGCAACAGCTGTGGGGGACCGTCCTGGCCTGCGCGATCGCCTCGCGTTCGCCGAAGGTGCTGGCGGAGCTGGAGCCGGAGGCGAGGGAGAACCTCAAGCCCGAGGCGTACACCGCGGCCAAGTCCGCCGCCGCCGTCATGGCGATGAACAACGTCTTCTACCGGACGCGCCACCTGCTCTCCGACCCGGAGTACGGCACGATGCGCGCCGGTCTGCGGATGAACGTCATCGGCAACCCGGGCGTGGAGAAGGTCGACTTCGAGCTGTGGTCGCTCGCCGTCTCCGCCATCAACGGCTGCGGCCAGTGCCTGGACTCGCACGAGCAGGTCCTCCGCAAGGCGGGCGTGGACCGCGAGACGATCCAGGAGGCGTTCAAGATCGCCGCAGTGATCCAGGCGGTCGGCGCGACGCTGGACGCGGAAGCGGTGCTCGCCGAGTAGCCGAAGGATCGGCTGTACGCGTACGAAGGGGCCTCCCGGCGGAACCCGCCGGGAGGCCCCTTCTTCGCGTTCAGCCGGACGTGGGCGACGCCGACGGCGAGGGTGGGGACGCCGGCGGCGAGGGGGGCGTCGGCGAGGGCGCCGTCCTGAGCCGCCGCATCAGCGTCTTCATGTCCTCCACCATGAATTCCCGCACCCCGGCCAGCGCCGCGACCGCCGCGTCGTCCGGCCCCTGGGCCTCGTCCGTCGTGTGGTCGTACTCGTAGTACACGTTGACGGACATCGCGAGCACGGCCTGTCCGTCGAGGACGACGAGCTCGGGGTAGATTCCGCCGCCCTGGCTGAAGTACGCCCTCTCGCCCAGCCCCGGCAGCGGGCTCGGCGACGGACCGTCGCCGAGCAGGGGCTCACCCTCACGCGCCTCGAACTCCGCGTCGGGGTCGGTCTTCTTGTGGAGCTCGTAGCGGAGGGCCACCTCGTATGTCGCCGGGCCCTCTCCGAGCTGCACCGAGCAGTACCCCCGGCTGAGCGCGTCGTGGTCGGTGGTGTCGTCGTAGCTCGTCGCGCCCCGCTTGCCGAGGGTGGTGACGAGCGCGGTCAGCGGCGCCTCCGCGCACAAGGCCTCGGTGGTGCGGTAACCGTCCAGGTCGGGGCCGAGCGTCCGGTACGTGGAAAGACCGGCCGCCCACAGGACGGAGGCGCCCAGTGCGCCGCCGAGCGCCCAGAGCCGGCGCCGACGGCCCCACCGGTTCCCGGCACCCGCGGGGACGCCGCCCGTCACATCGCCGCGGTCCCGGCCGTCCCGGCCGTCCCGGCCGTACGCGTTACCCCCGTCGCCCCCGTTGTCCCCGTCGTTCCCGTCGCCGGGGAACCGACCGTCCGGCCGGGCCCCGGTTGCGCCGATGCGTACCGGTTCGCCGTCGTCGCCGATCAGCTCCGGCTCGGATATCACCTGGGCTCCTGCCGTTCGGTGCGGCCGGGCGCGGGCGTGGGCGCGATGGCGTAGGCGGTCGCACCGTGCGGCGGGGGCGTCCGGCGCAGGGCCTGTTCCTCGCTGTACGCGCGCAGATAGCCGACGACCGTGTTGGTGACCGCGACCAGCGGTACGGCGACGACCGCGCCGCCGATGCCCGCGACGAGGCCGCCGGCGGCGACCGTCAGGACGACGGCCAGCGGGTGCACCCGTACGGCCCGGCCGAGGATGAACGGCTGCAGCACATGGCCTTCGATCTGCTGCACGGCCAGCACCACGACGAGCACCATCAGCGCGGTGAACAGCCCGTTCGTGACGAGGGCGACGACGACCGCGAGGGCGCCCGAGATGACCGCGCCGACGAGCGGGATGAAGGCGAACAGGAAGATGAAGACGGCGAGCGGCACCGCCAGCGGCACATCGAGGAAGTAGATGCCGAGCCCGATGAAGATCGCGTCGATGAGGGCGACGATCACCGTGCCGCGTACATAGGCGGTGAGGGTGCGCCAGGCGCGCGGCCCGGCGCCCGCGACGCCCGGCCTGGCCTGGCCGGGCACCAGTTTCAGCCACCACTGCCAGACCTTCTTCCCGTCGTACAGCAGGAAGAGCGTCGAGAACATCGCGAGCAGTATCCCGGTCATCACCTCGACCATGACGGTGACGCCGGTCAGGCCCGCGGAGGTGATCTCTTCGGTGTTGGTGCCGATGGTGTCGCTGAGGTTCTTCGCGATGTCGTTGATCTGGCTCTCGGTCACATGGAACGGACTGTCCAGCGCCCAGCGCTTCAGTTCCTCGATGCCGTCCCGGACGCGCGCCGAGACATTGTCGAGGTTGTCCATGACCTGCCACACCACGAACCAGCCGACCAGTCCAATGACGACGAAGCCGAGGACGGCGGTGACGGCGGTGGCGAGGCCGCGTGGCAGCCCGAGCCGCTTCAGCCGGCTCACGGCGGGCTGCAGCAGGGCGGTGATGAGAAGCGCGGCGACGAAGGCGAGCACCACCAGCTGGACCGCGCTGATGATCTTCATCGCCACCCAGAGCGTCCCGGCCAGGACGAGCAGGCGCCAGCCGGCCTCGGCCGCGACGCGCATGCCCCACGGTACGGCGGCGGCCGGATCGGGCTTGGCGGCGACGGCGGGTGCGTACGCCGGGGGCGCGGGGATGTGGTCGGGCGCCGCGCTCTCAGCGCCCGGCGCGCCCTTCATGGGGGCGGCGGCCGGTTCCGGCCCGGGGGCCGCGGCCGGGGAGGGCTGCCCTGACGGGGGCACCGCGGGGGGTCCGGTCGGGGGTACGCCGACCCCGGCGGCGGCCTCGGCCTCGGCCTCCGCCTGTGCGCGGCGCTCTTCCAGGCGCTGCCCCATCCGGCTCAGTCCGGCTCCCAGCCGGCCCAGCCACCCTGGCACTCTCGACATGCTCTTCCCTCTTCCCCCGCCACTCCTTCCGGAGTTCCGGCCCCCCGAAGGTACACGCACGGAACCCCCCACCGTAGGACGGTGGGGGGCTCCGGAAAGTTGAGCGCGGGGCTCAGTACCACTTGTTGGCCTGCCAGAACGACCAGGCGCCGCAGGGGCTGCCGTACCGCTCGTTCATGTAGTTCAGGCCCCACTTGATCTGGGTGGCCGGGTTGGTCCGCCAGTCGTCGCCCGCGGACGCCATCTTGGAGCCCGGGAGGGCCTGGACCAGGCCGTATGCGCCGGAGGAGGGGTTCTGGGCGCGGTAGTTCCAGCTGGACTCGTGGTCCACTATGTTGCTGAAGCACTGGAACTGGTCGCCCGGCACCATCTGCCGGGCCATCGCCTGTACCTCGGCGACCGAGTACGAGGACTGGGCGGCGAAGCTCGAGGCGTCGCGCACCGCGTTGCGGCTGGCGCGCTCCCGCTCCTTGCGCTCCTGCTCGGCCTTCTCCTCCGCGGCGGCCTTCTTCGCCTCGGCATCCTTGGCCGCCTGGACACGCGCGGCCTCCCAGGCGGACTGCTGGGCAGCCGAATCGGCTGCGGCAGCCTGCGCCTCGGCCTGCTGCGTCAGCGACGCGACCTGCACCTGGGCGTGCTCACCGACGGGTATGTCCGCCAGGAGCGTCGCGTCGGATGCGGTCGCCTCGAACTTCTCGTCCGTCGCCTGCGGATTGCCCGCGGCGACACCGACGACGGCGCCCACAGTGGTGACCGCGGTGGCGGACGCCACCGCGAATCCCCGGACCGAGATCCGGCTCACACGGTTTCCTTCCAGCACCGCCCGCACAGGTGACCTCGCGGGCGCGATCGTGCCCCTGACACTGGTCCCCCCACTCGCTGGGTCACGGGGGACACGGGCCCGGTCGGCAACTCCCCTGCGGGAGCACCGCGTGGTGCTTCGGGCGGCATACGGCGGACGACTGTTGAGTTGTGACTGCCACGGGTCCGTGAGGATGTGGCTCTGCCGCATGCGGGGCCTGACGGAAGCAAGACTCTGCCGGAAGGCGACAGCGCAAGGCAATTCCTGGTTACGTGTGAAAGCTCACACCTCGCCTGTCACAGGAGTTTTGACGAAACAGGCGCGCGACACGACGCCGCCCGGCTAAGCTCTCACGCTTCGCCGGGCGGCACCAACTCCGTTATGCACCTTCTGTTTGGACCGGGCTAGATATGCCCCTCCTCGAGCATTTCGGTCACGAGTGCGGCGATCTGAGAGCGCTCGGAGCGGTTGAGCGTGACGTGTGCGAAGAGCGGATGCCCCTTCAGCTTCTCGACGACCGCGACGACTCCGTCGTACCGCCCCACCCGCAGGTTGTCGCGCTGCGCGACATCATGCGTGAGGACAACTCGGGAATCCGCCCCGATCCTGGACAACACGGTCAGCAGCACATTGCGTTCGAGGGACTGCGACTCGTCGACGATGACGAACGCGTCGTGGAGGGAGCGGCCCCGGATATGGGTGAGCGGGAGGACCTCCAGCATGTTGCGGGCCGTGATCTCCTCGATGACCTCGCGGGACGTGACCGCGGACAGCGTGTCGAACACCGCCTGCGCCCAGGGGTTCATCTTCTCGGCCTCGGTGCCCGGCAGATAGCCGAGCTCCTGGCCGCCCACCGCGTACAGCGGCCGGAACACCATGACCTTCCGGTGCTGGCGGCGCTCGAGTACGGCTTCGAGGCCGGCGCAGAGCGCGAGCGCGGACTTGCCGGTGCCGGCCCGGCCGCCCAGCGACACGATGCCCACGTCCGGGTCGAGCAGCAGGTCCAGCGCGATGCGCTGCTCGGCGCTGCGGCCGCGGATGCCGAACGCCTCCCGGTCGCCGCGCACCAGCCGTACGGTGCCGTCGGGGGTGACCCGGCCGAGGGCCTTGCCGCGCTCGGACTGGAGCACGAGGCCGGTGTGCACCGGCAGGTCGGCCGCCTCCGGTACGTACAGCGTCTCCTCACTGAACAGCAGGTCCACCTGTTCGGCGGAGAGCGGCACCTCGCACATGCCGGTCCAGCCGGACTCGGTGATGGCGAGCTCGGCGCGGTACTCCTCGGCGAGGAGGCCGACGGAGGACGCCTTGATACGGAGCGGCAGGTCCTTGGAGACGACGGTGACGTCGTACCCCTCGGCCTGGAGGTTGCGCGCGACGGCGAGGATGCGCGAGTCGTTGTCGCCGAGGCGGTAGCCCACCGGGAGGACACCCGGGTCCGAGTGGTTGAGCTCCACGCGCAGGGTCCCACCGAGGTCGCCGACGGTGATGGGAGCGTCGAGGCGCCCGTAGCGGACGCGCATGTCGTCCAGCAGACGGAGTGCCTGCCGGGCGAAGTACCCGAGCTCCGGGTGGTGCCTCTTGGCCTCCAGTTCCGTCACCACGACGATGGGCAGCACGACCTCGTGCTCCTCGAAGCGGGTCAGGGCGTTGGGGTCGGCCAGCAGGACGCTGGTGTCGAGAACGTAGGTGCGCCGGTCGTTCATGCGGCGCTTAGTGCTGGTCACCACGGTAGGGACAGACCCCCTCTATGGATGCGCATGAGGTTGGTGTGCGACTGCGACGCCGTCGCGGGGGGATGGACCGGGGTCGGGCTCGATGCGCAGGCCGCGGCACCGGCCCTCCGCTTCGGCCGTACGCCTGTCTCTGCACGGTCGTCCTGGTGCAAAGGGCCTCCCGGGCGAGCGGGCTCCGTACCGCTCACTCTTGAAGGGGGTATGCCCGCGATGACGCACGGCCATGCCCGGAACGCCGATGGCATATGACACCCCGTCGGATGCCCCCGCCCGGACGGCGGGGACGGCATCTTCTCGCGGCGGGGTCCTGGGAGGTGCCCTGGTCAGGTGCCGTAGCGGCGGTGGCGGGCGGCGTAGTCGCGGAGGGCCCGGAGGAAGTCGACCTTACGGAAGGCCGGCCAGTGGACCTCGCAGAAGTAGTACTCCGAGTGCGCGCTCTGCCAGAGCATGAAGCCCGACAGGCGCTGTTCACCGCTCGTGCGGATCACGAGGTCCGGGTCCGGCTGCCCCCGCGTGTACAGGTGTTCGGAGATCAGATCGATGTCGACGACCTCCGCCAGCTCCTCGAAGGTCGTGCCCTTCTCGGCGTGGTCCAGCAGCAGGGAGCGGACCGCGTCCGCGATCTCCTGGCGGCCGCCGTACCCCACGGCCACGTTGACGAGTATCCCGTCGATGTGGCGGGTCGACTCCTCCGCCTCCTTGAGGACCCTCTGGGTGCGCGCGGGCAGCAGGTCGGGGGTGCCCACGTGGTGCACCCGCCAGCGGCCGTCCGCGGCGATGGTCCGGACCGCGTCCTCGATGATGCCGAGGAGCGGGACGAGCTGCTTCTCGGGCCGGTTCAGATTGTCCGTGGAGAGCATCCAGAGCGTGACGACCTCGACGTCCGTCTCCGTGCACCAGCCGAGCATTTCCATGATCTTGCTGGCCCCGGCCTTGTGGCCCTGCTCGGGCGTGCCGCCGGACGCCTTCGCCCAGCGCCGGTTGCCGTCGAGGATGACGCCGATGTGCTTGGGCACCTGGGCGTGGTCGAGGCGGCCCTCCACCCGGCGCGCGTAGAGCCTGTACACCAGGTCGCGCAAGTTCACCGATCTCACCTCTCGCCTTCGGGGCCGCGGCCGTCCCCGAGGCCCGCCACATTACTGGGCCCGGGCGGTGGCGGCCCAACCCGGGATGTCACAGGTCCGTGATAGGGAAAACGGCATGCCTGATTCCCCGATGTCTTCCCTCTACAGCGCCGCCGACGACCGGTACGACTCGATGGAGTACCGCCGTACCGGCCGCAGCGGCCTCAAGCTGCCCGCCATTTCGCTGGGCCTCTGGCACAACTTCGGCGACGACCGCACCCTGTCGTCGCAGCGCGCCATTCTGCGCCGCGCCTTCGATCTGGGCGTGACCCATTTCGACCTGGCGAACAACTACGGCCCGCCGCCCGGCTCCGCCGAGCTGAACTTCGGCAAGATCTTCGCGCAGGACTTCCGGCCCTACCGGGACGAGATGGTCGTATCCACCAAGGCCGGCTATCTGATGCATCCCGGGCCCTACGGCGAGTGGGGGTCCCGCAAGTATCTGCTGTCGTCGCTCGACGCGTCCCTGAAGCGGATGGGCGTCGACTACGTCGACATCTTCTATTCGCACCGCTTCGACCGGAACACCCCGCTCGAGGAGACGATGGGCGCGCTGGCGTCCGCCGTGCGGCAGGGCAAGGCGCTGTACGTGGGCGTGTCGTCGTACAGCAGCGAGCAGACCGCCGAGGCGGCGCGGCTGCTCCGTGAGATGGGCGTCCCGGCGCTGATCCACCAGCCGTCCTACTCGATGATCAACCGGTGGACGGAGGAGGACGCCCTCCTCGACACGCTGGAGGCGGAGGGCATGGGCTGCATCTCCTTCGCGCCGCTCGCCCAGGGCCTGCTCACCGACAAGTACCTGAAGGGCGTCCCGGAGGGCTCGCGGGCCTCGCTGGGCAAGTCGCTGGACCCGAACCTCCTGTCGGAGGACGTCGTACGGCGGCTGCACGGCCTCGACGAGATCGCGCGGCGCCGGGGCCAGTCGCTGGCACAGCTGGCGCTGACGTGGGTGCTGCGGGACGAGCGGATGACATCGGCGCTGATCGGCGCGTCCAGCGTGCGGCAGCTGGAGCAGAACGTCGCCGCGCTGGGCGGATCGCCGCTGACCGAGGAGGAGTTGAAGGAGATCGACACCTTCGCCGTGGACACCGCCGGGACGAACATCTGGGCCGCGCGGAGCTGACCGGCGGGAACGGCTGGAATCCGGCACAGAGAAAACGGGCCGGTCCGTGGGGGGGGATACGGACCGGCCCGAGGGGGGGGTTTCCACCATAACCCTTCGTAAGTGATGCTGGGTGCCACGACATGCCGTCGTTACGCTCCGAAAGTGCGCGACTGCGGTGCGAACACGGATTCCGGCCCCCCGGCGGCCGCGGCGGTGTCCTCCCCAGGAGGGACCCCGGAGCCGAGGCTCAAGGTTGACGCGAGGGGTGGCGGGCGGCTAGGAGCCGGCGAGCGCTCCGAGGAGCAGGCCGAGCAGGGTGCCGCACATCATGAACGGCCCGAACGGGATCACGCTCTTGCGGGTCGCGCGCCGCAGGACGACGAGCCCGAGGCCGTACGCCGCGCCGAACAGGAATCCGGCGAAGGCGCCCACGAGGAGCACACCCCAGCCGTACCAGCCGAGCGCCGCGCCCAGGGAGAGGGCGAGCTTCACGTCGCCGAAGCCCATGCCGTTCGGGTTGACGAGGAAGAGCAGGAAGTAGGCGCCGCCCAGGGCGAGCCCGCCCAGCACGGCGAGCCGCCAGGAGCCGGCGTGCCCGGGAAGAAGCGCGGCGGCGCCCAGCAGGAGCGGGGCCGCGGCGGCGAGCGACAGGGTGAGACGGTCGGGCAGCCGGTGCACACGCCGGTCGACGACCGCGAGGAGCAGTGCCACCGGCGCGAGGAGCAGCCACACGGCCAGTTCGGGGCGGGGGCCGGTGGCAGCGGCGAGTACGGCGCACACGGCCGCACCGAGCAGCGGCACGGCCGCGGCACGGGCGGCGGGCGCGCAGCCGGTACAGCGCGCGGGCCCCAGCCAGCCACGCGCCCCCGGTACGTAGCCGTGACCGGCGGGGCAGGCGTCACGCCACCCCTCCCCCGGTTCCACGGCGAGCCGATACGCGGCCCGCGGCACAAGCGTCCCGGCTGCGGCACCCCAGAGGGCGGCGACGGCGATCAAGGTGACGTACACAGCGCAGACCTTAGGAGGGCACGGCGGGCAGGTCATGGGCCCGGGGGCCCAAAAGCGGGGTGCGGTGGGGCGGGGCAGGCCGGGTGTCGGGGCCAGGCGGGGCGGGAGGTCCGGGGCAGGCGGACCCGGGCCCGGGTAAAGGTGGGGCAAGGAGCGGCGGGCGGACCGTGGGGCGGTCTAGCGTGCCCGGTATGAAGTGGCGGAACGGGATCGGGACACTGAGAGTCGCGGACGGTCGCGACGGCATCCCGGTGGAGGTCGCCGCCTCGTACCGAGCGCGGGCGCGGGGGCTGCTCGGGCGGGACGGGCTCGACGGGGCGATGCTGCTGACGCCGTGCGGGAGTGTGCACACGTTCCGGATGCGGTTCGCGATCGACGTGGCTTACCTGGGCCGGGACTTGACGGTGCTCACGGTCGTACGGGCAATGCGGCCCGGGCGGCTCGGGCTGCCGCGGCCGCGCGCCCGTCATGTGCTGGAGGCGGAGGCCGGGGCGATGGAGCGGTGGGGGGTGCGGCCGGGCGTCCGGCTCGCCGTGGACGTACCGGTCACGGCGGGCCCGGACCGAGGAGCGTGAAGGCCCCGTACGCGGCGGACGCCAGGGCGAGGACGGCGAGTACCACGGCGACGTACCGGTCGCGGAGCCGCGCGAGGGCGGCGGCCGCCGGGAGCAGCAGCGGGAAAGCGGGCATGATCAGCCGGGGCCGGGAGCCGAAGTACGCGGCGCCGACGAGCGACACGGCGACGACACCGAGCGTGTAGACCGACACGGGCAGCGGCGGACGTCGCCGTACGCAGAGCCACACCGCCCAGCCGAGGATGCCGAAGGCGGCGAGGAGCCCCGCCCCGGCGAGCGGCGACGGCCCGGTGAGCTGCGCCCACACGAAGCGGGCGAGGGCCGCGCCGCCGTCGATGCTGTTGCCCCAGGCTGCCTGGACGTCGAAGTACGCGGTGGGGCTGCCCTCGCGCACGGCGACGAACACGACATACCCCAGCCAGCCCAGCGGGGCCAGCAGCGTTCCCGCGGCGACCGGCGCGGTGACCCGCCGCTCCTTCACGACGGTGGCCAGCGCCGCGGCACCGACCGCCGCGACGAGCGCGACGGCGGAGGGCCGGGTGAGCCCGGCGAGTACGCAGAGCGCGCCCGCCGCCGTCCAGCGGCCGCGGAGGACCGCGTACAGGGACCAGGCGGCGAAGGCGGTGAAGAGGCTCTCCGTGTACGCCATCGACTGTACGAACGCGGTCGGGTACACGCCCCACAGCACGGCGAGGACGGTCCCGGTGCGCCGCCCGGCGATCTCCGTGCCGACCGCGTGGATACCCCAGGCGGCGGCGAGCGAGGCCACCCAGGCGACGGCGAGGCCGGCGGTGGCGGCGCTGACGGGCAGGGCTTCGGAGAGCCCGCGCTCAAGGGCGGGGAGAAGGGGGAAGAAGGCGAGGTCGGAGTGGACGGCCCCGTCGGGGAGGGTGACTTCGTACCCGTACCCGTGCTCGGCGACGCGGACGTACCAGACGGCGTCCCAGCGGCCCATGAGCCGGTGCCACGCGTCCTCCCCGGCCGCGGCGGCGGCGACGAGGAGGACGGCGAGGCCGGTGAGGCGTGCCGCCGCGTAGCCGATGAGGGCGGGGGCGGCGGACGCCAGGGCGTGGGGCTCGTCCGTTCGTTCGATTCGGTCCAGGAGCACCGGCTGATTATGTACCGGCTCCGGTCAGGACAGTGCGGTGAGGTACATCCCGGATGTGCCGGAGCCGGGGGTGTTGCGGCAGGCGTGGTGGCCGGTGGGCCTGGCCTGGACGAGGGCGAGGCAGCGGCCCTGGCCGAGCTGGCCGTAGTGGTTGGGGTGCATGGACTCCTGGACGGGGCCCTGGGTCCCGTTGCTGTCGATCCAGCGGGCCCATTCGCTGACCGTGGCGGAGGGCGGCTGCGTGGAGGTGACCAGGCGGCTGGCGGTGGCGCACACCTCGCGGCCCTGGAGCATGTCGCGCAGGTCGAGGAACTGGGCGCCCTTGGCGTCGGCGACCGCGCGGAGGCGGTCGGCGAGCTGCGGGACGAGGGAGTCGCGGGCCCAGTCGGAGTCCTTGTCCCAGAACGGACAGCCGCCGGTGCTGACGCGTGACCAGCCGCTCTCGCTGTAGCGGTTCTCCGCGCCGCGCGGAATGGGCGAGGGGTACGACTGGAGGACGACGCGGTAGGAGGCGGGGCCGTGGCCGGCGGCGGACATGACGGCCCGGATCTCGTCGATGGCCTTGGCGACGTCCGCCATGACGGTGTTGATCTTCGAGTCGACGAGGACCTGCTGGTCGTCGTGGCAGTAGGAGTACCAGACGATGTAGTCCGTGGCGCACTTCCGGATGATCGAGGCGAAGCCGAGGTCGTTGCCGCCGATCGAGAGGGCGATCAGCTTGACGTCGTGGGTGGCGGCGATGGCGGCGAGCTGGTCGGCCTGCGGGGCTTCGCCCTTGTAGGACTGGCCGCCGCTGGAGGCGCGGAAGACATTGCGGGTGGTGGCGCCGGAGCAGGCGATGTTGATGAGCGCGTCGGCGGTGCCGGCGGTGCCGGTGACCTCGGCGGAGTCGGAGCGGTGACAGCCGTTGGCGGCGGTGTCCCCGTACACGAGGGAGGGGTTGTAGGAGTAGCCGGTCCAGGCCCGGTCGGTGCCGTTGCGACTGCCGCTGTTGGTGAGGCTGTTGCCACGCCAGCGGCCGGCTTCGCCGGAGATGTAGCTGTCACCCATGGAGACGACGGCGGTGGGCCCGGAGTCGGGACTGGCGGCGGCGGGGGCGGTACCGGCGGCGGTGACACCGATGAGGGTGGCGAGGGCCAGGGCGGCGGAGGTGAGGGTACGTCTTGGGGTGCGGCGGGCGGTACCGAATCCGGACACGGCGAACTCCATCGTTCGGCCACGCCAAGGACGCGAACAGGACACGTCCCATGGCGCTGTGGCGCGTGGGTGAGGGGTTGGACCGCCGGCCGGTGGCATGCGGGAATGTGGCATGCCGCGACTTGTTACCGCTAGGTAGCGTCGGGTTTCTTTTCGGTCACGGAGAGGGCCGAATTACGCGCCTCACCGCAGCGAAATTGCGCCACGGGAGCACTCCCCATGGGCCGTCGGCTCACCGGCCGGGCCGGGTCTCACCGTGGGCGCGGGCACTGGAGCTGTTCTGACGGTTGATGAGAGTCGCCGACATCATGGCCGGCGTCCACGTCTGCTGGACTCCGCCGGACACCGCCCCGGGCGGCGGGCTCTCGGACCTCCAGGCGCCCACGCACCCGGCGGTCCCCGGGCTCGCCGACGACCCCGGTTCGTGTGCCCGGCCGCTGCGCGAGCGGGCACAGAAGTCGGGGCGGTTCACGCCGCGGTGAGCGGCACCCGCGACACTCTGACCGCGGGCCCTGGGTCATGTGCACCGACGGCCGCCGCCCCTGGGCGGCCGCCACCCCTAGCCGCTCGTGGGGAACGAGACCTCCACTCGGCGGTTCTTCCTGCGGCCCTCTTCCGTGGTGTTGTCCGCGATCGGATACTGCTCGCCGTAGCCGCGGATCTCGTAGGTGATGTTCGACGAGGCCAGGAGCGGGGACAGGACGCCGTGGACCGCGTCCGCGCGCTGCTTGGAGAGGACGTCACCGTGCGCGGCGGAGCCGAGGTTGTCCGTGAAGCCGAAGATACGGATCTTGGTGGCGTTCTGCTTCTTGACCTCCGCGGCGATCACCGCGATACGGGCGTTCGCCTCCGGGGTCAGCTTGGCGCTGTCCTTGCCGAACAGAACCTCCGCCTGGAGCGCGAACTTCAGGCTGGAGCTGGTCTCCTCGCGGCGCTCCTCGCCGCCCTCGGACTCCACGATGGAGACGATGGGCAGCACCTTCGCGGCCGCGAGGGTGGCCCCGTCACGCATCCTGAGACCGGGCGCGTCGGGGTCGATCTCGGGCGGCGGCGCCGTCGACTCCGTGCCGGGCGGCACACTGGGCGTCTCGTCGGCGTACGCGGTGGCGGGGGCGGTGAGGTGGACGCCGGCGAGGAGCACGAGCGCGGCGAGGAGGGTGGTCGCGGGGCGGCGGGCGGGTGTGGTCATGGGGGGCATCACGAGAGCTCGATCGTCGCGACGGGCATGGTCGGGAACTGGATGTCGACCTGCGAGACGTTGGCGGGAGGCGCCGGGAACTGGGCGAAGATCGAGACCGACTCCTCGGCCTTCATGGAGTTGATGCCCGTCGTCGTCAACGGGTGGCCCTCCGTGTCTCGGAGAACGTAGTAGCGCTTCTTCTCCACCTTGTCGACGAGAGTGACCCCGGCGAACGACGGGCCGGTCCTCTGGACCTGGATCTCCTGGCCGCTCCACTGGGGCGGGGTGATGACCAGCTTCGACGTCGTGTTCTTCAGCGTTCCGCTCACGGTGAGGAAGCCGCCCTGCTCGCGCACGGCGCTGTGGATGACGATCTGGAGGCCGTTGCCGCCGTTGATGGTCGCCAGCGTCCTGCTCGTGTCCGGAACGGTCGGGCCGCTTTCCTCCGGGGGCTTGTTCTGGTCGGCAGGCGCCGAGCTGACGCTGCCGGCCTTCTGGGGTTCTTCGCCCTTGGCCTCGTCGCTTCCGCCGTCGCCGCCGCAGGCTGTCAGCAGAGCCGCCAGCGCGGCGGCCGCGGCGGCTACCCGAACCGCGCGTGCGGTCACTCCGTACTGCGTCACCATGCGTGTCATTCCTCTGCGTTCCTTCGCGGTCAGTCCTCGGTCAGCCGGACCTTGAAGAGGTCGGACATGTCCGGGAGGTCGTCTGGATCCAGGTCCAGGTCCGTGCCCTCGCAGTCCAGCGACCCCGGGGACGGCGCGTCTTTGTCGTCGGCGGGCTCGAAGGTGCACCGGGGAACGACGACGGCGGTGGCTGTGGCGACCGCGTGTCGGTCTTCGGTTCCCGGCAGGACGGTGTCACCCACCGGCTTCGTGGACCGAACGGTCACGCGGAAGCCCCACCGGCCGTCGCCCAGCATGACGCAGCCCTCGCCCGCGACCGCGGCGCCGTTGCGGGCGGCGTAGTGCCCGCTCGCCGTACAGCCGTCCTCGCCCATCAGGTCCCCATCGAAGAGGTCCTCCCAGCCGGCGAGGTCGAGGTCGTCCAGCAGGAACCGGTCCCTGGACTCCTTGGCCGCGGCCAACGCCGCCGCGTCCGCCGCCGACTGTGCGCCGTTACGTGTCGCGCCGGCCTGACCGACCGCGAAGAACGCGAGCGCGAGAAAGAGCAGGCTCGCCACCATGAACACATACAGCGGCGAAGCCTGCCCCAAGTCCCGCTCGCGGCCCTCGGTCCCCGTCAGCCGCCCACGATCGCGGTGACACGGGCTACCAGGTTCGTGGCGATGGTCGAGCCCACGCCCGAGCCGACGACGGCGGCGATGATCACGCCGACCAGGATGATCACACCCACGTACTCGACAGCCCCCTGCCCCCCGTCCCCCCGCCGTTTCAGCGCGTCCGCCGTGGTTTTCGCCCAGGTGCCCACGTACACCTTGGCCTGAGTCAGGGCCTTCAGCGCGATGTTCGACATGGCGGTCCCCTCCGGGGTCGGGATCGTTCGAGTCTTCGGTGCCGTGCGCGCGTGGTGGGGCTTGCCCCTCCAGGATCACGCGGGTGGCAGCGTGACCGTACGCAGGGTAAGCCCCCTTCATCATGGGCCCCCGGGCCCAACTGCGGGCCCAAATCGGCAACTGGGGCCCGATTCGATGGTCAGCCATGCCCCGTCCCGCCCCCTTTGCCCTGGCTGTGCCAGATCGCGATCGCCTGGCCGCGGCTCTCCGCGTGCAGTTTGGCGAAGATCCGGTTGATGTGGTTCTTCACGGTCTTCTGGCTGATGAAGCAGGCGGCGGCGATCTGCTGGTTCGTCATGCCCGACGCGATCAGGTCCATCACCTCCACCTCCCGTTGACTCAGCAACGAATGTCCCACATCCGCTTGCGGAAGCGAAGAGGCTTCTGCAAATTCAGGCAGGGCGCATAACGCTTCATTGGGGCGCTGCCGCACGGATGTTGGGGCGTTCACTCTGACGTTCAGCGTTGGATCATATGCGGATGCAGACGGAACCAGCGGCTCCTGGCGGACTCTCGCCAGCAGTGCGTCCGACGCCGTCCGCGTGAAGTGTGCCTTGCCCCGGCGCACGTCCCGGACGGCCGCCGCCAGGTCGTCCGGCGTGAACTCGCCGTGGACCAGGTAGCCGCCCGCGCCGAGCCGCAGCGCCTCGTGGACGACGTCCGGTTCACCGCTGTACGTCGTCATCAGGACCGGGGCGAGCGCGGCCAGGTGGGGCAGGGCCGACAGGCCGTCCACGCCGGGCATGCGGACGTCCAGCAGGATCACGTCCGGGCGGTGCCGTACCGCCGCGTCGTACGCCTCCCGGCCGTCCCGCGCCTCCGCGACCACCTCGATGTCGTCCCGGTCCGACAGCAGCACCGTCAGGCCCGCCCGTACCACCGGGTTGTCGTCCGCGACCAGGACCCGCATGAGCGGCTCCGGCGCCGTTCGGGCGGGTGGTGCCGGTGGGGAGCTCTCTGGCGTCGGGTGCGGTGAGGTGTGCTGGGACGGCTCGTGGGGGTGCTGCTCCATGCTCGATCTCATCGCGGGGTCGCCGCCCGTCGGGGCTGTGCGGGGATCGTCGACAGCGGTTGCTGCGGCTGAGGCGGCTCCAGCGGCTGAGGCGGCTGACGCCGCGGGCCCATGGCGGCGCTCACCGGGAGCTCCACCCGCACCTCCGTGCCCTTCGCCGCCCTCCCCCGACCGATCCTGATCCGTGCCCCGATCAGCGCCGCACGCTCCACCATGCCCACCAGTCCGAAGTGACCCGTCCGCCGCAGGTCCTCCAGGGTCGTGCCGGGCGGCAGGCCCTCGCCGTCGTCGTACACGCTGATCCGGAGGACCTCGCCCACAACGCCCGACGACACGTCCACACAGCTCGCCCTCGCGTGCCGGTGCGCGTTCTCCATCGCCTCCGACGCGATCGTCAGGAGGTGTCTCGCCGGCTCTCCCGGGAGCGGCGGCGGTGCCGTTCCCCCGTCCAGGGGGCGGTACGACGTCCGCAGGCCGGTGCGGTCGCCGAAGCGGTCGGTACGGGAGGCCAGTTCCGACTGTAAGTCCACGACCTCCCCTCCTTCCGCGCGCAGGTCCGCGAGCAGCTCCCGCGACTCCGCCGCCGCCCTGCGTGCCGCCCGGGCAAGCGCCTCCGCCCGGTGCCGGACCGTCTGCGGGTCCATCCGGTCCGCGCCCGCCGCCAGGCCGTCCGCCGCCAGGGCCAGGCCGTGCAGGGTCTTGGCGACCGAGTCGTGCATCTCGCGGGCCAGGCGGGAGCGCTCCGCCCGCACCGCCTCGGCCACCGCCGGCCCGGCACGCACCTCCGTCAGTGCCTGGCTCGCGGCGCCGAAGCCCAGAATCAGGTTCCGCAGCGTCGAGCCGACCGCGCCGGCGATCACGCACAGGCCGACGAACAGCAGCGCCGACGTGTCCAGGCGGGCCTTCGAGCTCACGCCGTACGACAGGAGCAGCAACAGCGACTGCGCCACCGCGAAGAAGGCCGCGCCCCGCCAGCCGTACAGCAGGCCCGCCAGCAGCGGCGTGCAGATCGTGACGTACGCCAGGACCGACTCCGGGGACGCCGTCGCCAGCAGCAGAGCGCCGAACAGCATGTCGCCGGCCAGGACCACCGGGTGGCGCAGGAGCACCGGGCCGAAGCGCTCCCAGTCGCGCAGCAGGACGTACGCCACCATGAAGGTGACCAGCACCGCCGCCCCCACCAGCCATGTGCCGAGGCCGGGCGCGGCGCCGTCCAGGGCGAAGGGCGCCGCCAGCACGACCATCGCCAGGCGGAAGCCGAACACCTGGCGGCCCATGGCCTGGAGGGCGTTGACCTGGAGGGAGAGGGAGGGGTTCGCACCGGGGTGGCCGCCCGGGACCGCCGGGACCGGCCGGGCCGCCGGGACCGGCGGGGCCGGCCGGGCAGCCTCGCCGCCCGCGAGCGTGGCCTGTCTCGCGTGCGCGCCGTGCGTCACGTTCACCCGTCGCCTCCCTAACCGCCCAGCAGGTCCGTCAGGTCGACGCCCGAGCCGTAGTAGAAGCTGAGCGCGATCAGGATCATCGTCGCCGGGAGCATCACCAGCGTCACCACGAGCGTGGTCTTCGGTACCGCCTTGGCCGCGGCGCGACGGGCGTTCTGCGCGTCCGTCCGGCGCATGTCGTTGGCGATCTGTATCAACGTGTCGACGATCGGCGCGCCCAGCTCCTCGCCCTGCTGGAGCGCGGTGACGAACATCGAGACCTGCTCGGAGGCGTTCCGCTTGCGAAGCTGGTCGAACGCCTCCCTGCGGCTGACGCCCACGTCCATCTGGCGGAGTGTGATGCGGAGTTCGTCCGCCCACGGGCCGGAGTACTTCTCCGCCACCCGTTCCAGCGCCTGGCGGAAGCCCAGCCCCGCGGACACGACGACCGCCAGGACGTCCAGGAAGTCCGGCAGCGTGCGCTCGATGTCGTCCCTGCGGCGCCTGATCGCGATACGGAGCAGTACGTCGGTCCAGGTCAGGCCATACGCGAGGACGATCGCCGCCACGACGACCTGGCCGCGCAGCAGCATCGCCAGCGCCGCGAGCACGCCGAGGAAGCCGTACA
Organism: Streptomyces sp. TRM49041; assembly: GCF_008271805.1. Taxonomy (GTDB): domain Bacteria; phylum Actinomycetota; class Actinomycetes; order Streptomycetales; family Streptomycetaceae; genus Streptomyces. Next base: position 26,035 of record NZ_VSRY01000160.1, read on the forward strand.
CGGCGCGCCTGGCCGCGTACCGGTCGACGGTCAGGCCACCGGGGTTGCCCGCCATGTCGAGGCGTCGGCGCAGCGCGTCGACCCGCTTGGGGCCCATCATGCGCTGCACGGCCGGGGCGTAGCGCATGCCCAGCCGGTCGACGCCCGAGGCGACGGCGGTGGTGCGTGTGGCGCCCACTTCAAGGGCGACGGCCAGGTCGCCGGGCAGCTTGGCGTCCGCCCGGTACAGGCGTACACCGTGGAAGACGCCGTACACGGCCAGACCCGTCAACAAAGCCAGTACGAGACCCATTTCCGCTTCCCCTCCCCCGTCAGATCCTCATGGCTCATGGCGCATGGCTCATGTCTCATGCTTCAGAACCGCACCCGGGACAGGCGGCGGATGATCACGAAACCCGCCGTGTACAGCGCGAACGCGATCACCGAGCCGACCTGTCCCACGAACGACCCCGTCATCTTGTCCAGGGCTCCCGGATTCATTCCGTTGATCATGAGGAGGAAACCCAGGCCGAGGAGGGGCAGGGCGAAGGCGGTCACCTTCACCTGGGAGAGAAGGGTCGTCACCTCACGCCTTGTCTCCTTGCGCTCGTCGAGCGTGCCTGTGAGGTTGCGGAGGGAGCTGACGACCTGGCCGCCTGCCCGGTTCGACAGCACCAGGGTCGTGACGAGGACGACGAGTTCGCGTGAGGGCAGCCGGTCGGCCAGGTCGCCGAGCGCGTCGTCCAGGCTGTGGCCCACGGCCAGCTGGTCGGCGACCTTGCGGAGTTCCTCGCCCGCCGGGTCGTCCAGCTCGTCGGCGGCCATGGCGATGGCGGTACGGAGGGCGAGGCCGGCCTGGGTGGCGTTGGCCAGGACGCGGGTCAGCTCGGGGAGCTGGTTGATGAACGCCTCGGTACGGCGCTGGCGCTGCCAGTTGAGGAACGCGTCGGCGCCCCACAGTCCGGCCAGGGCCGCGAGGACGCCGAAGAACGGGGCGAAGACGGCGGCGACGGTGAGGTAGAGGGCGAGGAGGGTGGCCAGGGCGTAGACGACGTACTCGGCGGGGGTGACGTCGAGGCCGGTCACGGCCAGCTTCCGTTCGATACGGCGGCCCGGCTTCGTCGTCCGCAGCCGCCGGTCCAGGCCGGCGAACCTGCGGCGCCTGCCGCCCGCGGCCGGTACGTGGCCCGCCCGGGTCATCCGCGCCACGAGCGCCTTCTGCTGTGCCCTGCCCGCGGCGTAGCTGTGCACGCCCACGACGGCCAGGAGGCCGGCCAGGAGGGTGCCGCCGAGCGTCAGGAGCGGGAGGTTGTCCATCGGGTCGTCAATCCGTCGATTCCGGTTCGGGGGGAGGGGGAGGAGGGAGGGGGAGGAGGGAGGGGGAGGGGGATCTGTGAGGGGTGCGAGGGGGGCTTTACGCCGCTGTGCCGCGCAGTGCCAGCTGTGCGTCGCTGTGCGCCACCCCGAACGCCGCCGGTGTCGCCTCGTTGTGCATGTACAGCCGTTCGGCGACCCGCCTCGGCAGCGGGTAGTGGGCGAACGTGCCGTGCACCCTGCCGTCCGGGGTCATCGGCTGGGCGTCGAACCGGCAGACCGTCACGATCCGGTACTCCTCGCGGCCGTGCGAGTCGACGATCGCGATCTCCGTGATCCTGCGGGCGCCGTCGGCGTGCCTGGTGAGCTGGACCATGACGTCGACCGCGCTGTTGATCTGGTCCTTGATGGCCGCGAACGGCACCTCCACCTCCGACATCGACGCCAGGGTCTGGAGGCGCATCAGGGCGTCCTCGGCGCTGTTGGCGTGGACGGTGGCGAGGGAGCCGTCGTGGCCGGTGGACATGGCCTGGAGCATGTCGAGGGTCTCGCCGCCGCGGACCTCGCCGACGACGATGCGGTCGGGGCGCATGCGCAGGGAGTTGCGGACGAGGTCGCGGATGGTGATGCGGCCCTTGCCCTCGACGTTCGCGGGGCGGGACTCCAGGGTGATGACGTGGGACTGCTGGAGCTGGAGTTCCGCGGAGTCCTCGATGGTGACGATGCGCTCACCGTCCGGGATGAGGCCGGAGAGGGCGTTGAGGAGGGTGGTCTTGCCGGTGCCGGTGGCGCCGGAGACGATCACGTTGAACTTGGCGCGGACCAGCCCGGCGAGCAGCATCACCATGTGCTCGTCCAGCGATCCCAGGGCGACCATCTCGTGGAGCGTGAAGGCGCGCGGGAAGCGGCGGATGGTGAGGACCGGGCCGTTGAGGGAGAGCGGCGGGATGATGACGTTGACGCGTTCGCCGGAGGGGAGGCGCGCGTCGACCATCGGGTTCGACTCGTCGACGCGGCGGTTGACCGTGGAGACGATGCGCTCGATGGTCTGCATGAGCTGCTCGGCGGAGGAGAAGCGCATGGGGAGGCGTTCCAGGCGGCCGTGCCGCTCCACGTACACCTGCTCCGGGCCGTTGACCATGATCTCGCTGATCGAGGCGTCCTCCAGGAGGGGTTCGAGGATGCCCAGCCCGAGCGCCTCGTCGACGACGCGGCGGATGAGCTGGGAGCGCTCGGCGGAGGAGAGGACGGGGCCCTCGCGGCTGATGATGTGGCCGAGGACGCGTTCGAGGCGGGCGCGGCGGTCGGCGGCGGCCAGCGCGGACATCTCCGCGAGGTCGATCTCCTCCAGGAGCTTGGCCCGGTAGACGCCGACGAGGTGGTTCTCCTCGCCGCTCCTCCCGCCGGCGGGCTCGGGGTGGTGGATGCGGGCCCGCAGGCTCATGGGGTCCCTCCCTCGCTGGTCGTGACGGGCATGGTGGTGGTCCTGGTGACCGGGTCGAAACTGAGGAGGGGCAGTACGGCGGGGATGCTGACGGTGACGGTGGCCGTGACGTCGTCGGGGCCGGGCGGGGCGCTGACCGTGGCGCCGTCGGCGAGCCAGCCGCTCATGGCGCCGAGGCCGGCGGACTCGCCGTTGCCGCCCTGCGAGGCCACGCGGGCGGCGGCGCGTGAGGCGGTGCCGGCCTGTTGTACCGCGTAGGCGACGATGCCGAGTTGGACGGCCGCGAGGGCGGCGAGGATCAGGACGGCCGCCCAGCCGGCGAACTCGACCGCGGCTTGGCCCTGGTCCGGGCGGCCGCGGCGGAGCCCGGGCGGGGTGCCGTGCTGTTCTTGGCGGGTGCCCGAGGTCCTGGGCGGGGTGCCGTCCCGGTCCTGCCGGGTGCCCGAAGCCCTGGGCGGGGTGCCGTCCCGGTACGGGCCCGTCCCGGAGCCTCTGGACGACGTGCCGTGCCCTCCTGGCCCTGTGACGTCGTGTCCGTACGCGCTCGACATGGTCCTCACTCCCCCCGCTCGTTCGCCGCCGCCGCGTGGGCCTGGACCGTGAAGGGGAGGGTCACGCCCGGGAAGAGGACCGGGACACCCAGGGACACGTCGGCCGTGACGAGGTCGCCGGACCGGGCGCAGGACGCCGTGGCCGTCCAGGCGCCGGACAGCCGGGACTGGGCGGCCGCCTGGCAGTCGCCACCGACCGCGCCCGCGCGGGCGGCCTCGTCCGCGGCGTTGCCGGCGAGGGCGTAGGTGTAGCCGATGAGCGTGGCCTGCCAGAGCAGCAGCAGCGTGCCGAGTACGACCGGGACCAGGCCGGTGAACTCCACGGCCACCTGGCCCCGGTCGTCGCGTGTCCTCATCGCCGGCCCCTCCTCTCCGCTACTTCCTGCGCGCCCGGCGCAGGCCGACCGAGCCGCGGTCTCCCCGGAACCTGCCCTGCCGGTCGCCGCCCGACTCCGTTGCCTTGACGAGGGCCAGTTCGCCCGCGAGCGCCCACAGGGACTGCTTGACGGCCGACTTGGCCTCCAGGTCCTGCATACGGCCCGCGTCGACGGACGGCTGGAGGTCCTTGAAGGCGGCGGGTACGGCGGTGCGGGCGACGTGGGTACCGGTGATCTTCTCCACGAGGGCGGGCTGGATCTCCGTATGGCGGCTGTGGCGGTTGACGACCGTCGTGGTCTCCTCCGCCTTGCGGATCTGGAGGCGGTCCCAGAGGCGGACCTGGCGTTTGGCGGCGCGCACCGCGATCACGTCCGGGGTGACGACGAGCAGAGCGGTGTCGGCCATCTCCACGGCCGCGGCGTTCGCGGAGTTCATCTGCGTGCCGCAGTCGACGACGACGACCTCGTAGCGATGGCGAAGGGCGCTGACGATCTGGCGGGCGGAGCGGTCGGTGACCTCCTCGGCGCGTTCGCCCTCCGCGGGGGCCAGGAGCAGGGCCATGCCGGTGGCGTGCGTGTACAGGACGTCCTGCAGGACGCGTGGCGTGATGTCCTGGATGGCGGCGAGGTCGACGGCGGAGCGCCGGAACTGCACGTCCAGGTAGGAGGCGACGTCGCCGGACTGGAGGTCCAGGTCGACGAGGGCGACGGTGCGGCCGGAGGCGCGGGCGGCGAGAGCGAGTTGTACTGCGGTGACGGTCGTACCGACGCCGCCCTTCGCACCGGTCACCGTGACGACCGTGCCGCCGGGACCGGTGAGGGCGTCGCCGGTCCGGCCGAGGTGCCGGCGGACGCCGGTGGCCCAGGCGGCGGCGGACTGGACGCGGTGGGCGAGCTCCTCGTACGAGAGGGGGAAGCCGACGAGGCCCCTGGCGCCGGAGTCCATGGCGGCCGAGTACAGGCCGGGGCTCGTGTCGGCGGTGACCAGGACGACCCCGACGGCGGGGAAGCGGAGGGCGACCTCCCGGATGAGGTCGAGGGCGGGGACGGGACCGATCCGCTCGTGGACGAGGACGACCTCGGGGAGTTCGTCGACGGACTCGGCGGCGAGCCGGGCGAGGGTGTCGATGAGCGTGGTCGAGTCGCCGGCCGGGGCGGCGGTCGCCGGTTCGGCGTCGGGCAGCTGGCCGAGCAGCGTGGTGATGGCGCGGGCGGCGTCGGGGTCGCCGACGGCGGGGAGGATGCGAGTGGTCATCCTGCTGCCTGTCCCCTCACTTGTCACTTGTCTCTTGTTCCTGTGCTTCTTGTTCCTGTGCTTCTTGTTCCTGTTGCCTGCCGCTTTTCACGTGCCTACTTGTTCTTGTCCTCGTCGAGCGTGTATGTCGATTCCCCGGGTTTCAGGGCGGCCGGTCCGTCCTTGGGCAGCAGCGCGAGGCGTACGTGCTCGGCGAACGACTCGGCGTAGGCGACGCGCTGGGCGTCGGCGGTGGTGAGGGCGAACGTGATGGGCACGGCCTCACGGACGCCGGTGCCTCTGTTGTCGCTCTGCCGCTGGTCGAGCGGGGTCAGCTTGCCCACGTCGAGGACGCGCGCCCCGGCGACGATGAGCCGGGACTCGGCGACGGCGTCCTTGCCGCGTCCCTCGTCGTCGAAGGTGGCGAAGATGTTCACCCGCGCCCCGGCGGTGATCTTGCCGGCGACGCCGGTGGCGGCGTCGATCATGATGGCGATCTCCTGCTCGCCGCTCGCCAGGGCGGGCCGGTCGGCGACCATGTCCTTCTGGAGCAGGGAGCCCTTCTTGAGGTCCGTGACCGCGATCTTGCCCTGGACGGCGGAGAGGTCCGTGACGGCGTTGGCGGACAGCCAGCGCTCCGGCATCGTGATCTTCTCGAACTGGCCGGGCTGAAGGGCCGCGTAGGCCGGTACGTCCGCCTTGACGCGGTACGCCGCGACCTCCGGTCCCACCTTCGCCTGGACGTCGCTGACGACCACGACGACACCGGCGAACGCGCCGAGGGCGCACAGGACGGACAGGACGAGCAGGATGACACCACGGCGCTGGCGTGCGTTCATGGGCGGGAGAACCTCGTGGGGTGGCGGGCGGAGGAGCGGGGGCGACGGGGCAGGGGCCGGGCCCGGGGGCGGTGTCCCGGTCGGGGCGGGGGACGCGGCCGGGTTCTCCTCACGACGCGTGCCGCATCGGTGTTCCCGGGGGCAGGGCGGCCATGGCGCGGCCGTACGCGCGGGGCGCGGCCTGCTGAGGCGGGGCCAGCGGGGCGGAGCAGAAGCCGCAGCGGTCCCCGAGGAGTTCGATCCCGCACCAGGAGCAGGTCTCCCGGCGTACGGACGAGACGAGCTGGTGGAGCACCGGCAGGTCGGGCAGGTACGCGGCGAACTCGACGAGCTTCGCGGTGCCCCACCACGCGGCCGACCCGGCCGGCAGCGGGGCCTCGTCCACTCCTTGGACACGCCAGGCGGGAGCGAGGGTGCCGGTGACCCAGTCGGTGGCGAGCTGGCCGCGGGCGACGACCAGGCGGGTGGCGAAGTCGGGCCCGGGGAGCGGGCGCTCACTCTGGGCGCCGAGCCTGGTCAGCCGGGTTTCGGGGTTGGCGAGCACGGCGAACTGCGAGCCGGGTACCCAGGATTTGGCGTGGGCCTTGAGCGTCACGGGGACGCGGTCGAGGCGGGCGACGGAGTTGAGTACGGCGCCGGCGTGGATGTAGTGGGCGAGCAGCCGGGCAGCGGTGGCGAGGACGCCGGGGCCGAAGTCGCAGACGGAGAGCAGGCGGAGCTGGCGTACGAGGACGGCGACGCCGAGCGGCGGCAGGTCCAGGGGCACCAGGGCGATCCGGTCGCTCTCCAGGAGGGCGCGGACGGTGTGCAGCCGGCGTATGTGGGCGGCGGGCACGGAGGCCGGGTAGAGGGCGATGACGTGGCCGTACTGCTCGACGAGGACCTGGAGGTGGGCGAGCGCGGCGTCCAGGGGCTGTGCGTCGGGCGGTGGGAGTACGGCCGCGGTGGGGGTGTGCTGGTCGGTCGGTGGTAGCACCAGGTCGGCACTGGTGACGGCAATCGCGGTCGGCACGCTGGTTCCCCGTTCGCTCCGGCCACCGGTGTTCCCCGGCGAATCGCAGTCGCCTGCGATACCTGCTGCTCCGTGTGTGCTCCTGACCCCGCACTTTATCGGCGGGAAGGGGACTGGAGAACAGCTTTCGGACTCCTCGTGGTGGAGCATGTGCCGCGCGTGCGCGTCCAAATCGGGCGAAGGGGACAGGAGTTGACTCGCGCCCCGGTTCCGGGCGCGGTGCGGGCCGCCCGGGCTCCCGGCAGCCTTGACAAGAAGATTGGTCTGGACCAGCTTGTACGGACGCAGACCGCGGTGACCACCGTCTCGCACGGTCTCCTCCCCACTCCCCAACCCCCACTCCCCCACTCCCCCACTCCCCCACTGGAGGCAGCAAGTGGACCGCACCAGATCACTCGTCGGCGGCGCCCTCGCGCTCGCCGTCGCGTCCGGGCTCGTCCTGGCCGGCGGCGCGGGCAGCGCGCAGGCCGTCGAGGACCGGAACGTCGCCAGGAACGCCGGGTTCGAGTCGGGCCTGGCCGACTGGACCTGCTCCGCGAACAGCGGCACCACCGTCGCGTCGCCCGTGCACGGCGGCGCCGCCGCGCTGAAGGCCACGCCCGCCGGACTGGACAACGCCAAGTGCGTCCAGACCGTGGCCGTGCTGCCGAACTCCACGTACCAGCTGAGCGCGTGGGTCCAGGGCGGGTACGCCTACCTGGGCGCGACCGGCACGGGCACCACCGACGTGTCGACCTGGACGCCCGGCTCGGGCACCTGGCAGCAGCTCACCACGAGTTTCACCACCGGCCCGAACACCACGTCCGTCACCGTCTACACGCACGGCTGGTACGGGCAGGCCGCCTACCACGCCGACGACGTCTCGGTCTTCGGCCCCGACGACGGCGGGAACGGCGACCCCGACCCTGTCGTGCCCGCACCCCCGTCCGGCCTCGCCGCAGGGGCGGTCACGGCCTCGTCCGTGGCCCTGAGCTGGGGCGCGGTGAGCGGGGCGACCGGCTACCACGTGTACCGGGACGGCACGCGCGTCCAGTCGGTGTCCGGTACGTCGGCGACGGTGACCGGGCTGGCCGCCGACACGTCGTACGGCTTCCAGGTGTCCGCCGCCAACGCCGTCGGCGAGTCCACCAGGTCGGCGCCCGTCACCGCGCGGACCGCGCCGCGCGGCACCGACCCGAACCCGTCGGTACCGAAGCACGCCGTCACCGGCTACTGGCAGAACTTCGACAACGGCGCGACCGTGCAGAAGCTGCGCGACGTCCAGGCGCAGTACGACATCATCGCCGTGTCGTTCGCCGACTCCACGGCCACGCCCGGCGAGATCACCTTCGACCTGGACCCGGCCGTCGGCTACGCCTCGGTCGCCGGCTTCAAGGCCGACATCGCCGCGAAGAAGTCCGCCGGCAAGTCGGTGATCCTCTCCGTGGGCGGCGAGAAGGGCAATGTCACCATCGACAGCGACGCGTCGGCGACGGCCTTCGCGAACAGCGCGTACGCCCTGATGCGGGAGTACGGCTTCAGCGGGATCGACATCGACCTGGAACACGGCATCGACTCCACGTATCTGACGAAGGCACTGCGGCAGCTGTCGGCGCAGGCCGGTCCCGAGATGGTGCTGACCATGGCGCCGCAGACCATCGACATGCAGAACACCGGCACGGAGTACTTCAAGACCGCACTGGCCGTGAAGGACATCCTGACGGTGGTCAACATGCAGTACTACAACAGCGGGTCGATGCTGGGCTGCGACGGCAAGGTGTACGCGCAGGGGTCTGTGGACTTTCTGACCGCGCTGGCCTGCATCCAGCTGGAGGGCGGCCTCGACCCGTCGCAGGTCGGCCTCGGGGTGCCGGCGTCGCCGCGCGGGGCGGGCAGCGGTTACGTCGACCCGTCGGTGGTGAAGAACGCCCTGGACTGCCTGACCCGGGGCACCGGGTGCGGCTCCTTCAAGCCGTCCAGGACGTGGCCGTCGCTGCGGGGCGCGATGACGTGGTCCACCAACTGGGACGCCATGGCGGGCGACACCTGGTCCAACGCGGTCGGACCGCACGTCCACAACCTTCCGTGACCCCTGTCCGCCGCTTTCACCAGGGCAGTTCGCGGACCTGCTCCACACACAGGACCAGGAACAGAACACCCGCCGCGCCCAGCACTCCGTTGCTGAGCCAGCTGTTGCGCCACTCCGCGGGTGTGCGGGAGGAGTTGAGGAGCCACAGCAGCGTCAGGGCCAGGAACGGCATGAAGAAGGCGCCGATCACGCCGTAGACGATCACCAGGCCGAACGGCTTGTCCAGGAACAGCAGGGCCATGGGCGGGAACGTCAGCCACAGGACGTACGCCCGGAACGGGAGCGACTTCTCGGTGGGGCCGGCCTCCCGGCCGGCCCCACCGTCCGTCTTCCGCAGGCGCGCCACGAAGTCCGCGAACAGCAGGCTCACCCCGTGCCATACGCCGATCAGGGAGGTGAAGGACGCGGCGAAGAACCCGACGAGGAACAGCTTCGCGGTGGCCTCCCCGTACCGGTCCTCCAGGATCGCGCCCAGGTCGATCAGGCCCTTGTCACCCTTGGCGAGGGCGACGCCCGAGGAGTGCAGCAGCTCGGCGCCGACGATCAGCATGGCGATCACGAAGATGCCGGTCGTCAGGTACGCGACGCGGTTGTCCAGGCGCATGACCCGCATCCAGCCCGCGTCGCGCCAGCCCTTGGCGTTCACCCAGTAGCCGTACGCGGCGAGGGTGACCGTGCCGCCGACGCCGCCGATCAGGCCGAGGGTGTAGACGAGGGAGCCGTCGGGGAGGACCGGGACGAGCCCGGCGAACGCGTCACCGAGGTGGGGGGTGACGCGCACGGCCAGGTACACGGTGACCAGGAACATGACGCCGACGAGGACCGTCATCGCCTTCTCCAGCACCGCGTACCGGTTGAACCAGACGAACGCCAGGCCCGCCAGCCCGCACAGGATCGCCCACCACTTCAGCCCCATGGCGTCCGGGAACAGCGCGGCCAGCGGCAGGGCGCTGGCGGACATCGCGGCGGCGCCGTAGACGAAACCCCACACCACGACGTACCCGGCGAAGTAGACCGTCGTCCACGGGCCGAGGCTGCGCCAGCCGTCGAAGAGGGTGCGGCCGGTGGCCAGATGCCAGCGCCCGGCGGCCTCCGCGAGGGAGATCTTGATCAGGCAGCCGACGACGGCGGCCCACAGCAGGGTGTAGCCGAACTTGCTGCCCGCGACCAGCGTGGCCACGAGGTCCCCGGCGCCGACGCCGGTCGCCGCGACCACGATGCCGGGGCCGATGTACCGCCAGTCGGCCTTGCGCAGCGCGGGAGTACGCTCCCCGCCGCCGTCTCCGCAACCGCCGTCGCCGCTGCCGCTGCCGCCGCCACTGCCACCGCCGCCCTGAGTGGTGTCCGCGGTGTCTGCCATGAGCCGTCCGCCTTCCCCTCGTCCACTCGTGCGCACGTCACGAAAGCGGGTGTGCGGTGATCGCGCAAGAGGGTAGACCTTCCGGCCGTGACCGAAGAGCCTTCTTGACGCGGTCATGCCATGTGCGCATTCTGCGACGCACGGGGCACCGCCCCCGACCCCCCACCCAGGAGACAGCATGCGACTACGCATCAGAGGCGGACGGTCCGTCACCCTCACGGCCGCTCTCGCCCTCGCCGTCGTGGCACCGCTCACCGCCGCCGCCGCGACCACCCCCGGCGCACCGGCCTCCCCCGCCGCGTCCACCGCCCCGGCCGGCGCGGCCGCCGCGACCGAGGAGGTTATCCGCCAGTACGAGATCCACGGCCCGTCCACCCCCGCCGAGCGCGCCGCCCTCGCCGCCACCGGTGTGTCGATCGACGAGGTGGACGGCCACGCGGTCGTCGTCAGCGCCAACGCCGAACAGGCCCGACGGCTCCGCGCCCTCGGCCACGAGCTGGAGGAACTGCCCGCGCCGCCGGCCCGTGCGAACGGCACGGCCGCGTCGGTGAAGGACTTCCCGCCCGCCGACTCCCGCTACCACAACTACGCGGAGATGACCGCGGAGATCGACCAGCGGCTCCGGCAGTACCCGGCCATCATGAGCAAGCGCGTGATCGGCACGTCGTACCAGGGCCGCGACATCGTCGCGATCAAGATCAGCGACAACGTGGCGACCGACGAGAACGAGCCCGAGGTGCTCTTCACCCACCACCAGCACGCCCGCGAGCACCTCACCGTCGAGATGGCCCTCTACCTGCTGCGCGAGTTCGGCGCGGGGTACGGCTCCGACTCCCGGATCACCGACACCGTCGACAGCCGCGAGATCTGGATCGTGCCCGACCTCAATCCGGACGGCGGCGAGTACGACATCGCCTCCGGCAACTACCGCAGCTGGCGCAAGAACCGGCAGCCCAACCCCGGCTCCTCGTACGTCGGCACCGACATGAACCGCAACTGGGACTACAAGTGGGGCTGCTGCGGCGGCTCCTCCGGCTCGTACGGCTCCGCCACCTACCGCGGCGGCGCGCCGGAGTCGGCCCCCGAGGTCAAGGTCGTCGCCGACTTCGTCCGCTCCCGGATCGTCGGCGGCAAGCAGCAGATCCGGGCGGCCATCGACTTCCACACCTACAGCGAGCTGGTTCTCTGGCCGTTCGGCTACACCTACTCCGACACCGCCCCCGGTATGACCCGGGACGACCGGGACGCGTTCGCGACCGTCGGCCGCAAGATGGCCGCGAGCAACGGCTACACGCCCGAGCAGTCCAGCGACCTGTACGTCACGGACGGCTCGATCGACGACTGGCTCTGGGGCGACCAGCGCATCTTCGGCTACACCTTCGAGATGTACCCGCGCAGCGCGTCCGGCGGCGGCTTCTACCCGCCCGACGAGGTGATCGAGCGCGAGACGGCCAGGAACCGCGACGCGGTGCTCCAGCTCCTGGAGAACGCCGACTGCATGTACCGGTCGATCGGCAAGGAACAGCAGTACTGCGCCGCCTCCTGAGGCGCTGCCGTCCCGGCAGTCGCTGCGGACGCGGTGCCGAATCGTTCCCGCGGTGGCACGGGATTCGTGTCACCGCGGGGACGTGCAACAACTGCTGTCAACGGCTGGGTTGACGGCTACCCTGCTGGCGGGGGCACCGCAGGAGGGGGCGGCGGTATGACGGGGGACGGAACGCGGCTTCGGCCACTGAGTGGCGACGACCCGGCCGTACTCGGCCCGTACCGGCTGCTGGGGCGGCTCGGTTCGGGCGGGATGGGCCGTATCTACCTGGCGCGGGCCCGGCCCGGCGGCCCGCTCGTCGCCGTCAAGACACTGCTCTCCGAGGGCGCGGTCGGCGGCCACGACCGGCGCAGGTTCGCCCGCGAGGTGACGCTCGCGCAACGGGTCGACAACGCGTACACGGCCCGGGTCGTGGACGCGGACCCGGCGGCGGCCGTGCCCTGGATGGCCATCGAGTACATCGCCGCGCCGTCCCTCGCCGAGCTGGTCCGCACGGCCGGGCAGCTGCCCGCGTCGGCCATCCGCTGGATCGCCGCGGGCACGGCGCAGGCGCTGGACGCCCTGCACCGGCAGGGCATCGTGCACCGGGATGTGAAACCGCAGAACATCCTGCTGCCGCTGGACGGGCCCCGGCTCATCGACTTCGGCATCTCGCACGCCCAGGACATCACCCGTACGTCCCTCACACTCGGCACGATCGCTTTCACATCGCCGGAGCAGGCGCGCGGCGAGCCGTCGACGGCGGCGTCCGACGTGTACTCGCTGGGCGCGACCCTGTTCCATCTGGCCGTGGGGCGGCCGCCCTACCCGGAGGGCGAGGACACGCTGCGGCTGCTGGCCCGGGTCTCGCGCGGCGAGCTGGACCTGACGGGGCTGCCCAAGGAACTCGTCCCGCTGATCCGCCCGTGCCTCGCCGTCGACCCGTCGGAGCGGCCGCGGCCGGCGCACGTACTGGACCGGTTCCTGGCCGAGTTGCGCCGCCTGCCGACCTCGCAGAGCGGCACCCGCTGGCTGCCGCCGCGCTGGACAGACCTGATCGGCACGTACGCCCGCCAGGGCGAGGAGTGGAGCCACGCCCTCGGCTTCGACCCGCAGGCGCCCACGGGGGACGTCCGCACCAGCGCCGTGCCCCCGCCGGGCCCGACGCGTGTGGACGGGGAGGCACGGGCCCGGGCGCGGGAGGAGGAGCGGGCCCGGGCGCGGGAAGAAGCACGGGCCCGGGCACAGGAGGAGCAGCGGGCCCGGGCGCGGGAAGAAGCACGGGCCCGGGCGCAGGAGGAGCAGCGGGCCCGGGCGCGGGCCCGTGCGTCGGCCGACGCCCCGCCGCCCGCCCCGCCGGTGAGCCCCGCCCCCACCCCCGCTCCGCACCCACCCCCGAAGAAGAGCGGCCCCGGCAGCTGGCTCGTCCTCATCGCCGCCGCGCTGCTCATGGTGTTCCTCGCCCAGTCCTGCGAGGACCGGGACACCGACACGTCGACCACGGACGGGCGCAGCGGCTCGCTCACCCGCCCGACGTCCACGTACACGCCGCGCCGCCCCACACCCACGGTGCAGGACATGGCCTTCCGTGCCGTACGGACCGGCGACTGCCTCGACGTGTACGCCGACGGCTCCGGGCGGTGGAGCAGGCGCGCCCCGGTGCGCGTGACCTGCGGCTCGGCGAGCGCGTACGTACGCGTGACCCGGGCCGCCGGCTCCGGTGTCTGTGACACCGGGTCCGGCCGGGGCAGGTGGTCGCACTACGCGGCCGACGGGCGGCGGACCGTGCTGTGCGTGTCCCGGCAGTTCCGCTCGGGCCAGTGCTTCACCGCGAAGCTGGACAAGGACGAGCGGGCGACCGCCGACCTGATGGTGGTGTGGAACTGCGCCTCCGGCAGGGTGCCACAGGGCCAGACGCACATCCTCCGGATCACCGGCTACTACCGCATGCCGTCCAGCCGTCGGGTCAAATGCACCAGCGACAACTCCCGGTACTGGTACTGGGAGGTGAACGACGGCAGGAGCGTGGTCTGCGCGAAGATCGCGTGACGCGGCGCCGCGAGCGGGCGGCCCGCCCCACCCGGCCCGCCCCGGACCCTCAGCCCCTCAGCCCCTCAGCCCCTCAGCCCCTCAGCCCAGGACCGCCAGGGCGTCCATCTCGACGAGCAGCCCTGCGGGGAGGCCGACGTACACGGTGGTGCGGGCGGGCGGCACGGCCACGTCCTTCAGGTACTCGTCGTAGAGGGCGTTCATCTCGGCGAAGTGGTCCACGTCCGTGAGGTGGACGCGGATCATCAGCACGTCGTCCCAGGTGCCGCCGCCCTCCCTCAGGACGGCCTCGACGTTGGCGAGGGTCTGGAGTGTCTGCTCGCGCAGGGTGGGCCCGGCGACGGCGGGTGGCCGGCCGTCGACGGCGGGCCGGAAGCCGACCTGCCCCGCGGTCTGCAGGATGTGGCCCTTGCGGACGCCGTGGGAGAAGCGGGCGGGCGGGGCGGCGTGGGTGGGCGGGGTGACGGCGGTCTTCTCGCGGCTCATGCGCTGTCCTTCGTTCCGGAGTAGTCGTGACTGATGGCCTCGGCGGTGCGGCGTACCAGCGGAAGGAGGGCGAGGAGTTCCTCGGCGGTGACGACGACGTTGGGCGCGGACACCGACAGGGCGGCGGCCACGCGGCCGTCGGCGCCCCGGACGGGCGCGGCGACGCAGTTGACGGACTCCTCGTGGCCGCCGAGGTCGGCGGCCCAGCCCTGTTCCCGTACGGTCGCCAGCTCCATGCGGAGGGCGGCGGCGTTCGGGGTCGAACGGGGCGTGTACCGGGGGTAGTCGAGCCGGGCCGTGAGGGCGTGGCGCTCGGCTTCGGGGAGGTCCGCGAGGATGACCTTCGCGACGGCGGCGACGGTGACGGCGACGGGGCGGCCGATCCGCGAGTACATACGGACGGGGTAGCGGCTGTCGACCTTGTCGATGTACAGGACCTCGTCCTCCTCGCGGACCGCCAGGTGCACGGTGTGCCCGGTCCGCTCGTTGAGGCGGACGAGGTGGGGGTGGGCGATCTCGCGGACGTCGAGGTTCTCGGCGGCTTCCTGGGCGAGCGCGAAGAGCCGGGCGCCGAGGCGGTAGCGCTGGTCCCGCTGACGGTGGACGAGGCCGTGCTCGTGCAGGGTGCGCAGCAGGCGCAGGGCGGTCGACTTGTGGACGCCGAGCCGCTCGGCGACCTGCCCGAGGTCGGCGGGGCCCCGGGCCAGCAGCGGCAGGATGCTCAGCGCCCGGTCGACGGTCTGGCTCATCGCGTACGTACCTCCTCGTCGGCCCGCCCGGCTTCCGTCCAGCCGGGACCGAGACGCAGTCTCCCCCAGTCCGCCTCGTCCAGCGCGGCAAGCCGCCCGACGAGCGCGCCGCCCGGCACGGGCCCGAGGTCCCCGGCCGCGGTGAGCGCCCCGGCGGCCAGGAGATGCCCGTACCGGAGCCGCTCACCGAGCGGCAGCCCGCGCAGCGTCGCGGCCAGGAACCCGGCGGCGAACGCGTCCCCGGCCCCGGCGTAAGAGACGACGTCCACGCGCGGGGCGGACACGGACACCCGGGCGTCCCGGGTGAAGGCCGTCGCGCCCTTCGCGCCCCGCTTCACGACCAGCACCGCCGGTTCGGGGAGGGCCTCGCGGACGGCGGCCGGGTCGTGGAGTGCGAGGAGTTCGGCCGCCTCGTCCTCGCCCACGAAGACCAGGTCGGCGCCGCGCGCCAGGCGCAGGAGGGTGTGGCGGGCGGTGGCCGGGTCCGGCCACAGGGGGCGGCGGTGGTTGATGTCGAAGGAGATCAGGGGCCGGCCGGGGCGCCGGCTGGTGAGCGTGGTCAGCAGGGTGCGGCACTCCGGGGAGAGCGCCGCCGTGATGCCGGACAGGTGGAGGACGCGGCCCGCCGTCGTCTCCTGGTACGGGACGGTCCGCACGGACATCGCCGAAGCGGCCGAGCCCGCGCGGTGGTAGACGACCTCGTGCGCGGCGTCGGCCCGGTCGGTGGCCGTGCGGAAGTAGACGCCGGTCGGCCGGTGGGGGTCGCGGCGGACGGCCGAGACGTCGACGCCGTACGCGGCGACGGCGGCGACCAGGTGGTCGCCGAAGCCGTCGGCGCCCACGCGGCTGACCCAGCGGACGCGGTGCCCGGCGGCGGCCAGGGCGCAGGCGACATTGGACTCGGCGCCGCCGACGGCCCGGGTGAAGGACGGCACGTCGGCGAGGCGGCCGGGGCGGGACGGCAGGAAGGCGACCATGGACTCGCCGAGGCACACCACGTCGGGGGCCCGCGTACCCGTCACACTGGGCTCCTCCCGGCTCCGGCCGCCGGGGCCGTTGACCCGGCGCTGGCCGGGATGTTAGACACCGACGAGCGATATACGCAACGGCCGTTGCAGCATACGCAACGCCGGCTCCAACGAAGGAGGCCCCATGGCTGCCGACCGGCAGGGACCCGACGCGCTCGCCGCGCGCCTCGCGGACGAGCGTGTCGACCACCGCTTCAAGGGGCTCCCTCCGGACGCGGACGGCCTGACGGTCGGTGAGCTCGCCGGCCAGCGGCGGAATCTGTTCACGGGAGACTTCACGACCCCGGTGCTGACGCTGTCCGCCGAGGCCCTGGAGCACAACCTCGCGCTCCTGGAGGCGTACTCCGAGCGCCACGGCCTGGCCTTCGCCCCGCACGGCAAGACGACCATGGCGCCGCAGCTGTTCGCCCGTCAGCTGGCGTACGGCGCCTGGGGCATCACCGTCGCCGTCCCGCACCAGGTGCGGGTGTGCCGGGCTTTCGGCGTCCGGCGGGTCTTCCTGGCCAACGAGCTGGTCGACGCGCCCGCCCTGCGCTGGATCGCGAAGCAGCTCGCCGGCGACCCGGACTTCCGTTTCGTCTGCTACGTCGACTCGGTGCGCGGCGTCGAGCTGATGGACCGGGCGCTGGCCGGGTCCGCCCGCCCCGTGGATGTCCCCGTGGACGTCGTCGTGGAGCTGGCCGCGGGCGAGGGCGCGCGGACGGGGGTGCGTACGGATGCGGACGCGGCGGAGGTCGCCGAGGCGGTGTCCCGTGCGGCCTCGCTGCGGCTGGTCGGCGTCGCCGGGTACGAGGCGCAGGTGCCGGGCGCGACCCCGGAGACCGTACGGGCGTGGCTGCGGCGGCTGACCGGGCTCGCCGTCGAGCTGGACCGGGCGGGCCGGTTCGCGGACACGGACGAGATCGTGGTCAGCGCGGGCGGCAGCGAGTGGTTCGACGCCGTCGCCGACGTGTTCGCCGACCTGCCGCCACTGTCGGCGCCGGTGCTGAAGCTGCTGCGCTCGGGGGCGTATGTGTCCCACGACCACGGCCACTACGAGCGGCTGACGCCGTTCAACCGGGTCCCCGAGGAGGGCGCCCTGGAGCCGGCGTTCCTGCTGTGGGCGCAGGTGGTGTCCCGCCCGACGCCGGAGGAGGCGTTCCTCAACGCGGGCAAGCGGGACGTGTCGTACGACCTGGCGCTGCCGGAGGCGCGGCTGGTGCGGTCCGGGCGCGACGGGGCGACCCGAGCGGCGGCCGGGCTGACGGTCACCGCGCTCTCCGACCAGCACGCCTGGGTGCGCACCGAGCCGGGCGGCACCGCGCTGGAGGTGGGTGACTGGGTGGCGCTGGGGCTCGCGCACCCGTGCACGGTGTTCGAGAAATGGCCGCTGATCCCGGTGGTGGACACGGACGGCACGGCGGTCGACTACATCCGTACGTTCTTCTGAGACGGAGGACGGCCGCGGTGGATCTGGTCATCCGGGACGTACGGGTCGTCGACGGCACCGGCGGGCCGTCGTACCGCGCCGACGTGGGCGTCGACGGCGGCCGCGTCGCGGCGCTCCGCCGCGCGGGCGACCGGGCGCTGTCCGGGGCCCGGGTGCTGGACGCGCACGGGCTCGCCCTCTCCCCCGGGTTCGTCGACATGCACGCGCACAGCGACCTGGCGCTGCTGCGGGACCCTGCGCACGAGGCGAAGACCGCGCAGGGCGTGACGCTGGAGGTGCTCGGCCAGGACGGCCTGTCGTACGCGCCGGCCGACGACCGGACCCTGGCCGAGGTGCGGGCGGCGATCAGCGGCTGGAACGGCGACGGCTCGGACGTCGGCCTCGACTGGCGGACCGTCGGCGCCTACCTGGACCGTCTGGACCGGGGCTTCGGCGGCGAGGGCATCGCCGTGAACGCCGCGTACCTGGTGCCGCAGGGCACGGTGCGGGCGTACGCGATGGGCTGGGCGGACCGTCCCGCCACGGACGCCGAGCTGGGCCGGATGCGGCGGCTCGTCGCCGAGGGGCTGGAGCAGGGCGCGGTGGGCATGTCGTCGGGGCTGACGTACCCGCCGGGCATGTACGCGGACGGCGCCGAACTGGCCGCGCTGTGCCGGGTCGTGGCGGCGTACGGCGGCTACTACTGCCCGCACCACCGCTCGTACGGGGCGGGTGCCCTCCAGGCGTACGCGGAGATGCTGGGGCTGGCGCGGGAGACGGGCTGCGCCCTGCATCTGGCGCACGCCACGCTGAACTTCGGCGTGAACGAGGGCCGGGCGCCCGAGCTGCTGGCGCTGCTCGACCAGGCGCTGGCGGACGGTGTGGACGTCTCCCTCGACACCTATCCGTACACCCCGGGCTGTACGACGCTGGCGGCGCTGCTGCCCGGCTGGGCGCACGAGGGCGGACCCGACGCGCTCCTCGCCCGGCTGCGGGACGACGCGGCCGCCGAACGGATCCGCCATGCCCTGGAGGTGACCGGGTCGGACGGCTGCCACGGCGTGCCGGTGGTGTGGGAGACGGTCGAGGTGTCGGGCGTCGCCGACCCGGCCCTGGCACGGTACGTCGGCACGCGGCTGCCCGACTGGGCGGCTGCCCGGCGGCTGCTGCTCGCGGACCGGCTCGGCACGGCGGTGCTCCAGCACGTCGGCCATGAGGAGAACGTGCGCGCGATCATGTGTCACCGGGTGCACACCGGCGGCTCGGACGGCATCCTGCGGGGTGCGAAGCCGCATCCGCGCGCGTACGGCACGTTCCCGCACTACCTGGGGCGGTATGTGCGCGAGCTGGGCGTGCTGTCGCTGGAGGAGGCCGTCGCGCATCTGACGTCCCGCCCCGCCGCCCGGCTGCGGCTGCCCGACCGGGGGCTGGTCCGCGAGGGGTACCGGGCGGACCTGGTGCTGTTCGACCCGGACACGGTCGCGGCGGGCGCCACCTTCGCGGCGCCGCGCACGCCGCCGGCCGGAATCCCGTACGTGCTGATCGACGGGCGGTTCGTGGTGCGGGACGGGCGGCGTACGGACGTACTGGCGGGGCGCTCCGTGCGCCGTATGCCGTGACTCCCGGTTCAGGCGCGGGACGGTTCGCGGTCCTCGGCGCGGCGCGGGGACGGCAGCCAGATCCCGGCGGCGAAGTCGGCGCGGCGCAGTAGCAGCTGGGCGCCTATCGCGCAGGCCACGACGGCCAGGGCGAACCCGTAGGCGGGGGTGCGCCCGTCGGGCGCCGTCACATAGACGAGGCCCGCCGACAGGATGGTGACGGCGCGGCCGGTGCGGCGGTTCCAGGCGGTCGCGGCGAGCAGCGGCACGGCCCACAGCAGGTACCAGGGCTGCACCATCGGCGAGAGGGCGACCAGCGCGAGGAAGGCGAGGCCGAGCGCGTGCGGCGGGTCGAGCAGTCCGCGGGCGGCGCAGGACGCCAGGTATGCGATGAGGGCGATGGCCAGGGTGAGGCCCATGGCCTGGACGGCGCGCTTCACGGGGTCGGGTTCGGCGCCCGACAGGAAGTACATGGACTCGCCGAGGGCGACACCGAGGTCGCTGGTGAGGGAGAGTGCGGTGTGGATGGTGCCGGCGACACTCTGGGTGCGGAGCCAGCCGAAGCCGGTGCCGGCGAGCAGCGTCGCCCCTACGGCGACCGCCCCGGCGACGGCGCCCGGCCCCAGCAGGCCCTTGGCCGCCCGCCGTATCAGCGGGCCGGACGTCTCGCGGCCGACGACGACCCCGATGAAGAGCAGGGCGAGCGCGGCCGGCGACTTGATCATCATGGCGAGGGCGACGAGGGCGCTGCCCGCGACCCAGCGGCCGCCGCGCACGGCGAGCGCGGTGCCCGCGAGGAGCAGCCCGACCATCAGCCCGTCGTTGTGGAGGCCGCCGGCGACATGGACGAGCAGGAGCGGGTTGAGGGCGCCCAGCCACAGGGCGCCTGCCGTGGCGCGGCGCGGCGCGAGCCGGAGCAGGGACCAGAAGACGAGGGCGAGCGCGGCGACCGCGACGAGCCGCATGCCGAGCACGGCGGGCACGATCTGCCCGCCCGTCGCCGAGACGACCGCCTTGGCGAGGAGGAGGAAGACGGGCCCGTACGGGGCCGGGGTGTCGGTCCAGTGACCGCCGACGCTCGCGGCCGCCGCCCCGCCCACGCCGTCGGGCGCGAGGACGTTGGGGCCGGAGCGGTACACGTCGTGGCCCTCGACGACCATGGCGCCCTGCGCGATGTAGCTGTAGACGTCCGCGCTGTACAGCGGCGGGGCGAGGAGGAGGGGCGCCGTCCACCAGCCGAGCGTGGCGGCGGTGGCCCGGACCCGGACGACGGCGCCCTCGGCGATCAGCCGCCCGTACCTCCACCAGGCGACGACCAGCAGGGTGAGTCCGGCGCAGGCGAGGAGGACGCCGGGCCGCGCCGTGTCGGCGCCGCGGGGGAACCAGAGCCCCCACGGGTCCCGCGCGGGCATCGTGCCGGCTGCCCAGCCGCCCAGCGCGACGGCGACCGATCCGGCCGCGCCCAGACGACGGCATCCGGCGACGCTCCTCAAGGACCACATGAGGAGCCAACCTACCGGGGCGTCGCCGGGCAGCGACCGGCCGTGTACGAATCCGACGGGCTTACGGCCTGGGGAGCGTGCAGCCGGGCAGGCTGAGGTCGATCTTGTTGCCGGTGCCGACGCAGGGCGCGATGGTGTGGGTCTGCTGGGCGTAGTTGATGCCCTCGCGGACGGTCACCTCGCCGTTCTCGTCGACCTCGCAGGGGTTGTTGAGGGTGCAGCGGCCGCCGGACTCGTTGCCGGTGTTGTTGACGGCGACGACCTTGCCGGTGGCCGTGTCGATCACGGGTGAGCCGGAGGTGCCGCCGATGGTGTCGCAGGCGGCGGTGTAGCGGATCGAGTCGGTCCAGGTCCAGTCGCTCTCCTTGAGGCGGTGGGCGAAGCCGTCCACGGAGCAGCTGTAGACGCGCTTCCAGTAGCCGGAGACCACCTTGATGGCGGTGCCCCGGGCGGGGCGGGCGGTGTCGAGTTCGAGGGCCTTGACGTGGTAGCGGTTCTCGATCTGGCGGTAGGTGCTGGTGAGTTCGTACAGCGAGACGTCGGTGTCGGTCATCGTCGCGTACGCGATCTTGCTCGCGCGGAGCGTGGCGACGCGGCCGCCGGCGGAGTTCAGCAGGCTGAAGGTGCGGTTCGAGGCCCGGTCGACGAGCACGACGCCGGGACCGGGCATACCGGTCTCGACGCAGTGGCCGTTGGAGAGCACCAGGGCGCGGTCGTCGGGCCGCGACCCGGCCGGCCGGACCACGGAGCCGGAGCAGTTGCTGAGGGCCACGGTCCCGGCGAAGTCGACGGCGGTGACCGCGGGCGCGGAGGCCGGCGACGCGGAGGCGGGAGCGGGTGCCGGGGCGGACCTGGTGGTCGGTGCGGGGCGGTCGGCGGTGGTGGCTGCCGCCGGTGCGGCGCCCAGGCCGAGGAGCGCGAGAGCGAGCAGCGCACCGGCGAGAGGCTTCTTCATGTGGGGGGTCCCCTCTTGCGACGAATGTCATGCGCATTCTCAGAAATGGGCATGTCCTCGACAAGAGGTCCTTTTCGGCCGACCCGGCGGCCCCCACCGCGCCGGATCGGCGTTCGGGTGACCCGCCGCCGCCCAGGCCACGAAAGGACGTGTCCCAAAACACGAGGCGCCCCGGTCGCCACGGCCGTAAGCTCGCGAGCATGCAGGTCATCCAGTCAACGAAGCTCGCCAACGTCTGCTACGAAATCCGTGGCCCGGTGCTCGACGAGGCGATGCGGCTGGAGGCGGCGGGCCACCGCATCCTCAAGCTCAACACCGGCAACCCCGCCGCCTTCGGCTTCGAGTGCCCGCCCGCGATCCTCGAGGACATGCTCCGCAACCTCGGCGACGCGCACGGCTACGGCGACGCGAAGGGCCTGCTGTCGGCGCGGCGCGCGGTGATGAGCCACTACGAGACGAAGGGCATCCCACTCTCGGTCGAGGACATCTACATCGGCAACGGCGTCTCGGAGCTCATCCAGATGGCGATGCAGGCCCTGCTCGACGACGGCGACGAGGTGCTCGTACCGGCCCCGGACTACCCGCTGTGGACGGCCTCCGTGGCCCTCGCGGGCGGCACGCCGGTGCACTACCGGTGCGACGAGCAGTCCGACTGGATGCCCGACCTGGCCGACATCGAGCGCAAGGTCACCGACCGGACCAAGGCCCTCGTCATCATCAACCCGAACAACCCGACGGGCGCGGTCTACGACGACGAGATGCTCCGCGGCCTGACGGAGATCGCCCGCCGCCACAACCTCGTGGTCTGCTCGGACGAGATCTACGACAAGATCCTCTACGACGGCGCGACACACACGCCGACCTCCGCCGTCGCACCCGACCTGCTGTGCCTGACCTTCAACGGCATGTCGAAGAACTACCGGGTGGCGGGCTACCGCAGCGGCTGGCTGGCGGTGTGCGGCCCGAAGACGCACGCCTCCTCGTACATCGAGGGCCTGACGATCCTCGCCAACATGCGTCTCTGCGCCAACATGCCGGCCCAGCACTCCATCGCCGCCGCCCTCCAGGGCCGGCAGTCGATCGAGGCGCTCGTGGCGCCCGGCGGCCGTCTCCTGGAGCAGCGGGACGCGGCGTACGAGCAGCTGATCCGGATCCCGGGCGTCAGCTGTGTGAAGCCGAAGGGCGCGCTGTACCTCTTCCCGCGCCTCGACCCGGCCGTCTACAAGATCAAGGACGACCGGCAGATGGTCCTCGACCTGCTGCGGGCCGAGAAGATCATGGTGGTGCACGGCACGGGCTTCAACTGGCACGAGCCGGACCACTTCCGGATCGTCACCCTGCCGAACGCCACGGACCTGACGGACGCGGTGACCCGGATCGGGAACTTCCTGGACGGCTACAGCCAGCACTGAGCCGGTTTTCTGGGCCAGACTCAACTTTAGACTCAATCCAAGCTAAGATGGTCTCCTGTCAGTGAGCAGGAGGCCATCCCCATGTACGAACCGATCCGCACCAAGTCGGTCCAGCGGATGGCCGACGACGACCGGACCCAGTTCCCGCATCGCTCCCGCGAGGAGGAGCTGGACATCCAGCTCGCCGGACACCTCGCCGCACTTCTGGCCGTCACCGAGGAGCTCGGGGACGGCACCGCCGCCGAACGCATCGCGCAGCAGGTGGCCCGGCTGCGCGGCGCCCCGCCGGCCCGGCACGCCGGACTGACCGGAGCGGACACGTCCGCGCTGCACCGCCGCGCCCACGCGCTCGCGGGGCGCGCCCTGGTCGTCGCGGCCTCCCGTGCCGACACCGCCGTCGCGATCCTCGCCGCCGAGCGGATGGACGCGCACGCCGCCGCCCTGGGCGGGAACCGCCTGGTCGGCACCCCCTGACGGCCCCGGTCCGCGCCCGCGCAGGTGCGCGGACCGGGTGCCACCGCCTCCCGACCGCTCCCGCCGACTGACCGGCCCCGTGCCCCGGGCGCAGCGCCACAGGCGGTGGACCTCCGGCCGCGGCCGGGCCGTCGCACGCCCTTCGGCGCCGCGAGGTCACCTGGATCGCCCCGTCGCCTTCCTCGGCTTTTTCGGCTTCTTCGGCCGCCGACGGCCGGCGGGCGCCCCGGAGGGGGTCCCGAGCACCGCGGAGAGACGCTGAGCCGCGTACTCACGGTTGACCAGCGTCTGCTTGCGATGGACCTCCGGCAGCTCCGGCATGGCGAGCAGCCGGTTGCACGCCTGGTAGGAACCCCGCCAGTCCCCCACCCAGTACGCGGTGATCGAGAACTCCATCAGCAGCCCCCACCTGTACACCCAGGGACTCACGAACAGCAGGTCGTCCGGAACGGGCCGGTTGAGTCCGGCGCAGACGAAGGCGTGCGCGGCCCTGTAGCGCCTCATGGCACGCAGCCGTGAACACAGTTCGTAGCAGGCTTCGAGACGGTGGGGCCGCGTCTCCCAGGCCCGCACGAGCGCGTCCATGGCGCCCGGCCAGTCTCCCGTGTCGGCTCTGAGGATTCCGGTCTGGAGCAGCGAGTAGTAGACCTCCTCCGGCCAGCCGCCCATCGTGGCGCGGCGCTCGTAGAGGGCGACGGCCTCTTCCGCGCGGCCCATGTCACGCATGGTCTGGGCCAGATAGAAGACGGTGCGGGTGTTGTCGGGGTCACGCTCGAGTTCGGCGCTCAGCAGCCGCGCGTCGCGCTCGAACTTGTCCTGACGCGACCCTCCGTCGGCGTGGTCCACGACGACCAGGGCGTCGAGGTTCGCCTGGTCGGTCGGCTCGTCGGTCGTGAGGTACTCGTGGGTGACGCCTTCGTAGCGCCAGGCGATGTCGCCCCTGACCAGCCGCTTGATGCGGTATTCGAGGGCACCTTCGTGCCGGAGCATGTAGCCGGCGGCCGTGAGCGGCGGCAGGGGGCCGTTCTGCCGGATCTCCAGGTCGGCGTCGAGCAGGAGCAGATAGTCGGCCCTGCCCCGCGCATGAGCGATGTTGAGGCTCCGGTTGTGGCCGAAGTCGACCCACGGCTCCTCGCGGAGCTCCCCGGGGATGTCTCTGAGCGCGCTGCGGATCAGCTCCTGCGTGCCGTCCGTGGACCCGGTGTCGGAGATCACCCAGGTGGTGATCAGGTCACGGACCGATGAGAGGCAGCGTTCGATGACCCCGGACTCGTTCTTGACGATCATGCAAAGGCAAATGGTCGGCTTCACGTCATCACTGATCCCCGCGTGGTTGTGTGGGCGACCTTAGGAACCGGCCGGTGCCCGAGCGGTCCGGCACGCCGGTGCCTCCTCCCTTTGGACGGCCTGCGGGCGGCCGCTGCGCTGAATGTCCGGCGCGCCTCCCGCCATGCACCCCAATACGCCCAAATCATGACAAACAGTACGCCCACGCGTATGCGGACGGTACAGACGGCCAACCACAAGGACCGGCTGCCCTCGTCAGGCCTCCGCGCGGTCCCGCCGGCGGTGCAGGCGTCACAGCCTCACCCGCCGGAAGGGACCGCGACCGAACACCTCGGGCGTGAACGGCTCGAACTCAAGAAAGCAGGTCACTTCATGAGTCCTGACCACAGGACTGCATCCCGCCTCGGCCCGCTTCCGAAGCGGCGCAGGTGGCTCGCCGCCGGCACGGCGACATCGCTGGCGCTCGTCATGCTGGGCCTGGCCAGCCCCACCATGGCGATGACGCCCGGCGTCCAGTCGTCTCCCGTCGTGGACGACACGTCCACGACGGACGACAGGTGCATGGTCTCGGCGTCCCCCCTCGCCGCGACCGTGGAAGGCGGGGACCGCTGCAAGGGCAAGGTCGGACCCACAGGCCCGACAGGACCCACGGGTCCGACAGGACCCACAGGCCCGGTCGGCCCCACCGGGGAGACAGGTCCGACCGGACCCACGGGCCCGACGGGTCCCGTGGGCCCCAGTGAGTGCGTCGACATCGACTCCTACGCGCCCAACAACGCCGAAGAGTTCAGCGTGCTGCTGACCACCACCGGGAACTACTACGCCGGCCAGCGGCTCCACGAGGCCGCCGTGGACACGAACGGCAACGGGCTCCCGGACATGGACGAGGACGGCGACGGCTACGACTTCGAGCCGATCGGCGACTACGAATGGACGCTCATCAGCGGTCCGGACAACCCCGACTTCCCCGACAACCCGTGTTCGGTGTCCATCACGTCCCAGGGCAACGCCGCCTACGCCAAGGTGCTCACCCTCGACAACGAGGTGTGGGAGACGCGCGGTGACGTCAATGGCCTGAACTTCATCTGGGACGAGGCCTGGGTCCAACTCACCGACCCCGAGCCTCCGCTCGCCCTGAACTTCCAGGCCGAGAAGAGCCTCGACGGCCTCCCGCAGAACGCCCCGCAGAACACCTCCGCCCCCAGCTCCAAGGCCACCACCAGGGGCAAGGAGGACTGACACCCCCGGCCCTTCCTCTGAAGGCATATCAGCTCTCAAGGACCAGCGTGCGCACCGTGTCCGGGACCGTACGGGCAGGTGCGCACGCCCGGCCGGGGGCGAGCGCCGGCCGGCCGAGCATCTGCCTTCCCGTGCGCCGGCCGAGGGCGTCGACGTGCCGGCAGCGCCCAGAGGCACAGCCCTGAACCGACCCTGTACAGCCAGACCCACCCGAATGGCGGCACGACAGTGCGTCATACGAGCGGACTATTCACGCTGGCCCAATGTGCTGATCGTTCCCTTTGGCATGCAAATTTCCGGCCCAGGCGGGCGAAACATGCCAGAGGGAGGTCATCAGGTCCTCCCCATGCAATCACCCCCCTCAGTTCCACAAGGAGCAATCCATGAGTCCTGAGCACAGGACCCCTTCCGGCCTCGGCCCCCTTCCGCAGCGGAGCAGGCTCGTCGCCCGCGGCGCGATGGCGTCGCTGGCAGCCGTGATGCTGGGCTTCACTCTTCCGGTGATGGCGGCCGGGCCCGTGGCAGCGTCCGAGGCGGACTCGGCGCGTACATCGGCGGCCGGCCCCTGCATCGAGAACGAGAAGGAGCCGAACGGTCCCCGTCTCTCGGTGTCGGGCGACGACTGCGGTGGCGGGAACGGAAAGACCGGACCCACCGGGCCCACCGGCCCCACCGGACCTGCCGGACCCACCGGACCCACCGGACCCACAGGGCCGACCGGACCCGCCGCGTCGTGCATCGAGTGGGACGCTGTCATCGGGAGCGGGTACACGAGCGACACCGTGCCCATCTTCAACTCGTGGCAGTTCGAGGGCCTTCTCCACGAGGGGCGGGTGTTCGCCAAGCAGTCGGAACCCGGCACCCCCGACATCGGCGCCAGCGTGCTGGTCGAAGGCGCGCCGGAGAACGCCTGCAGCCTCGCCATCACCTATGAGCAGGTGCTCCTCGAGGGCGAAACCCCAGTCACCAACGTCTTCGACAACGACAACGTCTACATCAACGTGCTGGACACGGATGGCCGAGGCTGGACGGCGACATGCGACCCGGCGCCCGATCCGGCGGACTTCAGCTGCGAACCCTTCGTCCCCGACGGGTTCCTCCCCCCGGTCGCCTAGACGGGCCTGACGTCGGAGCAGGGTTTCCAGAGAGGTCGACCCGGCCGGAAACCCTGACGACCTGATGTGTGCCGTGCCCGGTTCCAGCCGGGCACGGCAACGGGCGTCTGCTCTGGTCCGGCTCCACACCCCGGTGCCATACGCGTACGCAGACCGGGCCCGCGCCGTTCGGACGGCGCGGGCCCGGACCCGTTCTCACTCAGGGGCTCAGCCCAGGCGGGCCACCAGCGCACGGTACTCGTCCCACAGCTCCTTCGGGGTGTGGTCACCGAAGGTGTTGAGGTGCTCGGGGACCAGGGCGGCCTCCTCCCGCCACACGTCCGTGTCGACCTTCAGCAGGAAGTCCAGGTCCTCGGCGGACATGTCCAGGCCGTCGGTGTCCAGGGCGTCCCTGGTCGGCAGGATGCCGATCGGCGTCTCGACGCCCTCGGCCCTGCCCTCCAGGCGCTCCACGATCCACTTCAGGACGCGGCTGTTCTCGCCGAAGCCCGGCCAGACGAACGTGCCCGCGTCGTTCTTGCGGAACCAGTTGACGTAGTAGATCTTCGGCAGCTTGGACTGGTCCGCGGTCTTGCCGACCTTGATCCAGTGGGCCATGTAGTCGCCCATGTTGTAGCCGCAGAACGGCAGCATCGCGAACGGGTCGCGGCGCAGCTCGCCGACCTTGCCCTCGGCCGCGGCGGTCTTCTCGGACGCCACGTTGGCACCGAGGAACACACCGTGCTGCCAGTTGAACGATTCCGTGACCAGCGGGACGGCCGAGGCACGGCGGCCGCCGAAGAGGATCGCCGAGATCGGCACGCCCTTCGGGTCCTCCCACTCGGGCGCGATGATCGGGCACTGCGAGGCCGGCACCGTGAACCGGGCGTTGGGGTGCGCGGCCGGGGTCCCCGACTCCGGGGTCCAGTCGTTGCCCTTCCAGTCGGTGAGGTGCTTGGGCTCGTCCTCGGTCATGCCCTCCCACCACACGTCGCCCTCGTCGGTGAGCGCGACGTTGGTGAAGACGGCGTTGCCCCAGAGGGTCTTCATGGCGTTGGCGTTGGTGTGCTCGCCGGTGCCGGGCGCGACTCCGAAGAAGCCTGCCTCAGGGTTGATCGCGTGGAGGCGGCCGTCCTCACCGAACCGCATCCAGGCGATGTCGTCGCCGATCGTCTCGACGGTCCAGCCGGGGACGGTGGGCTCCAGCATGGCCAGGTTGGTCTTGCCGCACGCGGACGGGAAGGCCGCGGCGACGTATTTGGGCTCGCCCTGCGGCGGGGTGAGCTTCAGGATGAGCATGTGCTCGGCGAGCCAGCCCTCGTCCCGGGCCATGACGGAGGCGATGCGCAGCGCGTAGCACTTCTTGCCGAGCAGGGCGTTGCCGCCGTAGCCGGAGCCGTACGACCAGATCTCGCGGCTCTCGGGGAAGTGCGAGATGTACTTGGTGCTGTTGCAGGGCCACGGCACGTCCGCCTGGCCGGGCTCCAGCGGGGCGCCCAGGGTGTGCACGGCCTTCACGAAGAAGCCGTCGTCACCGAGCTCGTCGAGAACGGCCTGGCCCATGCGGGTCATGGTGCGCATCGAGACCGCGACGTACGCGGAGTCGGTGATCTCGACGCCGATCGCGGAGAGCTCCGAGCCGAGCGGCCCCATGCAGAAGGGCACGACGTACATCGTGCGGCCCTTCATCGCCCCCCGGAAGATCCCGTTTCCTTCTCCGGTGAAGACGGCCCGCATCTCGGCGGGGGCCTTCCAGTGGTTGGTCGGGCCCGCGTCCTCCTCCTTCTCGGAGCAGATGAAGGTGCGGTCCTCGACCCGCGCCACATCGGTGGGGTCCGAGGCCGCGTAGTAGGAGTTCGGGCGCTTGATCGGGTCCAGCTTCCTGAAGGTGCCCTTGGCGACGAGCTCCTCGCACAGGCGCTCGTACTCGGCCTCGGAACCGTCACACCAGACGACTCTGTCCGGCTGCGTGATCGCTGCGATCTCGTCGACCCAGGCGACCAGCGCCTGGTGGTGGGTGGGGGCGGTGCTGGGAGCCGCGTTCTCGCGCGCCACGGTTGCTCCTTGTTGAGGGGTTTGTGGTTGTCGCCCCGTGGGGGCTGCGACCCGGACGCGGCGCTGTGGGTTTTCCTCGCGCTCATCCGGTGCCGACCGCACTCATTTGATCATCCGACGGGATTGCGCATATGTCCAGAGGGCCTCTCACGTGAGCATCACCACTTGCGTTCCGCCGACTACGGGAGCGTGGGTAGCATTCCGTCATGACTGCCGCCGCCGCGACCGAAGCGACCGACGCCACGACCTCCCACCTCCCCTTGAAGCCCCGGCTGCGCGGCTGGTTGCACGCGGGTATGTTCCCCGCGGTGCTCATTGCCGGGATCGTCCTCACGGCGCTCGCCGACTCGACGCGCGGCCGCATCGCCTGCGGCGTCTACGTCCTCACCGCGTGCCTGCTCTTCGGAGTGAGCGCCCTCTACCACCGGGGCGACTGGGGGCCGCGCGCCACGGCCCTGCTGCGCCGGCTCGACCACGCCAATATCTTTCTGATCATCGCGGGCACTTATACCCCGCTGACGCTGCTCCTGCTCCCCGGCTCCACCGGTCGGGTGCTGCTGTGGGCCGTCTGGGCGGCCGCCGCGGCGGGCATAGCCTTCCGGGTCTTCTGGGTCGGGGCCCCGCGCTGGCTATACACCCCGTGCTATATCGCGATGGGCTGGGCCGCGGTGTTCTTCCTGCCGGACTTCATGCGCACGGGCGGCATCGCCGTCCTCGTCCTGGTGATTGTCGGCGGCGTGCTGTACAGCGTGGGCGGCATGGTCTACGGCCTCAAGCGCCCGAACCCGTCGCCGCGGTGGTTCGGCTTCCACGAGGTGTTCCACTCGTTCACGCTGGCGGCGTTCGTCGTCCACTACGTGGGCATCTCGCTGGTGGCGTACCAGCACTCGTAGCGATTCCCGGGTCCGGGGGCGGAGCCCCCGGACCCGGGAAGGGCGGTGGGCGACTCAGCCGCGCTTCGTGTCACCCCGCCCGCACGCCACCCCGTCGCGGTCGCGGTCCAGCCGCAGCGGATCGGCCCGGCCGTTCAGCTTCAGCTCGCCGTACCCCTGGGTCTTCAGCCACTCGCAGCGGGCACCTGTCGTGGGCTTCACGCCCGCCGGGAACGCCGTCGGCACGCACACGCCGACCGCGCCGTACGCCCGCTCGCAGCCCGCGACGCGCGGGCTCACCGGCACCGACTTCCGCTTGGGCTGCGGCTTCCTCGGTGCCTGGGCCAGGTCGCCCGCGAAGTCATGGACGTGCGGGGACGCGGCCGGCGCCTGGTCGGCACCGCCCACATGCACCCACTCGGCCACCGACGGCACCCCGTTCGCGTCGACCGTGAAGAGCATGTACCAGCCGGGTGGGGCGATGTTCGGGTTGCTGGTGACGTTCAGGTCGATCGTCGTCCCGTCGACCACCGTCATCGGCAGGTCCACGAACCGCTGGTTGGGATCCGAGGAGTGCGTGACGGCGGCCGGGCGGATCAGCTCGGCCCGTACGACCGGCCGGTCCACCTTGACGCGCTGTGTGTCGCCGTACGCCCACCGCTCCTCCGCCACGGCGGTGATCTGCGGGCGCGGGCCCTTGAAGAGGTACGGCGGGGTGTAGACGGACACCTTGTCGGTGAACGAGCCGTCGCCGGGGTTGTCGCCCACCGCCATCACGCGGCCGTCCGGCAGCAGGAACGTCGACGAGTGGTAGCCGCGGTCGGCCGGGTCCGTGGCCATCCCGGCCTGCCAGCTGTCCGTCGCCGGGTCGAACATCGACGCCTCGTAGACCGGGTCGGCCCGGTTGTGGAGGGCGCCGCCCGTCTCGAAGACCTTCCCGTCCGGCAGCAGGACCGCGGAGACGTACATCTTGCCCTGCGCGCCGGTCTGCGGCGCCGGCGGTGCGCCGTTGACCGACTGAGTGCCCTGGGGCAGCAGCGGCCCGGGCCGGTACGACGGGTCTGGCTCCTTCAGGTCGATGATGTCGACCAGCCGGTTCGCGTCCGGGTTGGTCTCGATGTTGCCGCCACCGATGGTCAGGACGCGCTGGTCCTGGGCGGGCGGCAGCAGGACGCTCGCCGACTGGTCACGCTCGTCCTTGTTCTGGAGGCCCGGCACGTCCGTGATGGTGTTGGCGTCGTAGTCGTACACCGACGCACCCGTACCCGGGGTGCCGTTGCCGAAGACATGACTGCCGGAGTAGAAGAGCCGCCCGTCCTGCATGAGGATCATCGACGGGTAGAGGCCCCAGTACGTCCACGTCTGGTTGACCTCGCCGAGCGACAGCCACCGGTTGCCGGCCGCCGACCACCTCTCCGCCGTGACGGAGCCGGTCGAGTCCTCGCGCAGCCCGCCGAAGGAGATCACGTCGCCGTTGCCGAGGACCGTCGCCGACGGGTACCAGTGCCCGTCGTTCATGTCGTTGGTCCGGGTGTACGTCTCGGTCGCGGGGTCGAAGAGGTACGAGTCCTTGTAGCCCTGGTAGCCGATCTTGCCGTCGGCGGACGGATAGCCCTTGTTGCCGCCCATGATCAGCACCTTGCCGTCGGCGAGCTGCACATGGCCCGCGCAGAACAGGTCGATGGGCGTGTCGATCTGCTTGAAGGAGCCGTCGGCCGGGTCGTACACGGCGGTCTCGAAGCTGCCCGCCGCGAACCGCTCCGGGTCGTTGCCGGACCCGGCGACCAGCAGCACCTTGCCCGTCTTGAGGACGACGGCGTGGATGGCGCGGATCGGGTTCTTGAACGGCAGCACCTCCCACGCGCCCTTGGTGCACGCCTCACCGGCCGTGCAGACCTCGCCCTCCGCGGGCAGGGTGGCGTCCTCCATCGTGTAGTCGTCGGTGGTCAGCGTGCCCGCGCCGTAGAGGGAGACGCCCCACGAGATCTGGTCCGTGCCGGGGGGCACGGGCGGGGTGCGGACCTCCGCGCGCCGGTACGTGGTGCTCGCCGGCGGGGTCATCACATCCGTCCAGTACACCCAGCCCTGGCGGGCGTCGCGACGGAACAGGGTGACGGCGATGTCGGGGCTCGTCGACTTGTACCAGACGGACAGGTCGTACTGGTGGCCCGGCGTCACGTTGGGGGCGCACGACGGGGTTTCGTACATCATCGCCTTGTGGTCGCCGTCGACCCGGCGGCTCAGGGTGACCTCCATGGCGCGGGCACCGCTGTGCGCTTCGCCGCTGACCTGGAAGGTGTGGTCGTTGTCGCCCCAGCCGTAGATGTCCCAGCAGCGGGGCGTGCCTTCCGGCTTCAGGCTCTCGAACCCGGGGTTGACCAGGAGGTTCACCCCGGCTTCGGCCCGCTCGGCGGTGGACAGCGAGAGGCCGCTCGCCGCCAGGGCGAGAAGAGCGGTGACGGCGAGGGTGCGCCGCCACCGTCCGTTTTTCCGTGTCATGAGTCGTCCCTTCCTCCTTCTCCACGGGGTGTGTTCGCACGGGGCGTGCGTCGCGGTACGTAGATCAGCGCCTGGGTCGCGGCGAAGCGCAGCACGAACGTCGCGACGAGCGCGAGGGCGGTCGCGGGCAGGACCGCCATGCCGAGACCACCGACGAGCGCGGCGATCAGGGGGATGCGCAGCAGCAGATCGGCGTTGGCGAGCAGGGCGAACCGCGCCCAGCGGTCCGCCCAGTGGCGGTGGGCCCGCTCGCGGTGGAACAGCAGGGCCTCGGTGAGCAGCAGGTTCCAGGTGACACCGAACTGGTTGGCGAGCACCTCGGCGGGCAGGTAGTGCAGTCCGGCACCGGTCAGGACGTACAGGGCGGCCAGGTTCGGCACGAAGCCGGTCAGACCGATGAGCCCGAAGACCACCAGCCGGGACAGCGCCGTGCTGGTGCGCAGCCCGGCCAGGTGCTGGAGGAAGCGGAGTCCCTCGCGGGCCGTGGACTTGGAGCTGCCGGCGAACCGCTCCCGGAAGGCGAACGGCACCTCCGCGACGGAGCCGATCGTGCGGGGCCGGCAGCGGACCACCAGCTCCAGCAGGATCTTGTAGCCCAGCGGCTGGAGCCCGTCCGCCTCGACGGCGGCCTTCCGGACCGCGAAGAAGCCGCTCATGGGGTCGCTCACCCCGCTCAGCCGGCGCGGGAACAGGGTCTTGGACAGCAGCGTGGACGCCCCGGAGACGAGCAGCCGGTAGCCGCCCGCGAGTCCGGCCCGGCTGCCGCCCCTGGCGTACCGGCTGGCCACCACCAGGTCGGCGCCGTCCTGTTCGCCGCGGGCGACGAGCGCGGGGATCAGCTCGGGAGGGTGCTGGAGGTCGCCGTCCATGACGACGACCCAGTCGGCGGCCGCCGCCCGCAGCCCCTCGACGACGGCGCCGCCGAGCCCGCCGGCCGGCTCGTCGCGGTGGATGAGCCGTACCGGGAAGCGGAAGTCGGGGGCGGCGGCGCGGACCACGTCCGGGGTCTCGTCGGTCGAGTCGTCGACGAACAGCACCTCGTACGGCAGGTCTCCGGGGAGCGCCCGCGCGATCCGGGCCAGCAGCTCGCGCACGTTCCCCGCCTCGTTGAAGGTCGGGACGACGACGGTGACGGCGGCCGGGGCGGCGGTGGCGCGGAGCCACGGCTCGTGGAAGAGGGGGATGGTCACCGGGCGCCACCGCCGACGGTGCGGCGGATCTCGACGCGCTGCTCGCCCTCGCCGAAGGTGGCGACCGGCTCGGAGTTCCGCAGGACGTCGGCGGTGGTCGGCAGGTCCGGGGCGTCACGGCGCACGGTGGGTGTGGCGACGATGTAGTCGATGTCGCGCCAGCCGCCGTCGAGGACCTCGCTGACGGCCGGGTCGAGGTCCGCCTTGTAGAACCAGATGGCGCCCGTCCCGGGCCGGTAGCCGGCGTGGACCAGGTCCAGCCAGAGAGTGTCGTCGACGAGGACCCGGGTGCGGGCCGGGTCGGTGACGTTCCCGGCGGCCGGGTCCAGCCAGGCGGCGGCCGCGCGGAACCGGGCGTTGGGGTCGTCGGTCATGGCGGTGCGGGTGCCCTCGTGCCAGTGGGGCGCGGTGTACGCCGTACTCGCCAGGAGCAGCAGGGCGAACGCGCCGGTCGCCGCGGCCTTCGGCAGCCGCCGGTGGAGGAGGCCCCGGGCGGCGACGGCGACGGCGGCCAGGCACAGCGCCAGGAACGGCAGGGCCTGGATG
Source organism: Streptomyces sp. TRM49041 (assembly GCF_008271805.1). GTDB lineage: Bacteria > Actinomycetota > Actinomycetes > Streptomycetales > Streptomycetaceae > Streptomyces. The sequence goes on from NZ_VSRY01000160.1 coordinate 60,181, forward strand.
ATGTACATGTCGGGCAGATAGCCGGAGCTGCGGAACGCGGCGACCGCCGCGAGCAGCACGACGGCGAAGGCGGGGCCCGCGGCCGCCCGCGCGGTCACCGACCAGCGGTGGCAGGCGGCGAGGAGCAGGGCCGCGGCGAGCCCGGCGAGGGGCAGCACCTTGTCGTAGTACAGCCAGGAGTCGAGGACCCTGTTCGCGCCTGTGCCCTCGACGAAGATCGAGCCGGAGCCTGGCCGGGACAGCTGGTAGACGACGCCGTCCCACAGCGACACATGGTCCCTGCCGGGCAGCAGTTCGTTCTTGAGCAGCGCGAACAGCGGATACAGCAGGCCGATGAGCGCACATGAAGTGAGGGCGCCGGTGACGGCGAACTTCCGGGTGTCGCGGTGGCTGTGACGCCACATCGTGAACATCAGCGCGGGCAGCGCCAGCAGGATGGTCTCCTTCGACAGCACGGCGACGGCGGCGCATATCCCGGCGGAGAAGTGGTGCCAGAGGTGGCGGCTCGGTGAGGCCGCCAGCACGAAGGCGGCGAGTATCCAGGCGACGGCGATGTTGTCGAGGAAGATCTCGCGGTGCAGTTCGACGGAGAGCGGGGACAGCCCGAACAGCGCGACGGCGAGTCCCGCCGCCCAGCGCGGCAGGGCGATCCGGCGGGCCAGCACGTACAGCAGGGCGGCGGTGACAAGGGTGACGCACAGCATGACCGCCCGGACGGAGCCGACGGTCATCGACTCGGGGGCGAGGAGCGCGGGGATCCAGGTGAGCAGGGCGATCTGGATCCAGCCGAGCGGCGGATGGTCGTACCAGTACTCGTAGTGGGCGAGGCCCTCGCCCTGCTGGACGGCCCACGCCTGGGCCAGATAGGTGCCCTCGTCGTCGCTGAAGGACGGGAACCCGGCGATGTTGACGCCCTGCACGATGGTGATCACGCCGAGCAGGGCCAGGCAGAGCAGCTGGTCGGGGCGCGAGGACCAGAGGCGGAAGGGCGGCGTGGGCGGGAACGGGGCGATGGTGACGGTGCGCGGCGCCGCGCCGCCCCCCTCTGACGTGGGGCGGGGCGGGGTCGCGGAGGTCAGGGTGGGCGTCGGCGTCATCGGGGCGCCTCCTCACGGGAGAGGTGGGCACCGACATGGCTGGTGAGCTCCCAGTCGCTACGGCCGCGCTGCTCGCGCCAGACCGCCCGGACGGCGGCCCCGGCGAGCAGCACCTGGTAGAAGGGGCCGCCCAGAACGAGCTTCAGGTAGTGCGTGAAGCGGACGCGCAGCCCGTACTGGGTACCGAAGTCATGCAGTCCCACGACCTCGAAGACAAAGGTGACCATTGCCGTGAGCAGCGGAAGGAAGGTGACGACGGCGATACCGACGGGCACGTCGAGGAAGACCGCGACGGCGATGTTGACCGGGATGACGACGCCGGTGAACGCCTGCATGAACGGGGTCATGAGGGTGTAGCGGGCGAGCATGCGCCGTCCCCGCGTGGGCAGCCACCGCCAGTCCTTCTTCCGGTACACCTGGAGGAAGCCCTGGTTCCAGCGGGTGCGCTGCTTGAGCAGTGCCATCAGGGTGCCGGGCGTCTCCTCTCGGGTCACCATGTCGGCGTCGTAGGCGACGACGACCCGCTTGCCGGCGGAGGAGAGCCGTACGCCGAGGTCGCAGTCCTCGGCAAGGCAGTCCTGGTCCCAGCCGTCGGCCTCGCGCAGCACATCGGTGCGGACGAAGACGGTGTTGCCGCCGAGCGGGATGAAGCCCTTGGCGGCGTGCAGGTGGAGGCGGCTGCGGAACCAGAAGAAGTACTCCAGGCAGTTGCGCAGGGAGTACCAGCTGGAGTGGAAGTTGATCAGCTGGACGCCGCCCTGGACGACATCGGCGCCGGTGACGGTGAAGGCGTGGTCGACATGGGCGAGGAGGTCGGGATGCACCTGGTCCTCGGCGTCGAAGACTCCGACGACGTCGCCCCGGCAGTACGGCAGCGCCGTGTTGAGGGCCTTCGGCTTGTTCTTCTTCTCATGGGTGTCGACGACGACCCGTACGCGGCCGGGGTCGCGGGCCGCGGCCCGTTCGGCGACCCGGGCGGTCCCGGGGTCGTCGTGGCCGACGATCACGATGATCTCGAAGTCCTGGTGCCGGGACTCCCGGAGCCGCTCGATGGTGTGCTCCAGCACCAGCTGCTCGTGCCGGGCGGGCAGCAGCAGCGAGAACGACAGCCCCTGCGCGCCCTCGGGGCTCTCGAAACGGGTGGCGGCGAGCGTCTCCGGCGTACGCCACGCGTGCATCTGCCACCACAGGGTGAAAGCGGCCATCCAGAACAGGGCCAGCGAAATGGCCGCGATGAACAGCGATAACAGCACGTATTGCCCCCTCGGTCCGCCGGGGCCGGCGCGCACAGGTGCATGCGTCGTCGGGTGTCGCGCGCAGGACGGTGCGCACGGCCGCGGCACGGACGTTTCCCACATCGGTCGCTGGACGTAGTGAGTGATCGGTTCAGGGCCGGAACGCGGCAGGACCCCCCTGGCCGGCGTCGCCCATGGTCGACATCCGCGCACGCCTCCCCAGCCGCGGCGGATCCCCCTCCTCGAGCGATGAGGATAGAGGCAAGTGGTGACAGAGAGGAGCGGGCCCGTATAAAGGCCGTGTTCCCTACGTCAGTTGGACAGTTTCTCGGAAAGCGCCGATACGTCCGTGGTAGGGGCGTCGCAGACAAAGTGCCTGCAGACGTACGCGGTGGGCCGGCCGTCTACCAGGACACGGTCGCTGAGCAGCGGAAACTCCCCGCTGTCGGGGGCTCCGACGGCGACGACGGCGCCGGGCGCCGTGCCGAGCAGGGCTGTGCGGTGCAGCTGCCGGGTGGCGCTGTCGTCGCGCGGGCCGGCGACGGCGATCTCGCGCGGCCCGTCGAGAAGTGCCTCGGCGATGGCCAGACCCCAGCCGATGAACCGGGGTACGCGCGGTCCGAGCGCCTTCACCACCGCCAGTGCGCGCTCCGCCGCGCTCCGATGCGCCTCCGAGCCGGTGTGGGCGGCATAGCCGAGGAGGGCGCCGGCGGCTGCCGTCCAGCCGGAGGGCGCCGCGTTGTCGGTCGGGTCCTGGGGGCGGCGGATCAGCCGCTCGGCGTCGTGGGCGGTGTCGTAGAGCGCCCCGCCCTCGCCCTGGAACTGGTCGAGAACGATGTCGAGCAGGAAGCCGGCGAACTCCAGCCAGGCCCCCTCCCCCGTGACGGCGGCCAGCGCGAGGAAGCCCTCGGCGACATCGCCGTAGTCCTCCAGCACGCCCGCGTTGGCACCGACGCGCCCGTCCTTGGAGGTGCGGACGAGCCTCGCGGAGTCGTCCATATGGAGCCGTACGAGCAGGTCGGCGGCCTCCGTGGCACGTTCGACCAGGTCGGGCCGGTCGAAGTAGGCGCCGGTCTCGGCGAGGGCGGCCACGGCGAGCCCGTTCCACGCGGCGACGATCTTGTCGTCGCGCCCCGGCCGGGCGCGCTCCGCGCGGGCGGCGAGCAGCCGTTCCCGGATGCGCCCGAGACGCTCGGCGTCCACGACCCCGGCGCCCTGCGGCAGTTGGAGGACGGAGGCGCCGTGCTCGAAGGTGCCCTCGTCGGTGACGCCGTAGAACCGGGCGGCGTACGCGGCGTCCTCGTCCCCGAGCACGTCCCGCAGCTGGTCGGGGGTCCACACGTAGAAGGCGCCCTCGACCACCTTGCCCGTGCCGTCGTCGGAGTCGGCGTCGAGCGCGGAGGCGAACCCGCCTTCGGCGGTGCGGAGCTCACGCACCATGAAGTCGGCGGTCTCCAGGGCGACCCGCCGGGCGAGGTCGCTGCCGGTGGCCCGCCAGAGATGTGCGTAGACGCGGCACAGCAGCGCGTTGTCGTACAGCATCTTCTCGAAGTGGGGCACGGTCCACTCACGGTCGACCGAGTACCGGGCGAAGCCCCCGCCCAGCTGATCGTAGATGCCGCCCCGCGCCATCGCCTCACATGTGTCGGCGGCCATCTGGAGCGCGCCCTCGGCCCCGGTACGGGCGTGGTGGCGCAGCAGGAACTCGACGGCCATGGACGGCGGGAACTTGGGCGCCCCGCCGAAGCCGCCGTACCGGTCGTCGTACTCGCGGGTCAACCCGAGCAGCGCCTGCGCCAGCTCCTGCTCGCCCGGCACGCCGTCGCCGCCGAGGGCCAGCGACCGCCCGGACAGCTCGCGCACGATGTTCCCGGCGACTTCGCCCACCTCGTCGCGCCGGTCCCGCCAGGCGACCGCCACACCCTCCAGGACCTGCTGGAAGGACGGCATGCCGTGCCGGGGCGCGGGCGGGAAGTACGTACCGAAGTAGAACGGCTCCGCGTCGGGCGTCAGGAACACCGTCATCGGCCAGCCGCCCTGCCCGGTGGCGGCCTGCACCGCCTCCATGTAGACGGCGTCCACGTCGGGCCGCTCCTCGCGGTCGACCTTGACGGAGACGAAGTGCTCGTTCATGTACGCGGCGGTCTCGCCGTCCTCGAAGGACTCGTGCGCCATGACATGACACCAGTGGCACGCAGAGTAACCGACGGACAGCAGAACGGGCACGTCCCGCCGTCGCGCCTCCTCGAACGCTTCCGGCGTCCAGGGCCACCAGTCGACGGGATTGTCAGCGTGCTGAAGCAGATAAGGCGAGGTCACACCAGCCAGCCGGTTCATGTGATCCAGCCTCTCACAAGGCCCGACCCGGACCCACGAAGCCCGTGTTCGGGTTCGGATTCCCGCACCCGAACACGGGTGAACACCCCATAGTGTCGGAGGTCGCGCTCTCCGTAACGTAAAAGACATGCCTCTCACGGTCCGTCGCAGGCGCGCCCCGTTCCGCGCCGCCGCACTCGCCCTCGCCCTCGCCGCTCTCCCCGCCATGACCAACGGGACGCTCGGGAACGCCGCGTCCGGGAACCCATCGCTGGAGGGACTGTGGCAGAGCACCGGGTACGGCACCGTCATCTCGGTCAGCGGACGCCACCTTCGCTCCTACGAGACGACGCGCGTCAGTTGCCTGCCCGGCAGCCTGGAAGCCGAGCAGAGCGGCTCGCCCCGGGCAGGCGGCGCCGTGGATTTCACGCCGGCCGTCAGCGAGGAGGCCGGGCGTATCACCCTGGCTCCGGTCACCGCCGGCAACAGCGATGTCATCAGGCTCCGCTTCGCGGACAACGCGGGGTTCCGCACCCTGCGTCGCGTCCACGAGCTTCCCGAGAGGTGCGGTCAAAGGCCGCCCACGGACCCTCGCGCCGTCTTCGACACCTTCTGGCAGACGTATGCGGAGAACTACCCCTCGTTCACGGCCAAGGGCGTCGACTGGGAAGCCGTACGTGACCGCTACCGGCCCACCATCACCGCCGGCACCACCGATGCCGAACTGTTCGGCATTCTCGAAAGCATGATCGAGCCGCTGCACGACGCCCACACCGCGATCAACGCAGGCGGGAATCAGCACTTCACGGGCCATCGAGCAGGCACGAAGGTGCCCACGTCCGACACCGTCACGAAGATCGAGAAGGCGACGACCGCGAGCGTGGGCACGCCCCAACAACGCTGGGGGCGGGGCGCCATCGGCTACGCCGACCTGCCCGAACGCATCGGCTATCTGCGCATCACCCGTTTTGCCGGCTTCACCGAGAACGGTGACTACGCGAGGGACCGGGCCGAACTCGACAAGGCCCTCGACGCCATCTTCACCGAAGCGCGCACACGCGGCTCCAAGGCGCTGCGCGCACTCGTCATCGATCTGCGGTTCAACGGCGGCGGATCCGACGCCCTCGGGCTACGCATCGCCTCCAGGCTCACCACCCACGCGTACACCGCTTACACGAAGCGAGCCCGCGACAACACGGTGGGTGGGGAACGGTTCACCTCCGCCCAGCCGATCGGGGTGAGCCCGCGGTCAGGCGGTCCGGTCTACACCGGCCCGCTCGCCGTGCTCACCGGCCGCCTGACCGTCAGCGCGGGCGAGACCTTCACCCAGGCCCTCATGAACCGCACCCCGGGCCCCGTCCGTATCGGTGAGAACACCCAAGGAGCTCTCTCCGACACCATGGACCGTGTCCTGCCCAATGGCTGGTCCTTCACCCTGCCCAACGAGAAGTACCTCGCCCCGAACGGCGCGGCTTACGACGGGGCCGGTATCGCACCCACCATCCGCGTGCCTGTTTTCACCGATGACGAGCTCGCGGCTCGCCGCGACAGCGCACTGACCCGGGCCCGCGAACTCCTCGGCTGAGGCAGGCACGCGCGTCCGTCCGCGTTCGGTGGGGCGGGTGCCTACTCAGGAGGAAGGCGCATGTGCTCCAGGCTGTGCAGGATCAGGCCGGAGGCCGGCTTCGGACCGAAGGAGGTCGACTTCCGCGGCATCGTGATGCCTCGGCGCGCCAGGTCGTGGACCACTTCTTCGCGTACCGGATGCATCAGCACGGCCGTGGCGTCATGGAGCTCGGCCTGTGCCACCGCCGCCTCCGCGTCGTGGATGTACGCGATGGAGTCGGCGGCATCCGGGACGCGCCACACCCGGGCCAGGAGGGTTTCGTGCAACACCGCGGCATCCAGGGCGCGCCAGTCCGACGGACGGTCCTGCCTCATCGTACGGGCGAGAAGCGCTGGGTCCGGGCTGTCGAGGAGGTGATAGGAACCGTCGCCCGCGAGAAGGAAGGCGTTGCCGGTGGAGGCGGCTTCCTCCAGGGCCGACATGGCCCGGGCAAGTGAGGTGTCCAGACGTCGGACGCGGAAGGAGTCCCCTACCGCGTCCAGCGCCTCCGAGACCGGAAGCCGGTGGAGGAGCCGGTGGATCGCGTTGACCTGGAGGGGGTACAGCGCCGTGTCTACGAGGAGAACGAGCCCGTAGTCCCAGAGGCTGGGCGTCACGGCCTGCTCCCGCTGCAGACGGAGGTACGTGGCCCAGCGGTGGTGGCCGTCGGCGATGAGAGCCTGGTGGCCGGCGAGGTGATCGGCCACCTCGCCGATATCGGCCGGGTCGGTTATCGACCACAGGCGATGGTGGAAGCCGTCCTCCGTGGTGGTGACGAGCAGGGGAGGACGGGCTGTCGCCCGCTCGACGACGGACGTGGCACCGGTCGGTCCGGCAGTGCCCCGGTAGCTGAGCAGCAGTGGTTCGAGGTGGGCGGCGGTGGCCCGCACCAGGGCCGCCCGTTCCTCGAGGACGTGCACGATGACGTCCTCGTGGGGAAGAACGATTCCTTCCTCGGGCGGAGAGAGCTCCAGGGCGCCGATGACGCCGCGCTGCACAACGTCGCCACGCGCTTGCTCGTACACGTACAGGGCCGGTTCGGCGTCGGAGGCGAGGATGCCTTCGGCGAGCCACGCGCGCAGCGTCTCCGATGCCTGCCGTCGGCGGGCCTCGGCCGTGTCCGCCTGCGGGAGGATCAGGCGGACGATGCTGTACGGATGCGCGGGCGCCTGCTCGTCACGCCGGACCACGCCGTCGAGCGGTGGCGAGGTCACGGCTGCCAGGCCGCCGACTTCTTCCGGGACGTAGCGAACTCCGCGCAGCGGGAGCAGCCTCAAACCGCGGGTCCCTGACGGCGGTGCGGGGTCGTCCTTTCCGGGAAGGAGATCGAGCACGGTCGTTCACCTGACGCCGGTCGTGGCACCGGGCGGGCGACGGGACGGCCTCGTCCGCTCGAAGACGTGCGCCAGACGGAACAGAACGGGTTCGCTGAACGCCCTACCGGTGAAGGTGATTCCGACAGGCAGGCCCTCCGTCCAGCCCGCCGGCACACTGATGGCGGGGTAACCGGCAAGGCCGGGCACGAGCGCGGCTCCGTGCGGATCGGGATCGCCCTCGACGACGTCGATCGGCCACGGCGGCGGGCAGGTGGGCATGACCAGCGCGTCGAGTCGGCGCTCGTCCATGACGGCGTCGATGCCTTCCGCCCGTGCCTTTCGCCGCACGGTGGCCAACGCGTCCCGGTAGCCCGGGTCGTCGAGGTCGGGGGCGTGTGCGGCCAGCATCTCCAGGATGTCCTGCTCGTACAGCTCCAGCTCGACCGCGGCGTTCGCCCGGTTGGCCTCCACCAGGGCGGCGATGGTACGCGGGTGGCTGCCGGGCGTTCGGGCAAGGTACTGCCCCAGGCCGTGGGCGGTCTCGTTCACCACGACGCGGCCGAAGGACGGATCGGTGGTGAGCTCGTCCACTCCCGGAATGTCCGTGTCCTCGACGATGACCGCGCCAACCCCGCTCAGGGCTTCCAGAGCGGACTCGGCAACAGCGTCGGCCGCTTCGCTGTAGCCGAAGAACATTTTTCGAGGCACGCCGATGCGCACACCGCGCAGGTCCGTGGCGCCGAGGAAGCTCAGGTAGTCGAGCACGGGCACGCCGTCCGTCGCGGCGTCGAGCGGGTCGGGCCCGGCGATCACGGAGAGGACTTCCGCGGCGTCGGCGACCGAACGCGCCAGGGGTCCGATCGAGTCGAAGCTGGGGATACCGGGGATCATGCCCGCCCGGCTGGTGAGTCCGGTGGTCGGCTTCACACCGACAAGGCAGTTCGCGGCGGCGGGCCCCAGGATCGACCCGATGGTCTCGGTGCCGATCGCCACGGCGCACAGGTTCGCCGAGGCGCCCACCGCCGAGCCCGAACTCGACCCGTGCGGCGATCGCGTCGGGTCGTACGGATTGCGCGTCTGGCCACCCCGGGCGCTCCAGCCCGCGGGCCCGAGAATCCACGACGTCTTGTTCGCCTTGCCCAGCAGCACGGCTCCGGCGGCTCGCAGCCGAGCCACGACGGTGGCGTCGCGGTCCGGCCGGGACCCGAGCATGACCGTCGAGCCGCTCGTGGTGTGCATGCGATCGACGGTGTCCAGGTTGTCCTTGAGGAGGACGGGGACGCCGTGCAGCGGACCACGGATCGGGCCGGCGTCCAGCCGGGCGGCCTCTGCCTCGGCATCCGGATTGACCTCGATGACCGCGCACAGTTCGTCATTAAAGCGCTCGATGCGGTCCAGATACCAGCGGGTCAACTCGAGGGCGGTGAGACTCCCGTCGCCGAGTGCCTTCCGCAGTTGAGCCACTGTCGCCTCGGTCGGATCAAGCACAGGACACCTCCGGCAGAGAGGAGAGCTCACGCAGCAGTGCTGCCTCGTGGTCGGCCAGGTAGAAGTGGCCGCCGGGAAATCGGTGCGCCGTGAAGGGGCCCGTGGTGACCTCGGCCCAGGCGTCGACGTCGTCCGCCCGGGTATCGGCGTCGTCCTCGCCGTAGAACGCGCGCACCGGGCAGCCGAGCAGGCTCGGCTGCCGGCCCGCACGGTAGTTCCGTACGAGTGTGAAGTCCGCCCGGATCGGCGGCAGGACGAGGTCGCGCAGCTCGGGGTCCTCGAAGAGCTGGGCGTCGTATCCGCCGAGCCGTTTGACCTCCTCGATGAGCGCTTCGTCGCTGAGCTCACCGCTTCCGTCGCCTCGGCGGGCCGATCCGGGGCGCGCCGAATTCCGTCGTGAGGGCGGTACCTGGCCGGAGACGAGCAACGCGCGCACCGGCATCCGCTGCGCCACCTCGTAGGCGATCCACGCGCCCATGCTGTGCCCGAACAGGACGAGCGGCCGGTCGCGCAGGGGTGCGAGTGCCTCCGTGACCGCCTCGACCATGGGCTCCATCCGATCGAGACAGGGCTCGGTCACACGGTCCTGCCGCCCTGGATAGCGCACGACGAGCACCTCGACGTCGGAGGGCAGCGAGGCGGGCCAGGTACGGAAGGCGCTCGGGCCCCCGCCGGCATGCGCGAAGCAGACCAGGCGGACCCGGGGCTGTTCCACCGGTCGGTATTTCCGCAACCAGATGCTGGTCTGTTGAGCGGCAATCAAGGTACGCCTCCGAAGAAGTGTTCGAGTAGGGGGCGCGGCGCGGCCCGGACCCTCCCCGCCGCTCACGGAGACCGGCGCCGCGGCCCGACGGCGGTGTCCGCCGCGGACGGGGACGCGGCGGACGGGCACCGTGGAAACCTGCCGAGTCGCGGGCTCGGCGAGAGGGCGGTCAGTCGACCATACGAAGGGCCGGTATCGCCCTGCTATCGGCCGGGCACTTCAGGTGGGAAGTGCCCGCTGCCAGCACTCGGTCGCACGCCGCCTTGCGGACGGAGGCGGCCACCTCCGTATGAGCCGTCTCTTCCGCGTGGAGAGCGTGCAGCGTGGGCAGACGGTACCGGAACCAGCCGTCCGGGCCGGTGTCGGCCACTTCGATCAACGTGGCGTCCACCAGCTCCTCGAGCAGCCGCTGTGCGGCCATCGCGCCGACTTCGAGAAGGGCCTGAGCCTCCCATACCGCTATGCACTCGCCGTTGATGAGACCGAGCCGGGCGTACAGGTCGGCAGCCGCGGGCGACAGCGTCCGGTACACGCTGTCCAGGACCCGACGGAGCACGGGGGCGCCCGCGCTGAGTTCTTCTAACCGGTGCCGGCGATCGCCGAGCCTGGTCAACAGATGGGGAAAACGCCAGTGGGGCTTGGCGACGAGGCGTGCGGCCGCCGCGGACAGGGCGAGCGGCAAGTGGTCGCACAACGAGGCAAGGCGGTGCGCGGCGGCTTCGTCTTCCTCGACCCGTCCGTCGTCCACGAGAGAGCCGAGCAGCGTCACGGAGTCCGCCGGGGTCAGTTCCGGCACGCTCAGCCGGACCTGTGCTGCGGTCGCCAGTACGCGTCGGCTCGTCAGCAGAACGCAGCACCTCCCCGCCTTGGGGATGAAGTCATGGGCAACGTTGTCGTCGGGGACCCCATCGAGAATGACCAGGAGCCTCAGGTCCCCGATCTGTCGGTGGAACTCCCTGAGTCGGTCCCGGTAGTTGCGAGGTATTTCAGGGTCAGACATGCCGAGGGCTCGCAGGAGGGCGGCAGGGGCGTCGGCGGTGCCGGTCCTCTCGAAGTCGACATAGAGCTGCCCATCGGGAAACGCGTGTGCCGCCCTGCGCGCCCAGTGCAGCACAAGGGCGGTCTTGCCGATTCCGGGGCGGCCCACCACCAGGCCCACGGACGACATGCCTTCGCGGGCCCGGCGAAGCAAGGCGTCGAGAGATCGGATCTCGCTGTCCCGGCCGACCAATTCGCCTTCCGGCGACTCGAGTTGCGGCGAAGCGGTGACGATGTTTAGTGGTCCGGTCGTGTCCGTGGGCGGCATGAGGTCGGAGGCTTCCCGAAGGATGGCCGTGTGCAGATCCTGAAGGACACGGCCGGGTTCGAGGCCGATCTCCTCGCGGAAGACCCGCTGCGCCTGGCGGAAGAGGGCGAGAGCCTCGGACCGGTGACCTGAACGGTAGTGGGCGAGCATGAGCGCGGCTCGCGCCTGCTCCCACAACGGCCGGTCGTGCACGAGGGCCCTCAGCTCGGCGATGACCTCACGATGCCGGCCAAGCTGCAGTTGCAGGGTCGCGTACTGCTCGTAGGCGGTGAGCCTCCGGTGATCCAGGAGTTCCGCCTCCGTCTCGAGAACGGGGCTGGACATGTCGGGCAGAACCGGGCCTCGCCACAGCCCGAGCGCCTGTCCGAGCCGGTCGGCGGCAGCACCGACGTCCCCGTGGCGTGCGAGCGTCTGCGCGGAGTCCACTCCGGCCGCGAACTCGGTCGAGTCGATGTGGTGTCCGGCCGAGTGCAACAGGTATCCGGGCGCGGAAGTGCCGATCAGCTCCCCTGTGAACCCAGCGGTCCTGAATGCCTTGCGCAGGCTGGCGACGCAGATGGCGATCTGGGTGCGGCATGTGGTGGGCGGCCGTCCGTTCCAGACGGCTTCGACCAGTTGATCGATCGATACGACCCGGTCCGGTGCCAGGAGCAGCATCGCCAGCACGATGCGCTGCCGGGGCCCGCCGATCTCGACCTTTCGCGGCCCCACCCACGCCTCCAGCGGGCCGAGGACCTGGAACGAGATGTTCGGCTCGGCCCGGCCGGCGCTTCTCTGCTGCGCCCGGATATGCGGAGGAGTTACCTCCGCTTTTGGTGGTTTCGCCAATGAAACTGCGGCCGCATGATGCATTACTGAAGTCCCCGTTAAATACCGCTTGAGTAAAATCTTGAGCTCGTCCTGGGCAAGCTCGGTCAGTTCACATACCTTCGCAATCCGAAGGGTTCCCCGACGTGTTCGGCAGCTTTTCCGTCGCCTCCTCTTCGGCCGCATCCAGACCGCGCCGAGGCGGATTCACAGGACGAAACTCCAACACTTTCCTTTACTGCGCGTCCGATCGAAGGACACCGACCGCCGCGGAGGCGCTTCCCCACCTCACGGCCGCTCCCCTCTCGCACACGCCCGCTTGCGACCGCCCCACACCTTCGCCATCAGGTCAAACGGCACCGAGGTAGGGGGCGATGTCGCCCTCCACAACTTACTTCCACCGGTCAACCCGGCCGTACGGAGGATGGCCGAAACCATCGTGATCTTGGTCTCACATCCCCCTTCCTCCCCGTCGCGACCCTTTGCGTTTACAGTTCCGACACTTTTTGTCCACATCACCACTGCTCGCGGAACGAAGTTTCGGTGGTGGGCGCGCCCTGAACCGGGCGCACTCACCACCGAAACCTGATCACGCGGTGTTATCCGAGAGTGAAGAAAACCATCGGGTTGTGGCGGCTCTCGCGAACAGGGGTGTCGAGCCGCAGTTCCTTCTTCACCTTGCTGAGGTGCTCGATGACTTCAGGAGCCTTCGCGGCTGAAGGGGTGAAGAAGCTCTTGTTCTGCGCGACGAGCCACTTCATGAGAACCGAACCCTCGCTGATCGGCTTCGGCCGGCGACCGTGGAAGACATCGTGCACACTGGTCGGGGTTCCGGGGCGAACCATCGGAAAGACGTTCTCCACGTACCAGCGACCGAATCGGGCACCGTGGTCAGCGTCGATGAAGAGATAGTCCGCGCTGCCGGGGATATCTCCGAGCGTCTCCCGGACATCTCCCTTGGTGAACGTCCAGCGGTGGGCGGAAAGATCAGCCGGAACATTGCTGACCACGTGGTCGACGATGTCGAACGAGTACAGGTGCCCCACACCGTTGTCCCGCAAAGCACTGAGAATCCACATGGTGGACCAGCCGTAGAACGTGCCGATCTCGACCACCGTCTCAGGCCGGTACTCGCGCAGCAGCAGGTAGGTGATCTCCGCCTCGTAGTCGTCGAGTTGCGCCTTCATCGACTTGCCGCGCTGCCGAAGGAAGGTCCGCTGCTGGTCCCTGACGGCACGCAGGTCGTCCTGATACTTCACATAGAGCTCTGACACTGCTTGCACGGTGAGGTCTCGAAGAGAATTCACGACACCACGTGCGGAAGCCACGTCGGTGCCGCTCTCCACCGGGCCCGGGATATTGTTCGAGATGGCCACGAAATTCCTCCTGAGGTATGCTGCGCCGAAATTTGAGCAAGAAATGCAGGAAACCATAGGCCAGTGCGGCATTATTCCCTTATCGGCCGATTATCGGCGGTGCCTCCGGGCGGACTTTTCCACGTCCTTGAAAGCCAGCCAAAAGACAGCGAGTACGCACGCGAAAACAAGAATCCAGCCGAGACGGAAAGCCACCCAGAATGGATCTTCCGGCGCCGTGTGGAGCCCGGGCCAGCGTTGTCCGAACCCGAGCGAGAACACGGTGGTGGCGAGCATGGACGTCTGGTGCCAGAGGAAGATCGTCATGGCCGACAGGTTCAACAACGCCACGGCCGCCCAGCAGAACTGCCCTGCGGTGGCACGCGCCCCTGCGGCGTCGGACGCGTGGGCGGGGAGGGACGGGACCGGCTCTGCAGGCTGGCCGGTCAGCCGACGGAGCGGGCCGCACAACAGCAGTCCGAGACCGCACTGGGCCAGACCGAAGCAGACAGCCGCGAGACTCGGTGGGTTGAGGTTGGACAGGGCGGCCCCGGGGACACCGACCATGCTCGCCGGATAGCCACACCAAAGCACCAGGCCGGTCAGGCCGGCCGCGCCGCAGACGAGCATGCCGACCGCGTACCTGCGGCGGGCGAGGCCGCCGGCCGCCCAGAACACCCCCAGGGCGTAGGGCACCAACCAGCCGGTGAAGACGTTCAGCCAGCGGAGCGAATCGACCCATCCCAGGTCGCCGACCAGCCCGCGGACCAGATCCGTGGCCACGACCAGCGCGAAGGCCACCAGCACCAGCCGGCCCGCACCACACCGCCTGATCAGCGGAGTGGCCGCCGTGATCACCGCGTAGACGCAGAGGAACCAGAGCGGGGACACCGCGAGCCGCAGCAGGGTGCGGATCGTCTCGAACGCCACTCCTTCGAAGGCCAGCCCGATCAGCACCAACCCCCACACGCCCAGCAGGGCCAAGGTGGGACGCACCAACTGGCGCAACCGCTGGGCCAACCAGGTCCGGTAGCGGGTTCCGGTCGCGACCGCGGAGGCGTAGCTCTGGAATCCGACTCGGCCGCCGACGAAGAAGAACAGGGCGAGCGGCTGCAACAGCCAGGTCACCGGCGTGAGACCCGGCATGTGGTTGAGGGGGCTGTCGCCTCCCAGATGGCCGCCTGCCCGTAGCACCACCGCGCTCACCAGCCAGTGGCCGAGCACCACGCCGAGGATGGAGTAGGCACGCAGGACATCGACCGCACGGTCGCGGGAAAACGGAGTCGCCGCATCGATACGCAGCACAGCCCGGTGCAGTCGCCGCACCGGCGTCAGCCGGACAGGCGGTGCCGGTGCCAGGTCCTTCCAGGCCACGGGGGTGGGGCGCTCGTTCTCCGTCCTGACCCGTACATCAGCCATGGGACACCTGCCGGCCTCGGTCCAGGCCGATCAGCGCGATACTCCGGAGCGAAAGGCTGCCGGGGCGCAGGTAGTCGCCGTGCCGGCTGTCTCCGGTGGGGAGCCGTCGGGCGCCGAACTCCACGGACGCCGGGTCCGGGCCGAACCCCACTCTCTCACCGAACACGCCGTACTGAGCGTGCGGCACATACGAGATCCAGTCCTCGCTGCCGCGCCCTGCCCACACCGGGACGCGCGCGCCCAGTTCAACGGCCGAGTCGACGCCCATCCCCGGACTGCCGAAAACCGCGACACCCGACAGCGTGGACTGCGCGGACCGATCCATTCCGCGCACCGCTTCCCCGCACACCACGGACCCGTACGAATGGCACATCAGAGCCACGGAGGCATCGGGGTTGATTCCCCGTAGCCGGTCGATCTGGCGGCGGAGCAGTCGGCCGCCCTCCTCCGCTCGCTCCTGGGTCACGGTGTCGCGGCTCTTGGTGCGGGGCGCCCGGTAGCCGTACCACCCGATGACGGCAACGCGTGTCTCCGGTGCGACGGCTCGCATCTCGGCGTACAGCGCTCGGCTTCCCCCGGCCACCGAACCGTGCCGGGAGCCGAGGTGGTCGAAGGTGTCGATGGTGGTGTCCGAGCCCGGCACCAGAAGGGCGATCCGCTGCGCGTGCGCCAGGTCTCCGAGCACCTCCACCGCCTGGCCGTCACCATCGGCGGAGGCCTCCAGGAAGTGGCGGTCGGGGGAGGCGAGAGCGCCCAGTGCCCGGGCCCGCTCACCGTCACCCATCCGGCGTGCCGCATCGGCTGCGCGGGCGAGATAACGCCGGTTCTCGCCGTAGAGCTCGGGCAGGTCCTTCGCCGCCACGGCCACATGTTGGGGCGCGGGCGGCAGGCCGAGCACCCCGTTCGCAGCCGCGGCCGTGACGGACGCGACGATGCTTCCGGCGACGGTGGCTATCAGCATTCCGAGTCTGATCCGCGCAGCGCGCATGGACAGCTGTCCCTTCTCTGGGCATGGGCCGACGCGAGGCGGCGGGCCGGGGGAAAGCGGCGTCGAGGACGCCGAGGTGTTGGGGTGGGGAGAACCGGGCCGCGGCGAGATGTGAGCGGGCCCGTCATGGGCAGAAGGTCAGATCCGGACCGGCATCTCGAGTACGACGGTGGTCGGGCCCGCGGGCGGGCTGTGGAGACCGAGAGTTCCGTCGACCGCGGTCAGCCGTTCCCTCAGGCCCGACAGGCCACTGCCCGCACCGATCCTGGCGCCTCCGCTGCCGTCATCCTGGACCTGGATCCGCAGGACCTTTCCGACGACGCGCGCGTCCACCGACGCCTTCGTCGCTCCGCTGTGCTTGGAGACGTTGGTGAGCAGTTCGGCGACACAGAAGTACGCCACCCGCTCGATCACCGGATCCGGTCGCTGTGACATCTCCACCTGCAGAGCCACCGGCACTCCGGCCTGCCCGGTCAGATGCGGCAGCGCCTCGGCGAGTCCCCGGTCGAGTACGGCGGGGCTCATCCCGTCGATGAGCCGCCTCAGCTCCGCGATGGCCGTGTCGGTCTGCGTGCGGGCCCGTGCGACGAGGGCGCCGGTGCGTCCGGTGGACGCTTCGCCGTCCAGGGTGTCGGCGGCCAACGACAGCGTCATGGCGATCGCGACCAACTGGGCCTGCGTGCCGTCATGCAGGTCCCGCTCTACCTGCCTCAGGTCGCGCGTGCCCTCGGTGAAGGCAACAGCGCGCGCCCGCTCCAGCGTCCGGACCCGCAGCTGGGAGGCGCTGGGGCCGAGCAGCTTCCGGCCCAGCAGCCGGTGCACCCGCATCATCGTGCGAGCCGTCACCGGGGTGAAGGCCAGGACGATCAAGGCGCCCAGGACCGCTGTGACCGCCAGCCAGAGCTCCGGGCTTCCGATCACTGTCCACACGATCGACCACACGGCGAAGGCGGGCAGCGCGATCGTCACCACGAAGGCGAGCAGGTCGAGGGGGAGCCGCAGCATCAGGTAGAGCACGCTGCGCCAGGCGGTCACATCGGACAGATTGCTCCGGATCCACCGGAACGCGCCGGGTGCCGCCGCCGGCGGCGCGGGGGGAACGATGTCCTCGCCGAGCAGTGTCCGCATCAGCCAGGCGTGCCCCCGGCCGAGGTGGCGGGCCCCCGACAGACCGGTCGCGAGTACCGGCAGTCCGATCACGGTCAGCGAGAGCAACCCGCCGACGTAGAGGACCGCGAGGGCGTAGGCCATACCGAGGAGGGAGAGCGGCACCCCGGTGACGGCGAAGACGATCGACCCCGGACGCACCGTCCGTCGTCCGTCGCGGTCCTCGTCCGCGAGGCGGGGCGCGGTCACTGCGCGGCCACGGCGGTGACCGCCGGCTCCGAGGTGGCCCGCGCACCGGTGAACAGGATCGTCAGCACGGTCAGCGCCACCGGTCCCAGCACCAGAGGGGCATATGTGTGGAACGCGATGGTGGGAAGCAACTCGCCCGTCGCAGCGCTCGCGAACGCCATGCTCATGGGCGCGGCGACGAGAATTCCGAGCACCACTCCGGCCAGGGCGGTCAGTATCGCCTCCGTGCCCAGCATGCGGATCAGCTGCCGCCGGGTCGCGCCGGTCAGGGCGAGCAGCGCATACTCGCGCCGTCGCGCCGTGGTCAGTGAGGCGAGGGTGTTCACCGTGGCCACAGCTCCGAAGCCGGCCAGCATGGCGAGTTCCACCCCGCGGAGCCAGTTGTCGCTCTCGGCATAGGCGCCGGGCGGGGCAACCTCCTGAAGGGTGCCGCTGACCGAGGCGAACGTTGTCGAGAGTCCGACCAACAGGGCGATCGGCACCACGGCGGAGGACAGGCGGTAGGCGTGACCGCGCAGGTTGTCGGCGGCGAGAGCACCACCGGCGTCTCCCCCGTGCCTGCGGCCCATCAGCCGGAACGGCACACCGAGCAGCACGATGGACAGTCGTGCCAGCAAGGGTCCGAGCAGTCCGGCGGCGACCAGGAAGATCAGCGATCCGAGCAGAGCCAGTTGGGCGGACTTGTCGGCCGGCTGCCCGGCGGTGAACACCACAAGGGGTACGGAACCGGCGATCACGAGCAGACCGGCGATGCATCGAAGCCAGCCCATCTTCGTCTGCTCGGCCGTCTGCGCGAGCACAGTGGACGGCCGGCCGCGGACGATCCGGCGCGCGGCGATCCTCGCCGCGCCGACTCCGACCAGCAGTGTCACCACCGTACCGATCAGCAGAGGCCAGGGCGACCACACCACCACCGCGTCCGCCGGGACGATGTCCCGGGCGGCAAGCTCTGCCAGGAACCGCTTGGCGCCCCACGTTCCGAGCAGCCAGGCCGGCGGCGAGACGAAGAGCGTCAGCCAGAGGACCTGGCACCTGACCAGGCGCTTGATCTGTGCCGGCGTCGCCCCGCTGGTCCTCAGCAGAGCCATGTCCCGGGCCTGGCCCCGCACGGAGAACGAGAGCGTGTTGGTGACCGTGAACAGCGCCATCAGCATCGCGATCTCGCCGAACGCTCCGCCGATCATCCCGAGCCGCGAGCCTCCGCGGCCGCCGATCGCCGTGGCGATGAGGGATCCGAACATGGTGATCACGGCGACGGCCATCAGGAGCGCCGCAGCCGGCCCCGCGTACAAGGAGGGCTTGGCACGCAGCAGCCCAAGGGCAAGCCTCAGCATGCGAGCTCACTCAGCTTCTCGGAGATCTGCGCGGCGGACGGGCGTACCAGCTCGTCGACCAGGACTCCGTCGGCGAGGATGACCACTCGGTCCGCGAAACTCGCCGCGACCGGGTCGTGCGTGACCATGACACAAGTGCGGCCTTCGTTCTCGACCCCCTCGCGCAGGAGCCACAGCACCTCGCGCCCGGTCGCGCGGTCGAGGGCGCCGGTCGGCTCATCGGCGAACAGAACGCGCGGACGGGCGTACAACGCCCGTGCCACGGCGACGCGTTGCTGCTGGCCACCGGAGAGACGGCCGGGCCGTTCCTTCCTCCGGTCGGCAAGACCCACCCGCTCGAGGCAGTCGGCGACCGCTGACCAGTCCACGCGCTCGCCCGCCAGCCGAGAGGTCAGGGCGACGTTCTGCTCGACCGTCATGGCCGGCATCAGGTTGTACGACTGGAAGATGAAGCCTGCCTCTGCGCGCCGCAGTTGAGCCAGGCGGCGCTCGGGCAGCGCGGTGATGTCGGTCGTGCCCCAGTGGATTGTCCCGGCGGTCGGTCGGTCCATTCCCGCCACGCACTGCAGCAGAGTCGACTTGCCCGATCCGGACGGGCCCATCACCGCGGTGAAGGTGCCCGGAGCGAAGCCGATGTCCACTCCACGCAGAGCGTGAACCGCGGCACGGCCACGGCCGTACGAGCGGTGCAGGTTCTCCGCGTGAATTCCCGGACCGCTTTCCACGAGAGGTCGGGCTTGGGCCTCAGTGCTCAGTGACATGCCTTCATTCTCGGCAACACGGCTGCTCAGGGCCATCGTGCTACCTCCCGTTCACGAGGTTCGGATATCCGCCCCCTCGCCGGCGTCCATGGCCACGCCCCTGGCCCGAGGTCAGGGCTTGGACTCCTGCAAGTACGCCACGACCGCCTTGACACGGCGGTTGTCCGCAGCGGTCGGAGGAAGATCGAACTTCGTGAAGATGGATGCTGCGTGCTTCTCCACCGCCCGCTCGGAGATGACGAGCAGTTCGGCGATGGAACGGTTCGAGTGGCCCTGGGCCATCAGGTCCAGGACCACTCGTTCGCGCTCGGTCAGCCGGTCGAGGGGGCGGCTGCCGGTGTTGAACATACGGCTGACGATCTCCGGGTCGAGAGCCACACCGCCGGCCGCGACCCTGTGCAACGCCTCGATGAAGTCGGCGGTGGCCGAGACGCGCTCCTTGAGCAGGTACCCGATGCCCGACGCCTCGCCGGCGAGCAGCCGGGCCGCCCAGGCCGGTTCGGCGTGCTGGGAGAAGACGAGGACGCCCACCCCGGGGTGGGCGGCGCGGAGTTGGATCGCCGCGCGGATGCCCTCGTCGGTGTGGGTGGGCGGCATGCGGATGTCGACCACGGCGACATCCGGGGCATGCGTGGCCACCGCGGCCAGCAGTCCGTCCCCGTCGCCCACGGTCGCGATGACGTCACAGCCTCGGGCGGTCAGTAGTTCCACCATGCCCTCACGGAGAATGACCGAGTCCTCGGCGATGACTACCCGCACTGCGCGCTCCCTCGTTACCGGTCAACCCGGCGCGGTCGACCTCGATTTCATTCAACCAGCACGTAAACGTCGCCCGGACGCTGCCCCCGCGAGCGTCGCAGAGAGGTCAGCGCGAAGGTGCGCTGCAGCCAACGGTCCCGGCCGTCGTAGCGAGGGGTGAACGCGGTACGGCCGTGCGCGGTGACGTGGTTGTCGACGATGACCAGGTCGCCGGGAAGCAGTTCCGACGTCGTCGACACCTGCTCGAAGAGTGCGCCCAGTTCGGCGAGGGCGGTGGCCCCCTCCTCCGTGGTGGCCCGGGTGGCGGCGAAGTCGACGCGCAGATCCGGGTCGGTCCAGGATCCACCCAGCACCGGGTGGTGGAGCGCGCCCTTACTGCCGGCTCCGAAGGACGGTGGAGCCTCGGTGGTGAATTCGGGCAGGCTCAGCGTCTTCCGTGCCGCCGGGCTGAGCAGGTCCAGAACCTCGCGCACGCAGGCGGTACGCGTGCCCGCGACACCCTCGTGGTCGGCGCGCAGACACAGCAGCATGACGTGGTCCGGGCGGTGTTCGTGGAACGCGTTCTCGGTGTGGAAGGAGAGGAGGACCGATCCGGCGTTTCCCTGGAACTCCTCACGGCCCGGGACGGGCACGACGTCCTGCACCAGGGCTCCGGATTTCTCCTGGAGATACGCGGCGGGGTCGCCAAGTCCGCAGGCCACCATGAGGAGGATCGCGGCGGCGACGGACGCCTCCCGCTGGACCGAGTCGGCGGTCGACGGGGTGGGCCGCGATTCGTCGCCCACCGGAAGCCCCCGGATCAGCAGGCGGCCGCAGGGGCCGGAGTGCCGGCGGAACCGGCGGATCTCCTGGCGAAGCGGGGCTGGGAGGTTGTCCCAGGCGTCACGGGCGGCTGCCACGAACTCGGGGGAGTCGACCCGGCCGTCCGCGGCGTGGAGTATCTCCCGTGCGACCGCCTCCACGGTGGCGGCGTCGCCGCCGAGTGTGAGGGCGGCGTCGTCGCGGACACCGCTGTCGCGGATACCGTTTTCCATCAGCTCCGTCATCAGGCAACACCTGTTGTGGACATCATCGAAAGTTCCTCGAGCTCCTCGAATTCACCTGCGAGCGCCGCGCTGCCGTAGATCTCCTCGACCCAGCCCCGGTGATAGACCGAGTCCAGGTATCTCTCGCCCATATCCGGTGCGACGGCCACGGCGGTGACGTCCGCGCCCGGTGCGTACTCGTCGAGCCAGCGCAGGGCGCCGCTGATCACCGTCCCCGTGGATCCGCCGAAGAGGAAGCCGCGTCTGGCCAGCCGGCGGCAGGCCCGTATGGTGTCCACCTCGTCCACGTGGACCACGTCGTCCACGTAGGACCGGTCGAGGAGCGGCGGGCGGACACCCGTGCCGAGGCCGGGGATCTGCCGCGGCAGGGATGGCCCGCCGAAGGTCACCGAGCCGACCGCGTCGACCGCGACGACCTTGACCTCGGGACGGTTCTCCTTGAAGTAGCGGGCGCACCCCATGAGGGTGCCGGTGGTGCCCGCACCGATGAAGGCCACCTGCAGGTCGGGGAAGCGCTCGGCGATCGCCGGCGCCGTCCCCCAGTAGTGGGCGAGCGCGTTGTTCGGATTCGCGTACTGGTTGAGCCAGACATGGCGGTCGTCCGATTCACACAGCTCCTTCACCAGGTGCAGCCTCGCGCCGAGGAAGCCGCCGTCAGCCGCGGGTTCCGTAATGGTGTGGACCGTGCCGCCCATGGCCTCGATGAGCTGCTTCGTGGCCAGATTGCATCTGCTGTCCGTGACGCAGACGAAGCCGTAGCCCTTGCTGGCAGCGAGAATGCTCAGCGCGACGCCGAGGTTGCCCGACGACGACTCCACCAGAACCGAGCCGGGTCGCAGCACCCCGCTGGCCTCCGCCGCCTCGACCATGGCCCGGGCGGCCTTGAGTTTGATCGAACCCGCGAAGTTGAACCCTTCGCACTTCAGGTAGAGCCTGCGTCCGAAGGTCCGATGGAGGTCGACGAACAGGTCGTTCTCGTGGTACTGCTCCGGCTCTGAAATTATTGGCACAGCTCTCTCCCGTTCCGGGCAGTCGCCCCTAGCCGCCGTACCGGCTCATCTCGTGGAAAAAGTCCTCGACGACGTGAAGGTCACCGCTTCGCGACACCTGGTCGTAGACGTGGGCGCTGACTGCCAGGTCGAGCACACCCAGACCGAACGGCGAGAACACCACCGTGCGATCCGTCGGCACCGTGGTGCGGCCCGTCATGACGTCGTAGAGCGTCCCGTCGAGGAAGTCCCGGTTGCCGGACAGCTGTTCTGCCAGGTGCGGCGACGTGTCGGCCTTCAGGCAGTGCTCGACGTCGTCGACGTAGTTGACCGAATCGAGGATGATCTCCGGTGCCAGATCACGCAGCGAGACATGGAGCACGAGCGGGTGATGGGCGAACAGCCGCGGGTCGGTGATGTGCGGAGCACCCGCCACCGTGGCGAAGACGACCAGGTCGCTGGCGCGGATCAGATCGTCCACGGAGTTGTACACACTCACCTGGCCGTTCTCACCCGAGCGGTCCAGGTAGTCGGCGAATTTGGCAGCGTGATCGTCTGACAGGTCGTGCACACCGACCTCGTCGAAGCTCCACCCCGTGCCCGCCAGGTAGGTGTGCAGATAGCGGGCGATCAGACCGGTGCCGACGAAGCCCACCCGGGTGGGGCGGGCCCGTCCGCGGGTGAGTCGATCGGCGGCCAGCGCGGCTGACGCGGCCGTCCTGCTCGCGCTGATGATCGAGCTCTCCAGGCAGGCGTACGGATAGCCGGTGCGCGGGTCGTTGAGGATCAGGACCGCGGAAGCGCGGGGCAGCCCTGAACTCACGTTCTCCGGGAAACTGGAGATCCACTTGAGTCCGTCCACGGCGGCGTCGCCGCCGAGCGACGCCGGGAGAGCGATGATCCGGGCCGTGGGCCGGTCGGGGAATCGGAGGAAGTACGACGGCGGGTTGACCGTCTTCCCCGTGCCGTGCGCGAGGTAGGCCGCTTCGACTATCTCTGTGACCAGCTTCTCCTGCCCGCTCAGCGCACGTTGCACCTGGCGACCGGAGATCACTGCGAAATCTGGGCTGTGCTGGGTCATGTGGATTCTCGAACCTCTATACGGAACGGGTGGTGGGATTCGCCATCGCGACGAGCACCTCGCGGGCTCCGTCGTAGGGCAGCCGGCTGTGCGCCGTGCGGAGGTTGTCGACGAGCATCACGTCTCCCGCGCGCCACGGCTCGGCGACGGTGACGGAGTCGTACACCTTGTTGATCAGCGCGACGACGTCCTCGGTGACCTCGCCGCCGTCGCCGTAACTCGTGTTGAAGGGCAGGCCCTCCGGGCCGTAGACGTCGACCAGGTACTCACGCACCTCGGGCGCCATCGTCCACTGGTTGAGGAAGGCGATCTGGTTGAACCAGAGCCTCTGGCCGTCGGCGGGATGGTGCAGCACCGCCGGCCGGCGCTGGCTGGTGCGCAGTTCGTCGCCGCGCCACTCGAAGGAGATGTCGTTGGCCGCGCAGTACCTCTCGACCTCGGAGCGATCGGTGGTGCCGAACGCCTCCGCCCACGGAACACCGATGTCCTCGTTGTAGCTGCGGGTGAGCAGCCATCCCTCCCGTTCGAAGCGCTCGACGAGGTCGGAGGGCAGTTCCTGCAGGACACGACCGGCGTCGGCCAGGGCGGTGGCCCCGCCGGTGGTGGGTGCGCTGAGGCAGGCGAAGGCCATGGTCGCCGGAAACTCGACCGCGTAGCTCAGCTCGTGGTGCATGCACATCGGTTGGTTCGGCGGCCACTTGGACGACGAGTAGATGCGGTCGTCATACGTCCAGCGGGGCGCGAACGCCTCGCGTTCGGACATCAGGTCGTCTCCCAGGACCTTGAGCACCGCGGCCGCGCCGGCGGCGTCCGCCAGTCCCAGACCACGTACCAGTATGGCGCCCTCTGAGGCGACGATTCGGTACAGCGCTTCGCGGTGCTGGGCGGCCCAGGCCGCCGGGTCCGGCGCGTCGGCAACGGTGATGACGGCCGGGCGGCCCTCGTCACGGCGCCCTTCGAGTCCGGCGTAGAGGTCCGTATCGATCGGCGGCACTTTCACACTCGCTCTCGTTGGTGCATGTCGTGGACAGCCCGCACCACGGCGGCGGTCTGCGCCGGCCTGGTGCGGAAGAAGTGGTGGCCGCCTTCGGGCAGCTCGCGGACCTCAACGGTCCTGGCGATGCCGCGCCAGGCCGCGAGATCGCCCTCGTGGCCCCGGGTGGCGGGATCGTCGGCGGCGGTGACGAGGATCAGCGGGGCCTCGATGAGCGCGACCGGGAGGTTCTCCGCCGCGTCGGCGAAGAACGCGTTCGCTTCCAGGACGTCGTGCCGGTACGCCGCGCCGACCAGCGCCGCTCGGGTCGTGTCCGTCCCGGCGAGTTCGGCGTAGCCGCTGTCGCCGTTGAGCCGCGCCGCGACCTCCAGGGGGGTGAGCGCTTCGAGCTCGGCGCTGTGCCTGCGCCGCGCGTCCGGGGATCCGACGAGTTGGCCACCGATCAGGACGGCCCGCACGTCGTGACCCGTCCGCTCGAGAAGGCGCGCGGTCGCCACGGCCAGGGCCGCCCCGGATGAGTGTCCCCACAGCAGGATCGGGCCGGCGGCACATCGGCCGATCTCGCTCGCCGTGGTCCTGGCGACCTGCTCCAGGGAGACGAACGGCTCGGTCTCGGCTGTGAGGTCGTGTCCGGGCAGCTCCACTCCGTGTACGGCCAGCCCGCTGTCCGCCATCTCGCCGGCCAGGGCGTGGAAGTTGACGGCGTTACCGCCCGCGTAGGGAAAGCAGACGAGCGTGCCGGTCGCGGAGGGAGGCTGGAGGAGGGGGTTCAGAACGCCCGTCCCGGCATCCGCCTCCTCGGGCGTGCCGGTTCCGTCGATGAACGCCGCCAGGTCGCTCAGCCGCGGGTACCGGGTGAGATCCTTCAGCGACACGGCCCGCTCGAGCTTCACGACGAGGCGTACAGCGGAGAGGGAGGTGCCACCCGAGTCGAAGAAGTGACTGTTGCGGCCGACCCGCTGGGGCTCAAGGCCGAGCACGGCCGCCCAGGCGGCGGCGATCCGCTGTTCCGTCGGGGTGACCGGCGGCTCCGGGCCGTCCTCGTCCGCCGCCGCGAGCTCCGCCAACCGCTTCTTGTCAATCTTGCTGTTGGCGGTGAGCGGCAGGGCGTCGAGGCGATGGAAACGGCTCGGCACCATGTACTCCGGCAGCGCGGCCGCCAGCCACGTCCTCAGCTCGTCGACGGGCACGGCGGCGGCGGCGGCGTAGAACGCCGCCAGGCTCTCGCCGACGACGACCACGGCGGTGTCACGGACCCCGGCGACGCCGAGCAACCGGTTCTCGATCTCGCCGAGCTCGATGCGGAAGCCGCGCAGCTTCACCTGCGCGTCGCGGCGGCCCAGGAACTCCAGCTTGCCATCGGGACGCCAGCGGCCGAAGTCGCCGGAGCGGTAGAGCCGTTCCCCCGGCCGGTGCGGATCGGTGCCGTACGCGGCGGCCGTGCGCTCCGGGTCGTTGATGTAGCCGCGGCCGACGCAGATTCCGGCGAACACGATCTCGCCGGGCGAGCCGAGCGGCACCGGTTCGAGGTCGGGGTCGACGACATAGACCCGCACGTTGGCGACGGCCGGCCCGAGGGGGACCCGGTCACCGTGCGGCGGCCCGGTCATCACCTCGTGGTTCGTGTCATCGGAGGTCTCGGTGAGCCCGTACGCGTTGACGAGCGCGGTGCCGGGGAAGGCCGCGAACCAGCGTTCGACGAGCTCCTTCTTGAGCGCCTCACCGGTGGCCGAGAGGCAGCGGATCCGGCCGAGGCCGCCGCCGTGCTCCTCCAGGTGCGACAGCACCACTTCCAGGTAGGAGGGGACCAGCTGGGCCACGTCCGCGCCGCGGACGACCTCCACGAACCTCTCCACGTCGAGGATCGCCTCCTGCGGCACGATGAGTGTCGTGCCGCCGACCAGCAGGGCCGCGACGAGCTGCCAGAGCGAGATGTCGAAGCACTGGGGAGCGATCTGCGCGAGAACGTCGTCCTCGCCCACGCCGAGATCGTCGGTCTTCGCGTAGAGGTGGTTGAGCATTCCCTCGTGCTCGCACATCACCCCCTTGGGCTTACCGGTGGAGCCGGACGTGAAGTAGATGTAGGCCAGCCGGTCGGCGCCGATCTCGATACCGAGGTCCGTCGGGTCGGCCCCGTCGCTCTCGTCGACGCGGAGCACGGCGATGGACGGGCGGTGGCTCAACGCCTCGTCGAGGGTGGCGGTGCTCCCGGGTTCCGTGAGGACGAGGGTGCAGCCGGCACGGTCGAGGGTAGTGCCGATACGGTCCGCCGGGAAGTGCGGCTCGATCGGCACGTAGACACCGCCGGCCTTGAACACGGCGAGGACGGAGGCCATCCAGTCCAGGTTGCGCTCCGTCACCACGGCGACGGGATCCTCGGCGGTCAGGCCGCGGGCGAGGAGGGTCCGGGCGATCCGGTTCGCGTGGGCGTTGAGTTCGGCGTACGTGATCCGGCGCTCGCCCGTGATCGCGGCGGTCTTCCCGGGGTGCAGACGCACGCGCTCCTCGAAGAGCTCGTGGAAGCGGCGGTCCGGAAGCTCCCGCGCCGGACCGGCCATGCCGACGAGCTGGTGGTGCCGTTCCTCGGCGGAGAGCAGGCTGCGGCCCTCGTGCGGGGCGTCCGGTTCGGTGGCGATGCGGTGGAGAGCCGTGTGGTGATAGCCGGCGACCCGGGTCGCGTGGTCGGCGTCGAAGTCTTCGGTGCGGTACGTCAGCACCAGGGCGCCGTCGGAGACGGACACCCCGAACACCACGCCGTCGGGCAGTGTGCCCGGCGTCCCGCCGACCACGGTCTCGAAGCCGTGGCGGGGTGCGGCGGCCGCGTCGCGGACGCGGTCCACCAGGCCGGCCCAGGTGGTGCCGGCCACCGGCACGAGGTGGGGCACGGGGCCGAAGGCCACCTCGTCCTCACCGCTGAGAGTCGCGACGACCTTGGCGTGGGCGGCGGACAGTTCCGCCGGCGTCGGTTCGGATTCCAGCGGAATGCCGACGGTCGCCGTGCCCGGTGCCGAACCGATTGTCGCCTGCCACCGCGGAACGGCGGTATGACCGGACCTCATGAGAGGGCTCCTCCACTAGCGGAGTTGGAATGAGAAAAAGGTATGGGCGAGGGTTTCCCTCCCGTTATCGATCACATTTCAGCGACGTCGATAGCGGGATATCGCCAGCGGAACCGCGAAGCACATGAGGCCCACGCTCCACAGCACGGTGCCGAGGACAGGGCCGGCGATCGGCCCCCCGGCGAGCAGGTTGCGGCACGCGTCCGTCACCAGGGTCGTGGGGTTGGCCTCGGCGAAGGCCCGCAGCCAGCCCGGCATCGTGCTGGTCGGCACCAGCATGGAACTGCCGAACTGGAACGGGATCATCCAGAGGAAGCCCACCGACTGCACGGTGTTGGGACTGCGGATCGTCAGGCCGATGAAGGCCGACACCCAGGCCAGCGCGGTGCCGTACAGCAGCGTGAGCAGCACAGCGGCCACCGCGAACAGGAAGTTGGTCTCGACCCGGAAGCCGATGGCGAGCGCGAAGAGGAGCATGGCGACCTGGCCCAGCAGGAGCCGGCTCATATCTGCCACGATCCGGCCGGTCAGGACAGCCGAGCGGGCGATGGGCAGGGACCGGAACCGGTCCATCACACCGTTGTCGAAGTCGACGGCGAGCAGGTAACCGGTCGAACGGGACGCGAACATCAGCGTCTGCACCATGATGCCCGGCAGGAGGAACTGCCGGTAATCTCCGGGGCGGTCTCCCCAGATGGCGCCGCCGAAGACGTACAGGAAGATCAGGGTGAAGACCATCGGCATGACCACGGAGTCGAGGAGCTGTCCGGGATCGCCGCGCAACTGGAGCATGTTGCGCCTGGCGAGGGCGAGCGATTGCCTGACGACGTCCCGCGGCCCGTTCCGTGCGGAACCGGCGAGGGGGGGTGCCCCGACGATCGGCGCGATGTCGGTGGTCGGGGTCACGCGGTGCTCCTGGTCAGTTCGATGAAGGCCTCGTCGAGGCTGGCGACCCTGGTGTCCACGGCCAACACCTCCACCGCCGAGGCGGTGACGGCCCGCACCGCACGGGTCAGTTCGTCCGGTTCCACGAGCGGCAGCCGGACCGCGCAGGCCTCCTGGTCGATCCGGCCGTCCAGCCCTTCCAGGGCCAGGCTTCCCGCGAGGGCTGCCAGATCCCGAGGGTGCGCGGGCCGTATCTCGAGGGTCCGGCCGCCCACCCGGGCCCGGAGCTCCGCGGCCGTGCCGGCGGCGATGACCCGTCCCTTGTCCACGACGACCACCGAGTCGGCAAGCGCCTCGGCCTCCTCCATGTACTGGGTGGTGAGCAGAACGGTCGCGCCGGCCCGGGCGCGTTCCTCCACCATGGCCCATAGCTCGTTGCGGCTGTGCGGGTCCAGACCGGTGGTCGGCTCGTCGAGGTAGATGAGCCTCGGCTCGCCCATGAGCGATGCGGCGAGGTCGAGACGCCGGCGCATTCCGCCGGAGTACTCGCGGGCGGGCTTGCCGCCCGCCTCGGCGAGACGGAACCGCTCCAGCATCCCGTTCGCCTCCGACCGGGCCCGCCGGGCGGGCACGCCCAGGAGGCGGGCGATGAGATACAGGTTCTCCCTGCCGGAGATGTTGCCGTCGACCGAGGCGAACTGCCCGGTCAGCGCGATGCAGCGGCGGACCTGGTGGGGCTCCTTCACCACGTCGTACCCGAAGACCCGGGCTCGCCCGGCATCGGGTTGCAGCAGAGTCGCCAGGACACGCACCGTCGTGGTCTTTCCCGCCCCGTTCGGGCCGAGGAGGCCCAGGATCTGCCCGGCCGGCACCGCGAGGTCGACTCCGTCGAGGGCCCGGTGGGCGCCGAAGCGCTTCACCAGGCCCTCGACCTCGATAGCCAGAGTCATGGTGTTACTGCGCGTCCATCGCGGTGGCGAGACTACGCGGGCGCATATCGGTCCAGTTGGCCTCGATGTAGGCGAGGCAGGCGTCGCGGGCGTCGGCCGGGTGGGCGGTCAGCCAGCCGGCGGGCACGTCGACGAACGTCGGCCAGAGGGAGTGCTGTCCCTCGTCGTTGACGAGCACCACATAGGTGCCGTCCGCGTCCTCGAACGGATTGGTCATCCTCGTTCTCCTTCCAATTGCGGGGAAAGCACTGCGGCGAGTGAGCCGACAGTGGGGTGTTCGTAGAGGTGGTGCACTGACAGCCGGGCGGTCAGCGCGCTGTTGATGCGGTTCACGAGCTGGGCGGCGCGCAGCGAACTGCCGCCGAGGTCGAAGAAGCGGTCGTCGCGGCCGACATCGGTGCCGAGGACGTCGGTCCAGAGGGCGGCCAGGGCCTGTTCCAGCTCGGTGGCAGGCGGTACGAACTGCCGTCCGCCCCGTTCCAGCGCTGCGACCGCGACGGTGAGCAGCTGGTCCCGGTCGGCGGGCAGCCTCTCGACGCGCAGACAGCGCATGGAGTGGTCGAGCTCCCTCGCCACCGGTGCCACGGCCGCCCGGACGTCGGCCTCGGAGGCCGGCCCGGTGTACACGACGATCGCCTCCGCGATGTGCAGGCTGTCCGGGGCGAGGGCGCGCGCGATGTGCTCGTTGCGGCCGTCGAGGCCGACCAACACGGTGGCCCGGTCCTGTCCCAGCACGGTGAGGAGCGAGGCGAGGCCCTCGTCGGGGTCGAGGGTGCGGAAGCCGCGGGCCTCGGCGGCGCCCTCGGGCGCGCCCCGGTTCATGCCAAGGCCGCTCCAGGTGCTCCACGCCAGGCAGTGCACCGGCCGGCCGCGTTCGCGGCCCCAGTGGTCGGCGAATCCGTGCAGGAAGCTGTTAGCCGACGAGTACGCCGCGAAGGAGCTTCCGCCGAACTCGCCGTTGACCGACGAGAAGAGCACGAGGGGTGTGTCGGGCCGGTCCTCCAGCAGTTCGGCGAGCGCCAGGGTGCCGGTCACCTTCGCGCGGTAGGCGTCGTGGAAGGCCTGGGGGGACTCGCGGGCTACCTGGTGGAGTTCCAGTCGCGCCCACTGGTGGGAGACGTCGGCGCCGGCCAGGTGCAGCACACCGTCGAGCGGTGCTCCCCAGCGTGCCTCCGCCTCGCGCACCGCGGCCCGCAGCGCGACCGGATCGGCCACGTCGAGCGCGCGATAGGCCACGTCGCCCAGGACCCCCAGGTCGTCGAGGCGCTCGGCGCGCTCGCCCCGGTCGGCCGGGCTCCGTCCGACCAGCAGCAGTTTCGCGCCGTGGGCGGCCAGGAGGTATTCCGCGACCGGATGGGCGACGCCGCCGAGACCACCGGTGACGAGGTAGCGGCCGCCGGTGACGAACGCGTCCCTCCCCCGTTCGTCGAGGGCCATCGGCCGCAGCCGGGGCACGAGGCGTCGCGTGCCTCGGTGGGCCACGAGGTCGGCGGCGTCGTGGCAGGCGAGTTCCGTGACGATCGCGGCGGCGCGGTCGGAGGGGTCGGACACGTCGAGTTGCCGGACGGACGGCAGCACCCGCTCCGCCGCGGCCGTCCGCAGAAGACCGGGCAGGCCCGCGGTGGCGAGGTCGAGGGTGTCGCCCGCTGCCGTCCACAGACCGCCGCTCGTGACGACCAGGAGCGGGGGCGCGGGATCGTACGCGGCCAGGTCCTGGACCAGCCGCACCACGTCGAGGGCCACGCTCTCCGCGTCGGGGCCCTGTGCCAGGTGGACGACGGCGCCGGCGTGTCCGGCCGGGGTGGCACCGCCGGCCGGGGAGGCGAGGAGCTCGGGGACGCCGGGTACGGCGACGAGCTCCTCCCGGAGGGCCTCCGAGACCAGCCACGGGCCGGGGGGCACCGCGCCGCGTTCGGCGGGAAGGTCGATCCAGGTCCGCTCGAAGTACCAGGGGCCGTCCGGCTCGTCGCACCACTCGGCGTACTTGCCCGCGTCGAGGTCGGCGATGAGCTGGGCTCGCTGGATCTTGCCGCTGCCCGTCTTGGGGAAGTCCTGCCGCTCGACCGGGATCACCAGGTCGGGCTGGAGGCCCAGGGCCTCGGCCACCCGCGCCTTGATCGCGGCGATGGTGTCGTGGACCGAGGTCCGGTCGTCAAAGGCCGGGACGAAGAAGATCACCAGTTTGTCGGTGCTGTCGCCCGCGCCGGACCAGCCGCAGGCGGCGACGTACGTGACCTCGGTGCCCTCCACCTGCTCGGCGATGGACTCCACGTCGTAGCTCAGGATGTTGGCACCCTGGACGATGATGAGGTCCTTGTCCCGGCCGGTGATGGTGAGCCGGCCCTGATGCAGGAACGCGAGGTCGCCCGTGCTGAACCAGCCGTCGGCGGTGAACGCCTCCGCGTTCGCTTCCTCGTTGCGGAAGTAGCCCTCCATGATCGTCGGTCCCGTGACCTGGAGCCGCCCCACGTGGTCCTCGGGCAGCACGGCGTCGTTCGGGTCGATGATGCGCATCCGCACGCCCGGGATCGGCGGGCCGACTTCCGTGAACGTGACGGCGTCGGGGTCGGTGGACCAGCGCAGCGCCCCGCCGAGCGAGCTCTTGTCCACCCGCAGCCGGCCCTTGTCCGGATCTCCGGCGCGCAGCGTCGAGTACGTCACGCCCGAGCTGGTCTCCGACATCCCCCAGGAGGGGCGCATCGCGTCGGCCGGCATCCCGTGCGCCGTGAGCAGCTCGATGAAGCGGTCCGCGGTGCGGCTGACGACGGCCTCTCCCCCGTTGAGGAGGTGCCTCAGCGTCGACAGGTCCCAGGACCGGCCCGTCATCGCGGCGGCACGCTCGTTGACGAGCGCGAAGGCGAAGTTGGGGGCCCAGGTGTTGGTGACGCCGTACCGGTCGACCCAGTCGAGCCAGCGCAGCGGGTCGGCGAGGAAGGCGTCGATGGTGGCGTTGACGTGCCGGCAGCGCAGCACCACGTCCCGCACGCTCCACATGATGATGCCGCCGACGTGGTCGAGCGGCATCCAGTTCAGCGCGACCTCGTCGGAATCGAATCCGTGCACCGCCGCGATGGCCCGGGTGCGGGCCAGGATGCTGCGGCTGGCGTGCCGGACCACCTTCGGCACCCCTGTGCTGCCGGAGGTGAGCAGGTGCACGACCGGGCTGTCCGGGGTCGCCGGGAACCAATCCGTGCTCCGGGGGCCGTCGCACAGTTCCTCGACGACGGCCACCCGCAGGTCGTCGACGTCCCACAGGGCGGACAGCTTGGCCACCGCCGGGGCGAGGGAGGCGTCGGTGAGGATGAGCGGCCGGTCCAGCAGCTGCCAGACGTTGCGCAGTTTGGTCGTGACGGCGTTCTCACGGTCGTAGCCGGGTGCGGCACCGACCGGGGTGGGCAGGTATCCGCCCAGGACGCACGCCCAGAACGCGGTGACGAAAGCGCGGTTGTCGCCGAACTGGAACAGCACGGACTCGCCGGGGGCGATGCCGGTGGAGCGCAGGCCGGTGAGCAGCCGCTGTGCGTCGTTGAGCAGCCTGGAGTAGCTCTGGAACTGCTCGTCGCCACCCGTCAGGTAGATGATCCCCTGCTCCGGGGCGAGTTCGGCGGCCAGCCGGAGAGCTTCCTGCAGGGTGGTGGGGAAGCCGGGGTCGGCCGGCAGGTCGCCGCCGTACGCGACGGCCGGCGGCCCCGCCGCCGCGGGCGGTGCGTCCGCGGGGCGGGGTGCGGTCGGGCGCACACGGTCGAGCCTGGCCTCCCTGCGCAGCAGGGGCGCGGCCTCCTCCACCCCTGTGACGGATTCGGCCGCCGCCCGCAGCAGGGCCACGGCGTCGTGTCCGGGCATCGTCATCGGTTCCGCCCCTCTTGGCCGGTGTACGCCGGCTCACGGCCCAGCAGCGTGCCGCCCAGGAGCGCGGCGAGCTCCGCTTCGGAGTCGTGGAGGTAGAAGTGGCCGCCGGGGAAGACCTCGACGGAGAACGCCCCGGTGGTCTGCTCCTCCCATGCGCGGAGCCCGCTGACGGGGACGCGCGGGTCGGTGTCCCCGCCGAGTGCGGTGACCGGTACGGAGAGCGGCTGGTCGGGGCGGTGCCGGTGGTTCTCCCACAGGACGAAGTCGGCACGCAGCGTCGGCAGCAGCAGCTTCATCAGCCCGGGGTCGGTGAACACCCCGTCCGACGTGCCGTCCAGGCTCCGCAGAGCGGCTTGGAAGTCGTCGTCGGACAGCCGGTGCAGCTCCGGCGCGGCGACGTCGTGGCCCGGGGCCGACTGCCCGGACAGGAACAGGTGCCCGGGCTGGGTGCCGCGCTTGCGCAGCGCCCTGGCCAGTTCGAACGCCAGCAGCGCGCCGCCGCTGTGGCCGAAGAACGCGTACGGGCCCTGGAGATAGGGCCGCAGCGCCACGGCGACCATGCGGACGGCGACGTCGACGGACGCGGGGTGCGGTTCGCCGACGCGGTCCTCGCGGCCGGGCAGTTGCACGGCCACGATTTCCACCTCCGGCGGGAGGAGATCCGGCCACGCGGCGAAGGCGCTCGCCCCTGCTCCCGCGTGCGGAAAGCAGAACAGACGGACCCTCCGGCTCGTCCGCCGGGCGCGGCGGACGAATGGAGTTTCTGTTATGAGCCTGTCAGGCATGACCGAGCCGCCTCGAAATCCGCGGGACAACAGGAATACGTGGCACGGTATTGAGCCGCCTTATCGGTCCTCTATTACGGCCATTTCCGGCCCGCATTCGAAGGACCCGGCGATACGTGTAGCCACGTCGCGCAGCAGGGCCGGCTCCAGCAGATCGTCGTGCCCGCAACCGAACGGGGTGACCTTCAGCTCCCCGTCCACGTAGGGAGCCCAGGCGGTGGCGAGCTTCGCGGCCCTCTCCTCGCCGCCCGAGGTGATCAGCGCGACCTCGCCCTTGTACGCTGCGGGCCGGTGCGCCGTGGCCACCATGATGGTGTTGATCATGACGTCGAAGAGCCGCTCGTCGGCCGCGCCGCCGAGGATCTCTCCGACCAGGCCCCGTGCCCGCGCCCGCTGTTCCGCCTCGTCGCCCCGGTTGTCGGGGTCACCGCCCGCGTCGTCGCTCAGGACGGCGAGCACGTCGGCGGAGGTGAGCAGCCGCTGCTCCGCCACAGGGCCCTCCTGAGCGGGGTCGCCCGGCCGGGAGTCCATGATGGCCAGCAGGGCCACCTGCTCGCCCTGTTCCTGCAGGGTGGTGGCGATGGCGTGCGCGATGTTGCCACCGGTCGAGTACCCCAGCAGGTGGTACGGGCCCTGCGGCTGCACGGCGCGCATCTGCTCGACCGCGTCGAGCGCCCACGCGGCCAGCGAGTCCGGCAGCGGTCCCGGGCCGTCGAGTCCCCACGCCTGCAGGCCGTACAGGCCCACGTCCTCGGGCAGCCCGCGCAGGAGTCCCGCGTAGCACCAGCTCAGGCCGAGCGCCGGCGGAGCGCAGAACAGGGAGGGGCGGTCGCCGCCACGGCGCAGCACCGCCATGGGGCCGGTGTCGTCGGCGCTGTCGAGCCGCGCCGCGAGCAGGGCCGGGGTGGGCGCCTCGAAGAGCGTCCGGATGTCCGCCACGACGTCGAGCGCGGTGCTGATCCGGGTGGCGAGGCGCATCGCGAGCAG
The DNA here is from genome assembly GCF_008271805.1 of Streptomyces sp. TRM49041. GTDB lineage: Bacteria > Actinomycetota > Actinomycetes > Streptomycetales > Streptomycetaceae > Streptomyces. The sequence continues at coordinate 94,712 of NZ_VSRY01000160.1, forward strand.
CGAGTGGCCACCGAGCTCGAAGAAGTTCCCGTCGACGCCGACCCGGGGCAGTTCGAGGGCTTCCGCGAAGAGGCCGCAGAGCAGTTCCTCGCGCAGGCTGCGCGGATCGCGCCCGGCCGTCGCCGCGCTCACCTCCGGTACGGGCAGGGCCTTGCGGTCGAGCTTGTTGCTGGGACTCAGCGGCAGGCCTTCCAGCACCACGACCGCACCGGGCACCATGTGCGCCGGCAGCACCACTGCGAGCCGGCTGCGCAGTTCCCCGGGGTCCAGCTGTACTCCGGGGGCCGGGACGGCGTAGCCGACGAGCCGGTCGGCGTGGACGGCCGCGGCGGCGTGGGTGACACCGGGCTGCTCGGCGAGCGCCGACTCGATCTCCCCCAGCTCGATCCGCAGGCCGCGGAGCTTCACCTGCGTGTCGGCCCGGCCGACGAACACCAGCCGGCCGTCGCGGTCCCACCGGACGAGGTCGCCGGTGCGGTACATCCGGCAGCCGGGTGCGAACGGGTTGGCGACGAACCTCTCGGCGGTCAGGGCGGGGCGGTCGAGGTAGCCGCGGGCCAGGCCGGGACCGGTCGTGTACAGCTCTCCCGCCACGCCGGGCGGGACGGGCCGCAGGTACCGGTCGAGCACGTACACACCGGCGTTGGCGATGGGCCGGCCGATCGGGACCGTCTGCCGGCCCGGAGCGTCGTACACCCAGGACGCGACGTCGACGGTCGCCTCGGTCGGGCCGTACGCGTTGACGAGCCCGCGGCCCTGGGACCAGTGGGCGATCACATCCGCCGGGGGCACGTCGCCGCCGGTGATGATCATCCGTAGGGCGGGCAGCGCGACACGCGGCAGGCCGGACATCACGGCCGGCGTGAGGTGCGCGTGCGTGACGCGCCGGTCGGCGAGGAACGCGGCGAGTTCGTCGCCGGCCAGCATGCCCGGGGGGATCACGAGGCAGGAGCCGGTGAGCAGGGCGAGGCACAGCTCGGAGACGCTCGCGTCGAAGCTCGGGGAGATCAGCTGTGCGACGCGGTTGCCCGTCCCGGCTTCGTACCGCTCGGCCTGGTTGGCGACCAGGCCCGCGATGCCGCGGTGGGACACCACGACGCCCTTGGGGTGGCCCGTCGATCCGGAGGTGTAGATGACGTACGCGGCGTCGTCGAGGTGCCGGGCGACGACCGGTTCCGTACCGGGCAGCCCCTCCGGGACCGGGAAGGAAGCGGGCGAGAGCTCGCATACCGGCCGGGCGTCGTCGAGCATGAACGCGATCCGCTCGGCCGGGTAGTCCGGGTCGACCGGCAGGTACGCGGCGCCGGCCTTCAGCGTCGCCAGCACGGCGATCACCAGGTCGGCCGAGCGGGGCAGCCGCAGCGCAACGATCTCCCCCGGTCCCGCGCCCCGCTCGCGCAGCAGGTTCGCGAGCCGGTTGGCGCGGAGGTCCAGTTCGGCATAGCTGAGCGTTTCTGCACCGTGCTCCACGGCCGGGTGGTCCGGGGTACGGGCCACCTGCCGCGCGAAGAGCTCCGGCCAGGTGAGCGGGAGCACGTCGCGGGCGGTGTCGTTCCACCCCTCGAGGACCCGCCGGCCCAGCTCCGGACCGAGGACGTCGAGCCGGTCCAACGGCGCGTCCGGCTCGGCCACGGCCGCGGCGAGCAGCCGGACCAGGGAGTCGGCCAAGCCGCGGGCGGTTTCCGGGTCGAACAGGTCGGTGGCGTACCGCACGATCCCGTTCAGCCCCGAGGTCTCGTCCTCCTCCAGGACAAACGCCAGGTCCACCTTGGCGGCTTCCGAGTCGACCTGCTCCCCGCGGACCACCAGGCCCGCCAGCTCCGGCTCCGAGATGTCGAGGTTCTGCAGGGTGAGCATCACCTGGAACAGGGGGTGGTGGGCCAGCGAGCGGGCCGGGTTGAGCACCTCGACGAGCCGCTCGAACGGCACGTCCTGGTGGGCGAACGCGGCCAGGTCCGTCTCCCGCACCCGGTCGAGGAGCTCGTGCAGCGTCGGGCTGCCGGAGACGTCGGTGCGCAGCACGACCGTGTTGACGAAGAAACCGACCAGCTCACGGGCCGCCTCCTCGTCGCGGCCGGCGACCGCGCAGCCGATCGGGATGTCCGTGCCGCTGCCGTACCGGGCGAGCAGGGCGGCGAGGGCGGCCTGCAGCACCATGAACACGCTGGCGTGCCGGCGGCGGGCCAGGTCCGCGACGGCGCGGTACAAGGCGGGACCGATCGTCAGCGGCACCGAGCCGCCATGGTGGCCGAGGGCGGCCGGCCGGGGCCGGTCGACGGGGAGATCCAGCAGGTCGGGGGCGCCCGCGAGGGTGTCGCGCCAGAACGCCGTCTGGCGTGCCAGCACGCTGTCCGGGTCGTCCTCCTCGCCGAGGACCTCCTGCTGCCAGAGGGCGTAGTCGGCGTACTGCGCCGGAAGCGGGGCCCAGTGCGGGGCGCGCCCGGCGCGGCGGGCCTCGTACGCGGTGGCCAGGTCGCGCAGCAGCGGTCCCATCGACCAGCCGTCGGTGACGATGTGGTGGACGAGCACGAGCAGGACGTGTTCGTCGCCGCCGGGGGAGAAGAGCCAGCAGCGGATGGGAAGTTCGCGGTCGAGCGCGAACGCGTACCCGGCAGCGGCGGCGATGTCGTCGCCGGCCACTTCCTCCAGAACCGGCTCTCCGGTCACGATCCGCTGGTACGGCACGCCTGACTCGTCACCGAAGACGGTGCGCAGGCTCTCGTGCCGTCCCACCACGTCGGCGAGGGCGGCCCGCAGCGCGGCCCGGTCGACCCGGCCGGTGAGCCGCAGCGCCAGCGGGACGTTGTACGTGGGCGACGGGCCCTCGAAGCGGTACATGAACCACAGACGGCGCTGGGCGGCCGACAAAGGCACCTGCTCGGGCCGCGGCCGCGGGGTGAGCGCGGGTCGGGACCGCCCGGCGGCCGGTCCCGACCCGGCGATCCGCGCGGCGAACCCGGCGACGGTGGGTGCCTCGAAGAGGGTCCGGATGCCGACGTCGACGCCGAGCTCGTCCCGGACGCGGGCGACGACCCGGGCGGCGAGCAGCGAGTGCCCGCCGAGGTCGAAGAAGACGTCGTCGACGCCGACCGAGGGCACGCCCAGGCACTCGGCGAAGATCGTGCAGAGGGCTTCCTCGCGGGCGTCCCGGGGGCCCTGGGCGGACGTGACCGTCGCCTCGGGCTCGGGCAGCGCGTCCCGGTCCAGCTTTCCGTTGGCGGTGAAGGGCAGTCGGTCCATCGCCACGTACGCGGACGGCGCCATGTACTCGGGAAGCCGCTCGGCGGCGTACGCCCGCACGTCCGCCAGGTCGAGCCCGGCGGGCGTCACGTACGCGACGAGACGCTTGTCCCCCGGCCTGTCCTCGCGCAGCACGACGGCGGCGTGCGACACGTCCGGGTGGTTGCCGACGGCCGACTCGACCTCGCCCAGCTCGATCCGGAAGCCCCGCAGCTTCACCTGGTGATCGACACGGGCGACGAACTCCAGCTCGCCGTGCCGGCTCCAGCGGCCGAGGTCGCCGGAGCGGTACATCCGCGACCCCGGAGGGCCGTACGGGTCGGCGACGAACTTGGCGGCGGTGAGGCCGAGCCGGTTGAGGTAGCCGCGGGAGACCAGGTCGCCCGCGATATAGAGCTCGCCCGTCACTCCGACGGGCAGCGGTCGCAGCCTCGCGTCGAGCACATACATCCGGGTGTTCCAGACCGGCCGGCCGATGGTGATGACACCGCTGGGGACGGCGTCGCCGGGGGCGATGCGGAACTCGGTGCAGCCCACGGTCGTCTCCGTGGGCCCGTACTCGTTGACGACGGTCACGCCGGGGTTCCGACGGCGCCATTCTTCGAGCAGTTCGCCCATCAACGACTCTCCGCCGAGCACGAGTTGCTCGGTGGGGGAGAACGCCTCCGGCAGGTTCAGCAGCAGCGAAAGGTGGCTTGGGGTGGCCTTGACGAAGGCGGGGCGCGTGCCGGGGGCGTCGCCGTTCAGGTCGACGAGGTCCACGGCGCCGCCTGCGGTCAGGGGCGCGAAGACGCCGGTGACGGTGAGATCGAAGGAGATCGGCGAATGCACGAGCGCGCCGCGCTCCACGGAGTCGTAGGCATCCCGGGCCCACGCCAGGTACGAGTTGAGCGAGCGGTGCTCGACCACGACGCCCTTCGGCCGTCCGGTGGAACCAGAGGTGAAGATCACGTACGCGGCGGCACTGTCCGGTACGAACCCGGGCAGCGGCTCCTCCCGTTCCGTGTGCGGGAGGAGGTCCGCGTCCAGGTGGAGGCGCGGACGCGCGCCGGGGAGTTCGATCGCCCCGGTGGTCAGCACCAGCACCGGATCGACGTCGTCGAGCACGAAGGCGAGCCGGTCCGCCGGGTGCTCCGGGTCCAGCGGCAGGTAGGCCGCCCCGGCCCGGAACACGGCGAGCACCGCCACCACCAGGTCGACGGACTTCGGCAGGGCGATGGCTACGAACGTCTCCGGGCCGGCGCCCCGTGCGACCAGGATCCTGGCCAGATGTTCGACCCTGTCCGCCAGTTCGGCGTACGTGATGCGGTCGTCGCCGCACACGACGGCGGTGGCCCCGGGGGTCCGGGCCGCCTGGGCGGCGAACAGCTCCGGCACGGTCGTCCGGGGCACGTCGCGCCCCGGGTCGTTCCAGCCGACCAGAACGCTGTGGCGTTCCTCCTCCGACAGGATCGGCAGGTCGCCGACCGGGAGGTCGGGGTCGGCCGCGGCCGCGGTGAGCAGACGGACCAGACGGTCGGCCATCGCCTGCACGGTCTCGGCCTCGAACAGGTCCGTCGCGTACTGGATCGCACCGTGCAGACCGTCCGGACGACCGTCCTCGGTGTGCTCCTCGGCGAGGAAGAAGGACAGGTCGAGCTTGGCGGTGTCCGCGCCGACCTGCTCGCGGACCACGTCGAGGCCGGCCATGTCGAAGTCTCCGCCCGCCGTGTTGGCGAACGTCAGCATCACCTGGAACAGCGGGTGGTGGGCGAGTGACCTGGCCGGGTTGAGCACCTCGACCAGCCGCTCGAACGGCACGTCCTGGTGGGAGTACGCGGCCAGGTCGGCGGTGCGGACGCGGCGGAGCAGCTCGGCGAAGGACGGGTCGCCCGACACGTCGGTGCGCAGCACCAGTGTATTGACGAAGAACCCGACGAGGTCGTCGAGCGCCTCGTCGGTCCGGCCGGCGATCGCCGTGCCCATGGGGATGTCGGCCCCCGCCCCCATACGGGTGAGCAGGGTGGCTATACCGGCCTGGACCACCATGAACAGGCTCGCCTGGTGGGCCCTGGCCAGCGCCACGAGCGCCTCGTGGGCGGCGGCGGGCACGGCCAGCTCCACGACACCGCCGCCGTTCCCCGCGACCGCGGGGCGGGGGCGGTCGGTGGGCAACTCGAGCAGTTCGGGGGCACCGGCCAGCGCCGTCCGCCAGTAGGCAAGCTGACGGCTGATCAGGCTGTCCGGGTCCTCCTCACCGGCGAGGAGTTCGTGCTGCCACAGGGCGAAGTCCGCGTACTGCACGCGCAGTGCCGGCCAGGCGGGGCTCTCACCGGCGCACCGGGCCGCGTAAGCGGTGGCGAGATCGGTCGCGAGCGGGGACGCGGACCAGCCGTCACCGGCGATGTGGTGCAGGAGCAGCAGCAGCGTGTGTTCGTCGGGACCGGAGTCGAAGAGCGTGACGCGCAGTGGGGCCTCCCGCTCGAGGTGGAAGGTGTACCCGGCCGCAGCGGCGAGCGCCTCCGGGGAGCAGCGTTCCACCCTCAGGTCGACCTCGGCGGGCAGGACCTGCTGGTAGGGCGTGCCCGCGAAGTCGGGGAAGGCTGTCCGCAGGGCCTCGTGCCGCTCGACCACGTCGGTGATCGCGGCCCGCAGCGCGGCCCGGTCCAGCCGGCCGGTCAGGCGCAGCGCGATCGGCAGGTTGTAGGTGGCGGCGGGCCCCTCCAGCCGGTACAGGAACCAGAGGCGTCGCTGCGCGTACGACAGCGGCGGGTGCTCCGGTCGCGCGCCCACGAGGATCGGCGGGCGGGCGGTGGCCGCCGTGTCGAGGCGGGCGGCTATCCCGGCCGGGGTCGGCGCCTCGAACAGCGCGCGGATCGGCAGCTCGACGTCGAACGTGGAGCGGATGCGGCTGACCAGCCGGGTGGCGAGCAGTGAGTGTCCGCCCAGCGCGAAGAAGTCGTCGTCGACACCGGCCCACCGCAGGCCGAGCACCTCGGCGAACAGACCGCAGAGGATCTCCTGCTGCTGCGTCGCCGCGGCTCGCGCCGCGGGGGCGGCTCCGAAGTCGGGGGCGGGCAGCGCGGCGGTGTCGAGCTTGCCGCTGGGGGTCAGCGGCAGGGCGTCGAGGAGCACGATCGCGCCGGGCACGAGCACCTCGGGCAGCCTCGCGGCGAGGTGCTCCCGGACCGTGCGGATCAGGTCGTCGCCGACCCGGTCGTCCCCGCCGGGTACGACGTACGCGACGAGTCGCTCGTCGCGTACGGTGACGACGGCCTGGCCCACCTCGGGCAGTTCGGCCGCCGTGGCCCGGATCTCGTCGAGCTCGATCCGGACGCCGCGCACCTTGACCTGGCGGTCGGCGCGGCCGGCGAACTGGAGGGAACCGTCGGGGTTCCACCGCCCCAGGTCGCCGGAGCGGTACATCCGCGACCCCGCCGGGCCGTACGGGTCGGCCACGAACCGCTCCGCGCTGAGGCCCGGACGGTTCAGGTAGCCGTGCGCGAGCTGGACGCCCGCGAGGTAGAGCTCTCCCATGACGCCGGGCGGAACCGGGCGCAGCGCCCGGTCGAGCACGTAGACGCGGGTGTTCCACACGGGGAAGCCGATCGGCGCGTTGCCCGGGCCTATCTCCTGGCCGCCGTCCCACGCCGTGACGTCGACGGTGGCCTCGGTCGGGCCGTACAGATGGTGCAGCGGGACGCCGAGCAGCTCGCGGAAGTTTTGGTGCAGGTCCGCGGGCAGGGCCTCGCCGCCGCAGAACACGCGGCGCAGGCTGGTGCAGTCGGCGGCCTGCGGCGTCTGCACGAAGGCCGAGAGCATCGCGGGGATGAAGTGGACCGTCGTCACGCCTTCGGCCCGGATCAGCTCGGCGAGGTACTCGGGGTCACGGTGCCCGTCCGGCTTGGCCATCACCATCGTGGCGCCCTGCAGCAGCGGCCAGAAGAACTCCCAGACCGATACGTCGAAGCTGGTGGCGGTCTTCTGCAGCACCCGGTCGTCGGCCGCCAGGGGGTAGGCGCGCTGCATGCCGTCGAGCCGGTTCACGGCCGCGGCGTGCGGGATGACGACGCCCTTGGGGCGGCCCGTCGAGCCGGAGGTGTACATGACGTACGCCGGGTCGGACGGGTACAGCGGACGGAGCCGGTCGGCGTCTGTGAGCGGGGTGTCCTCGTACCCCTCCGCGTCCGTGCCGGCCAGGTACGCGCTGTCCAGCACGCGGATCGGGGCGGCGTCGGCGAGCATGTGGGCGATGCGGTCGGCCGGGTAGCCGACGTCCACCGGCAGATACGCCGCACCCGTCTTCACGATCGCGAGCAGCCCGACGAGGAGGTCCACCGAGCGGGGCACGGCGAGGGCCACGAGCTCCCCCGGACCCGCGCCCCGGTCGACGAGGTGGCGGGCCAGCCGGTTGGCCCGCGCGTGCAGTTCCCCGTACGTGACCTCCTCGCCCTCCAGGACGAGGGCGACCCGGCCGGGCGTGCGAGCCGCCTGGGCGTCGAGCAGCTCGGGCAGGACCGCGGCGGGCAGTTCGAGACCCGTGGCGTTCCACGTCTCGACGACCTGTTCCCGCTCGGCGGGCAGGGTCACGTCGATGCGGCCGACGAGAAGGTCCGGGTCGGTGGCGACGGTTTCGAGGACCTGGAGGAACCGGGCGGCGATGGCGGTGCCCTGCGCCCTGTCGAACTGCTCGGGACGGATGTCGAGCCGGACGACGAGCCGGTCTCCCGCGATGCCGGTGATGAGGCTGAGCGGGTAGTGGGTCGCGCCGCCGCCCTCGATGTCGGCGATTCTGAGCTTCCCCGCCGGGCTCTCCTCCGCCTCCTCGAAGGGGTAGTTCTCGAAGACGAGGATCGAGTCGAAGAGCTCTCCCAGACCCGCCGCCCGCTGGATCTCGGCGAGGCTGACGTGATGGTGGTCGAGCAGGTTGCCCTGCCGGCGCTGGAGGTCGCCGACGACCTCGGCGAACGTCGCGGCGGGGTCCAGCCCGACGCGCACCGGGAGCGTGTTGATGAAGGAACCGATCATGGCCTCGACGCCGGGTAGATCGGCCGGGCGGCCGGAGACCGTGGCACCGAAGACGACGTCGTTGCGGCCCGTGAGCTGCCCGAGCACCATCGCCCAGGCGCCCTGCACCAGGCTGTTGACGGTCAGGCCGCGGTCGGCCGCCATCCGGACCAGGCGGGCCGTGGTCCCGGGCGGAAGCTCGGCGGCGATCCGCTCGGGCAGTACCTTGCCCGCGGGAGCGCCGGGAGCCACCGCGGTCGGCCCGTCGAGGCCGGCGAGCGCGGTCCGCCACGCCTCCGCGCCGGCGTCCGCGTCCTGCCGGGCGAGCCAGCCCAGATAGTCCCGGTACGGGGTGACCCGGGGCAGCCCGTCGGTGCTGCCCCCCGCCTCGTAGACCTCGAAGAGCTCGTCGACCAGCAGGGGCGCCGACCAGCCGTCGAGCAGGATGTGGTGGTTGGTCACCACGAGCCGGTGCTCCTCCGGACCGAGGTGTACCAGGCTGAACCGGATCAGCGGCGGCCGGCCGAGGTCGAACCGGGTGGCCCGTTCGGCCGTCAGGAACGCGTCCAGCTCCTCGGCCCGAAGGGTCGACTCGGACCAGCCGGGCGTCACGTCCCGGGGGATGATCTGCATCGGCCGGCCGTTCGCCCGCAGCCGGAAACCGGCCCTGAGGTTGGCGTGCCGCCGCAGGACGGCTTCGGCGCTGCGGCGCAGCAGGGCCGCGTCCACCTCACCGGAGAGCGCCAGCACGAGCTGGGTGTTGTAGACGTCCACGGCCTCGTCGTCGTAGAGGGAGTGGAAGAGCAGCCCCTCCTGCAACGGTGTCAACGGCAGTACGTCTTCGAGGCGCGAGCGCTTCATTACCAATCCCCCAGTTCAGCCTCGAGGCTGTCGATCTCGCTCTGTGTCAGGTCGTCGCTCAGGTCGGACGGCGTCAGTCCGACCACGTCCGGCCGCTCGTCCGCGAGTGCGGTGAGCGCGTCGAACCACGCGTGTGCAAGCCGCCGTACCTCGGACTCGGCAAGCAGTCCGGACGCCCAGGTCCAGGTGGCGACGAGGTGCGGACGGCCCTCGTGGTTCTCGGTGACTGCGGTGATCTCCACCGCGTGTGTCATCGGCATCTCGGGCGACCGCGGCGCGGGCGTCGGCCCGTCGACGGTCTGCCAGTCGCCCGTGTCGTCGCCGTCGATGTACCGGCCCAGGTAGTTGAAGCCGATCTGCGGCGCGACGGCCAGACCGGGCTCGCCCCTCAGGTGGCGCAGAATGCCGTACCCGACGCCGTTGTCCGGGAACGCACGCATCTGCTCCTTGACCTGCTTGAGCCGGTCGGTGGGCGTGCGGCCCTCCGGGTCGAGCCTGACGGGGTAGAGGCTGGTGAACCAGCCGACCGTCCGGGAGGTGTCCACCCCGTCGGCGACATGTTCACGTCCGTGCCCCTCGAGGTCGACGAGGACCGGTCCGGCGCCGCGTCCTTCCACGACCGCCGTCGCCAGCCCGTACAGCAGCGCGTCGGTGACGTTGCCGTTGACACTCGCCGGGACCCTGGTGAGCAGCGCCTCGGTGACGTCCGGTGCCAGGGTGAGCTCGATCTCCCGGGCGGTGGCGGCGGTGTCGACCGCCGGGTCCAGCCGGCGGGTGCCGAGGAGCGGCTCCGCGGTCGCGGCGATCCCCTGCCACACCGGGAGCTCGGCACGCCGGTCCGCCGCCTGCAGGCGCCCGGCCCAGGTCCGGTACGACGTGGCGACGGGGGCGAGCTCGGGGGCCCGGCCCGCTGCGGCCGCCTCGTACGCGGCGGCGAGGTCGGGCAGCAGTATCCGCCACGACACCGCGTCGACGACCAGGTGGTGCAGGACGATCAGCAGCGTGCCCGGCACGTCGGGTCCGGCGTCGAACCAGACGAACCGTGAAACATCGCCGGCTGCCGGGGACAGTTCCCGGCGGGCCGTCTCCGCGGCTTCGCCGTCGCCCGGGCCGACGCGCCTGACCGAGACCGGTACGGTGCCGCGCTCGCGCACCTCGTACGTGCCGTCCGGATGGTGGCGCAGGCGCAGGACGTCGTGGTGGTCGATCAGGGCCTGGGCGGCCCGGACCAGTGCCTGCTCGTCGAGGTTCGCCGGGACGCGTACGGTCATCGACTGGTTGAAGCCGTCGGTGGCCTCGTACTGCTCCAGCCAGCGCATGATCGGTGTGGGCGCGAAGGTGCCCGTACCGGCGTCCCGGTCCTCCGTCGTGGTCACCACCGCTGTGGCCACCCGGGCCAGGAGGGCGGGAGTCCGCTCCCTGAAGACGTCGCGGGCCGAGACCAGCAGCCCGCCCGTGCGGGCGCGGCTGACCACCTGGATCGACATGATGCTGTCGCCCCCGAGGTCGAAGAAGCTGTCGTCGGGGCTGACGTCGGGCAGGCCGAGGACGTCGGCGAAGATCCGGCAGAGCAGTTCCTCACGGGCGTCGGCGGGCCTGCGGCCGCCGCCGGTGGTCGTGGACCACTGCGGTGCGGGCAGCGATGCCCGGTCGACCTTGCCGTTGGGCGTCAGCGGGATCTCGTCCAGGGCCACCAGGGCGGCCGGGACCATGTAGTCCGGCAGTCCGGTGGCGATCTGTGCCCGCACGGCCGCCGGGTCCGCGTCGCCGACGTAGTAGGCGACCAGGCGCCGGTTCCCCGGACGGTCCTCGCGCACCACGGCGGTCGCCCGGCCCACGCCTGTCACGGCGTTCAGGGCGGACTCCACCTCACCGAGCTCGATGCGGAAGCCGCGCACCTTCACCTGCGTGTCCGCCCGGCCCTGGTACTCCAGCTCTCCGTCGGCGGTCCACCGCACGAGGTCGCCCGTGCGGTACATCCGTGAGCCCGCGGGGCCGAACGGATCGGCGAGGAACCGCTCGGCCGTCAGCGACGGACGGCCCAGATAGCCACGGGCCAGACCCGTACCCGCCACGTACAGCTCGCCGGTGACGCCGGGAGCCACCGGCCGCAGGGCCGCGTCCAGCACGTACACCCGGGCCCCCGCGATCGGACGGCCGATCGGCGGCACGGCCTCGCCCGACAGCGGCGCGCTCATGGTGGCGCACACGGTCGTCTCGGTCGGACCGTAGGCGTTGATCATGCGGCGCCCCTCGGACCAGCGGGCGACCAGCTCCGGCGGGCACGCCTCGCCCGCCACGACGACCGTCGCGCCGGCCGGCAGCGCATCGTCCGGCAGCACCGCCAGCGCCGTCGGCGGCAGGGTCACGTGCGTCACGTCCTGCTCGGCGCAGAGTGCGGCCAGGTCGGGTCCCGGCATCAGCCGCTCCGCCGGGGCGACCACCAGGGTCGCTCCCGACAGGAGCCCCATCACGATCTCCCAGGCCGCCGCGTCGAAGCTCAGTGCCGCGAACTGCAGCACCCGACTGCCCGGGCCCACACCGAACGCGTCCCGCTGGGCACGGGCCAGGGAGGCGATGCCGCCGTGCGGCACGACCACGCCCTTGGGCCGGCCCGTCGAACCCGACGTGTAGATCACATAGGCCGGGTGGTCCGCACGCGGCTGCACCCGCGCAGCCATGGGCGGCCTGGGTTCGTCGGCGAGTCCGTCCACGAGCACCACCGACACCCCGCACTCACCGAGCCCCGGCAGCGTCGCGCTGTCGGTGACCAGCAATGCCGGCCGGGAATCCGAGAGCATGTACGCCACCCGGTCCGCCGGGTAGTCCGGGTCCACCGGCACATACGCGCCACCGGCCCGCAGCACCGCCAGCAGCGACACCACCAGGTCCACGGAGCGCGGCAGCGCCACGGCCACCACGGCCTCCGGGCCCACACCGCAGGAGGCGAGGTGCCCGGCGAACGCGTCCACCCGCGCCGCCAGCTCGCCGTACGTCAACTCGACACCTTCGAACGCCAGCGCGGGCGCCGAGGGGTCCGCCGCCACCCGGGCCGCGAACAGCTCGGGGAACGACAGGCCGTCACTCGGCTCACCGGAAGGCGCGGGACCCGCCCACTCCTCCAGCACCCGGCCGCGCTCGCCGGCCGACAGCACGTCGACCGCCGAGATCCGGCCGTCCACGTCCGCGAGCAGCCCCTCCAGCACGCGGACGAACCGCTCGCCCAGACCCTGCGCACTCGCCTCGTCGAACAGGTCCGAGGCGTACTGGACCTCTCCACTGAGCCCGTCGGGGGTTTCCTCCAGGTGGAAGGTGAGGTCGAACTTGGCCACGCCGAGGTCGGCACCCTCGAAGGAGGCGTCGACGCCGGGGAGGTCGAAGGCGGCCTCGACGTTGTTGTCGAGGACGACCATCACCTGGAACAGCGGGTGGTGGGACAGCGAGCGGTGCGGGCTGACGACCTCGACCAGGCGCTCGAAGGGCACGTCCTGGTGCGCGTACGCGGCCAGGTCCGTCTCGCGGACCCGGGCCAGCAGCTCCCGGACCGAGGGGTCGCCCGACACGTCCGTGCGCAGCACCAACGTGTTCACGAAGAACCCGATCAGACCGTCCAACGCCTGATCGGAACGGCCCGCCACAACCGTGCCCAACGGCACATCCGTGCCCGCACCCAACCGCGACAGCAGCACCGCGACAGCGGCCTGCACCACCATGAACGGCGTCACCCCGCACTCACGAGCCACCGCCAGCAGACGACCGTGCAACTCCGCATCCAGAGCCAGATCAACCGCACCACCGCGATAAGAGGCCACCGCCGGACGCGGCCGGTCCGCCGGCAACTCGATCAGCTCAGGCGCACCAGCGAGCGCACTGCGCCAGTACTCGATCTGCCGACCCGCAGCACTCGACGCATCACCCTCGTCACCCAGAACCTCCGCCTGCCACAACGCGTAATCCGCGTACTGCACCGGCAACGGAACCCAACCCGGCGCCCCACCACCGACCCGCGCCGCATACGCAGCCGACAGATCATCCGCCAGCGGAGCCAGCGACCAACCATCACTCACGATGTGATGCATCAACACCACCAGCACCGACGACCGCTCACCCACCCGCAGCAACGTCACCCGCAACGGCAACTCCACGGACAGGTCGAACGCATACCCCGCGGCACCATCCACAGCAGCGGCCAGCCCCTCCTCCGAGACCCCCACCACCTCCAGCACCACACCGGCATCCACCACCGGCAGCACCCGCTGATACGGCACACCATCCACATCCGCGAACACCGTCCGCAGACTCTCGTGCCGGCCCACCACATCACCCAGGGCCAGCTCCAGCGCAGCCGCGTCCAGCTCACCCTCAAGCCTCAGCACCAGCGGAACGTTGTACGTCGCCGACGGCCCCTCCAGCTCATGCAGGAACCACAACCGACGCTGCGCCGCCGACAACGGCACCCGCGCAGGCCGCTCCCCCGCCACCAACGCCCTCCGCGCCACATCAGCACCCACCAGACGCAACGCCAACCCCGCCACCGTCGGCGACTCGAACACCGCACGGATACCGAGCTCCCGCCCGAAGGCGGAGCGGATCCGGCTCACGAGGCGGGTGGCGAGCAGCGAATGCCCCCCGAG
>NZ_VSRY01000161.1 GCF_008271805.1 Streptomyces sp. TRM49041
GGCCGCACACACACCGCGGGTGTCGGTGTGGACTGGGAGGCGGTGTTCGCCGGAACGGGTGCCCAGCGCGTCGACCTGCCGACGTATGCCTTCCAGCGCGAGCGGTACTGGCTGACGCCCGGCACTGCGCCAGGTGACGTCTCGGCCGCCGGACTCGTCGGAGTCGAGCACCCCCTCCTGGCCGCGGCCGTGCAGGTCGGGGACCGCGACGAATGGGTGCTCACCGGCCGCATCTCCACCGAGAACCAGCCCTGGGTCACGGAGCACCTGCTGCTCGGCACCATGGTCGTGCCCGGTACGGGTCTGGTCGAGCTGGCGTTGGCCGCCGGCCGTCGTGTGGGCGCGCCGGTGCTGGACGAGCTGGTCCTCGAATCGCCGCTGCTCGTCCAGGACGGCGTCACCCGGCACTTGCAGATCACCGTCGGGGCGTCCGGCGCGGACGGCCGCCGTGACGTGGCCATTTACTCGCGGCCGGAGAACGGCGCAGGCGAGGCCGACATCACATGCCACGCCAGGGGCACCCTCGGCAGCGAGAACGCGCCCGCACCGGCCTGGCCGGAGCAGTGGCCCCCGCAGGACGCCGAACCGATGCCCGTCGACGAGCTCTACAGCCGCCTCGCAGACCTGGGGTACGACTACGGACCCCTGTTCCACGGCGTCGAGGCCGTGTGGCGCGACGGGAACGAGACCTACGCCGAAGTGACCCTGCCCGAGGGGCACGAGGGCTTCGGTATCCACCCCGCGCTCTTCGACTCAGCTCTGCAGAGCGGAGTCATCCTGCTGACCGGAAGCGGCGCCGCGGCACACCTCATGCCGTTCAGCTGGAGCGGTGTGCGGCTCGATCGCCCCGGTGCCTCTCGTCTGCGGGTCCGCTCCACCATGACCGGTGACAATTCGCTGCGGCTGGACGCCGTGGACGAGAACGGCGCCCCCGTGGTGTCCGTACGCTCCCTGGTCGTGCGCCCGGTGGAGCAGGAACGCATCGACGGTGCGCGCGTGGACGCGCGCCAGTCGTTGTACTCGGTGGACTGGACGCCCGTCGACACCGGGCCCGCCGCCGCCCAGGACCTCGTCCGGATCGGCGAGGGAGAGACGTACCCGGACCTGGACGCCCTGGAGCGGGCGCTCGCCGAGGGCGTGCCCGCGCCGCGTGCGGTGCTCGCCGCCGTCCCCGCCACCGGCGAGGACACCCCCGCGTCGGCGCGCGCCACCGCCACCCGGGCGCTTTCGCTGGTGCAGCGGTGGCTGGCCGGCGAGTGGCCGGGCGATGCCCGGCTGGTGGTGGTGACCCGGGGTGCTGTCGCGGTGGACGGTGGCGCTTGTGATGTCGCTCAGGCGGCGGTGTGGGGCCTGGTGCGGAGTGCGCAGTCGGAGCATCCGGGTCGGTTCGTCCTGGTGGACCTCGGTCTTGACGGTGATGAGCCGGACTGGGGCGCGGTGCTGAGTGCGGACGAGCCGCAGGTGGCGGTGCGTGGGGGTCGTGTGCTGGCGCCGCGGCTTGTGCGTGCGGGTGCCGGTGCGGGTGTGGGTGCGGGTCAGGTGCCGGTGTTCGATGCTGAGGGGACTGTGCTGGTGACGGGTGGGACGGGTGGTCTGGGCGCGGTGTTCGCCCGTCACCTTGTTGCCGCTCATGGTGTGCGTCATCTCTTGTTGCTCAGTCGGCGTGGCCCGCAGGCCGAGGGTGCCGCCGAGCTCGTCGCCGAGCTGGAGGCCCTGGACTGTGAGGTCCGCGTCGTGGCGTGTGACGTCGCGGATCGCGACGAACTGGCCTCGGTGCTCGGCTCGGTGGAGCGTCCGGTGACCGCGGTGGTGCATGCGGCGGGTGTTCTGGATGACGGTGTGGTGGAGTCGCTGTCGCCGGAGCAGGTCGAGCGGGTGATGCGGCCCAAGGTGGACGCCGCGTGGCATCTGCACGAGCTGACCGCCGGTGCTGACCTGTCGGCGTTCGTTGTGTTCTCGTCGGTGGCCGCGTTGATCGGAAGTGCTGGTCAGGGCAATTACGCGGCGGCGAACGCTGCTCTGGACGCGCTTGCCGCGTCGCGCCGGGCCGCCGGGCTGCCCGCCACCTCCCTTGCCTGGGGTCTGTGGGGCGACGTCGGCGGGATGACGGGCGAGCTCGGCGAGGCCGATGTCGCCCGTCTGGAGCGCACCGGCATGGGCGCGCTGTCCCAGCAGCGCGGGCTCGAACTGTTCGACCTGGCGCTCGGCGCCGGTGAGGCGCTCCTGGCGCCCGTCCAGCTCGACCCAGCCGCGCTGCGAGCCCAGGCCAGGGCCGGCCTTCTGCCCGCGCTGCTGCGCGGCCTGGCGCCCGTCCCCGCCCGGCGGGCCGAGACCGGAGCCTCACTCGCACAGCGGCTCGCGGGCGTCGCGGAGGCCGACCGGGAGCGGATCGTCCTGGACGTGGTACGGGAGCAGGTCGCATCCGTACTCGGCCACGCCTCTTCCACGACGATCGACACCGACCGTGCCTTCAAGGAGCTCGGTTTCGACTCGCTCAGCGCGGTCGAACTGCGCAACCGGCTCACCCAGAGCACCGGCGTGCGCCTGCCCGCCACGCTGATCTTCGACCACCCCACCCCGGCCGCCGTGGCGCGGCTGCTGCTCGCCGAGTTCGGTGGCGGCGCGGAGGCGCCGAAGCCCGCGGCCCGGCCGAAGCGGGCCACGCTGGACGAGCCGCTGGCGATCGTCGGCATGAGCTGCCGCTACCCCGGCGGGGTGACCTCGCCGGAGGAACTGTGGGAGCTGGTGGGCGCGGGCCGCGACGCGGTGGGCGGGCTGCCGACCGACCGCGGCTGGGATCCGAGCATCTATGACCCCGACCCGGACCAGGTCGGGAAGATCAACACCAGGGGCGGTGCCTTCCTCGACCGCATCGGCGAGTTCGACGCGGACTTCTTCGGGATCAGCCCGCGTGAGGCCACCGCGATGGACCCGCAGCAGCGTCTGCTGCTGGAGGCGTCGTGGGAGGCGTTCGAGCACGCGGGCATCGACCCGACGACGCTGCGGGGCAGCGACACCGGCGTGTTCGCCGGCGTCGTGACCACCGACTACGGCGGCATGGCATCCGGTGAGCTGGAGGGCTATCGCCTGACCGGAACCACGACGAGCGTGGTGTCCGGCCGTATCGCGTACACGCTGGGCCTGGAGGGCCCGGCGGTGTCGGTGGACACGGCCTGCTCCTCATCCGCCGTCGCCCTGCACCTGGCTTCCCAGGCCCTGCGGGCAGGCGAGTGCTCCCTCGCGCTGGTGGGCGGCGTGACCCTGCTGGCCGGTCCCTACCTCCTGACCGAATTCAGCCGCCAGCGGGCGGTGTCGCCGGACGGGCGCTGCAAGGCGTACTCGGCGTCGGCGGACGGCACCGGGTTTTCGGATGGTGTCGGTGTGCTTGTGGTGGAGCGGTTGTCGGACGCGAAGCGCAAGGGGCGGCGCATTCTGGGTGTGATCCGTGGCAGTGCGGTGAACCAGGACGGT
>NZ_VSRY01000162.1:0-16748 GCF_008271805.1 Streptomyces sp. TRM49041
CTCGGCGTCGGGGACGCGCGGCTCGCCGGGGTGCTGGCGGCGCTGCTGCACCGGGAGCGGCGCGGTGCGCTCGCCGGGCGGCTCGCCCCCGGGCTGGGGCTGCCCCTCGCACGGCGCGTCGCCGACCTCGTCGGACTGCAGGGGGCGCTGCACCGGCCGTACCCGGACGAGGAGCGCCGGGGCGGGCTCGTACGGATGTCGTACGCCGTCGATCTGGACGTCCTGCATGCCGTCGCCGGGGCTGTGGCGGCGGACGCGGAGGCTCGCGAACAGGTGGAGTGGTCCGCGCTCTTCGCCGAGGAGGCCGGGGCACCGGAGCCGCCGCTGGACGGGGCGTTCGACGGGCTCGGCGCGGAGGCCGCCGTACGGTGCCGGGCCGAGGCCCGGGAGCTGTACGCGGCCGGCCGGGTCTCGGCCGTGGAGGAGGCGGTCGCGGCCACCTGGCGGTGGCGGGACGGGCGCTTCCCCCGGCTCGTGCACATGGTCGGGCCCTCGGGCAGCGGGAAGAGCTCCTTCGCTCGTGCTCTCGGCGGGGTCGACACGTATCTGTCCCTGGACGATGTGCGCGAGGAGCGAGGGGCCCGCGCCGACCAGCGGGCCAACGGCGACGTCCTGCGGCTCGGCCTGGAGAGACTCGACGCGGCGCTCGCGGCGGCGCGGGCCGACGGCGGGACCGTGCTGTGGGACGCCACCTCGCTCAATCCGCACCAGCGGTCGCTCGTGCACGCCGTCGCCCGGCGCCGCGACGCGCTGGTCACGCATGCGGTGGTGCTGGTCGACGAGGACGAGCTGGTACGGCGCAACACCGCCCGGGAGCATCCGGTGCCGCCCGAGGTACTCGCCTCGCAGGTGCGACGGTTCATGCCGCCGTACCCGGGCCAGGCGCACCGCACCTGGTACATCGGGGCGGGCGGGACCGTGGAGGAGGAGGCGTAGGTGCGTACGAGTGAGGAGATCTACCACCGGGTCCGGTGGGACTCCCGGTTCGACCCGGCGCGGTTCGTCGTGGGTGTCATGCAGCGGGGCGCCGCGCCCGAGCGGGTGCCGCTGCCCGCGTTCGTGCCCGGCGGGGAGATCCCCTGGCACCGGGTGCTGTTCTTCGAGGCGGACGGCGAGCTGGTCTGGGACCGGACGACGGGCGTGGACCGTATCGACGAGACCGAGGCCGGGCGGGTGCTGGAGGCAAGGCTGCTCCGGGCACCGTTCTTCACGGCGCGGTCGCCGTACGCGTGGGACGCGGCGGCGGGTGCGTGGGCGCGTGCCGAGGGCCCGCGTGGGGTGCCGGCGGCCGCGGGGCTGCGCGTACTCACCTGGAACACCCTCTGGGACCGGTACGACAGCGAGCGCATCGACACCGCCCTGCGCCGCCCGCTGCTGCTGGCGGCCCTGCGCGACGCCGACGCGGACGTGATCGCGCTGCAGGAGGTCGAGGCGGAGCTGCTCGGCATGCTGCTGGACGCGGAGTGGGTGCGGCGGGAGTACGTGCTCGGCACCGACCCGGGCGGGCGGGACGTCGAGGACTGCGGGCTGCTGCTGCTCAGCCGGGTGCCGGTGCGGGAGGCGGGCGCGCATGTCCTGGGCCCGCACAAGGCGGTGACGGCGGTGGTCGTGGAGACCGGCGCGGGGCCGCTGGTCGTCGCCGCCACGCATCTGAGCAGCGATCACTCCGAGGACGGGGCCGCGCGGCGGGAGGTCGAGCTGGTGCGGCTGGCCGAGGCGTTCGCGACGGTCGACGGCGATGTGGTGCTGGCCGGCGACTTCAACGACGGCGGGGACCTGCCCGGGACCACGCTGGGCATGCGGGACGCGTGGAGCGAGGTGCACGGGGCGGGCGACAGGACGCCGACGTTCGACCCGGGTGTGAACCCGCTGGCCGCCGTCTCGTCGCTGTCGGGGCGGGCGTCGCGGCTGGACCGCGTACTGCTGCGCGCGGACCGGCTGCGGGTGGACGCGGCGGCGCTGACGGGTGACACGCCGGAGCCGGGCGGGCTCTACGTGTCGGACCACTACGGCGTGGTGGCGGACCTGAGCCTCGACGGTGGGGGCGCGGCGGGCGCGCTGGACGCACGGCCCACGCCCCGTACGGCCGTGGCGTGGCTGCCGCCGGGTGAGCTGTGGCCGCCGGTGCAGGCCATCCGCCAGGACCACGACCCGCAGATCCGGCGGTGGCCGCCGCACGTGAATCTGCTGTTCGGGTTCGTACCGGAGGCGGAGTTCGAGCGGGCCGCGGAGCTGGTGGCCGCGGCGGTGCGCGAGGTGGCCCCGTTCGACGCGCTGCTGGACGGGGTGCACAGCTTCGGCCACCGCGACTACGCGACGGTGTGGCTGGACCCGGCGGCGGGCGGTGAGGCCCCGTGGGCGGAGCTGCGCCGCGCTCTGGAACAGCGCTTCCCCCGCTGCCGCGGCCACCGGCGGGGCTTCACCCCGCATCTGAGCCTGGGCCGCACGGAGGAACCCCTCGCCCTCACCGCGGAGTGCGAGGCCCGCCTGGGCGGCCCCCTGGAGGCACGCGTCGGCGAGGTGGCCCTGCTGTCCCGCCGGGGCGACGAGCCGATGCGGGTACGGGCGACGGTGACGCTGGGGACGGGCGAGGTGTGGTGGGTGGACGGGGGCGGTCGGGGCGGCCCGGGCGGCCCCGGCGCCCCGGATGAACCAGATGACCCGGGCGATCCGGATACCCGGGCTACCCGGGAGACCCGGGCCACCTCCGCTCCCCCGGCCGCGGCCGAAGTCGCCTCGCGCGTCGTGCGGCGGGTGACGCGGGCGCTGGCCGACGGGGTCGTGCACGTCGCCGGGTCGCGGCGCATGGGTTGTGCCCTGCCCGGCGCGGACCTTGATCTGGTGGCGGCGCTGCCGGGTGAGGTGGACCTGGCGGAGGTGCGGGCCCGTGTGGTGGCCGCGGTGCCCGGGGCGACCGGCGTACGCGAGGTGGTCGGAGCGCGGGTGCCGGGGCTGCGGCTCGTGGTCGACGGCCTGGGTGTGGACCTGGTGGTCGTGGCGACCGGAGCGGTACCGCCCGCGGAGGCCGTGGCGCGGCGCGCCGAACTGGGCGAGGCCGCCGCCGTCGCGCTCGGCGCGGTGAGCGACGCGGACGCCGTACTGGCGCAGGTGCCCGGTGACCGGCGTGCGGCGTTCGCCCGGCTGGCGCGCCAGGTCAAGGCATGGGCGCGGGCCCGTGGCCTGGACGCGGCACCGTTCGGCGGGCTGCCGGGGCTCGCGTGGTCGCTGCTCGCGGCGCGCACCGTCCGCGAGGCGGACGACCTGCGGCCCCGGGAACTGCTGCGGCGCTTCTTCGCGACGTGGGCGGCATGGGACTGGCGGGAGCCGGTGGGAGACCGGGAGCAGGCCGCCACCCTCCCCGTGACCGTGCTGACCCCCACGTACCCGCGGCGCCCGTGCACCGACCAGGTCGGCGCGGGTGGCCGGGACCTGCTGGTGCGGGAGCTGTACCGGGCCTGGGAGGTCCTGGAGTCGGGTGAGGTTCCATGGCGGAATCTGCTCGCGCCGCCGCCCCTGCACCGGCGCCACGCCGCCTGGGCGGTGGTCACCGTCCCGGTGGGACCGGACGAGGGCCGCGTCCGGGGCCGTACGCGAGCGCTGCTCACCGCCCTGGAGGAGGCCGGCGCCCCGGACGCCCACGCCTGGCCCCGCCCGTTCGAGTCGGGCCCCGGTTCCGTCCGGTACGCCATCGGCCTGGGCGCCACCCCGCCGGACCGGGCCGCCCTCGCGTCGGTCGGGGACCGGTGGCTGCGGGGGCTGCCGGGGGTGACCCTGCGATGGGCGGAGGGCGGGGAGGTACCGACACCGCACTGACCGAAACGTGCAAGCGTTCGGTGAATTACCCGCCCAGGCGAACGCAACCGCGTTTGGCATATTCCACCGGCCATATCGCCCTACGGTCCGCACATGGTCACTTCCTCACACGAGGCGATGCACCGGATCTTCCAGGAGGATCCCGGGATCTTCACCCGGACCTTCAAGAAGCTGCGCATCACCTTCCCCGACCCGGTAGCGGTGTCGATGCTGCCGACCGACGTCACGGAGACCAGGGCCGTGGAGCGGCGCATCGACACGCTCTTACGGATGGACACCGCGGACGGCGGCGGCTACCTCCTCGCCGTCGAGGCGCAGGGCCGCAAGGACCCCGAGAAGCACGGCAGCTGGGCGTACTACCTGGCCCACCTCTACGCCAAGTACGCCTTGCCGCCGGTACTCCTGGTGGTCTGCCAGGACGAGAACACCGCCCGCTGGGCCAAGGGCCCGATCCGCATCGGCCTCCCCGAGTGGCCGTGCCTGACCGTCCGTCCGCTGGTCCTGGGCCCGCACAACATCCCGCTCATCAAGGACGCGTCGATCGCGGCGGAGGACGTTCCGCTCGCGACCCTTTCAGCGATCACTCACGGTAAGAGTCCGAATGCCCCTGCCATACTGGAGGCGCTGGCGACCGCACTGAAGACCATCGACAAGGAAACGGCGGAAATCTTCGCCGAACTCACCGAACAGGGACTGGGCAAGACTCCAGCCGCGAAGATCTGGAAGGACCTGAAGATGGCCATCCCCACGTCTTTCTTCCGCTCCGAGACCTCCATGCTCCTCCGCGCCGAAGGACGCTCCGAAGGACGCGCCGAAGGACGCGCCGAGGACATCTTGCTGATTCTCGACGCCCGCGGCATCGACACCCCGCAGGACGCCCGTGACCGGATCACGGGCTGCACCGATCTGGACACCCTCGGACGCTGGCTCCGCCACGCGGTAACGGCCACCACCCTCGACGAGGTCTTCGCGGACTGACACCGGAAGAGGTGCCCCGCCCCCGACCCCCCGGCGGAGGCGGGGCACCGCCGTACCCCCGTCCGGCCGCCGCCTCAGTCCGCGGCCGACGCCCTCGCGACGTTCGCATTGATCCGCCGCAGGACCCTCAGGGCGGCCGCGTACTCCTCGTCCGGGACGCCCTCGTGGAGTCGCGCCCGCAGCTCCGTGACGAGATGCTTGACGCGGGCGTGGGCCGCCAGGCCGTCGGCCGTCAGGTGCAGGGCGCCGGCCTCGTCAGGGGCGAGCCATCCGCGGTGGAGCAACTGGTCGACGGCCCGCGGGATCTCGTACGCGTCGGCCGCGACGTCAGCGAGCCGCGCGGCCACCTCGTCGCGGGTGGCGCCCTTCTCCCCCGCCGCGAGCACGCGGTTGATACTCCACCACATCGGCTGGGTGACGTCGACACGGGCCATCGCGTCGCGGAGGTGGGCGACGACGGCTCCGTGGACCACACCGGTCCAGTAGCCGACGGGCTGCGCGGCGAGCTCTTCGTCGGTGGCGTTCGGGTCGGCGACAGCGGGGGCGAGAGAGGCAGCAGGTTTCTGAGTCATGGCTCGACGCTAGGACCTCGACCGCGCTTGAGGTCAACGGTGAACACCCCGCCGCATCCCAGGCAACCCCGCTTGTCGATAATCCGTCTAGCTGATCGCGGGAAGCGGCTACGACCAGCCCTTCGACCGCCACCATCAGCTCCACTCACTCAACAGCGGCCGCAGCAGTAGCACGGGGGCACAAGTGAACGACATACCGGGGGGCCGGGTCCGCTCTGCCGTTTTCCGGGCCGGTGCGCGGGACACCGGCGTACGGGACACCGTCGTACAGGACGGTGCACAGGGCGCCGCACCGGGCGGACCGCGCGACCGCCTCCGCCTCACCCGGCGCAGCACCCTCGCCGCCGCCGTCGCCCTCGCCGGAGCCACCGGCGTCGCGGGGCTCACCGGCTGCTCCGTCCCCGCCCCCCGCCGCAGCGGCCCCACCGCGGACCCCGCCCCCGGCATGCCGATCACCAGCTCGCGCCGCGCCCAGCTGATGCAGATCATGGCCCACCCGGACGACGACCTGTACTTCATGAACCCGGACTGCCGGCGCATGGTCGACGCGGGCGTCCCCCTCGTCTGCGTGTACGTGACCGCCGGCGAGCACAACGGCAAGAACCACATACCCGGCCGCCGCGACGAGCCCGTCGCCGACAAGGCCGCCTACTCCTCCGCCCGCCACCAGGGCCTGCGCCAGGCATACGCGCGGATGATCGGCCTGGACAAGTTCACCCCCTGGCAGAAGGGTGTGGCCACCCTCCGCGGTGACCGCCAGGCCGAGATCAACACCCTCGCGCACGGCAACCGCCGCGTCGAGCTGGTCTTCCTCAACCTCGCGATGCACGCCCCGCGCCGCTGGATGGCGGTGCCCAGCCTCTGGGAGGACCGGGCGCTCGGCCTGCGTACCGTCGTCGCCTCCGACTCGCCCGTCCGCCGGGCGTCCGACTACGACTACGACGGGCTGATCGACGTACTGGTCGGGCTGATGGAACGTTACCGCCCGACCGTGATCCACACCCTGGA
Source organism: Streptomyces sp. TRM49041 (assembly GCF_008271805.1). Classification (GTDB taxonomy): domain Bacteria; phylum Actinomycetota; class Actinomycetes; order Streptomycetales; family Streptomycetaceae; genus Streptomyces. The sequence goes on from NZ_VSRY01000162.1 coordinate 6,372, forward strand.
CCCCGACCCCGACATCCAGCACAGCGACGAGGCCACCCGCAAGAGGGACTCCGAGCAGCGCGGCTACTCGGACCACGGCGACCACACCGCCGTCGCGTCCTTCAGCTGGGCGGCGATGGTCCGCTGGGTCGCCGAGGCCACCAGGGGCGGCGGCGCGATCCCCGGCTTCGTCGCCACGTCCTTCCGCGGCTACTACAACCGCCACTGGCCCAAGAACCTCCCCGAGGCGGTGCTGAAGGAGAAGGCCGCCCACCTCGTGCCGTACGGCGGCGACCCCTCCTGGCCGTGCGGCAACAGCGGCGGCTGCGGCGACTACAACGTCGGCGGCACCCGCCCCCTCACCAACAAGAAGGGCTGGGTCCGCTCCACCCACTACCGCTACCCCGGCCCCGGCCCGGTCGTCGCGACCGGCCAGGACGGGCGGCTCTCCGTGTACGGGGTGCTGGGGCTGCGCGCGGTGCGCTGGCGCGAGACCCAGCCCGGCAGCGGCCAGTGGAACGAGCCCGACGACCTGGGCGGCGGGCCACTCGCCCCGGGCCTCGGCTCGGCGACGCTGCTGGACGGCCGACAGCTGCTGTTCGGGCTGCGGTTCGCCGCGCTCAGCGGCCACGGCGGCGCCAACGAGCGCGAGATCGTGGTGCTGGAGCAGCGCGCCACGGGCGGTCCGTTCCTCGCCTGGGCGGGCCTCGGCAACCCGGAGCGGGACGACGACCGGGGCCGGCGGATCGGCGTGCCGGTGGCGGTGACCGCCCCGGACGGGCGCGTCCATCTCTTCGTACGCAATGCCGACAAGGGCATCAGCACCCGGGTCCGGGACACCGACGGCACCTGGAGCCGCTGGCGGGACCTGGGGGGCGCCGAGATCCAGGACGGGCTGTCGGCGGCCGTGGACGGGCGCGGCCGGGTGCACGTCTTCGCCGCGGGGCGGGAGCGCGTACACCACTGGGCGCAGAACGCGTCCGGAGCGCCGGTCGCCTTCCGTGCGGACGGTCCGCTGCCGGCGCCCGGGGGTCCGGTGGACGTGGCCACCACTCCGAGCGGTGATCTGGCGCTGTACTACCGGCAGCCGGCCCGCGAGAAGCTCGTCGCGGTACGGGTCGACGGAGGCAGGCTCGCCACGCCCGCCTTCGACGGACATGGGCCGGTCAGCGCCGCCGGTACGCCGAGGGGGCCGGTCCTCCTCGGTCGTGATCTGCGTGGCCGCATCCTGCTGCAGGTGGGCGGTCGCCGCGCGGTCCGCGCCCAGGGCGTGGTCCCGCTGGACTCGGCGACGCTCCACCTGGGGGCGAAGGGCGCGATGGCCGTTGGCCTGGGCGCGGACGCGTACCCCTGGTCCTGGGCGTCCCACACCGACGCGGCGTAGCGAGGAGACGACCTCGCGGCGACGCGAAGGGCCCGCACGACGCGAGGGCCGCGACACCACGCGAAGGGCCCCGCACCTCTCGGTGCGGGGCCCTCCTCGATGCTGCAGGTGCTCCTGGGAGCAACCAGGTCAGATCGTCAAGAAGCCGAAGCTCACTTGGTGATCTTGGTGACCTGGCCGGCGCCGACGGTCCGGCCACCCTCACGGATGGCGAACTTCAGGCCCTCCTCCATGGCGACCGGCTGGATCAGCGCGACCGTCATGGTGGTGTTGTCGCCCGGCATGACCATCTCGGTGCCCTCGGGGAGGGTCACGACGCCGGTCACGTCCGTGGTACGGAAGTAGAACTGCGGGCGGTAGTTGTTGAAGAACGGCGTGTGGCGGCCACCCTCGTCCTTGGAGAGGATGTAGGCCTGCGCCTCGAACTCGGTGTGCGGCGTGACCGAGCCCGGCTTGATGATGACCTGGCCGCGCTCGACGTCCTCGCGCTTGATGCCACGGAGGAGCAGACCGACGTTCTCACCGGCCTGGCCCTCGTCGAGCAGCTTGCGGAACATCTCGATGCCGGTGACCGTGGTGGTGGTCTTCTCGGTCTTGATGCCGATGATGTCGACGGTCTCGTTGACCTTCAGGACACCACGCTCGATACGGCCGGTGACGACCGTACCGCGACCGGTGATGGTGAAGACGTCCTCGATCGGCATGAGGAACGGCTTGTCGACGTCGCGCTCCGGCTGCGGGATCGACTCGTCGACGGCCTTCATCAGGTTGAGGACCGACTCGCCCCACTCCTTGTCGCCCTCGAGGGCCTTCAGAGCGGAGACCTTGACGACCGGAACGTCGTCGCCGGGGAACTCGTACTCGGAGAGGAGCTCACGGACCTCGAGCTCGACGAGCTCCAGGATCTCCTCGTCGTCCACCATGTCGGCCTTGTTCAGGGCGACGACGATGTACGGAACGCCGACCTGGCGGGCCAGGAGCACGTGCTCCTTGGTCTGCGGCATCGGGCCGTCCGTGGCCGCGACCACGAGGATGGCGCCGTCCATCTGCGCCGCACCCGTGATCATGTTCTTGATGTAGTCCGCGTGACCGGGGCAGTCAACGTGCGCGTAGTGACGCGACTCGGTCTGGTACTCGACGTGCGCGATGGAGATGGTGATACCGCGCTGGCGCTCCTCAGGAGCCTTGTCGATCTGGTCGAAGGCCGAGGCCTCGTTCAGGTCCGGGTACGCGTCGTGCAGCACCTTGGTGATCGCCGCGGTAAGGGTCGTCTTACCGTGGTCGATGTGACCGATGGTGCCGATGTTGACGTGCGGCTTAGTCCGCTCGAACTTCGCCTTCGCCACTGGGGTCCTCCTGTGGAGTGGTTCTGTACGCCTTACTCAACGGCGCCAGGTGATCTTTGCTGGGATGCCGGCCCCGGGGCATTCGTCGCGGTCCGCGCCGAACGCCCCGGAGTATCCGGTGACAAGCCTAAAGCGTGAACTCGGGGGAGTTACTCGCCCTTGGCCTTCGCGATGATCTCCTCGGCGACGTTCCGCGGAACCTCGGCGTAGGAGTCGAACTGCATCGAGTAGCTTGCGCGACCCGAGGTCTTGCTGCGGAGGTCGCCGACGTAGCCGAACATCTCCGACAGCGGCACCAGGCCCTTGACGACGCGGGCGCCGGCGCGCTCCTCCATGGCCTGGATCTGGCCACGGCGGGAGTTGATGTCACCGATGACATCACCCATGTAGTCCTCGGGCGTGGTGACCTCAACGGCCATCATCGGCTCGAGGAGCACGGGGGACGCCTTCCGCGCGGCCTCCTTGAAGGCCTGCGAACCGGCGATCTTGAAGGCGAGCTCGGAGGAGTCGACCTCGTGGTAGCCACCGTCGATCAGGGTGACGCGCACGCCCGTCATCTCGTAGCCCGCGAGGATGCCGAACTGCATGGCCTCCTGGCAGCCGGCGTCCACCGAAGGGATGTATTCCTTCGGGATACGGCCACCGGTGACCTTGTTGACGAACTCGTACGAGGCGTCGCCGCCCTCGATCGGCTCGACCGCGATCTGCACCTTGGCGAACTGACCGGTACCACCGGTCTGCTTCTTGTGGGTGTAGTCGACGCGCTCGACCGTCTTGCGGATGGTCTCACGGTACGCGACCTGCGGCTTGCCGACGTTGGCCTCGACCTTGAACTCACGCTTCATACGGTCGACGAGCACCTCGAGGTGAAGCTCGCCCATACCGCCGATGACGGTCTGGCCGGTCTCCTCGTTGGTGTGCACCTGGAAGGAGGGGTCCTCCTCCGCGAGACGCTGGATGGCGACACCCAGCTTCTCCTGGTCACCCTTGGACTTGGGCTCGATGGCGACCTCGATGACCGGCGCCGGGAAGTCCATGGACTCCAGGATCACCGGGTTCTTGTCGTCGCACAGCGTCTCGCCGGTCGTGGTCTGCTTGAGACCCATGACGGCGACGATGTCACCGGCGCCCACCGACTCGATCTCCTCACGCTTGTTGGCGTGCATACGGTAGATCTTGCCGATGCGCTCCTTGCGGCCCTTGACGGAGTTCAGCACGGCGGTGCCGGACTCCAGGCGGCCGGAGTACACCCGGACGAAGGTGAGCTTGCCGAGGTGCGGGTCGCTCATGATCTTGAAGGCCAGCGCGGCGAGCGGCTCGGTGTCGGCCGGCTTGCGCGTCACGACCTGCTCGGCGTCCTTGACGTCGTGGCCCTCGATGGCCTCGATGTCGACCGGCGACGGCAGGTAGCGGACGACCGCGTCGAGCAGGGGCTGGACGCCCTTGTTCTTGAACGCGGTGCCACAGAACACCGGGGTGACCGTGGTGCCCGTGCCCTTGCCGGACGCGATGGTGATACGACGGATCGCGGCGTACAGCTGCTCCTCGGTGGGCTCCTGGCCCTCCAGGTACAGCTCCATGATCTCTTCGTCGTTCTCGGCCACGGCCTCGACGAGCTTGTTGCGGTACTCCTCGGCGGCCTCGGCGTGGGTGTCCGGGATGTCGACGGTGTCGTACATCTCGCCCTTGGCGGCCTCGGCGGACCAGACCAGCGCCTTCATGCGGACCAGGTCGATGACGCCCTTGAAGTCCGCCTCGGCACCGATCGGCAGCTGCATGACGATCGGCTGCGCGCCCAGGCGGTCCGAGATCATGTCCACGCAGCGGTGGAACTCGGCGCCCGTACGGTCGAGCTTGTTGACGAAGCAGATACGCGGAACGCCGTAGCGGTCCGCCTGACGCCAGACGGTCTCGGACTGCGGCTCCACACCGGCGACACCGTCGAACACGGTGACGGCACCGTCGAGGACGCGGAGCGAACGCTCCACCTCAACCGTGAAGTCCACGTGACCCGGGGTGTCGATGATGTTGATGGTGTGGTCGACGTCCTCGAGCGGCCAGTGGCAGGTCGTCGCGGCGGACGTGATCGTGATGCCGCGCTCCTGCTCCTGCTCCATCCAGTCCATCGTGGCAGCGCCGTCGTGGACCTCACCGATCTTGTACGAAACACCGGTGTAGAAGAGGATGCGCTCGGTCGTGGTCGTCTTGCCCGCGTCGATGTGGGCCATGATCCCGATATTGCGGACCTTGGCCAGGTCAAGCGAAGTGGTAGCCATAAGGCTTCAGTCTTCTCTCGGTCTCGATGTGGGGTGCGACTACCAGCGGTAGTGCGCGAAGGCCTTGTTGGACTCGGCCATCTTGTGCGTGTCCTCGCGCTTCTTGACCGATGCGCCGAGGCCGTTGGAGGCGTCGAGCAGCTCGTTCATCAGACGCTCGGTCATGGTCTTCTCGCGGCGGGCGCGCGAGTAACCCACGAGCCAGCGGAGAGCGAGGGTGGAGGCGCGACCGGGCTTGACCTCGATCGGCACCTGGTAGGTGGCGCCACCGACGCGGCGGGACTTCACCTCGAGAGCCGGCTTGACGTTCTCAAGGGCGCGCTTCAGCGTGATGACCGGGTCCTGGCCGGTCTTCTCGCGGAGACCCTCCATGGCGCCGTAGACGATGCGCTCGGCGGTGGAACGCTTGCCGTTGAGCAGGATCTTGTTGATGAGCGAGGTCACCAGAGGAGAACCGTAGACCGGGTCGATGATGACCGGGCGCTTCGGGGCGGGGCCCTTACGAGGCATTCTTACTTCTCCTTCTTGGCGCCGTAGCGGCTGCGGGCCTGCTTGCGGTTCTTGACACCCTGGGTGTCGAGCGAGCCGCGGATGATCTTGTAGCGAACACCCGGCAGGTCCTTCACACGGCCACCTCGCACGAGCACGATGGAGTGCTCCTGCAGGTTGTGTCCCTCACCCGGAATGTAAGCCGTGACCTCGATCCCGGAGGTCAGACGCACACGCGCGACCTTGCGGAGGGCCGAGTTCGGCTTCTTCGGGGTGGTCGTGAACACACGCGTGCAGACGCCGCGACGCTGAGGGGAACCCTCGAGTGCGGGCGTCTTGTTCTTCTCGACCTTGTCCTGCCGGCCCTTACGGACCAGCTGCTGGATCGTAGGCACTACTTCTCCGGTTTCTGTGTGCCGTGTAGTGAAGCTAACCTGGAACGTCGCCGACCCACGCGGTCGGGTGTGTCGAATCCTCCGGACCCCCGCCTGGCGGCGGAGAGACGCGGATTGCGGTGGCCCGTGCCGACTCTCCGTGCGGTTGATGACACGCACAGGAGCCCAGGCACACCCCAGGCACAAGGTCTGAGCGTACCTATCGCATGGACTCCGGTCAAAACAAATGCCACGCCGCGCAGCCCGCCCGACCGGCCGGGCACCAGCACGGCGGGGCTCAGGGGGCCGGGTCGTCCGGGGTGGCCTCGTCGCGGGGGCGGCGGGGTCGGCGGGACCGGGTGAGGCGGGGGATGGTGGGGACCTTGGAGCCGGGGCGCTTGCGCTCCAGGGAGGGCCGCCCACCGGGCGTGGCCTGGGCGTCGTCCTGACCGGCGCCCTCCGGGGGCGCCGCCCGCTGCTCGGGGAACGGGATCACCTCTCCGCGCCCGGAGCCGCGCCGCACCAGGCGGAGGCCACGGGCGGCCCCCGCCGCCGTCCGGGTCTCCTGCAACGCGCGCTCGTAGACCGCGGCGGCGTCCCGCCACCCCTCCCCGTACGCCTGGAACTCCCGCCGCTCGATCTCCTCCCGCAGCAGCACGACGACCTCCTCCGGCCCGTGCCGTTCGAGGTACTCCCCCAGCGTGGCGAGCAGCCTGGGCAGATCGTCGTGGGGCTCCGGCTGCGGACGCTCACCGTTCGGCCGTTCGTGTCCCCGGGGTCTCTCTGGATCCTCGGACCGTTCGCTCTCCCGCTGCGGGTACTCGTCGGACCGCTGGTGTTCCCGGTCGCGCCCGGCCCGCCTGCCGTGCTCGGCCATCACACGACTCTCTCTCGGTCCCGGCACCGCGCCGCCCACGGACGACACCGGCGTCGTACACGTGGTCGCACAGGTGGTCGTACATGTAGGAGGGCGTACAACTGTGCACTGTCGTGGGGGGCAAGCCACGACAGCTTACTGGGACGTACGGGGTCACCCGTTCGGCGGTTGCGGGGTTTCAGCGCGACAACTCCCGCAGCACGCCGGTCAGTCGGACGCCAGCGTCGTCCGCTCCTCGCCCAGCGCGGCCGCGGCGTCCGGCAGGAACTGGCCCGCGACCCGGATGAACATCTCCCGCTGCTCCGGCGGCACGCCGAGCCCCGCCGCGGCCTCCTCCAGCGTGAGGTGCCGGGCGGCCGCCCCGCCGCCCGCCGAACGGCCGCCCTCCGGCGCGCTCGGCAGCGGGAGGTCCTCCTCCGTGAGCCGGCCGGAGCGGATGAGCATCTCCCGCACCGGCACCTGCAGCACATGCGCGAGCCGCCTCGTGGTCTCCAGGTCCGGCATGCTCTGCCGCTGCAGCAGCCGCGTGATCGCCGCCCGGTGCACACCGGCCTCGTCGGCGAGGCGGGACTTCCCGCCGCCGCGGGGGCTGTCGATGTCGAAGCCACGCCGACGGATCAGCTCTTCGAGCCAGGCCGCGAACTGCTCCAGATCGCTGGTCGTCATGGTGGTCGCCTCCCTCCGAAGCGGGCCCAGAATACCGCGCTTGCGCGCAAGGAATTACCGGTTCCGCGACCTTATTGTGAGGGTTATGTAGGCAAGTTCCGTTAGGGCAGCGGGGTTTCACGGTTGCGTGCCCACTCGCAACATTTTAATGTGCGAGCACGCAACAAGCTCGTCGAAGAGCCAACGGAGGACCCCATGCCGAGTGTCACCACCCCACAGACCCCGCCGACCCCACAGACCCCGCTGACCGCACCGGCCCCGTCGGCCCCACCGGCCCCGCCACAGCGCCTGGACTGGCGTGCGTCCGCCGCCTGCGCCGGCCTCCCACCGCAGGTCGTCTTCGCCCGGCGCGCGGCCGTCGCCGAGCCCGCGCTGCGCGCCTGCGGCCGCTGCCTGGTGCTGCGCCGCTGCGAGGAGACCGTCGCTCCCGCGGAGAGCTGGTTCGACGGCGTCAGCGCGGGCGTGCTCTGGCGCAACGGCCGCCCCGTCCCCCTCCACCGAGGCCGTAAGGGCGCCCGCCGCACCGCCACCCGGGGGCGCTCGTGACCGCACCGGCTCACGACGACGCCCACGCGACGGCGCGCGACGCCGCGTTCTGGATCGAGACCCTGCTGCGCCAGCACCCCGAGCTGCTGACCGAACTGGCCCCCTCCCGCCGCTCCCCCTCCACGCCCGGCCCGCGCCGCGGCGGCTCCGGTGCCCGCGCCTCCGGTGGCACCGCACCACTGCGCCTGCACGTCTCCGACACGATCCGCGACATCACGGACGGCGTCGTCGAGCTGGACGAGGCCGTCCACGACCGGCTGCGACTGCCCCGCCCGCGCCGCGCCCAGGTCCCCCAGCGGCTCACCCGGGTCGCCGGGCTGCTCGACCACGCCGGCGGCGACCCCGTACTGGTCACGCACATCCGGGACGAGGCGCGGCGCATGGCCCGCCGCTGCTCCCGCGCCCTGGGCGAGGCGGAGCCGGTCGTACGGGTCGAGGGCCGGTGCCCGTGGTGCGACTCGGTGTCGCTGCGCGCGTTCCCGGCGCGGCGGTCGGTGCTGTGCGTGAACCCGGCCTGCCACTGCGGCGACGAGCTGTGCGACTGCCGTACGGACCCGGCGTACCGGCACGCCTGGCCGGAGGAGGAGTGGACACGATGACGCTGATCACCGGGGCCCTCGCGGCGCGTGAGGTGGACGTGGCGCCCGCGACGATCCGCAAGTGGGTGCAGCTGGGCCATCTGAGCCCGGCCGGCCGCCAGGGCCGTACGCACCTGTTCCGGCTGGAGGACGTGTTCGCGGCCGAGCGGGCGACGCGCCGCAGAGCGAGATAGCAGAACGAGAAGAGGAGGAGGGGCCGCCCCGATGGGCGGCCCCTCCTCCTCTTTCTCGCTGCCCTCATGAACGAGCCGCAGGGCCCCCGGCCGTGATGGCGACGGCTTCGCTCCAGCCGCTGCTGAACCCGCGTGTCTCCGCGTCGATGGCGATGCGCGCGCCGACCTTCCCGACGACGGCGGTCAGTGTCCTGGCGAGATCCGCCGTGTACGTCCCGGCCTCGCCCGCCTCGGCGGCCACCTCCACTGCGGCGGCCACCACGTCCGCCAGTCGCTCCTGGGCGCTGATCACCATCGTGCTCCCGTCCTCGATCCGCCGCTCACGCCACCTTCTCGAATGGATGTTCGATACCTCAGAGAGTAACGCACACGCCACGCCTCACACGGCGAATTGCGAGCGCGAGCAAGTTAGTTGCGCGCTCGCACGTCTTCGTTCACAATGGATGCAGCGGCGGAGCTGTGCCCACCTCCCTCCGAGGTACAGCTCCGCCGTCGCCTTTCCCGGTGCGACCACAGGAGTGATGCCCCGTCATGAGCTCTCCCCCGAGCACCTTCCCCGATGTGGAGGCCATCGTCGTGGACCTCCTCTCCGACCGCGCGGAACTGGCGGACGCCATCGTCGACGAGACCCCGCCGCCCGGCTTCGACGGCACGGCCAAGGCCGTGATCGTCTCCCGGCGCGGCGGCGCCTGGATCGACGACCTCCACCTCGACCAGCCACTGATCGAGCTGGAGTGCTACGGCCCCGACAAGCCCACCGCACACCTGCTGGCGAACGCGGCCCGCGCCGAACTGCTGGCCGCCACCGGCACGGTGTACGCCACCACGACGATCACCGACGTCAGCGAGGCCGACGGCCCGCGCTGGCTGCCGGACTACGTCTACACCGCCGCCAACCGCTACCTCTGCGTGCTGCGGCTCTCCCTGCGTACGGACTGAACGCCCGTTCCGTACGCCCCACAGACAGGCCCTGCCGGTACGCCGGCGGGGCCTTCGCCGTACCCACCGCGGCACGGCGCGCACGACCCACCACTCTCCACTCATCTCTCTCAAGGAGCCCTCAATGGCAGGCAACAACTCGTCCGAGATCCGTGTCGCCGGCACCGGCCGTGTCCTCGTCGCCGAGGTCGGCGCGGCCCTCCCGACCGCCTTCACCGACAACCCCTCCGCCGACTGGGGCACCGGATGGACGGACCTCGGCTACACGTCCACCGACGGCGTCACCTTCTCCAAGAAGGACAAGCTGGACCCGGTCGAGACCTGGCAGTCCATCAGCCCGGCCCGGTTCGTGTACGCGGACCGCGACCTGACGCTGAAGTTCTCGATGCTCCAGTTCAACGAGGACACGCTGCCGTTCTTCCTGGGCGGCAAGAAGACGGACTTCCGGTCCGACCAGACCGCCAACCCGGGCGTGTACGAGTTCGACGTGCCGGACGGCCCGACCTTCGACGAGCGGGCGCTGGGCCTGGAGTTCACCGACGGGTCCCAGGTCACGTACCGCTTCGTCATCCCGCGCGGCCAGGTGACCGCCACCGACGACATCAAGCTCGCCCGCAAGGCGGCCGCGATGCTCGGCGTGACGTTCACGGCGCTGTCGCCGGGTGACAACCAGGCGCTGGCCACCTTCGTGATGAAGGACCCGGCGTACGCCACCGTGTGATCCCCGCC
>NZ_VSRY01000162.1:16798-20377 GCF_008271805.1 Streptomyces sp. TRM49041
CCCCGCCCGGCACTCGGCGTCTTTCCCCTACCAACGCTCCCTTCGCGAGGAGAAGAAGCATGACCTCTTTCGACGTGAACGCCGCCCGCGCGCAGCGCATGGAGGCGCTGGGCCGCACCTGGTCCTTCGCCATGGACGGCGACACCTTCGAGCTGCCGACCGAGCTGACCCGCGCCACCGCCCGCGCGCTGCGCGGTCTGGACGACAACGATGTGGACGGGCTGCTCGAGCTGCTGCTGGGCGAGCAGCAGTTCGCCCGGTTCGAGCGGCACGACGTCACGATGCAGGACATCGCCGCGATCCTGGAGGCGTACGGCAAGGAGACCGGGCTCGGCCTGGGGGAAGGCTGAGCCTCGACGCGTTCGTCGACGAACACGCCGAGGCTCTCGAAGCCGACCTGCTCCGGCACTACGGCGTGGACCTGCTCGACTGGCACCGCGGCCGGCTCTCGTCCCGCCGGCTCGCGGTGCTGGTCAAGCACATGCCACGGGACAGCGCGCTGACCCGCGCCCTGGAGTCCGACGCCGCCGAGTGGACGGTCACCGACTACCTCCTGGCCGCCGCGGTGGACCACCTGGCCGCCGCCAACTGGATGTTCGCGTCGGTCAACACGGACGAGGACTCCGATCCCCCGGAGCCTCCGGTGCCGGTGCCCCGCCCGGGTGACCAGAGGGCAGCCTCGGACGAGGAGCCGGAGGCGCCTTCGGCGCAGGAGGCACCGAGCCGCACCGAACTGATGCGCTTCTTCACGTGAGCCGTGACGCGCCGCGACATGCCATGCCGTGTCCGTCAGCCGATGAACGCCATCAGGCGGATCCCCGCCCACGTGAACAGCATGACGACGAGCAGGCTCACCAGCCCCCAGCCACCGAGCCTCGCCGGGCGCAGATTCCGTCGGCTCTCGTTGCGCCGGGGGTTTTGCGGATCGTAGACGATCAGCCGGGGCCCCTCCCCCTCCGGCCACCCCTCACCCGTCAGCGCGTTCCACCGCTCACGGGGCACCGGGGAGAGGCACCGGTACCGCTCGCCGTCCACGGTGAACTCGTCCCGGTCGCCCTCCTGCGGCTCTTCCGCCGCGACCACTTCCCCACGCCGTACGAGCACGGACGCGCGCGTCCAGAACCGGCCGAGCACGCCGACGACCGGGAGGCACACCAGCACGACGAGCAGAAACGGCAGCGGGTGCGATTCGTAGACGAGACGCCCTGGCATGCCGGAACCGTAGCAGCGGACAACTCCCGCCAAACAGGGAAAGGTCGAGTAACATGCTCATCCCGCCGGACCCGGGAACACCGCAACCCATGTCACCCGCCTATCTGACGGAGAGAATCAACGATCACGCGACCAGGCTCGCGGCGGTCGAGAGCGCGGTGAAGCCGCTGGAGTTCCCGCAGCTCAACGCCCAGTTCCTGGCGAATCTCAAGCAACTCACCGTGGACCAGCCGTGGAAGGACCTCACGGCGTCCCACCAACAGCTCTACTGGAGCCTCCAGGCCGTCAAGGTGGACGTGGAGGCACTGGCCATCACCACGAACGGCGTGAGCCTCATGGGCGCACAGCTGATCAAGAATCCGCTCACGTCGGTCACCGAGTCCATGGCCTCGTCGATCTGGCAGCGTGGCCTCCGGGCCACGGAAGGCTCCCGCATCAGCTCCCTGTTCCGGACCTTCGTGCCCGACAACGCGCTCCAGGAGCAGGAGATGCGGCAGGTCCACACGCGCCTCGACGTGCATGCGCGCAAGCACGGGAGCCACAACCGGCGCCTGGACCGGGACGACGACCGGATCATCGCCCTCGACGCACGGATCGACCGCCACAGGGACCAGCTCGGTCGGCACGAGACCAGCATCCGGGGTCTCCTGCGCAACCAGCAGCGATTCGCCGGGACCGCCGCCGGTGACGTGCAGCGCCGGGGCAACACCGCGGAGGACCGGTCCCGTTCGCTGGCCGGCCGGCCCGGCCAGCGCCGGGCGGCGGACGGCTACCGGGCGGAGGCGGCGCAGCTGAACCGGACGGCGACGAGTCTGCGCGAGGTCCGTGCCGAGGCTGAGCGGCTGGAGCGGGCGCTCGGCTGAACCGCGCAAAGGGCGCGGGCGTGCGCCGCTCCCTTCCCGTACTTCCTGGCGCCAGCGCGCCGAACACATCGAGGAGCACCATGTCTCTCGTGCAGTCACTGGGGCGTGCCGGCGGCTCGCTCAAAGGACTCAAGACCCAGCTCGACACCGCGGGGCGCTCGGCCGGCAGCCTGGGCAGAAGTGCCGCGACCGGTGAGCGCGAGCTCAAGAAGATCAAGACTTCCGCCCAGGGCTCCGCCCGCGAGCTGCAGAAGATGCAGCGCGCCGCCGACAAGGCCGAGCGGTCGATGGCCAAGGCAGGACGGACCGGGCAGAAGAGCGGTACGCAGGTCGGGAAGTTCAAGTCCGGCGCCGACAAGGCGTCCAAGGGCATGAAGGGCCTGAACAAGTCGATGAAGGGCAACATCATCGGCACCCTGCTCGGACTTCTCGCGCCCCTCATCGAGAAGGTGGTCGAGATGGCCACCCGCTCGAAGACCATGCAGAAGGTCATCAAGAAGGTCTTCGGCGCCATCAAGAAGGTCATCAGCTCGGTCATGAAGGTGATCGGGCCGATCATGAAGAAGGCCGGCGCCCTCATCAAGAAGGTCTGGAACGGCATCAAGAAGGCGATCACGGTCGTCATCAAGGCCGTCGCCAAGGTCATCAAGACCTACTTCAACCTCTGGAAGAAGATCATCACGACGGTGATGAAGGCTGTCAAGAAGGTCGTCTCCTCCGTCTGGAACGGCATCAAGCGGGTCATCACCCCGGTCGTCAACTGGATCAAGAACGTCGTCCCACGAGCCTTCAGCAAGGTGAAGGAGAAGCTCTCCAGCATCTGGGGCGGCCTCAAGGACATCGCGGGCCGGGCGTTCGACAAGATCAAGGGCGCCGTGAAGGGGCCGATCAACGCCGTGATCCGGATCATCAACTCCGCCATCGGCAAGCTCAACGGCATCAAGGTCACGCTCCCCGGCTGGATCCCCGGCATCGGCGGCAAGACCTTCGGGGTGAGCCTGCCGAGGATCCCGCTGCTCGCCGAGGGCGGTGTCGTCCAGCCGCGCCGCGGCGGCGTGCACGCCATCGTCGCCGAGGCGGGAGAGGCGGAGGCCGTACTGCCGCTGTCCAAGCTCGACCGGCTCCTCCGGCACACCGCAAGGGCCAGCCGGGCGCGGACCCTCTCCGCCGTAGGGGCGAGCGCGGGCTTCCGTATCGAGAACTACTACGAGGCCGCCGACCAGGACGTCCAGGAGACCGCCGCCGCCCTCCTCTTCCTCTCCAAGGCACGCGGATGAGCGCCGCGGCGATCGCACCGGGACGTCTCGACCCGCTCGCGGGCGTCACCGGAGCGCTGAGAACGTTCCGTATGCGCGTCAGTGGCGCCTCCCGCTCACTGAGCGGCATTCAGCGCGGCGTGCGGCAGGCGGGGGCGGGGGTCGACCGGCTCAAGGGCGGCGCCGCAGCGGCCACGCCGGGGCTGCGGCAGGTCAAGGCGGGAGCCGAGCGCGCCGCCGGGGCCGTC
>NZ_VSRY01000163.1:0-35798 GCF_008271805.1 Streptomyces sp. TRM49041
GGCCCGGGCCAGGTCGGCCCCGCTCACCCGCCGTCAGTGTGCCGCCGACTCCCAGTCGGGGCCGACGCCCACCGACACGTCCAGCGGCGCGCGCAGTTCGACCGCCGCCGACATCTCGCGGCGCACGATCTCCTCGACCCGGTCCCGCTCCCCCGGGGCCAGCTCCAGCACGATCTCGTCGTGGACCTGGAGCAGCATCCGGGAGTTCAGGCCGGCCCCGGCCAGCGCCCGGTCCACATTGAGCATGGCGACCTTCACGATGTCGGCGGCCGTGCCCTGGATGGGGGCGTTCAGCGCCATCCGCTCGGCCATCTCGCGCCGCTGCCGGTTGTCGCTGTTCAGGTCCGGCAGATAGCGGCGGCGGCCCAGCATCGTCTCCGTGTAGCCCGTGGCGCGAGCCTCGTCCACGACGCGGCGCAGATAGTCCCGCACCCCGCCGAACCGCTCGAAGTACGTGTCCATCAGCGCCCGCGCCTCGGCCGCCTCGATGTTCAGCTGCTGCGACAGGCCGAACGCCGACAGGCCGTACGCCAGGCCGTACGACATGGCCTTGATCTTGCGGCGCATCTCGGCGTCGACCGCCGACTTGTCGACGGCGAACACCTGCGAGGCGACCGTGGTGTGCAGGTCCTCGCCCGAGGTGAACGCCTCGATGAGGCCCTCGTCCTCCGACAGGTGCGCCATCACGCGCAGCTCGATCTGGCTGTAGTCGGCGGTCATCAGGGCCTCGAAGCCCTCGCCGACGACGAAGCCCCGCCGAATGGCCCGGCCCTCGTCCGTGCGGACCGGGATGTTCTGCAGGTTCGGGTCCGTGGACGACAGCCGGCCGGTCGCCGCCACCGTCTGGTTGAACGTGGTGTGGATCCGGCCGTCCGAGGCGATGGTCTTGATCAGGCCCTCGACGGTCACGCGGAGCTTCGCCTGCTCGCGGTGGCGCAGCATGATCACCGGCAGTTCGTGCTCGGTCTGCGCGGCCAGCCACGCCAGCGCGTCCGCGTCCGTCGTGTAGCCGGTCTTGGTCTTCTTGGTCTTCGGCAGGTTCAGCTCGCCGAACAGGACCTCCTGGAGCTGCTTGGGCGACCCGAGGTTGAACTCGTGGCCGACAGACGCGTGCGCCTCCTTTATAGCCTGCTGGACGGCGCCGGCGAACTGCTGCTCCATCGCCTCCAGATGCGGTCGGTCGGCGGCGATGCCGTGCCGCTCCAGCCGGGCCAGCAGCGCGGACGTGGGCAGCTCCACCTCGTGCAGCAGCCGTGTCGCGCCGACCTCCTCCAGACGCGCGGTGAACGCGTCGCCCAGGTCCAGGACCGCGCGGGCCTGCGTCATCAGCGCGTCCGCCTCGGCCGTGTCGTCCGCGCCGAACGCCAGCTGGCCGTCGGCGGCGGACGCCGGGGCGAGCTCGCGGCCCAGGTACTCGACGGACAGTGCGTCCAGGGCGAACGAGCGGCGGCCCGGCTTCACCAGATACGCGGCGAGCGCGGTGTCCATGGTGACGCCCGCGACGCTCCAGCCGTGCTCCGGGAACACGCGCATGGCGGCCTTGGCGTTGTGCAGGACCTTCGGCCGGGCCGGGTCGGCGATCCAGGCGGCGAACGCCCGCTCGTCCGCCTCGTCGAGCTGCGACGGGTCGAACCAGGCCGCCGCACCGTCCGCCGCGGCGAGGGCGACCTCGGCGACGCTGCCCACGCCGAGCGCCCAGCTGTCGACCGTGGCCATGCCCAGCGGCCTGTCCCCGTGCCGCTCCAGCCACGGGGCCACCTCGCCCGCGCCCAGTACCGAGCCGTCCAGCTCGACGCCGGCGGCCGGGGCGGGGGTCTCCTCCTCGGCGCCCGGGTCCACGGCGAGCAGCCGGTCCCGCAGACTCGGGTTGCGGATCTCCAGGACCTCCAGGAAGCCCTTGAGCGCCGTCCGGTCGTACGGGGCCCGCTCCAGGTCCGTGACGGTCTTCGGCAGTTCCACGTCCCGGACCAGCTCCGTCAGGTGACGGTTGAGCTTCACGGACTCCAGGTGGTCGCGGAGCGCCTGCCCGACCTTGCCCTTCACCTCGTCGGCGCGGTCGACCAGCTCCTTGAAGGAGCCGAACTGGTTGATCCACTTCGTGGCGGTCTTCTCGCCGACGCCCGGGATGCCCGGCAGGTTGTCCGACGGGTCGCCGCGCAGCGCCGCGAAGTCCGGGTACTGGCTGGGCGAGAGACCGTACTTCTCCTGGACCTTCTCCGGGGTGAACCGGGTCAGCTCGGAGACGCCCTTGGTCGGGTAGAGCACGGTGACGTGGTCGGAGACCAGCTGGAAGGAGTCCCGGTCGCCGGTGACGATCAGCACGTCGAAGCCGGCCGCCTCCGCCTGCGTGGCGAGCGTGGCGATGACGTCGTCCGCCTCGTAGCCCTCCACCGCGAAGCGCTCCGCGCGCATGGTGTCCAGCAGCTCGCCGATCAGCTCCACCTGACCCTTGAACTCGTCGGGCGTCGACGAGCGGTTCGCCTTGTACTCCGGGAAGTCCTCCGAGCGCCAGGTCTTGCGCGAGACGTCGAACGCCACCGCGAAATGCGTGGGCGCCTCGTCACGCAACGTGTTCGCCAGCATCGACGCGAAGCCGTAGACGGCGTTGGTCGTCTGCCCGCTCGACGTCGTGAAGTTCTCCGCGGGCAGCGCGAAGAACGCCCTGTACGCCAGGGAGTGCCCGTCCATGAGGAGCAGGCGCGGACGGTCTTGTGCGGTCTTCTTCGATGCTGTCTCAGCCACGCACACGATCCTGCCACGCCGCACTGACAACCACGGACGGGCGTCCCGCCTCGTCGGTGCCGCGTGACAGGATCGGAGACGTACCGCACGTACGGCGAAACGAGGGAGTGCGCCATGGCCAGCAAGCCGCCCGCAGGTGACCCCGTCCAGGACGCTCCGCAGGTGACGGCCGTCCAGCACGCCGCCGCCGGGCTGCCCGGCGTCGTCCACGGGCTGCGCGCCTCCCAGCAGCAGATGGGCCTCGGCCGTACCGCGCGCACGCTCCTCAAGGTCAACCAGAAGGACGGCTTCGACTGCCCGGGCTGTGCCTGGCCCGAGGGCGACAAGAGGCATGTCGCGGAGTTCTGCGAGAACGGCGCGAAGGCGGTGGCCGAGGAGGCCACGCTGCGCCGCGTCACGCCGTCGTTCTTCGCCGGGCACCCGGTGTCCGACCTGGCGGGGCGCAGCGGCTACTGGCTGGGCCAGCAGGGCCGGATCACGCACCCCGTGTATCTGCCGGAGGGCGCCGACCGGTACGAGCCGGTCAGCTGGGAGCGGGCCTTCGAGATCATCGCCGACGAGCTGACGGCTCTCGGCTCCGCCGACGAGGCCCTCTTCTACACATCGGGCCGCACGAGCAACGAGGCCGCGTTCCTGCTCCAGCTCTTCGCGCGCGAGTTCGGCACCAACAATCTGCCGGACTGCTCGAACATGTGCCACGAGTCGTCGGGCTCCGCGCTCACCGAGACGCTCGGCGTCGGCAAGGGCAGCGTCTCCCTCGACGATCTCCACCGGGCCGACCTGATCATCGTCGCCGGGCAGAACCCGGGCACCAACCACCCCCGGATGCTGTCCGCCCTGGAGAAGGCCAAGGCCGCCGGCGCGAAGATCATCTCTGTGAACCCGCTGCCGGAGGCGGGCCTGGAGCGCTTCAAGAACCCGCAGACCCCCAAGGGTCTGATCAAGGGCGCCGCGCTCACCGATCTGTTCCTCCAGATCCGCATCGGCGGCGACCAGGCACTCTTCCGTCTCCTCAACAGGCTGGTCCTGGAGACGGACGGCGCGGTCGACGAGGAGTTCGTCCGCACCCACACGCACGGGTACGAGGAGTTCGCGGCCGCCGCCCGCGCCGCCGACTGGGACGAGACGCTCGCGGCCACCGGCCTGTCCCGGGACGAGATCGAGCGGGCCCTGCGCATGGTCCTCGACTCCCGGCGCACCATCGTCTGCTGGGCCATGGGCCTCACCCAGCACAAGCACTCCGTGCCCACCATCCGGGAGGTGGTGAACCTCCTGCTGCTGCGCGGCGCCATCGGCCGCCCCGGCGCGGGTGTGTGCCCGGTCCGCGGCCACTCCAACGTGCAGGGCGACCGGACGATGGGCATCTTCGAGCGCCCCACGGACGCCTTCCTGGACGCCCTCGACAAGGAGTTCGGGATCACGTCGCCCCGGCACCACGGGTACGACGTCGTCCGCTCCATCCAGGCACTGCGGGACGGCGAGGCCAAGGTGTTCTTCGCGATGGGCGGGAACTTCGTCGGCGCGACGCCCGACACCGAGGTCACCGAGGCCGCGATGCGGCGCGCCCGGCTCACCGTGCACGTCTCGACGAAGCTCAACCGGTCCCACGCGGTGACCGGCACGCGCGCGTTGATCCTGCCGACGCTCGGGCGGACCGACAAGGACGTCCAGGCGAGCGGCAGGCAGTTCGTCACCGTCGAGGACTCCATGGGCCTGGTGCACGCGTCGCGCGGCAATCTGCCGCCGGCCGGTCCCGCTCTGCTGTCCGAGCCGGCCATCGTGGCCCGCATGGCCCGCGCGGTCCTGGGCGCCGCGTCCAGCACACCGTGGGAGGAGTTCGAGCGGGACTACGCCACCATCCGGGACCGCATCGCGCGCGTGGTCCCCGGCTTCGAGGACTTCAACGCGCGCCTCGCCGCCGATCCCGGCGGCTTCGCGCTCCCCCACGCCCCACGTGACGAGCGGCGTTTCCCGACCGCGACCGGCAAGGCCAACTTCACCGCCGCCCCCGTCGAGTACCCCCGGGTGCCCGAGGGCCGGCTCCTGCTGCAGACCCTGCGCTCCCACGACCAGTACAACACCACCGTCTACGGCCTGGACGACCGCTACCGCGGCATCAAGGGCGGCCGCCGCGTCGTCCTGGTCCACCCCGAGGACGCCCGCGAGCTCGGCTTCGCGGACGGGGCGTACGCGGACATCGTCGGCGAGTGGACCGACGGCACCGAGCGCCGCGCCCCCGGCTTCCGCGTCGTCCACTACCCCACCGCGCGTGGCTGCGCCGCCGCCTACTACCCGGAGACCAACGTCCTCGTGCCACTGGACGCCACCGCGGACGTCAGCAACACCCCCGCCAGCAAGTCCGTCATCGTCCGTCTGGAACAATCACCCGCCGACTGAGCGTTCGCTCAGCCGGCACCACCAGGACAGCCGTACGACGACGAACGGAGTTCGGGCCCCATGGGCGAGCAGACCGCAGTCAAGTTTTCGCAAGAGGTCATCGACGAGTACGCCGCACTCGGCGTCGACCTGCCCGCGCTCTTCTCCGCAGGCCACCTCGGCAACCGCATGGGCGTGCAGATCGTCGAGGCCGCCGCCGAGCGCGTCGTCGGAACCATGCCCGTCGAGGGCAACACCCAGCCCTACGGGCTCCTCCACGGCGGCGCCTCCGCCGTGCTCGCCGAGACCCTCGGGTCCATCGGGGCGATGCTCCACGGCGGCTCCCGGAAGATCGCCGTCGGCGTCGACCTGAACTGCACCCACCACCGTGGAGTGCGCTCCGGGCTGGTCACCGGCGTGGCGACGCCGGTGCACCGCGGCCGGTCCACGGCCACGTACGAGATCGTCATCACCGACGAGCAGGACAAGCGGGTCTGCACCGCACGGCTGACGTGCATGCTGCGTGAGGCCACGGCGAAGGACGCCGCGGTCCTCCCGGGCTCCGCCTGACGGCCCGCGGACGGCGAAGAGCGCCGGGTGCCCTTGTACGGGGCGCCCGGCGCTCTCACCTCAACCGGCTCAGGCCGCGCCCTCGCCGAGGTAGGCCGCGCGGATCCGGGTGTCGGCCAGCAGCTCGTCCGCCGGGCCGGACATCGCGACGGAACCCGTCTCCAGGACGTACCCGCGGTCGGCGAGGCCCAGCGCCTGCGTGGCGTTCTGCTCCACCAGAAGCACCGTGGTGCCCTGCTCGTTGATCTCCTTGATGATCTCGAAGATCTGCTGCACGATCAGCGGCGCCAGGCCCATGGACGGCTCGTCCAGCAGGAGCAGCTCCGGCCGGCCCATCAGGGCGCGGCCGATCGCCAGCATCTGCTGCTCACCGCCGGACAGGGTGCCCGCCTGCTGCGAGCGCCGCTCGGCGAGGCGGGGGAAGAGCGTGTACACCCGGTCCATGTCGGCGGAGTCGACCGAGGAGAACCGGTACGCGCCCATCTCCAGGTTCTCCAGCACCGTCATCGTGGCGAACACCCGTCGGCCTTCGGGCACATGCCCGATGCCGAAGCGGACCAGCTCGTGCGACTTGATGCCGTCGATCCGCTCGCCGCGCAGCAGCACCTCGCCGTGGCGGGGCTGCAGCATGCCGGAGATCGTACGCAGCGTGGTCGTCTTGCCCGCGCCGTTGCCGCCGAGCAGGGCGACGATCTCGCCCTTGCCGACGGTCAGGTCGATACCCTTCAGCGCCTCGATGGCGCCGTAGAACACCCGCATGCCCGTCAGTTCGAGCAGCGTCTCGCCCGAGGCCCCGGCCTCGCCGGACTCCTCGCGCAGCTGTGCCGTCGTGCTCACTGGCCGCTCTCCTCGTCGCTCCGCGGACGGCTCCCGCCGTCCGCCTGGGCCTCGTCGGCCCCGTCGGCGTCCTCGGCTCCGTCCGAGGCAGCACCGTCACCCGCGCCCGACCCCGGCTCGGACCCGGACCCGGACCCGGACCCGGACCCGGACTCGGACTCGGACTCGGACTCGGACTCGGACTCGGACTCGGACTCGGACTCGGACTCGGACTCGGACTCGGACTCGGCAGCATCGTCGGCATCGTCGGCGTCGTCGGCGTCGTCGGCGTCGTCGGCGTCGTCGGCGTCGTCGGCGTCCTCGGTCTCCGAAGAGGCGGCGTCCGCCGTCGCCTCCGCGTCCGACGCCGCGTGCTCGTGGTCCTCGACCGCATGGCGGACCGCTTCCGCGTCCTCCGCGGACGCGCCCAGGTACGCCTCGATCACGGCCGGGTGCTGCTGGACCTCGTTCGGCGTGCCCTCGGCGATCTTCTTGCCGAAGTTGAGGACCATCACACGGTCGGCGACCGACATCACCAGGCGCATGTCGTGCTCGATGAGCAGGACGCTGACGCCCAGTTCGGCGTTGATGCGGCGGATCAGCTGCTCCAGCTCCAGCTTCTCCGTCGGGTTCGTCCCGGCCGCCGGCTCGTCCAGCAGCAGCACCTGCGGCTCTGTCGCGAGGGCCCGGGCGATCTCCAGGCTGCGCTGGTCGCCGTAGCTCAGGCTGCCGGCGATCTCGTTGAGCTTGTCCTCCAGGCCGACGAACTTCAGCAGCCGGTGCGCCCGTTCGTCGCTCTGCTGCTCGGCCCGCCGGGCGCCCGGCAGCCCCAGCATGATCGACACGGGCCCGGCCTTGAGCCGGGTCTCCGCCGCGATCTTCACGTTCTCCAGCGCCGTCAGCGCCGAGAACAGGCGGATGTTCTGGAACGTACGGGCGAGGCCGATCCGGTTCACCAGATGCGGCTTGCTGCCCAGCAGCGAATTCTCGCCACCGTCCTTCGGCAGGAAGACGATCCTGCCTTCCTGCGGTGTGTACGCGCCCGTCAGGGAGTTGAAGAACGACGTCTTGCCGGCGCCGTTGGGGCCGATCACCGCCAGCACCTCGCCCCGGCGCATCGACAGGTTCACCTTGTCGAGAACCGTCAGCCCGCCGAACCGCAGCGTCACATCCGAAGCCCGGAGCACGAGCTCCTCGGCCGGCGCACTCGTCACATCGGTGGTCATCAGAGCTTGCCTCCCGCCGGCTCGGACATGGCGTCGGCATCGCCGATGCCCTCTTCCGCCTGCTTCAGCTCACGCTGCCGGCGGCGTGAGGGCCAGATGCCCTGGGGCCGGTAGATCATCATGATCACAAGCAGGGCGCCCAGGTACATGTACCGGTCCGAGGGGTCCACGTAGTCCTTCAGCGCCTCGGGCAGCCACACCAGCGCGGCCGCGCCCATCAGCACACCCGGGATCGAGCCCATGCCGCCGAAGATGACGTACGCGAGGATCAGGATGGACTGGAGGAGCGGGAAGACCTCGGGGTTGATGTAGCCGTACTTGCTGGTGAAGATCACGCCCGCGACACCCGACGTCGACGCGCCGATCGCGAACGCCATCAGCTTGAACCGCACCGTGTCGACGCCGTTCGCCGCCGCGGCGATCTCGTCCTCGCGGATCGCCGTCCACGCGCGGCCCACCCGCGAGTGTTCGAGCCGCGAGAAGAGCACGATCACCAGAACTATGAAGAACACCAGCAGGTACCAGTACGGCAGCGGCCTGATGGACCACTCGTACTCGATGCCCGCGAAGTCGAACGAGAAGTCCGGGATGAGCCGGGCACCCTGCGGGCCGCCCGTGATGCCGTCCGCGTTCTTCGCGACCAGGTAGATGATCTCGTGGAAGCCCAGCGTCACGATCGCCAGGTAGTCACCGCGCAGCCGCAGTGTCGGCGCGCCCAGCAGCAGGCCCGTTATCAGACACGTCACGACCGCGATCGGGATGACCCAGAAGGGGTTGAGCACCACCGGCGGCTCGACGGGCAGCCGGCCCGTCCAGAACGCCGTCGAGTACGCGCCCACCGCGAAGAAGGCGAAGAAGCCGAGGTCCAGCAGACCGGCCCAGCCGATCACCACGTTCAGGCCGATCGCCAGCAGCGCGAAGATGGCTATCTGGTCGACCAGCACCGTCTGCCACGTCCGCGACAGCAGCGACGGCACCCACAGCGCGAGGACCAGCGCCAGCAGGATCAGGCCCCAGCGCAGCCGCTGGTCGCCCCGGACCCGGCCGAGTACGGACTCCGTCGGGCGGCCGACGGCCGACCTGACCTGCTCCGCCGCGCCCTTGATCGGCTCGGCCGCGAACTCCCGCAGCGCCCACACACCGACCGTCAGCGCCAGGCACACCCACAGGTTGACGCCCGTCAGCGAGCTCTCGATCGAGAAGAAGATGTCCCGTGTGTTGCCCTGCTCGCCGGTGACCAGCGCCAGCAGCACACCCAGCGCCAGCAGCGCCCACAGCCTCGTGTACCGCGGCTGCTGGTACCAGGCCGTACGACGCAGCCTGCTCGCCGCGGAAGCCACGTCCTTCGTGGAAGACTCCACCGTGCTCATGCGGCCCTCCCCACTTGCTTACCGAGGATGCCCATCGGACGGAACATCAGCACGAGAATCAGAACCACCATCGCGGACACGCTCCGCCACTCGTCGCCGAGCAGCGGCACCGTCATCGTCTCCACGACACCGATCAGCACGCCACCGGCCATCGCGCCGCGGATGTTGCCGATACCGCCCACCACAGCGGCGGCGAAGGCCGTGATGCCGGGGATGAAGCCCATCGTGTAGGACACCTGGTTCAGGTTGGCGAACAGGAATCCCGCGACACCGCCGAGCACACCGCCGATGACGAACGTCCGCGAGATGACCCGGTCGATGTCCACACCCATCAGCGAGGCGACCTCGGCGTCCTGGGCGACCGCCCGGATGCCCTTGCCGAGCTTCGTCCGGTTCACCACCAGGTCGAGGGCGATCATCATCACCACGGCGGTGAGGAACTGCAGCATCTGAGTGACGTTCACACCGGCGCCGAAGAAGCTGAACACGGTGTGGTTGTCGTACATCTCCGGCAGTGTCATCGGGTCGCGGCCGAAGAGCTTGCCCGCCAGGTTGTAGAGGAAGAACGACGCGCCGATCGCTGTGATCAGGAAGATCAGGCGCGGCGCCCCCCGCCGCCGCAACGGCCGGTACGCCACCTTCTCGAGACCGTACGCCGTCACCCCGCCGAAGAGCGCGGAGCCGGCCATCGCCAGCGCGACGAATCCGATGGACGCCAGGGCCGAGGGGTTGTCCCCCGGGTCCACCAGCTGGAGCACGATGAGACTGCCGTACGCGCCGAGCATGAAGACCTCGCTGTGCGCGAAGTTGATCAGCTGGAGGACGCCGTAGACAAGGGTGTAGCCAATGGCGATGACGGCATACAAGGAGCCGAGCATCACACCTAGGACGAGATAGTCCCAGAATTCCTGAAGGGACATGGAAGGACTTCCTTGTGGGAACCGGGCGGAGCCGTGGCGCTCATGGCGCGGCAGCGCCCCGCGGCGGAACATGATGCGGGATCAGACACGGTCGGGACCCCCCTGACGGGCCCCGGAGCCGGACCGGGGGCCGGGAGACGACCAGCGCCTCCCGACCCCCGATCACCTGGCGTTCAGCCGTTGCGGCGTCAGCCGGCCAGCTCGTTGACGTTGCCCTGGTAGGCGATCTTGCCGTCCTTCACCTGGTACAGGTACACGTCCGTACCCTTGAACTCACCGTTCTCGTCGAAGGAGAACGTCTTCGTCAGACCCTTGTAGGTGGCCTTGGCCAGCGCGTCGCGCAGCGCCTCGCGCTGCACATCGCCCTTGGCCGCCTTGATCTGCTCGATCACCATGTTGGTGATGTCGTACGACTCCGCCGAGTACGTACCCGGAGCGCGGTTGAACGCCTTCTGGTAGTCGGCCGAGAACTTCTTCGTGCCCGCCTCGACCGTGGCGTCCGTGCAGGGGCAGGTCAGGAACCAGTTCTCCGACGCGTCACCGGCCAGCTCGATGAACTTGGCGTCGTTCGTGCCGTCACCGGAGATCGCCGCGCCCTTGTAGCCGGCTTCCTTCAGCTTCTTGGCGAACGGAGCCGCGTCCTGGTAGTAGCCCGCGTAGATCAGCGCGTCGGCCTTGGAGTTGACGACGTCCTTGGCGGTGGCGCTGTAGTCCGGCGTCTTCTGCGGCACGGACTTGCGCACGACCTCGATGCCGGCGTCCTTCAGGCCCTTCTCGGCGACACCCGCCAGGCCCGCGCCGTAGTCGGTCTTGTCGTCGAGCAGATAGACCTTCTTGGCCTGGAGCTTCTTGGCGTAGTAGGTCGCCATGCCGGCGCCCTGCTGATTGTCGTTGGGGACACCGCGCAGGAGGCTGGTGAAGTTGTTCTTCGGGTCCGTCAGCGTCGGGTTGGTGGCCGACGGGGACACCGTCACCAGACCGGCCTCCGCGTACAGCGGCGAGGCGGTGTTGGTGGCACCCGAGAAGGCGGGGCCGACGACGGCGACGATGCTCTCGTCGTCGATGACCTTCTGGGCGGCGGCCGTCGCCTTGTCCGGCAGACCCTGGTCGTCGGCGGCGACGTACTCGATCTTGAAGCCCAGATCGCCCTTGGCGTTGGCCTGGTCGATGGCGAGCTTCACGCCGTTCTGCATGTTCTCGCCGAGGGCGACGTTGTCACCCGACAGCGGGCCCTGGAAAGCGATCTTGACGGTGCCGTCGTCGCTGTCCGAGCTGCTGCATCCGGTCAACGCCAGAGCTCCCACAGCGAATGGAACCGCAAGCCTGACGATGGTCTTGTTCAGCACAACGCACTCCCTGGAGCCGCCCGAACGATCTTGTGTAGGCAGGAAGTTCGAACAACTTCCTCACATGACACCGCTTGTCCGTGCGGTGTGCGGGGAATGTAATCGTCTGTTCGGCTCAACCGATAGGTGACCGGGCGATGTGTGATCGCCCTGTGACCTGCGTCATGCGCCGGAAACAGAACACTCCTTACCGGCCAGCGGACAGCCGGACGACCACGCACATGATCTCCGGGGCAGCCGACGAGCCCCGCGAGAACCACCCCTGAGCTGCGGCGGAGCGGGGAACGCGGAAGCCCCCGGACCTGCCCCGCACCCCCTGGGGGAGCGGACACGGGGCCGGGGGCTCCCATATGTCGAACACGGTTCACGCGGGCCCGGGCGCACCCGACCCGGGCCGTGCACACGGCCCCGTAGGGTGCCGTAGGGCGACCTCATACCGACCTCATACCGGCCTCGTACCGGCCTTGTGAGGCCCCGTAGGCGCCTACTGGCCCTTCGCGGCCTTCTTCTCCTCGGCGTCCTCGATGACGGCCTCGGCCACCTGCTGCATCGACAGACGACGGTCCATCGACGTCTTCTGGATCCAGCGGAACGCCGCCGGCTCCGTCAGCCCGTACTGGGTCTGCAGGATGCTCTTCGCCCGGTCCACCAGCTTCCGCGTCTCCAGCCGCTGCGCGAGGTCCGCGACCTCCTTCTCCAGCGCCCGCAGCTCCGCGAACCGCGACACCGCCATCTCGATGGCCGGCACCACGTCGCTCTTGCTGAACGGCTTCACCAGGTACGCCATGGCGCCCGCGTCACGCGCCCGCTCCACCAGCTCCCGCTGCGAGAACGCGGTGAGCATCAGGACCGGGGCGATCGACTCTCCGGCGATCCTCTCGGCGGCGGAGATGCCGTCCAGGACGGGCATCTTCACATCGAGGATCACCAGGTCGGGCCGGTGCTCCCGGGCGAGCTCGACGGCCCTGGCCCCGTCCCCGGCCTCACCGACGACGGTGTAGCC
Organism: Streptomyces sp. TRM49041; assembly: GCF_008271805.1. GTDB lineage: Bacteria > Actinomycetota > Actinomycetes > Streptomycetales > Streptomycetaceae > Streptomyces. Next base: position 12,370 of record NZ_VSRY01000163.1, read on the forward strand.
CTCTTCCTCCAGCATCTCCTTGAGGTCGAGGCGGATGAGGGCCTCGTCCTCGGCGATGACGACACGGGTCGTCAGCGGCGGGACGTGCGACTTGTCGTCGTCGGCGACGGGCTGGGGCGACTCGGGGGCGGTCACGGAGGCTCCTCGTTGCGGGGCGGTACAGCTCCCCATGAGCCTACCTAGCTGCGGTATGGTGGACACGCAGCGGGTCGGGGGAAACCTTTGATTCTGCGAGCCCCGGTAGCCCAATCGGTCAGAGGCAGTGCTCTCAAACAGCATCCAGTGTGGGTTCGAATCCCACCCGGGGTACTTTTACTTCGATTCCATGGTCGCGCTGCAGCCGATGTGTCGCACCCGTCGGTGATAAGAAACCCCAGTTCACAGGCGTGAGAGCGCGCGCACCGGCGCGCGCTCGTCGCTGCGGCTACACGATGTCCTCGCCGATGCGGTGGACGCGGACCAGGTTCGTGGAACCCGTGACACCCGGCGGGGAGCCCGCGGTGATGATCACGATGTCGCCCTTCTGACAGCGGCCGATCTTCAGCAGATGCTCGTCGACCTGGGCGACCATCGCGTCCGTCGACTCGACGTGCGGGCCGAGGAAGGTCTCCACGCCCCACGTGAGGTTGAGCTGCGAGCGCGTCGCCGGGTCCGGGGTGAAGGCGAGCAGCGGGATCGGCGAGCGGTAGCGGCTGAGGCGCCGGACCGTGTCGCCGGACTGAGTGAAGGCGACCAGGAACTTCGCCCCGAGGAAGTCGCCGATCTCGGCGGCGGCCCGGGCGACGGCGCCGCCCTGGGTGCGGGGCTTGTTCCGCTCGGTCAGCGGCGGGAGCCCCTTCGCCAGGACGTCCTCCTCGGCCGCGGCGACGATGCGGCTCATGGTGCGGACGGTCTCGACGGCGTACCGGCCGACGCTGGTCTCGCCGGAGAGCATCACGGCGTCGGTGCCGTCGATGACGGCGTTGGCGACGTCGCTGGCCTCGGCGCGCGTGGGGCGGGAGTTCTCGATCATCGAGTCGAGCATCTGGGTGGCGACGATGACCGGCTTGGCGTTCCGCTTGGCGAGCTTGACGGCGCGCTTCTGGACGATCGGCACCTGCTCCAGGGGCATTTCGACACCCAGGTCGCCGCGGGCGACCATGATGCCGTCGAACGCGGCGACGATGCCGTCGACGCACTGTACGGCCTGCGGCTTCTCGATCTTCGCGATGACCGGGACGCGGCGGCCCTCCTCTTCCATCACACGGTGGACGTCCTCGACGTCGCGGCCGCTGCGGACGAAGGAGAGGGCGATGACATCCGCGCCGGTGCGCAGCGCCCAGCGGAGGTCCTCGACATCCTTCTCGGAGAGGGCCGGGACGGAGACGGCGACGCCGGGCAGGTTGAGCCCCTTGTGGTCGGAGATCATGCCGCCCTCGACCACACGCGTGTGGACCCGGGTGCCGTCGACGGCGGTCACATGGAGGGCGACCCGGCCGTCGTCGACGAGGATGCGCTCCCCCGCGGCGACGTCGTCGGCGAGGCCCGCGTATGTGGTGCCGCAGAGGGAGCGGTCGCCCAGCACGGCCTCGGTGGTGATGGTGAAGTCGTCGCCGCGTTCAAGGAGTACGGGTCCTTCACGGAAGCGGCCGAGGCGAATCTTCGGGCCTTGAAGGTCGGCGAGGACTCCGACGCTGCGGCCGGTCTCGTCGGCGGCCTTGCGGACGCGTTCGTAGCGTTCTTCGTGGTCGGCGTACGTGCCGTGGCTGAGGTTGAAGCGGGCGACGTCCATCCCAGCCTCGACGAGTGCCTTGATCTGGTCGTATGTATGGGTCGCGGGTCCCAGGGTGCAGACGATTTTGGCTCGGCGCATGGTCCGAGCCTATGGCTTACCGATGGGTAGAGGATTGGCTGTGAATGACGGGTCAACCTCCTTTGGATGGCCGATGGTTGACAAGTGTTGAAGTGGGCGGTGGGGCGCTCCGATGAGCGGGTCGCGAGGGTTCAGAGGGTCGGCGGGTGGAGGGTGAAGCGGGCGGTGATGTGTGCGGTGACGGTCTGCCGCTGGGGTTCGAGGTCGAGGGGTGGGGCGGCGTCCGCGGCCTCCGCGGCGAAGGCCGCGCGCGGGGCGCCGGCTCCGTACGGGACGGCGTCCTCGGGCGCGGTGTCGTCGAGTTCGAGGAGGGCGCCGAGTTCGGTGCCGAGGGCGTGGGCGTAGTCGCGGGCACGCCGGACGGCGTCCATGACCGCCTGGCGGCGGGCCTCGGCATGGGCGGGCGAGGTGGGACGCAGGGACCACCAGGGTCCGTCGACTCGGGTGAGCTCCAGGTCGGCGAGGCGGGTGGCGAGTTCGCCGAGCGCGGTGAAGTCCGTGACGGTGGCGGTGAGGTGGACGGAGCCGTGGTGGGCGCGGATCTGCTCGCCGCGGCCGCGCCGGGTGAGTTCGGGTGTGAGGGTGAGCGTGCCGGTCTCGAGCGCGTCGAGTGCGTCCCCGTAGCTCTTGATGAGGGTGAGCGCGGTGGCGTTGCGGCGGGTGAGGTCCTCCAGGGTGGAGCGGCGGTCGGTGCCGCGGGCGGTCACGGTGACGCCGATACGGGCGAGGTCTGGTTCGGTCTCGACGCGGGCTTCGCCGCGGACGGTGATACGGGGGGTCTCGGGGGTGGCCATGTGGTGTCTTTCGCACCTGGTCATCAGATCGAAACCTCGTGGGGGGTGTTCGGTGCCGGCACGGCTGGGCCAGAATCTACGCGCGTCGTGTCTACGCGCGTTGTGCACAGGGACAGAAGCACAGGGACAAAAGGGGAGTACGCATGCCGCTGAACCGCAGGTCCTTTCTTGAGCGGTCCGCCGCCGTCGGTGCCGGTGTGGCCGGTGTGACCGCGGCCGGTGCGGCCGCCGCGCCCACCGCTCAGGCGAAGCCGGCGGCGAAACGTTACTCCTTCACCGTGATGGGCACGACCGACCTGCACGGCCATGTCTTCAACTGGGACTACTTCACGGACCGCGAGTTCGACGACCGGGCGCACAACGACGTCGGCCTGGCGAAGATCTCGACGCTCGTGGAGCGGGTCCGGGGGGAGAAGGGCCGCCGCAACACTCTGCTGATCGACGCGGGTGACACCATCCAGGGCACCCAGCTTTCGTACTACTACGCCAAGGTCGACCCGATCACGGCCGGGGCCGGCCCGGTCCACCCGATGGCGCAGGCGATGAACGCCATCGGGTACGACGCGGCGGCGCTGGGCAACCACGAGTTCAACTACGGCATCCCGCTGCTGCGGAAGTTCGAGGAGCAGTGCGACTTCCCGCTGCTCGGCGCCAACGCGCTGGACGCGAAGACCCTGCGGCCGGCGTTCCCGCCGTACAGCATGCACCGGCTGCGGACGCCCTGCGGCCGGGACGTGCGGGTCGCGGTGCTCGGCCTGACGAACCCCGGCATCGCGATCTGGGACAAGGCGCATGTCAGCGGCAGGATGGTCTTCCCCGGCCTGGAGGAGCAGGCGGCCCACTGGGTGCCGAGGCTCCGCTCCATGGGCGCGGACGTGGTGATCGTGTCGGCGCACTCGGGGTCGAGCGGCACATCGTCGTACGGGGACCAGCTGCCCTACGTCGAGAACGCGGCGGCGCTCGTGGCCGAGCAGGTGCCGGGCATCGACGCGATCCTGGTGGGCCACGCGCACACGGAGATCCCCGAGTACCGGGTGGCGAACAAGGAGACCGGGCGCGAGGTCGTGCTGTCGGAGCCGCTCAAGTGGGGCCAGCGGCTGACGCTGTTCGACTTCGGACTGGTCTGGTCGAAGGGCCGCTGGGTGGTCGAGACGGTCGGCGCGCAGGTGCTGAACTCCAACGCCGTCGACGAGGACCCGGAGATCGTGAAGCTGCTGGCGGACGAGCACGAGAAGGTCGTGGCGTACGTCAACCAGGTGATCGGTACATCGCCGGTCGAGATGTCGACGGCGCAGGCGCCGTGGCGGGACGAGCCGATCATCGATCTGATCAACCACGTCCAGGCCGAGACGGTGAAGGCCGCGCTGGCCGACGGGGCGTACGCGTCGTTCCCGGTGCTGTCGCAGGCGTCGTGCTTCTCGCGCTCGGCGGCGATCCCGGCCGGTGAGGTGACGATCCGGGACGCGGCGGGCCTGTACCCGTTCGAGAACACGCTGGAGGCACGCGTACTGACGGGCGCGCAGCTGAAGGAGTACCTGGAGTACTCGGCGAAGTACTACGTACGGACCGCCGCGGGTGAGCCGGTGGACACGGCGAAGCTGACCAATGCGGACGGCACGCCCGACTACAACTACGACGCGGTGTACGGGCTGACGTACGACATCGACATCGCGCGGCCGGTGGGGTCGCGGATCGTGAACCTGGCGTTCCGGGGCGCGCCCGTCGACCCGGCGGCCGAGTTCGTGCTGGCGGTGAACAACTACCGGGCGAGCGGCGGCGGGGCGTTCCCGCACGTGGCGAACGCGAAGCAGGTGTGGGCGGACTCGGACGAGATCCGCAACACCATCATCCAGTGGGTGCGGGCCAGGGGCACGCTGGACCCGGCGGAGTTCGCGTCGGTGGGGTGGCGGCTGACCCGTGAGGGCACGCCGGTGTTCTAGATCTGTCGGCTGAGCGGCGTGAGCTTCCTGCCCTGTTCGGGGACGACGTGCGAGGGCTCGCGCCGCTCCAGGCCGAAGCCGGTGAACGCGGTGCGCTCCGGCAGGGGGTAGGGCTCCTTGCCGGTGAGGTGGTTGAGGATGGCGGCGCTGCGCCAGGCGGTGAGGCCGAGGCCGGGCGCGCCGACGCCGTGCGTGTGGGTCTCGGCGTTCTGTACGTAGACGCTGCCTGTGACGGACGGGTCGAGGACGAGCCGGTGGTGTTCGTCGACGCGGGGGCGTTCCCTGGAGTCGCGGCGCATGTACGGGTCGAGCGCGGCCAGGAGGCGGTGCAGGGGGCGCTCGCGGTAGCCGGTGGCGAGGACGACGGCGTCGGTGGTGAGGCGGGAGCGGGTGCCCTGCTGGGTGTGTTCGAGGTGGAGTTCGACCATGGTGGTGGCGAGGCGGCCGGCGGTGCGGACGCGCACGCCGGGGGTGAGGACCGCGTCGGGCCAGCCGCCGTGGAGCGTACGGCGGTAGAGCTCGTCGTGGATGGCGGCGAGCGTGTCGGGGGCGATGCCCTGGTGGAGGCGCCACTGGCGGGGGACGAGATCGTCGCGTACCTGCTCGGGAAGGGCGTGGAAGTAGCGGGTGTAGTCGGGGGTGAAGTGTTCGAGGCCGAGCCCTGAGTGCTCCCTGGGGGCGAAGGCGTCGCCGCGGGTGAGCCAGGTGATTCCCTCCCGGCCGTGGGGACGGCCGCGGAGCAGGTCGAGGAAGACCTCGGCGCCGGACTGGCCGGAACCGATCACGGTGATGTGCCCGGCGGCCCGGAGCCGCTCGCGGTGGGCCAGATAGTCGGCGGAGTGGAGGACGGGCACGGTGGGGGCGTCGACCAGCGGCTTGAGGGGATCGGGGACGTAGGGCTCCGTGCCCGCGCCGAGGGCGATGTTGCGGCTGTGGGTGCGGCCCAGTGCCTCGGCCTCGCCGTCGCCGTCGAGCCGGGTGTGGTCGATCTCGAACAGGTCGAGTTCGGGGTTCCAGCGGACGGAGTCGACCTGGTGGTGGAAGTGGAGGCCGGGGAGGTGGTCGCTGACCCAGCGGCCGTAGGCGTCGTACTCGGCGCGCTGGATGTGGAGGCGCTCGGCGACGTAGAAGGGGAAGAGCCGGTCGCGGCCGCGCAGGTAGTTGAGGAACGACCAGGGGCTGGTGGGGTCGGCGAGGCTGACGAGGTCGGCGAGGAACGGGACCTGGACGGTGGTGCCCTCGATGAGGAGACCCGGATGCCAGTGGAAGGCGGGGCGCTGCTCGTAGAAGGCGGTGGCGAGACCCCCGGGGACGCCGTGGGCGAGGGCCGCGAGGGAGAGGTTCCCGGGGCCGATCCCGATGCCGACGAGGTCGTACGGCTGGTCGGGTCCGGGCTGCTGCCGGGGGGCGGGGGCGGGGCTGGCGGTCATCGGGGAGTTGCCTTCCACGAGTGCGTAAGGTTCCGTGCGCCAGCGTGTACCCGGTGTGCGGACTGTGGGCGGGGTGTGCGGGATCGGTACCCGAACGAGGGACGGCGCCGCACGCGGAAGCGCCCCCGGCGGTGGTGCGGTGCCGGGGGCGCTCGCCGTCGGGCGGTCTCACCCCTCGCGTACGCGGAGGGCCCGGCGGAGGTCGTCGAGGCGGTCGACGAGCTGGCGGCGGAGGGCCGGGGTGAGGTCGGGGCGGGTGAGGTGCTCCTCGCCGAGGCGCAGGTTCTCGGGCGTGACGGTGTAGCCGGGGAACGCCTGGCGGCCGGCGGCGGTGGCGATGGCGGGGCCGCGACGGGCGGCGAGGGCGGTGGCCTCCGGGTAGTACCGGGGGACGTACGGGGCGAGGAGGTCGGCCTGCTCGGGCTGCCAGAAGCCCTCGGCGGTGGCGCTGAACAGGTAGTTGGAGAGGGAGTCGTCGTGGAACATGCGCTCCCAGGCGGCGTCCTTGGCGGCGGGCGCGGGAAGGGCGGCGCGGCAGCGGGCGGCACCCTCCTGGCCGGTGGCGCTCGGGTCGCGGTCGAGTTCGGCGGCGATGGCGGCCTCGTCGGTGGCGCCGAGGACGGCGAGGCGCCGGAGGACGCGCCAGCGCAGCTCCGGGTCGAGGTCGGGGCCGCCGGGGACGGCGCCGTCGGCGAGCCAGCCGTGGAGGACGCCGGTGCGGTCGGTGCAGTCGATGAAGTTGCGTACGGCGGTGAGGCGCAGGCCGGGGTTGGAGCCGTCCTCGGTGCGGCGGATGAGGTCGCGGGTGAGGTCGGTGAGGGTGGCGCGGGCGGCGGTGCGGTCGACCGCGGGGAGGTAGCGGTCGGCGATCTGGTGGGCGGCGAAGCCGAGGACGCCCTCGACGATGGCGACGTCGGTCTCCTCGGGGAGGTGCGCGTGGGCGGTCGCCAGGTAGGCGTCGGGGTCGAGGTCGCCGTCGCGGACCATGTCCCGCAGGGTGTTCCAGAGGACCGCGCGGGTGAGCGGGTCGGGGACGCCGGAGAGGGTGCGCAGGGCGGTCTGCTCGGAGACGGCGTCGAGGCGGATCTTGGCGTATGTGAGGTCGTGCTCGTTCGGCACGACGAGCGCCGGGCGGGTGCCCGGCCTGCTCTCGGGCACGTCCTGCCGGGGGATGTCGGTCTCGTACCGCTCTCGGACGACGAGGGCGCGGCCGTCGCTGAGGTCGCGGTCGTACACGCCGATGGTGGCGCGGTGGGGACGGGTGCCGTCCTGGCGGAGGTCGAGGGTCCAGCGTCCGGGTTCGGTGGTGACCTCCGCGGTGAGGGTGTCGATGCCGGTGGTCCGCAGCCACGCCTCGGCCCAGGCGTGGACGTCGCGGTCGGTGGCGGACGCGAGGTTGTCGATGAAGTCGGCGAGGGTGGCGTTGCCGAACTTGTGGCGGGCGAAGTGGTTGTTGATACCGGCGAGGAACTCCTTCTCCCCCACCCAGGCGACGAGCTGGCGCAGGGCGGAGGCGCCCTTGGCGTAGGAGATGCCGTCGAAGTTGAGGAGCGCGGAGGCGGTGTCGGGGACGGCGTCCGGGTCGGGGGCGACGGCGTGTGTGGACGGCCGCTGGTCGGCGTCGTACCCCCAGGACTTGCGGGCGATGCCGTAGCCGATCCAGGTGTCCGGGTAGCGGCCGGTGACCTCGTTGACGGTCTGGTAGCCCATGTACTCGGCGAACGACTCGTTCAGCCAGATGTCGTCCCACCACCTGAGGGTGACGAGGTCGCCGAACCACATGTGGGCCATCTCGTGGGCGATGACCATGGCGCGGGTCTGGCGTTCCATGACGGTGACGGCGGAGCGGAAGACGAACTCGTCGCGGAAGGTGACGAGGCCGGGGTTCTCCATGGCGCCGGCGTTGAACTCGGGGACGAACGCCTGGTCGTAGGAGTCGAAGGGGTACGGCTCGTCGAACTTCTCGTGGTACCGGTCGAAGCACTGCCGTGTGATGTCGAGGATCTCGGCCGCGTCCGCGTCGAGGTGCGGTGCGAGGGACCGGCGGCAGTGGATGCCGAAGGGCAGCCCGGCGTGCTCGGTGCGGAGGGAGTGCCAGGGGCCCGCGGCGACGGCGACGAGGTACGTGGAGACGCGGGGCGTGCTGGCGGCCGTCCAGCGGCCGTCGTCCTGGCGGGTGGTGACGCCGTTGGCGAGGACCGTCCAGTGGTCGGGCGCGGTGACGGCGACGTCGAAGACGGCCTTGAGGTCGGGCTGGTCGAAGGCCGCGAAGACGCGCTGGACGTCGTCGAGGAAGAGCTGCGTGTACGTGTACGTCTCACCGTCGGTCGGGTCGGTGAACCGGTGCATGCCCTCGCCGGTGCGCGAGTACCGCATGGCGGCGTCGATCCGCAGCTCGTGCGGGCCCTCGGCGAGGCCGGTGAGGGGGAGGCGGTTGTCGTCCAGGGCCGTGGGGTCGAGGGGCTGCCCGTCCAGGGTCGCGCCGCGCAGCTCCGCGGGCTTGAGTTCGACGAAGGTGTCACCGGCGGCGAGGGCGGTGAACTCGATGACGGTGGTCGAGTCGAAGGTGTCGTCGCCGGTGGTGAGGTCGAGGTCGATCGTGTAGCGGGTGACGTCGAGGAACCGGGCTCGGGTCTGCGCCTCATCGCGCGTCAGTACGGGCATGGGCCCCATGCTGCCCGATGGGGTGGGGGCGGGGCAGGGGGTTCCGCTGTCAGCGTCAGGAGATCGTCAGGGGGTGTGGTCAGGGGGTTTCGTGGGCGGTGGTGTTGCCGGCCAGGGTCTCGTGGTGGCGGATCACCTCGGCGATGATGAAGTTCAGGAGCTTCTCGGCGAACGCCGGGTCGAGGTTGGCGGTCTCGGCGAGCTGGCGGAGGCGGGCGATCTGGCGGGACTCGCGGGAGGGGTCGGCCGGTGGCAGGTGGTGCCGGGCCTTGAGCAGGCCGACCTGCTGGGTGCACTTGAAGCGTTCGGCCAGCATGTGGACGACGGCCGCGTCGATGTTGTCGATGCTCTCGCGGAGGCGGGTCAGTTCGGCGACGACGGTGTCGTCGATGTCTCGCATGTCGCTCGTGCTCATACGGCGAGCTTAGACCGGTCGTGGAGGGCTCGGCCGGGGTGTTCGGGATGCGGGACCGGTGTGAAGGGGCAGGTCGGCGGTGCGGGCCGCGACCTGCCCCTCCCCGGTGCCGGCCCGGCGGTCGGCTCACGGTGCCGGAGGCCGTCGTGCCGGCCGGTGCGGCGCTACAGGTTCGCCGCCGCCGACTTGATCGCCGAGGCGAAGGTGGAGACCTCGGTGTAGACGCCGGGGTAGTTCGGGCGGGCACAGCCGTAACCCCAGCTGACGATGCCGACCTGGATCCAGGCGCCCGCGTTGTCCCTGCGGAACATGGGGCCGCCGGAGTCGCCCTGGCAGGTGTCGACGCCGCCGCCGGCGTAGCCGGCGCAGATCTCCTCGGCGGGGACGAGGGAGCTGCCGTACGACTGCCGGCAGCGGGCGTCGGAGACGTACGGGACCTGGGCCTTCAGCAGATAGCGCTGCTGGCTGCCGCCCTCGCGGTTCGCGCCCCAGCCGGCGACGGTGAAGGTGCCGCTGTTGTACGCCGTGGTGTCGGCGATGCCGAGGGTGGGCAGGTCGATCGGCCGGGCGAGCTTGATCAGCGCCCAGTCCTTGCCCCTGCCGCTGTAGCCGGGGGCCTGGAGGACCTTGGTGGAGCGGACCTTGACGGCGGAGCCGCTCCGCAGGTCGACGACGCCGGCGGTGGCGGTGATGCCGGTGTTGTCGCCGGAGCCGTTCACGCAGTGGGCGGCCGTCAGGACGATCTGCTGGGTGATGAGGGACCCGCCGCAGCCCATGGAGAGGCGGACCATCCAGGGGAACTCGCCCTGGGCGGCGCGGGTGCCGCCGACGACGGGCGCGGGGGCCGCGGAGGCGGCGGGCGGCTGGAGGCTGACCGCGGCGAGCACGACGGCGCCGACGGTGGCGAATCTCTTCAGGGCACGGACCAGTGTCTTCTTCAACTGTCTGCCTTTCGTGGGGGGTTGAACCTGCGCACGACGAGCCGCACAGCCGTGATGATGACATGTGCTCGTCAAGGCATGACACGGGATTATCCGAAGGCCGGCGCGGCCGTCACAAGGCCGTGTTTTCGGCCAGCCGGCAGCCCCCCGCGAGGGGCACGCCGTACCGTCGGCGGCGGCCTTACTGTGGAGGAGATCCCCCTTGGTCGAGCGAGCCCGGGACCTCGGGGCAGGGTCGACGTCGTGCTTGGGGGTAGGGACGTGGCGAACGGCAGGAGCGGCAAGGCCGGGGCCGACGGGGCCCGTGGGGTCGGCGGTGAGGTGGTCCACGGCTTTCCGCACCTCGACACGGTGCGGGAGGCGATCACCGCGCTCTACCGGAGGATCTCGTACGAGGGGCTGTTCGAGTACGCCACCAGCGTCGCCCCCGCCGAGGTGGCCTTCGCGGACACCGACGACCTGCACCTGGGCGCACACCGGGTGGCTCACGCGCTGGTGCGGCAGCTGAGGCTGCCGGAGGCACGGATGATCGTGAGCTTCCGCGCCATGGAGCACGCCGCGAGTGTCGAACTGGCCGCGGGGCCCGAGTACTTCATCGAGCTGAACGACCGCTTCCGGACGCATCGGCGGGACATCGGCGCGGCGCTCGCCCATGAGATCACCCATGTGCTGCTGCACCGGCTCGGGCTGACCTTCCCCGGGACGCGGGACAACGAGATCCTCACCGACACCGTGACGACATACCTCGGGACCGGGTGGCTGCTGCTGGACGCGTACCGCGAGGACCGGTTGTCGAGCCAGAAGCTCGGCTATCTCACGCCGGAGGAGTTCGGGTACGTGCTGGCCAAGCGGGCGCGGGTGTTCGGCGAGGACCCGTCGCCCTGGTTCACCAGCCCGCAGGCGTACACGGCGTACGTACGCGGCCGGGAGGAGGCCCTGCTCGACGAGCGGCGCCCGCCGCTCGTCGCGGCGGGGTGGGCGGGGCGGCACCGGTACGCGAAGGAGCGGCGGCGATACGCGGAGGGCGGGGCGGCCGGGGCGGGCGGCACGGGCGCGGCCGGCGCGGGCTCCGGTGGGGCGGGCGCGGGCTCCGGTGGGGCCGGGTACATGTTCGAGGGCGGGCACGGGGACGGGGCCGGGCTGCGGGTGTCGTTCCCGTGTCCGACGTGCCGGCAGCGCGTCCGGGTACCGGTGCGGGGCCGGGTGCGGGCGCGCTGCGGGCTGTGCCGCACGGTGCTGGAGTGCGACACGTAAGGGGCCTGATTGCTTGCGGGCGGTCGGCACACGGGTGAGGGTCGGGGTATGACGATGGTGCCGGCGCCGGTTCACGAGGATCTGTTCGAGGCCGTTCACGGTGGCGAGGACGACACCGTGGTGCGGCTGCTCCGGTCGGGTGCCCCCGCGGAGGCCACCGACGAGGAGGGCGGCACCGTCCTGTACACCGCCGCGGTGCAGGGCCGTGCCGGGATCGTGCGGCTGCTGCTGGCCGCCGGGGCGGACCCGGAGCGTGGCAGCGGCGAGGGCGGCGGCGACCTGCCGCTGTGCGGCGCCGCGTGCAACGGCCACACCGAGGCGGTGCGGGCCCTGCTGGCCGCGGGGGCCTGGCCGGACCAGCGGGAGGAGTTCGGGTTCACCGCGCTCGCGTGGGCGGTGCGGCAGGGGTTCGCCGACACCGTGGACGTACTCCTGAAGTACGGCGCGAATCCCGGCGCCGCGGGCCCGGACGGCGCCCTTCCGCTGGTGGCGGCGGCACGACGCGGCTCCGTGCCGGTGGTGCGGGCCCTGCTGGAGCGGGGTGCGCCGGGACGTGAGGAGGCACTGGCGGAGGCGCGGGCGTGGCTGGGGCGCGATGTGGAGGGGACGCTGCGCGAGGGCCTGGCGGAGGCTCACGGGGAGGGGTTCGAGACCGTCACACGGCGCTTCCCGGAGGACGGCGGTGTGACGGTGGTGGTCGAGGCCGTACGCGACGGGCGGCCGTTCGCGGGCCGCGAGCAGCAGACCGCCCACGCGGCCATCGCCACGCTTCTGGAGACCGCCCTGGGCCTGCGCCCCCCGCACGAGGAACTCGCCGAACGCGCCCTCCGCTGCGCCGACCCGTCCCTGGACGACTGGACCGAGCCCGCCGAGGCCCTGGGCCGCCGCGGCGACGAGGCGACGTTCGAGGCGGCCGTGGGGTGGTGCGCGAGCGACGACCCGCTACGGCAGGCGTTCGGCGCCGACGTGCTGGCACGGATGACGGCATGGGGCGGCGGCGCGCCCTCGGGTGGTGCCGGCGCGGGCGGGGCGTACGGGGTGCGGGCGTTGCCGGTGCTGCGGCAGCTGGCCCGGGAGGTGCGGGAGCCCGAGGTGGTGACGGCTGTGGTGCGGGCGCTCGGGGCGCAGGGGGACACGGCGGCGTTGCCGGACATGCTGCGGCACGCCGTGCACCCGGACGCGGGGGTGCGGCGCGGGGTGGCCGTCGCCGTGACGGGCCTCGTCCCGGCGGGGGACCGCGAGGGCGTCGCCGCACTGGTGGCACTGGCCCGCGACGGGGACGCGGCGGTGCGGGCGGCGGCGGTGCACGCGCTGGCGGTGGCCCCGGAGGACTCCCCCGCCGTACGGGAGGCCCTGGCGGGCCGCCTGGACGACGACACCCCGGACCCGGCGGTGGCCGCCGAGGCGGCGCGCGGGCTGGCGATCCGTCAGGACAGGCGTGCCGTCGCCGCCCTGGACCGGCTCCTCGCGACGGCGGGCCCGGACGGCCCCGCCTACACCATCGCGCTGGGCACCCTGGAGCACATACGGGACGAAGCCACCCGACGGCGCCTCGAACACACCCTGCCGCGCCGCCGCTGAGCGGCTCCCGCACGCCCGGCAGCGCCCCTACCGCCGACCGTAGGCCGGGAGCGGCGGGTCGGCCCGGGACAGGAGCTCCAGGGCCGTGACCCCGGCCTCCCGCGCGGTGAGGCGGGTCTGCCGGTCGGCCGTGGGGCCCCGCCGCCAGCCGTCCATGACCGTGATCCGGCCCCCCTCCGCCTCGAAGACGCGGCCCGTGACGCCGGGGCCCGCGGCCGAGCCGAGCCAGACGACGAGGGGTGAGACGTTCTCGGGGGCCATCGCGTCGAAGCCGCCGGGCGGCGCGGCCATCGTCGCCGCGAAGGTGTGCTCCGTCATTCGTGTGCGGGCCGCCGGGGCGAGGGCGTTGACGTGGACGCCGTACGGGGCGAGTTCGGCGGCCGCGACGAGGGTGAGGGCGACGATGCCGGCCTTGGCGGCCGCGTAGTTGGCCTGGCCGACGCTGCCCAGCAGACCGGCGCCCGAAGTGGTGTTGACGACCCGGGCCCGGGGCGTGCGGCCCGCCTTGGACTCGGCCCGCCAGTGCGCGGCGGCCTGCTTGAGTGGCAGGAAGTGGCCCTTGAGGTGGACGCGTACGACGTCGTCCCAGTCGTCCTCGTCCAGGTTGACGAGCATCCGGTCGCGCAGGAAGCCCGCGTTGTTGACCAGCGTGTCGAGCCGGCCGTACGCGTCGAGGGCGGTCGCCACAAGGGACGCGGCGCCGTCGGTGGTGGCGATGTCCCCGCGGTGTGCGACCGCCTCGCCGCCCACCGCGCGGATCTCGGCGGCGATTTGTTCGGCGGCGGGGCGACTCTCCGGGCCGCCGCGCGTGCCGTCGAGGGCCACGCCCAGGTCGTTGACGACGACACGGGCGCCCTCGGCGGCGAAGGCGAGGGCGTGCGCGCGGCCCAGGCCGCGTCCGGCGCCCGTCACGGCGACCACCCGGTCCTGGCAGAGTCCGGTCATCTCACAGCTCCCTGCTGAGAAGTGGGGGCTCTCCTCCGCCGTGCACCAGCAGCGACGCCCCGCTGATGTACGCGGCCCGCTCCGACGCCAGGAAGACCGCCGCGTGCCCGATGTCGGCCGGCTCCGCCAGCCGGCCCAGCGGCACCGTACGGGCCACCGTGTCGGCCCCGCCGACGGCGTCGTAGTGGACTGCGGCCCTCTCCGTGGCGACCATTCCGGCCACGAGCGTGTTGACGCGCACGTCCGGCGCCCACTCCACGGCCATCGAGCGCGCGAGATTCTCCAGACCGGCCTTGGCCGCGCCGTACGCCGCCGTGCCGGGCGAGGGGCGGGTCCCGCTGACGCTGCCGATCATCACGACGGAGCCGCCGCCCGAGGCGCGCAGGTACGGGTACGCGGCGAGGGACGCCGCCAGCGGCGCGGTCAGGTTCAGCGCGAGCACCCGGGCGTGGCGCTCGGGGTCCGCGTCGGCCAGCGGCCGGTACGGCGTTCCGCCCGCGTTGTTCACCAGCACGTCGAGGCGGCCGCAGTCGGCCACCGCCTCGGCGAAGAACGACTCGACGGCCGACGTCTCGCGGAGGTCGACCGGCCGGTACTCGGCCGTGCGGCCCGCCGCGGCGACGGGCGCCTCCGGCGGGCGGCGGGCGCAGACCACCACCCGCGCGCCCGCCGCGAGGAAGGCCCGGGCGATACCCGCGCCGACGCCGCGTGTGCCGCCGGTGACGACGGTGACCCTCCCGTCCAGCTCCATCCGCTGCTACCTTCCCCATACCTAACAAACGTTTGGTGGAAAGGTAGCTGATCCGCCCATGGCTGTCTGCACCTCCGACCCGAACGCCGGCGTGTGCGTCGTCACCGTCGACTTCCCACCCGTCAACGCCCTGCCCGTGCGCGGCTGGTACGCCCTCGCCGACGCGGTCCGCGCGGCCGGGCGCGACCCGGATGTCCGCTGTGTCGTGCTCACCGCGACGGGCCGCGGCTTCAACGCCGGTGTCGACATCAAGGAGCTGCGGCGCGACGGGCACGGAGCGCTGCTCGGCGCCAACCACGGCTGTGCGGAGGCGTTCTCGGCGGTCTACGCGTGCGAGGTGCCCGTCGTCGCGGCCGTGCACGGCCACTGCCTGGGCGGCGGCATCGGGCTCGTCGGCAACGCCGACGCGATCGTCGCCTCCGAGGACGCCGTGTTCGGACTGCCCGAACTCGACCGGGGAGCCCTCGGCGCGGCCACCCACCTGGCCCGGCTCGTCCCCCAGCACCTGCTGCGGACCCTGTACTACACCTGCCGCACCGTCACCGCCGCCGAACTGCACGCCCACGGCGCCGTCTGGAAGGTCGTCCCTCGTGACGCGCTGCGGCACGAGGCCCTCTGCCTCGCGCACGAGATCGCCGCCCGGGACGGCACTCTGCTGCGCCTCGCCAAGGCGGCCCTCAACGGCATCGACCCCGTCGACGTACACCGCAGCTACCGCTTCGAGCAGGGCTTCACCTTCGAGGCCGGCCTCGGCGGCGTCACCGAACGGGTCCGGGACACCTTCGAGGCGGAGGGACAGTGATGGGCGACAAGGTCATGTCCCTCGACGGTGTCATCGGGCGGCTGCGCAGCGGCATGACCCTCGGCATCGGCGGCTGGGGCTCCCGACGCAAGCCGATGGCCCTGATCAGGGCGGTGCTCCGGTCCGGGATCGGCGACCTGACGGTCGTCTCGTGCGGCGGCCCCGACGTCGGTCTGCTCGCCGCCGCCGGACGGATCCGCCACCTGGTGGCGCCCTTCGCCACCCTGGACTCCATCCCCCTCGAACCCCACTTCCGGGCGGCCCGCGAACGCGGCGCCCTCGGCATGACGGAGCTGGACGAGGCCATGTTCATGTGGGGGCTGCACGCGGCCGCGCACCGGCTGCCGTTCCTGCCCGTGCGGGCCGGGCTGGGCTCGGACGTGATGCGGCTCGGTACCGGGCTGCGGACGGTGACCTCGCCGTACGCCGACGGGGAGGAGTTCGCCGCGGTGCCCGCCCTGCGCATGGACGCCGCGTTCGTGCACCTCAACCGCGCCGACCGGCTCGGCAACGGCCAGTACCTGGGGCCGGACCCGTACTTCGACGACCTGTTCTGCAGGGCCGCCGACACCGCGTACCTGTCCTGCGAGCGGCTCGTCGGGACCGCCGAGCTCACGAAGGACGCGCCGCTCCAGACCCTGCTGGTGTCGAGGCTCGACGTGACCGGGGTCGTCGAGGCGCCGGGCGGCGCGCACTTCACTTCCTGCGCCCCGGACCACGCGCGCGACGAGGCGTTCCAGCGGCTGTACGCGACCACGCCGTGGGACGACTTCGCCGCCCGCTTCCTCGGCGGGGCGGGCGAATACGACTACCGGAGGGCCGTCCGGACATGGCACGAGGAGCACGCGCGGCAGCAGGGGGCGGAGCGATGACCGCGGCCACGCGCGCGGAGTACTGCGTCGTCGCCTGCGCCGAGGTCTGGCGCGGCGCAGGCGAGATCCTCGCCGCCCCCATGGGGCTGATCCCGTCGCTGGGCGCCCGGCTCGCCCGCCGCACCTTCTCCCCCGATCTGCTGCTGACCGACGGCGAGGCGACGCTCGTCGGCACCGACGGGACGACGCCGGAGGGCTGGCTGCCGTACCGCGCGCATCTCGCCCTCGTCATGGGCGGCAAACGGCACGTGATGATGGGCGCGAGCCAGCTCGACCGGTACGGCAACCAGAACATCTCGTGCGTCGGCGACTGGACCCGGCCGGCCCGGCAGCTGCTCGGCGTGCGCGGCGCGCCCGTGAACTCCCTCAATCACCCGGTGAGTTACTGGATCCCCCGGCACGCGCCGCGGGTGTTCGTCGAGCGCGTCGACATGGTGTGCGGGGTGGGGTACGACCGGGTGCCGGCCGGGGCGGAACGGTTCCACCGGATCGTGCGGGTGGTCAGCGACCTGGGCGTGTTCGACTTCGCGACCCCGGACCGTACGATGCGGCTCGCCTCGCTGCACCCGGGCGTCACCGTCGAGCGGGTCGCCGCCGCGACCGGGTTCCCGCTCGCGGTCGGCGACGACGTGCCGTACACCCGCGACCCGACCGCCGCCGAGCTGCGGCTGATCCGCGAGGTCCTCGACCCGGCGGGCGCGCGGGAGCGCGAGGTGCGTGCGTCGGGGCCCGTGTCGGACCCGGTGTCGGACTCGGCGGACTCGGCGGACTCGGCGTCGGGAGGGTCCTGAGATGGAGACCCCGCTGACGCGGCTGACAGGGGTGCGCCACCCGATCGTGCAGACCGGCATGGGGTGGGTGGCCGGACCCCGGCTGGTGACCGCCACCGCGCGCGCGGGGGCGCTCGGCATCCTGGCGTCGGCGACCATGACGCCCGGGCGGCTGCGCGATGCGGTGCGGGAGGTGAGGTCCCGTACGGACGCGCCGTTCGGGGTCAACCTGCGGGCCGACGCGGCGGACGCGCGCGAACGGGTGCGGATCATCGTGGAGGAGGGCGTCCGCGTGGCGTCCTTCGCGCTCGCGCCGTCCCGGGAGCTGATCGCCGAGCTGAGGGACGCGGGGGTCGTCGTCATCCCGTCCGTCGGGGCGCGCCGGCACGCCGAGAAGGTCGTCGCGTGGGGCGCCGACGCGGTGATCGTGCAGGGCGGCGAGGGCGGCGGCCACACCGGCGAGGTCGCCACGTCCGTCCTGCTGCCGCAGGTGGTGGACGCGGTGCCCGTGCCGGTGGTCGCGGCGGGCGGGTTCCACGACGGGCGGGGGCTGGTCGCGGCGCTGGCGTACGGCGCGGCGGGCGTCGCCATGGGAACCCGGTTCCTGCTGACGTCCGACTCGCCGGTGCCGGACGCGGTGAAGGCCGCGTACCTGGCGGCGACGGTGCGGGACGTGACGGTGACGCGCGCGGTGGACGGGCTGCCGCACCGGATGCTGCGGACGGACCTCGTGGCCGCGCTGGAGTCGTCCGGGCGCGCGCGGGCGTTCGTACGGGCCGTCCGGCACGCGGCGGCGTTCCGGCGGCTGTCCGGGCTGTCGTGGCGGGCCATGGCACGGGACGGCCTCGCCCTGCGGCGCGGCGGCGGCCACGGCCTGTCGTGGAGTCAGATGCTGCTCGCCGCGAACACGCCGATGCTGCTGCGGGCGGCGATGGTGGAGGGCCGTACGGATCTGGGCGTGATGGCGTCGGGGCAGGTGGCCGGGGTGATCGACGACCTGCCGGGCTGCGCCGAGCTGGTGGCGCGGATCATGTCCGAAGCGGACCGGGTGCTGGCCGTCCTGCCGGACGGCTCCGGCTGACCGCCGACGCTCCGGACGCCCCGGGCGGCCGTGGCGGGGGCGCGGGGCCCGCGGGCGGCCACCCGTAGCCGCGGGCGGCTACGGGTGGGCTACAGGCGCTCGATGACGGTCACATTCGCCTGGCCGCCGCCCTCGCACATGGTCTGGAGGCCGTACCGCCCTCCGGTGCGCTCCAGTTCGTGGAGGAGCGTGGTCATCAGCCGGGCGCCGGTCGCGCCGAGCGGGTGGCCGAGGGCGATGGCGCCGCCGTTGACGTTGACGCGGGCAGGGTCGGCGCCGGTCTCCTTGAGCCAGGCGAGGACGACCGGGGCGAACGCCTCGTTGATCTCGACGAGGTCCATGGCGTCGATCGTCAGGCCGGTCTTCTTCAGGGCGTGCGCGGTTGCCGGTATGGGCGCGGTGAGCATCCGGATGGGGTCCTCCCCGCGTACCGACAGATGGTGGACGCGGGCGCGGGGTGTCAGCCCGTGCGTGGCGACGGCGTGTTCGCTCGCCAGGAGCAGGGCGGCCGCGCCGTCGGACACCTGGGACGAGCAGGCGGCGGTGACGGTGCCGCCCTCCAGGACGGGCTTCAGGGCGGCCATCCGCTCCAGGGTCGTGTCCCGGCGCGGTCCCTCGTCGGCCGTGACGTCCCCGTACGGCGCGGTCTCCCGCGCGAAGCGGCCCTCGTCGAGCGCGCGGACCGCCCTGCGGTGCGACTCCAGGGCGTACTCCTCCTGGTCGCGGCGGGTGATGCCCCACTCGCGCGCGATCCGCTCGGCGCCGTGGAACTGGTGGACGGGTGCGTCGCCGTAGCGGGCCCGCCAGCCCGCCGAGCCCGCGAACGGGCCGTCGGTCAGGCCCAGCGGGACGGCGGCCTGCCGGGACGCGTAGCCGATGGGCACCATCGTCATGTTCTGCGTGCCTCCCGCCACCACCAGGTCCTGGGTGCCGGACAGGACGGCCTGCGCCGCGAAGTGCACGGCCTGCTGCGAGGAGCCGCACTGCCGGTCGACGGTGACGCCCGGGACCTCCTCGGGGAGCCCGGCCGCCAGCCAGGCCGTACGGGCGATGTCGCCGGCCTGCGGGCCGACCGTGTCCAGACAGCCGAAGACGACGTCCTCGACGGCGGCCGGGTCGGCACCGGAGCGGGCCATCAGCTCCCGGAGGACGTGTGCGCCCAGGTCCGCCGGGTGGACGGCGCCGAGCCCTCCCCCGCGCCGGCCGACCGGGGTGCGGACCGCTTCGACGATGTATGCCTCGGCCATGACGACTCCCTCGGTGGATGTGCGGTCAGCTGCGTACGGCGATCCCGTCCAGGACCATCGACAGGTACTGGCGGGCGATCTCCTCCGGGCTGTGCAGGCCCCCCGGCCGGTACCAGGAGGCGGCCACCCAGACCGTGTCGCGGACGAACCGGTAGGTGAGGCGGACGTCGAGGTCCGCGCGGAACACCTGCTCGGCGACCCCGCGCTCCAGTGTGCCGAGCCAGGTCTTCTCGAACCTCCGCTGCGAGTCGGTGAGGTAGCCGAAGCGGGGCAGCGCCGCCAGGTGGCGGGCCTCCTTCTGGTAGATCGCGACGGCGGCGTGGTGCCGGTCGATCTCCCGGAACGACTCGGTGACGAGCGCCTCGACGGTCTCCCTGGGGCCGAGCCCGGCGGCGAGGACCGTGTCGTAGCCGGTCCACAGCTCGTCGAGGAATCCGGAGAGGATCTCGTCGACCATCGACTCCTTGGAGTCGAAGTGGTAGTAGAGGCTGCCGGCGAGCATCCCGGCGGCGTCCGCGACCTGGCGGACGGTGGTGGCGTTGTACCCCTGGGCGGCGAACACCCGCGCGGCCGCGGCGAGGATCTCGGTGCGGCGCTCGACCGGGGGTTCGGAGGTGGTCACGTCGGTCTTCTTCCTGTTCGGCACGGGATCCATTGTCGCCGCCGCCCTACGGGTGCTGGCTGCTGACCGAGACGGTCTCGCCGGTCATGTACGAGGCGTAGCCGCTGGCCAGG
Organism: Streptomyces sp. TRM49041; assembly: GCF_008271805.1. GTDB lineage: Bacteria > Actinomycetota > Actinomycetes > Streptomycetales > Streptomycetaceae > Streptomyces. The sequence goes on from NZ_VSRY01000163.1 coordinate 32,444, forward strand.
AAGACGATGACGTTGGCGACCTCCCACGGCTCGGCGGACCGCCCGAACGCCTCGCGCGCGGTGAGCTCCTCCAGCAGCCCGGCCGAGGTGACCTTCACCAGGTGCGGGTGCATCGCGAGGCTCGGTGCGACGGCGTTGACGCGCACACCGTACGGGGCCGCCTCGGCCGCCGCGCAGCGGGTGAGTGCCATGACGCCCGCCTTGGCGGCGGCGTAGTGGGCCTGCCCGGCCTGGGCGCGCCAGCCGGAGACGGAGGCGTTGTTGACCACGACGCCGCCCGTGTCCGCGTCCCTGAAGTGCCGCAGGGCGGCCCGTACGCAGCGGAAGGTGCCGGTGAGGGTGATGCCGAGGACCTGGTCCCACTGGTCGTCGGTCATGTCGGCGACCAGTGCGGTGCCACCGAGGCCGGCGTTGTTGACGACGACGTCCAGGCGGCCGTGGAGCCGTACCGCGTATGCGAAGAGGTCCCGGACCTGGGGCTCTTCGGTGACGTCGCAGGGCCGGGCGGCGACGGCGTCGGCGCCGAACTCGGCGGCGAGGGCCTCGGCGGTCTCCTCCAGGCGGCGGGTGTGGGCGTCACTGACCACCACCCGGGCGCCCTCTTCGAGGAGGCGGCGGGCGGTGGCGCCGCCGATGCCGGTTCCCGCGGCGGCGGTGACGACGGCGGTGCGGCCGTCCAGCAGCCCGTGTCCGGGTACGTACGGAGGCTCGACCCTGCGCATGACCGTACGCTAGCCTGCCAAACGCTTGTTAGGGAAGGCTCGGGCGTCGCCGACGCGGGAGGTGCCGCACCATGGACCTGGAGTACACGGCCGCACAGGACGCCTTCCGGGCCGAGGCCCGCGCCTGGCTGGCCGCCCATGTACCGGAGCGGCCGCTGCCGTCCCTGGAGACGGAGGAGGGCTTCGCCGCGCACCGCGCCTGGGAGGCGGAGCTGGGCGCCGGGCGGTGGTCGGTGGTGGCGTGGCCGGAGCGGTACGGCGGGCGGGGCGCCGGGCTCGTCGAGTGGCTGGTCTTCGAGGAGGAGTACTACGCGGCGGGCGCGCCGCGCCGGGTCGCGCAGAACGGCGTCCACCTCCTCGCGCCCACCCTGTTCGAACACGGCACGGAGGAGCAGCGCGCCCGGATCCTGCCGCCGATGGCGGTCGGCGCGGCGGTCTGGGCGCAGGCCTGGTCGGAGCCCGAGTCCGGCTCGGACCTGGCGTCCCTGCGGTCCCGCGCGGTGCGCACCGGCGGCGGGTGGCTGCTGAGCGGCCACAAGACGTGGTCGTCGCGGGCCGCGTTCGCCGACCGGGCCTTCGGACTGTTCCGTACGGCCCCGGGAGCGGCCCGGCCGCACCAGGGGCTGACCTATCTGATGTTCGACCTGCGCGCGCCGGGGGTGACCGTGCGGCCCGTGGGGCGGCTGGACGGCAGGCCCGCCTTCGCGGAACTGCTGCTGGACGAGGTGTTCGTGCCGGACGAGGACGTGATCGGTGAGCCGGGGGACGGCTGGCGGATCGCGATGTCGGCGACCGGCCATGAGCGCGGGCTGACGCTCCGCTCCCCCGGCCGTTTCCTGGCCGCCGCCGACCGGCTCGTACGGCTGTGGCGGGCGCGGGGCGCGGACCGGGGGGCCGGGGACCGGGTGGCGGACGCGGTGATCGGGGCGCGGGCGTACCAGTTGTTCACGCTGGCCTGTGCCACTGCGCCGGACGGTCCGCCCGCCGCCGTGTCCAGCCTGAACAAGCTCTTCTGGTCCGAGTACGACATCGCCCTGCACCAGACGGCCCTCGACATCCTCGGCGAGGAGGGCGAGTTCGCGGACGGGGCGTGGGCGGAGGGGTACACGTTCGCGCTGGCGGGCCCCGTCTACGCCGGCACGAACGAGATCCAGCGCGACATCGTCGCCGAGCGGCTGCTCGGCCTGCCGAGAGGCCGCCGCTGATGCGTTTCCAGCCGACTGTGGAGCAGCGTGACTTCGTCCGCTCGCTGAACGCGATGCTGACCGCCGCGGACAGCCCGTCGGCGGCGCGTGCCTGGGCCGCCGGGGAGCCGGGCCAGGGGCGGGCCGTGCGGGCCAGGCTGGCCGTGGCGGGGGTGTTCGCGCTGGCGGTGCCGGAGGCGTACGAGGGTGTGGGAGTCCACCCGGTCGAGGTGGCCCTGGCGTGCGAGGAGGTGGGGCGGCACGCGGTGCCCGGCCCGGTCGTGGAGACCGTCGCGGCCGCGGAGCTGCTCACCCGGCTCGCGGAGCTGGGCGACGACGCGCCCGCGAAGCGGCTGCTGCCGGGCATCGCGTCCGGCGAGGTGACGGCGACGCTGGCCGCGCCGGAGACGGGCGGGTACGCGCTGGACGCCGATGTGGCCGACGTGGTCCTGGTGGTGGGCGGGGAGCGGGGCGACGAACTGCGGGTGGCACCCGGGCACGGTCCGGTGCGGGCGTCCGCCGACCCGGTGCGGCGCCTGGCCAGGCCCGCGCCCGGCGGGGAGCTGCTGGCGGCCGGTGACCGGGTGGCGCGGGCGGGCCGGTGCGCGGCGGAGCGCGCGGCGCTGGCGACGGCGGCGCAGTCGCTGGGCGTGGGGTGCGCGCTGCTGGACCGGACGGTGGCGTATGTGCGGCAGCGCCACCAGTTCGGGGTGCCGGTCGGCTCCTTCCAGGCGGTCAAGCACCGGCTGGCGGACGCGCTGCTGGGTCTGGAGTTCGCGCGGCCGCTGGTGTGGGGTGCCGCGCTGACGCTGCGCACCGCCGATGTGGCGGCCGCGAAGGTGGCGGCGGGCGAGGCGGCGTACGTGGCGGCACGGACGGCCCTGCAACTGCACGGCGCCATCGGCTACACGGACGAGCTGGACCTGGCGCTCTGGCTCCGCAAGGCCCGCCCGCTCCGCGACGCCTGGGGCACCCCGGCGTGGTGCAGGCAGCAGGTCCTGCGCGCCGCCGTCCCCGCCGGCGACTGAGGGCGCGCGGCCGACGCCGGGCAGGCCACGCGCCAGGCGTGCGGCACGGGCCCGCGCCGGCTCAGACGCCGGCCGTCGCCTCGCGCTCCGCTGCGCCGCGCTCCACGCAGAACTCGTTGCCCTCGATGTCTCCCAACACTCCGTTCTAGTGGTTCCGGAGTGTCGGCATGGTGGCATCGGTCCAGGTCAAGTCCGGTGAACGCCTACCTCAAACGCAGCCTGCCCCACACCCACCGGGCAAGGAACAGTCCGAACTCGCCGCCGAAACCCGACGGTTCTTCCACCGCCGACAACGCCAACCCCCACGTCGTGCGCGGATACTTCGGCGGTCGGCACGTACGCTAGTGTCCTGCGCCGGAAATGGCGAGACTAAGTCTATTTCAGGTTTCAGTGGTTGGCGGGTTGATTTTCGTGAGGTAGT
>NZ_VSRY01000163.1:35848-45529 GCF_008271805.1 Streptomyces sp. TRM49041
ACGCTGGGTGGGGTGACAGCTGAGGCGGAATGCGGCTTGCGCCTGTCTCATCCCAAGACGCCGGCAGAGTGTGCTCCTGCCGGTCGCACTGCACGCCTGGGCGCACGCCCCCGAGCGGCGGTATGCCCGAGTCATGGCCGAACGTCGTGCGTATCCGAGTGATCTGTCCGATGCCCGCTGGGAACTGGTCGAGCCGGTGCTGAGCGCCTGGCGGACCGAGCGGCGCCGACGTGCGCTGAACATCGGGCGCCCGCCCGAGCACGAGCTGCGCGAGATCATGAACGCGATCCTGTACGTGGACCGCACCGGAGTGCAGTGGCGCTACCTGCCGCACGACTTCCCGCCCTGGGAAACCGTCTACGGCTACTTCGCCAAGTGGCAGAAGGACGGTGTGTTCGTCCAGCTCAACGGATTGCTGCGGGAGTTGGTGCGCCAAAAGGAGGGCCTCAACGCCCAGCCCTCGGCGTGTGTCATCGACGCGCAGAGCGTGAAGACCTCCGCCAGCGTGCCGGCCGCCGGACAGGGCACGGACGCGGCGAAGAAGATCGTGGGACGCAAGCGGAGCATCGTCACCGACACCCTCGGGCTGCTGCTGGCGGTGCTGGTCACCGCGGCGAGCGTGCAGGACTCCGACGCCGGCCGGATCCTCATCGAACAAGTCGCCGCAGAGCATCCCGCCGTCCGCAAGACCTGGGTCGACGGCGGCTACCGCCGACACCTCGTCGAGCACGCGGCCGCCCTCGGTATCGACATGGAAATCGTCCAACGCAACCCCAGGACCAGGGGTTTCACCCCGCTGCCAAAGCGCTGGACGGTGGAGCGGACCTACGGGTGGCTGATGCTCCACCGCCGCTTGGCCCGCGACTACGAAACCCTGCCCGCCCGCTCCGAAGCCATGATCCACCTCGCCATGACCGACCTGATGGCCCGCCGCCTCACCGGCGAAACCACCATCTCTTGGCGCGACCCCACAAAGCCACACCAACCGCAGATCCCGGGATGAAACAACGGGAGAAAACGACCTCTCACCGCACAGCCGAGAGCTTGGCGCGGTCGTTGCGTTGTCCTGGGATGCCTCCGGCCGACGAGCGACGGCGGAACGAGGAAGCCGGTGATCAGCGGCTCGCCGCCTCCAGGGTCGCCTTGACCGCGGTGAGGTAGCGGGCGGCGCTGGCACCGTACCGCCGCTGTGCTGGGGGAGCGACTCCGCCATGGTCACGGTCCCGTTCGGGGCGGGAAGCGACTGGCCACACCCGGAGTGTCGGCGCCGGAACTGGGTGCCACACCCGGAAATCCGGCGCCCCTCGCCCACCGGGTCACACCGTGCCGGACGGCGCGGTGACGCGGTCCAGGAGGTGCTGGAGCCGCGCGTCGAACTCCTTCTCCGCATCCGGGCCCGAGATCCAACTGGGCGGCCACCGGGAGTTCCTCCCGGAGCTGCGCACCCTGGTCAACGACCACCCGCGGCAGGAATGGTTCCACGGCTGGCTCATCTCGGCGCTGCACAGCGTCGGGCGCCGGGGCGAGGCCCTGCAGGTCTACAAGAACCTGTACACCATCCTCAAACGCGAGCTGGGCCTGGAACCTTCCACGGAACTGAAGCGGATGCAGGCGGAAATCCTCCATTCGCACCACGACGACGCGCTACGGCTGAAACAGATTGGGGCACCCCCGAAAGTCAGGCGTCGGCGTCTGCATCCCCCGATTCGAGCTCTTCCCGGCGCTGGGTGGGGTTGGGCAGGGGGAGTGAGAACCACACGGCTTTGCCCCCCTGGGTGAGCAGGGCACCCCAGGAGGAGGCCAGTTGGTCGAGGAGGTTCAGGCCGCGGCCCGACTCCTCATCAAAGCGCGCGGTCCGGGCGTGCGGCAGAACGGGGCTGCCGTCGCTGACTTCTACGTGGAGTTCGTCTCTTGTTCGGCGTAGCCGTAGCCGCAGTGGGTCGCAGGCGTGGCGTACCGAGTTGGACAGGAGCTCGGAGGCCAGTAGACAGGCGGTGTCGGTGAGGTTTTCGCAGTCCCAGTCCTGCAGGGTGCGGCGTAGAAAGCGGCGCCCGTCGCCCACGCTCTTGGGTTGAGCCGGCAGGAGCGCGGTGGCGGCGGTCACCGGTGCGGGAGGGACGCGGGCGAGCAGCAGTGTCACATCGTCGGCGTAGTCCTGGAGGCCGGGCAGCAGAGTGGTGAGTACGGAGTCCGCGGCCCGATCCAGGCAAGGGAGGTGGGCGGTGGCCTTTTCCAGGGCGATGGTGAGGGCGTCTATCTGCTCTTCGATGTCGCTGGTCGGGGTCTCCACCAGGCCGTCGGTGTACAGGGCCAGTACCGAGGCCGGTGGCACGGTCAGGCGGGTTTCCTGGTGAGGCACCTCGCCGACGCCCAGGGGCACGCTGACCGGGACCGGGAGTCTTCGGACCTGTCCGGTGGGATCCACCATCAGCACCGGCAGGTGTCCGGCAGAGCACACCGTCAGTGTGCTGTCGTCGGGGTCCAGGATCAGGTAGCAGCAGGTGACGAGCTGGTCAGGCAGTTCACTGACGACCGCGTCCAGGGCGTGCATCAGCTGCCAGGGCGGCATGCCGGTCTTGGCCAGGGCGTGGGAAGCCGAGCGCAGTTGACCCATGACGGCAGCCGCTTCCAGACCTCGGCCCATGACGTCGCCGATCAGTACGCCCACACGGCCACTGCCCAGTGCGATCAGGTCGAACCAGTCCCCGCCCACACCTGGGCCCTGCCGGGCGGGAAAGTAGCGGCTGGAGGTGTCCATGCCGGGTAGAGGGGCGGGTGAGCCCATCAGGCTGCGCTGCAGGGTCAGGGCGACGTGGCGTTGCTGTTCGTAGAGTTCGGCGAGCTGGGCCTCGGCCGCCTTCCGCTCGCTCACGTCCCGGATGGCCGCGGAGACCAGGGTGCCGTCCGGGGTCTCCAGAGGGCTGAGGCTGATCTCGACCGGGAACTCGGCTCCGTCCTTGCGCAGCCCGTACAGGTCCAGGCCGGCGCCCATGGGGCGCACGCGGCGGTTGCTGACGTAGCCGTGGCGATGGGAAGGGTGATGGTGATGGAACCTCTGTGGGACCAGGACTTCCACCCGGCGTTCCAGGAGCTCTTCGCGCCGATACCCGAACAGTACTTCGGTCTGCGCGTTGACCAGCTGGATGATGCCCGCGTCGTCCACGATGACGATGGCGTCCGGAGCGGCTTCAAGCAGGGCTCGGAAGCGTGCATCGGCGGCCTTTCGCTCGCTGACGTCGCGCACCGCGGCAGAGATCAGGAGACCGTCGGGAGTCTCCAGGGGGCTGAGGCTGATCTCGACTGGGAACTCGGCCCCGTCCCGGCGCAGTCCGTACAGTTCGAGATTGGCGCCCATCGGCCGGACCTGCTGGTTTCCGGAGTAGCCCAGGCGGTGACCCGGGTGCTGGTCCTGAAAGCGCTGCGGCACCAGAATCTCGACGGGACGGCCGAGCAGCTCGTCTCGTGGGTACCCGAACAACGCCTCGGTCTGGGCGTTGACCAGACGGATCAACCCGCCGTCGTCCACGATGATCATCGCGTCGGGAGCCGCCTCCAGCAGCGCGCGAAAGTGTTCCTCAGTTACTGGGAACATACGCGGACCCATCCTGTGCTCGTCCATGTGCCATGGGATATGTCAGCATCAACCGGGTCCGCCACGGGCGGCTTGTCACCAAGCGCCTGTTTGTGGCTTCTCCTTGCCGGAATAGGGCCGGATCGTGCCCGTCATCACTCGCGCAGCCATCCTGCTCGCCACCGGGAAGCGGGTCCGCTCGGCCAGCTCGCCCACACCTTCACCAGCGGGACTGCTGCACGGATACTTAAAGGCTGACACTGACAACAGCCTTGTACATGAGTGGCCGTTGAGCGGTCATGCGTGACTGGCTGCGTGACAGCGCCACGAGCAGGGCAGCCTTGGTCGCCCGAACCGCCGGGGCCACCGTTGAGCGGCTTCAGGTGCCGTCTGGAATGAGCGTGGCCATCATGCGGGACACGCTCTCCCTCTCGGCCGCCGTCGGCGCGGTCGAACGGGCGGGCGCAGGGCGTCTCGGGGCCCTCGGGGTACTGAGGGACGATGCCGATGCCTCCACGAGAGCGCGAACCTTGGCGAACATCTCCTCGTCAAGCCGGTACATGTCCCCATTCCCGGATTCGTAATGACGGAATATGGCCTCCATCTCGGTCAAGTCATATCTGGACCCATCACCGTGTTCCATCCAGCTCTCCAGGGCCCATTCGGCGTAATCATCCATGCGGCCTGTGACATACTCATGCGCCTCTTCACCTTTTTCGAAATCCGTCAGCAGTGAGGCGAAATCCAGGGCATCGCTCAAGGATCGCCAATCCGGAAGATCGAACTCCATAATCCATTCGGCTGCCTGGTCGACTGCTTGCGGGAAGAATTCTCTGAGATCCTGCCTCTTTGAATCGCCGAGAAAGCCGAGAACGTCCTGAACCGTCTGCGGGTCCCATGCTTCGCTGATCACGCTGTCTTCGCTGATACTCCGCCACCCAATGTCATGCACGCGATCGGACGTCACGGCGGTTCCCAGCTTCAGGTAGAGCAGAGCCCGATGGGCGATGTCATGCGCGGAGTAGTGGCCTTCCGTCACGACGGTTTCCGCTCGGAAGGCAAGCTCCGCACTCCGCTCCAACTCCGGAATGCAGCGCATCAAGGCTTGCAGCACCTGCTCCGCGTTACGGGAGGAGAGCATGGACCATAGCGACTCAACCTGCTCGAAGAGCCGGATGCTACCGACGAAGTCCTTCATCTCGGAGTGATCGGAAGAGACGAAATCGCGCATGTAGTCACGCACTGACGGGTTATGGAAGGACACGAACACCACTTCTCCGTGACGCACACTCCTCAGCATCGTCCCGTCCAGTACCTTTAGTGCATTGTGTAGGTCTCGGAGTGCACCCCCCGACGAAGCCCAGACGCTTTCGAGGCTATCCATCCGGATACCGGACAGGAAGGACAGTTGTGTTTTAAGTAGGAGGGTGTCGGATGCGTCGATTTGGTGGTTGACGATGTGGTCCCAAACGCGGCCTGGGTCATTCAGATTCGCAACCATTTTGGTCGCGATGCGCTTTCCGGCGGTCCCGAACGCTACAGCCTCGGACAGCGTCGCGGCGATAACCCGCGGATTGAAATTCTCGTGCTGGACAATGGGTGTGTACGTATCTGGAGATGCGAATATCGCCTTCGTGCGGGCTGGAAGGCTGGAGGCGGAGACGTGGTTGTAGAGGATTGACGCCCTTGCCCCGTACGTGTAATCGGCCACATCGAGCACGCACGTCTGGACATCGAAGCGGTGCCTGTCGAGGCGCTCGTACCTCTGTCTGGCCTGCGCGAGAATGTACTCCCGCGTGGTGAGCAAGAACCTCTTGTTGGGGGAGTTCGCTGCTCGTTGCATCAGGGATATGAGGCGACCGTCCTCGTTCTTCCCCAGCTTTTCGTCGATCGCGGTCTGTCCCAGAAAATCGTCGTAGTAGAAAAGTTGAGGGACGTCAGGGTCCCATAGCGCATTTGCTTCCTCCGCGTCTTCGGAGATCTCTATGATTTCGTATCCGTGACTCACGTAGTGGGCACACAGCACATGGCTGAGCGTGGTCTTACCTACTCCCGGAGCCCCAGCGACCACGCACACGTGCCGATCTTCAAGGAGCCGCAACGCTTCCCCGAGGCTGCCGTTGTCGGCATACGTGCGCAGTGTGGCCTTGACTGCGTCGGCGAGGGCGTGGGAGCGCGTGACGATGCTCTTGGACATGAGGGAGTTGAGTACCGAGGCGCTTGTCAGCCAGAGTCGCAGATGCCGCCTGACCACCTGATCGTGCTTGCGGAGAAGCGCATCGATGTCATCTTTGCCGTAGATGTCGCCCGGTGACCTTACGAACGGCTGCAGCATGTCGTAGAGCTCGTCCTTGGCGGCACGGCCGAGCTCGACCGATGTGGCAAGGACATAGCGCCCTGGCTTGAGATGGGCGAGCTTGGGCGCCTCGGCCTTCCGCATGTGGGCCAGCAGCTTGGCTCGGCCGGACCGGTGGAAGTGCTTGCACTGCACGATGAGGGCGGGATCGTCTCCCTGCATATGCCGCAGATCCACGCCTCCGTCCGGCCCGGAGGTGAAGATCTCCAGCCGAACGCCGAATTCCAGCTCGAGAAGGTCCTTGCACACGGCCTCGAAGTCGAAGTCTGTCAGCCTGCCCACGTCGAACGTTTCCATGGACCGCCCCCTGTCTGATCATCCGCGGGCCGGGTCAATAGCCAGGACTGCGGGCCCCGAGGTCACGCTGAACGGGGCGTGGCTCAGCATTTCATGAGTCGCGACGCCATGTGTGCGGCTGGCGCTGGTCAGGGCTCTGGATGACAGAGCGGTCGTGTCGTTTGAAGACTGCGGGGTCGTAAGTACCGATCAGCGGCTGGCGCGGATCATCACGGCGAGGACTGGCGAGGCCGGTGATGGCTGACTCTGCCCGATGTTCTCGTAGCCCCACGACTTGTAGAGCGCGTGCACCTTTCCGTCCCCAGCGACCGGGTTGACCATGAGCGTGACGTACGGCTCGTCGCGGGTGGCTAGGAGGGCGTCGTGGATGCGGCGGGCGGTGCCGGTCTTCCGCCAGGTCGGCCGGACGCCGATCTCCTTCAGGGCCACGGCAGGACGCCCGGTGTATTTCTCCGCCGGCGTCGGGCTGGTGCGCTGCCAGTAGCGGTCTCCGTGCTCGATGGTGTTGCCGTAGGCGTAGCCGACCGGATGTCCGTCCGCGTACGCGAGGACGGCCGTGAACCCCGGCTCGGTGCCGTGCCGGTCCAGGCGCTCGCCGAACGCGGTGACCGCGTAGTTCGGCAGGTGGAGGAGCGGGGCGCGTACGTCGGCATACACGTCGAGGAGGTCGCCGCGGGCGGTGTCGAGGGTGGTGAACGTGCGCAGTTCGATGGCGGGCGCCGTGGTCATGCGGCCATCCTCCAGGTGGCGGTGTGCTCGGTCCAGGTCTGCGCGGTGGAGCTGCCCGGCGCGGTGGCGCGCAGTGCGGCCCCGAACTCCTGCAGCATGCGTGTGACCCGGGCGTGCTGGGTGGCGGCTTCGGCGGGGACCTTCATCGCGGTGGCCGTGGCGGCGTCTGGGGCACCCTGTGCGAGCTGGGCGTGTGCGAGCCGGGTGGTGGTGATGGCCCGGGAACGGATCATGTGTGGCCGGAGGGCGGACAGGCAGCGGTGGGCGTGGTACTCGGCGGTCGAGTAGTCGCCGAGCGCCAAGTGTGCGGAGAGGGCCAGGGAGTCCAGCTCGGCCTGGTCGTAGAAGGCGAGCATCCACACCGGCCGGTAGTCGGCGGGGTCGGCGCGCAGCATGGCGTCCTGCGCCTGCTCGAAGGCCCGGCGGGTGCCGGTGCGGTCCTGTGCCGTGCCGTGGATGGCGCCCTGGCGGGCCAGACCGAGGGAGGCGAACAGGGGGTCATGGCGGGTGAGGTGCAGGTTGCGGGCGACATCGTTGGCGGCGAACGCGTCGGCGGGGCGGCCCATGTGGCGGTACATGGTGCCCGCGTGGCTCCAGATGCGGAACTTGATCGCCTGGCCGCCGGACATCTCGGCGAGGGCCTGGGCCTCGCGCATGTGGGCCTTGGCGACGTCGTAGCGTCGGCCGTCGATGGCGGCCCACATCGCGGAGGAGCGGAAGGCGGCTGCGGAGGCGTAGAGGTTGCTTCGTACGCGCTGGGTGGCGCTGCCCGCGTTCTGGAGGTTGAGCGCCTCGTCGGCGAGGGCGGCGGCCCGCTGTTCGATGCCGAGTTGTCCGCCGTGGCGGTGGTCGCTGGCGATGATCTCTGCGAAGCGCTTGTTGAGGCGGTTGACATCGCTCATGCCGATACGGCGCGGCGATGCGGTGCCGGGTGCGGCTGCTGCTGCGGCAGCCGCCGCGATGCTGCCGACGAGGGTACGGCGCTTCATGTCGGGGTCCTCCTGCTGCGGTGGGGCCGGGGTGGACGAAGGCCGGCCCCGTGGCACGAACCCTAAAGCGACGGCGGCTAGTCCGGTGACGTCCTCAAGTGCCTTGCGGGCAGCTGACTTTGGCCACGTGACCCGGCCCGCCTTCCATGCCCGGACCGATGAGCCGTCGAGTCCTCCAGGGCGCCCGGTCAACCGTTCAATGGCCCTGTTCACGGCCTCGGCGAGGCTGTTGGAGCTGTAGCCGTGTTCGGTCATCCACGCCTCAAGAACGGTGTTGCGGGTGGTGTCCATGCGGGCACGGTAGCCCGCGCAATTCCCGCTCGCCAGGTAAAGGAGAGGTCAAAACATCCTAGTGTCCTGCGCCGGAAATGGCGAGACTAAGTCTATTTCAGGTTTCAGTGGTTGGCGGGTTGATTTTCGTGAGGTAGTCGGCGAGGGAGTTCAGGATCTCGTCGGCGGTCTTGGTCCAGGTGAAGGGCCGGGGGTTCTCGTTCCATCCGTCGATCCAGGCCGTGATGTCTTGCTCCAGGGCCTTCACGGAGGTGTGCACGCCGCGGCGGATGAGCTTGTCCGTCAACAGGCCGAACCACCGCTCGACCTGGTTCATCCAGGAGGAGCCGGTGGGGGTGAAGTGGATGTGGAAACGCGGGTGTTTCCCCAGCCACGTCTTGATCTCGGCGGTGTTGTGGGTGGCGTAATTGTCACAGACCAGGTGGACGTCGAGGCCGGCGGGCACGACCTTGTCGATCCGAATCAGGAACTTCTTGAACTCGATGGCCCGGTGGCGGCGGTGCAGTGCTGATATGACGCTGCCGTCGGCGATGTTGAAGGCGGCGAACAGGCTGGTGATGCCGTGCCTGTAGTAGTCATGGGTGCGCCGCTCGGGCATGCCGGGCATCATCGGCAGAACCGGCTGGGACCGGTCCAGCGCCTGGATCTGGCTCTTCTCGTCCACGCACAGCACCACCGCTTTCTCGGGCGGGTTGTGGTATAGGCCGACGACGTCGACGACCTTCGCGACGAACTGCGGGTCGGTGGAGAGCTTGAACGCGTCCTGGAGATGGGGCTTGAGGTCGAACTTCTTCCAGATCCGCCCGATGGTGGACTTCGACAGCCCGGAGTGCTTCGCCATCGAGGCCCGCGACCAGTGGGTGTCCTTGCCCGGGGAGGACTCCAACGTCGCCGTGAGCACGTCCTCCACCTGGTTCAGCAGGATCGAGGGCGGCCTGCCGGGGCGGGCCTCGTCAATCAGCCCGTCCAGCCGCAACCGGATGAACCTTGACCGCCAGCGGTTCACCGTGCCCGGTGCGACGCCGAGTTCAGCGGCGATCTCCTTGTTGGTCCCGCCCTCCGCACATCGCAGCACGATCCTCGCCCGCAGCGCCAGGAACTGCGCGGTCTTCGCCCGCCGCGCCCAGCGCGTCAGCTCGGCACGCTCGGCCTCGCTGAGCACCAGCTCCGGCTTGCGCCGGCCCGGCCGAGGCTCGTCCACCAGGCCCGCCACCCGCCGGACCACGAACCGCGAGCGCCACTTACGCACCGTCTCCGTGGACACCCCGAAGTCCGCCGCCACAGCGGTGTTGGAACCACCCTCGGCACAGGCCAGGATGATCCGGGCCCGCTCCGCCACACGAGCCGACACCGCACCACCCACCGCCCAACGCGCCAACTCCGCCCGCTCCTCAGCAGACAACACGACTTCGACAGCACGAGGACCCCGAGACGCCATGAAAACAGCC
>NZ_VSRY01000164.1:0-3315 GCF_008271805.1 Streptomyces sp. TRM49041
GGCCGAGCGGCCCGCCCGCGTCCCCGTCCGCGCCCGCGACGCCGCCGGAGCCGACGCCCGCCCCGTCGCAGCCCCCCGAGCCGCCGTCGCCCGACCCCTCGGAGCCGCCCACCGCGTCCCCGTCCGCCGACATCCGTACGGAGGCGATGCGCGGCGCCGACCGGTCCGGGCTGTGGTCGGAACCGGCCGCGTCGCCACAGGTCGCGCCCGCGTGACGGGGCGACGTCGTGCAGCGGGTCCGGGCCGGTCCGGCGAGGCGGTCCGCGCCCGCTGACCAGGCAAGTTGCGCCGAGTGGGGGAAGGTGCGTATGGTGGTAGATCGTTTGATCCCATTTGCCCGGCGCCACGACCGAAGCGCGCCGCGTGTGGCGCGTTCTCTCCCTTGCCGTGGCTGACCGCATCGAGGCGGTCGATTTGCTAAGCAGCGAAACACGGAGTTGACGGGCGCGTGCCGAGACTCCGGAAGGTTTCGCATTTCGCATGTCCATTTCCAGTACTGACCAGGCTGTCCTGACGACGTCCGAGAACGACGAGCTGGCCGTGGCCGCCGCCGTGGACCAGGCCATCGACGAGGCCGTCGTCGCCGGGACCGACGCCGAGAACGAGACCGAGGCCGACGAGCCGACGATCACCTTCGGGGACCTGGGGCTGCCCGAGGGCGTCGTACGCAAGCTCGCCCAGAACGGCGTCACCGTCCCGTTCCCGATCCAGGCCGCGACCATCCCGGACGCCCTGGCCGGCAAGGACATCCTCGGCCGTGGCCGTACCGGCTCCGGCAAGACCCTCTCCTTCGGCCTGCCGCTGCTGGCCACCCTCGCGGGCGGCCACACGGAGAAGAAGAAGCCGCGCGGCGTCATCCTCACCCCCACCCGTGAGCTCGCCATGCAGGTCGCGGACGCCCTCCAGCCGTACGGCGACGTGCTCGGCCTGCGCATGAAGGTCGTGTGCGGCGGCACGTCGATGGGCAACCAGATCTACGCCCTCGAGCGCGGTGTCGACGTCCTCGTCGCCACCCCGGGCCGGCTGCGCGACGTCATCAACCGCGGCGCCTGCTCCCTGGAGCAGGTCCGGGTCGCCGTGCTCGACGAGGCCGACCAGATGTCCGACCTCGGCTTCCTGCCCGAGGTCACCGAGCTCCTCGACCAGGTCCCGGTCGACGGCCAGCGCATGCTGTTCTCCGCGACCATGGAGAACGAGATCGCGACCCTGGTCAAGCGCTACCTGAAGGACCCGGTCAACCACGAGGTCGACAGCGCCCAGGGCAACGTCACGACCATGACCCACCACGTCCTCGTCGTGAAGCCGAAGGACAAGGCGCCGGTCACCGCCGCGATCGCCGCCCGCAAGGGCCGCACGATCATCTTCGTCCGCACCCAGCTGGGCGCCGACCGCGTCGCCGAGCAGCTGCGCGACGCCGGGGTGAAGGCCGACGCCCTGCACGGCGGCATGACGCAGGGCGCCCGCACCCGGACCCTGGCCGACTTCAAGGACGGGTACGTGAACGTGCTCGTCGCGACGGACGTCGCCGCGCGCGGCATCCACGTGGACGGCATCGACCTCGTCCTGAACGTCGACCCGGCCGGCGACCACAAGGACTACCTGCACCGCTCGGGCCGTACGGCTCGCGCCGGCCGTTCGGGCGTCGTGGTCTCCCTGGCCCTGCCGCACCAGCGCCGCCAGATCTTCCGCCTCATGGAGGACGCGGGCGTCGACGCCTCCCGCCACATCATCGGCCAGGGCGGCGCCTTCGACCCGGAGGTCGCCGAGATCACCGGCGCCCGGTCGCTGACCGAGGTGCAGGCCGACTCCGCGAACAACGCCGCCAAGCAGGCCGAGCGCGAGGCCGCCGACCTGGCCAAGCAGCTGGAGCGCATGCAGCGCCGCGCGACGGAGCTCCGCGAGGAGGCCGACCGCCTGATCGCCCGCGCCGCGCGCGAGCGGGGCGACGACCCGGAGGCCGCCGTCGCGGAGGCCGCCGAGGCCGCCGCCGAGCCGGCCACGCCGGTGGCCGAGGCGCAGCCGCGCGAGGAGCGCCCGTCGTACGAGCGCCGCGACGACCGCTCGTTCGGCCGTGACCGCCGTGACGACCGGTCCGACCGTCGTGACGACCGTGGTGACCGTGGTGGTTTCCGCCGTGACGACCGTCGTGACGACCGTCCGTTCAACCGTGACCGTCGTGACGACCGTGGTGACCGTGGTGGCGACCGTGGTGGTTTCCGTCGCGACGACCGTCGTGACGACCGTCCGTTCAACCGTGACCGTCGTGACGACCGCGGTGACCGTGGTGGCGACCGTGGTGGTTTCCGTCGCGACGACCGTCCGTTCAACCGCGACCGTCGTGACGACCGCGGTGGCTTCCGCCGCGACGACCGTCCGTTCAACCGCGACCGTCGTGACGACCGTGGTGACCGCGGTGGCGACCGTGGTGGTTTCCGCGGCGCTGACCGTCCGTTCAACCGCGACCGTCGCGACGACCGCCCCTCCGGCGGCCACCCCTCCGGCGGCCACCGCTCCGGCGGCCACGACCGCCCGAACGGCCGCCGCGACGACCACCGGGGCTCCGGCTCCTTCGGCCGCCGCGACGACAAGCCGCGCTGGAAGCGCAACGGCTGACGCCCCGTAGAGGCTCAGGACGGGCCCGTACGCGACACTCCGTGTGTCACGTACGGGCCCGTCCCGCCTCCGGCGCCCGCCAGAAGTGGGTCTTGTGCCGATACCCGATCGGCTCACGGTCCTGGGCGGGCTATGCTCGGGGGTGACCCTTCGAGGGCCCTTAGCTCAATTGGCAGAGCAGCGGACTTTTAATCCGTTGGTTGTGGGTTCGAGTCCCACAGGGCCTACTTACTGGAGCCCAGGTCAGAGAGGTTCTGCCCTGGGCTCCTCGCTGCTCCTGGACGCGGTAAAGATCGCTAGCTCGGCCAACGCTCGGCCGAAGTGCAAACGATCATGGACGTGAAGCCCCGGCCGGCGCTCGGGGGATGGCGCCGACCGGGGCGGTCAGCGGCCGATGATCAGTCGATCCCGGGCGCGGTGGTGAGCTGTCCCTTGCGGGTGGCTCCTCCGCAGTCCTCGCACGACACGATCACCGCGCCCATGATGATGAGCGCGACGGTGTTGCGGCCTCGGCACTCACGGCACGGAGTCCGGTTGAACCGCTGCTGCACGTGCGTGAACGCCGCGTTGACCTGGTCGGCGTTCACGCGGACGCGGTGACGCCGGCCTGCTCCAGCTCCGTGTCGGTGGCGCGGAGATGGTCGAACTCGCCGGCTGCGGCGCCGTCGAGGAACTTCGTGAACTCTGCCCGGGTGAAGTACA
>NZ_VSRY01000164.1:3365-45622 GCF_008271805.1 Streptomyces sp. TRM49041
GGATCGGGTCCAGGTCCGTCCGGCTGGACTTGCGCCAGTCCAGGCCGGGGGCGTTCACGTTCTGGTACGCCTTGGTGCCGCGTCCGTTGCTGATGGTCCCTACCGGGGTCATGCTGCTCCTCGGGTGTGTGTCGGCGCGGGGCCTGTCCCCGTGCCGTCGTGCACGTAGCGGGCTCTGTGGCCCGGGCCCGTCTCGGCTGTCGACCTGTCCAGGGGCGTGGCAGCCGAGACGGGAATCTGGGGCTCCGGGGCGAGTGGGTCGGGGGCTCAGCGGCTGCCCGGGGCCAGCTGGTAGCGGCGCACGTGCGCGGCATCGGCCAGGCTGCAGTGCGGGTGGTAGTGCACTGGGGGTTTGGCGCCGGACGGGGAGTCCGGGTAGTACACGTCGGCCTGGCCGTTGATGGGCTGGTCGCAGGCGGCGCAGAACGTCTTGTGCGCGATCGTCACCGTGTGCTCTCCTTCGCCGCTCGGGCTTTGGTGAGGCAGTCGGCGCAGGCGAACAGGGCGGCGCCGACGTAGTGGACGCCGAGCCACTCGTCCGTGCGCGTCACCAGCTCGGACCCGTCCGCCTCCAAAGGCTGCTGGCACCACAGGCAGGCGGCGCCGGCGTACACGTCCCAGGGCAGGCCGCGGACCGTGGTCGGGATCGTGTAGCGGGGTCGGTGGCTCGGCCGCTGGGGCGCTCACGACGCACTGTTGTCCGCGCTTCTGCCGGGTCGTGGAGGGGTTCATGCCTCCACCCTCTGGCCACGAGGCGTGACGGCTCGATACCCAGACGGTAATCTCACGGTGAGATGCGTTCCCATTCCAACCTGGAAAGGGGGCACCATGCCTACGTCCCTCATGCCCATCGAACTGCCCCGATGGGCATGGGAACGCGCCGAGGTACGGCAGTCACTGCGCGCCCGAGACATCGGAGCGGTCTTCCGCTTCGTACAGCAGTACACCGGGGCCAGCCAGGCCAGAATCGCCACAGCCGTCGACATGACGCAGGCCCGTGTCAACGAGATCCTCAACGGGCGACGGCAGGTGACCTGCCTCGATGTCTACGAGCGCATTGCCGATGGACTCAGGATTCC
Organism: Streptomyces sp. TRM49041; assembly: GCF_008271805.1. GTDB lineage: Bacteria > Actinomycetota > Actinomycetes > Streptomycetales > Streptomycetaceae > Streptomyces. The sequence goes on from NZ_VSRY01000164.1 coordinate 4,445, forward strand.
CGACGATGCCCGACACCTTCTCGGCCTGGCCCCAAGCCGGGACCAGCCGAGGGGAGGAGCAGCCTTCGACCTTGCAGCCTTCCCAGAAGTCGTGCGGGTGTACTCGGCGCAGAGGCCAGCGGCGGAAGAGATTCAGCAGCAGGTCCGCTCGGCCTCGGCGTTAGACATGCTCGCGGTTCGTGGGCTCGGGCTCATCGGGTTGAACGACTCTCTCCTCCGCGCTTGCCTCCCTCGGACACAAGGCGGCCGCGGCATGCAGGTCCGGGTCCTTCTGCTTGACCCAGCATCTCCGGCGATTGCCCAGCGCGCTGCCGAGATCGGTGAGTCTCCGCAGTCCCTGGCCAGCGGTGTCCGCCTCTCCGAGGGTCGACTGCGTGAACTGGCTGATGAGGGCTGCGATGTACAGGTGTACCGATACTGCATGTTGCCGACCTGGCGCGTCATCAGGGCAGGCGCCACTATGTTCGTCGGTGCCTTCGATACCGGTTGGGAGGGTCACGAGTCGGCCATGTACAAGATCATGGAGACGCCGCACGGGCCGCTGTATCGGGGGTTCCGCCGCATGTTCGACGCGATCGTCAAGGGCGCCGACCGCACGGTGTGAGCCAGAGGGGAACGTGATGATCGAGGCAGAGCTGAAAGCGCGGGTAGACGCACCCGAGGCGGTGATGAAGCAGTTGGAGGAGCGCGCCGTAGGCCGTGCCGAGGTTTACCAGGACACCTACTACGACGCCCCCGATGGGCGCTTGGAGAAGGGCGGCCAGGAGCTGCGGGTCCGCACGATCCACAGCGCCGAAAGTACCCGGACCGTGCTCACGTTCAAGGACGCCGCCGTGGATGAGGCGTCAGGGTCGAAGCCGGAGCACGAGACGAACGTTGCCGACACGGGTGCTGTTCACGGGGTGCTGCGCGGGCTTGGCTACATCCCGGTCATCAGCTTCGAGAAGCGCTGCCGCAACTACGACTTCTACGCGGGCGGTCGGCGGATGCTGGCAACCCTGGTGCGTGTCCCCGAGATCGATGGCACATTTCTGGAGGTGGAGACTCAGGCGGGTGAGGAGGAGGTCACGGACGCTCTCGACGCTGTCAGGGCGGTGCTGAGTGAGCTCGGGATCGGGCCGGAGGCTCTGACACGGGAGCTGTATACAGACGCAGTGCGCAACTGCCGCGCGCAGGCCGGCTGAGGCCAGGCACGACGAAAGCGCCCCCTGCCCTCCCGCTTAGTGGTCGGCTCTGGAAGTCCTTCGGGGGTTGATCAGGCTGCCAGAGCGACGGAGGATTCTTCTTGTCGGTCGGTGGGTGTGTGTCGGACGAGCCGGGCCAGCAGATCGTCCAGGTCGGTGGTGGTGAACCTCCACTGGAACGGCTGTGCCGTGGCGTTGTAGCGGTCTTCGAACGCTCGGAGCCGGTCCTGGACCTGGGCCAGGTCCGTGAAGTCGTTGGGTTGGACGACCTTGCGCTGGACGATGGAGAAGAAGATCTCGATCTGGTTCGTCCAGGAGGCGTGGACGGGGGTGTGGACCATGACGGCGTTCGGAAACCTGCTGGCCAGGCGGTCGATGGCCCGCTGGCCGCGGTGGGAGGAGCCGTTGTCGACGACCCAGAAGACGCGTTTCGCGCTGGCGTAGGGCTCCTGGGTCATGACCTGCTCGACCAGGTTCATGAAGGGGACGATGCCGGTCTTCGGCTCGCAGCGGCCGAACACCTTCGCGCGTCGGATGTCGTAGGCGGCGAGGTAGGCCAGCGCGCCGCCGCGGCCGTACTCGTGGTTGACGCGCATCACTCGGGCCTGGCCCGGGGTCAGGGTCGGATGGCAGCGGCAGCGGGCCTGGACGGAGCTCTTCTCGTCGCTGGAGACGACGTACTCGTCCTCGCCCAGCGGGACACCCTCGAACGTGCGGGCGTAGAGGTCCAGGACACGCTGGGCCTTGGCGCGGAAGTGGGGGTCGCGGATGAAGATCCAGGACCGGTACTGCCAGGGCTTGAGCGCGTCCTCGCGCAACCAGCGGCGCACCGTGGGCGCGGAGACACTGTAGGTGATCCCCGCGCGCGGTCAGCTCGGCGGCCAGCTCCGGGCACGACCAGCGCGACAGCGGTATGCCGCTCTCGGCGGGTAACTGGCAGGCCAGCGCCTTGGCCTCGGCGACCTGCACGGGGGTGAAACGGGCGGGGCGCCCGGAGCGCTTGCGGTCGGTCAGGGCCGGCAGCCCGCCGTGGGCGAACCGGCCCCGCCAGGTACGAACCGTGTCCAGGTGCAGACCCGTCTCGCGGGCGATACGCGCGTTGGAGCGCCCCCGCGCCGCGTGCAGGACGACCTGCGCGCGTACCCGCAGCCGGTACTCGGTCTTGTGACCGTAGGCCATCTTCTTCAACCGCTCGCGCTCGGCGGCAGTCAGCAGCACGGGGCGGGCGCAGGGTATGCGCATGGCAGGAGGAACGGCCGATCTCGCGAAGTGGATCACTGACGATTAGATCAAGGGAACCATCTCCGCCCCGGGAAACTCGACAGCCCTCACTTTGAGAACCTCAATCCCGGCCCTGCCTTTTGGGCAACGCTTCACCTGCAACCGAGCCGAGCCAGCCGGAGAGGTCACGCTCAACGCCGTGGTCTTCCGCACCAGTGGCGAGAATCTGACCATCCCCGGCATCTGGATCGACACGCTCAGCCGGATCAGCAAACCGATTCTGCTCGGCTTCGCCGCCGTCGCCGCTCGTGGCCGCGTCAAACGCTAAACACACTCACTGCGGGTTCAACATCGGAGGCATCGTGCCACGTTGTGGCCTCCGCGTACAGCAAGGGTGCGCGGAGGCCGACGGTGGTTCAGTTCTATTGGACGAGCTCGTAGATCGTCGGTGAGGCGCTGGCTGCCAACCCGCCCGCACCCAGGTAGGCGGCCTGGATCAGGTGAAGACCGACGTCCAGGGTGGAGGTCGTGAACACCGCGTGCCCGGTGCTGTCGAGCGGGACGACGGCGATGAGCTGTGACCTGTCCATGAACACCACGAGGCCGTTGGGGATGGCCGTACCGGAACCGGCCGCCACTGCGGCGGTGAAGGTGACCGGTTCGGACAGCGGCGTGGGGTTGGCTGAGGTGGTCAGGCCGGTGGTGGTGGTGACGGGCGCTTGGTCGCAGGTCGTGCGGGTGATCGTGTCACTGTCCAGCGTGACCGCGGCGTTGCGGGCCAGCGTCCGGCCCTCCACGGTCACCCCAGTTGTGACGGTGATCGAGGTGAGCGCCAGGACGTTTCCCCGGAGGGTGGAGTTGGTTCCGAGCGTCGCGGAGCTACCGACCTGCCAGAAGACGTTGCAGGCCCGCGCGCCGTTGACGAGGTTCACGCTGCTCGCGGACGCTGTGGTGAGGGTGGATGCCGCCTTGAAGATGAAGACGGCGTTCGGGTCGCCCTGAGCGTCGAGGGTCAACTGTCCGGTGATTCCGAACGTGCCGGCGGGCGAGTCGTACACGCCGGGGGTCTTGGTGGTTCCGCCGAGTTCCACCGGGACGGTGGCCGTGGTCGGGCGCCCCGCCGCGTCGTTGTACGCGGCGGTCAGGTCGTTCTTGGCCTGCAGTGCGACGGCGTCGGCCACGTGCTGGTTGCCGTTCACCCGCCCGGGGGGAAAGCCGGTCACCGATGTGCCCGGGCTCAGTCCGAGGTCGCCGTTGATCGTGGTGGGACCGGTGTTGGTGACCGTCGTCGCAGCGAGGACCGCGAAGTTTCCGGCGGTGCCCAGCGATACCGGCGTCGCCGCCGCTCTCGTGCTCGCTCTCGGTGACGTGGCGGCGCTCGCGCTCAATGGCGCGGCTAGACCGATCAGGGCAGTCGTCGTACAGATGAGGGTCAGGGCCGGGGCCAACCGGGATCGGGCGGCAATCCTCCGGAGGGCGCCCGTGAGGCCAGTGGTCATCATTGAGACTCCATTCGTCGAGGCCTACGTCAAGCGAGCCTTTCGACAGTCACAATCCCACAATTCGGGCATATCGCCTTATGGCGCGTGCAAATATTCATTGTGGACAGAGGTAACCCGGCGGCGACCGCTACGAGGACTCCCTGCTACCCACCGGCGCCTTCGCCGGCACCCCCGAGGACGCCCTCGACAGCACCTGCCACCTCCACCTCGCCACCCCAGAGCTCTGACGATCCGACACACACAACCGGCCCCAGATCAACCCCCGAAGGACTTCCAGAGCCGACCACTTAGGTTCTAGCGGTCATCGCAACACTTGAACTCCGGCGATGGCGGGTTGTGGGTTCGAGTCCCACAGGGCCTACCAGGGTGTCTGTGCCCCGGCCGCCTTCTCCGGCCGGGGCACGGCGTCACCCGGCCGGTCGGTCACCCGATGACGGGGCGTTCCTCCGGGAGTTCGTAGCGGCGGGCGCGCTCGCGCAGGGCGAGGGCCGAGACGAGGGTGACCGGTCCGAGGCGGCCGACGAACATCAGCACGACCGCTATCAACTGGCCGGGTACCGGTAGGTCGTCGCTGACGCCCGCGGACAGCCCGTTCACGCCGAACGCCGACACCGCCTCGAACAGCACCACCTCGAAAGGCGCCTTCACCACCGTCATCAGCGTCAGGGACGCCGCGATGACGAAACCGATCCCCAGCAGGGCGACCGTCAGTGCCTGTCGCAGCGCGTGTGGCGCGAGACGGCGGCCCAGGATCGTGGAGTTGGGTTCGCCGCGCACCTCTGCGACCATCGCCGCGGCGAGTACGGCGAAGGTGGTGACCTTGATGCCGCCCGCCGTGCCCGCGCTGCCGCCGCCGATGAACATCAGCGCGCACGTCATGAGCAGTGTCGCGTTCTCCAAGGAGCCGATGTCGATGGTGTTGAACCCGCCGCTTCGGGTCATGACGGAGTGGACGAAGCCGTTGAGCAGCTTGTCCTCCCAGGTGAACCGGCCGAGCGTGCCGGGGTTGCCCCACTCCAGGAGGCAGGTCAGAACGGTGCCGGTCAGCAGCAGGCCCGCTGCCGTGATGAGGGTGAGCTTGGTGTGGAGGGACCAGCCGCGCCGCCCGGTCGTACGCCGCCGGTCGCGGTGCCGGAGCAGTTCCAGCAGCACGGGGAAGCCGAGGCCGCCGAGGATCACGGCCACCGCTATCGGCAGGGTCACCAGCGGGTCCGTGGCGTACCGGGTCAGACTGTCGGACTGGAGGGCGAAACCGGCGTTGTTGAACCCCGATACGGAGTAGAAGAAGCCGTGGTAGACGGCGTCGCCGAGTGGCATGGCGTACCCGAACCGGAAGCGCAGTGCCAGCCACGTCCAGACCGCCAGTTCGACGGTCGCCGTCGTACCGGCGACACCGAGCAGAACCCGTCGTACGTCTCCGAGGCCGAGGCTCTTGGTCTCGGCGGCCGCCGTCAGCTGCATCCGCAGCCGGAGCTTGCCGGAGACGAGCAGAGCCAGCAGCGAGGCCATCGTCATGATCCCGAAGCCGCCGACCTGGATCAGCGTCAGAATGACGCCCTGACCGAAGCCGCTCCAGTACGTCCCCGTGTCGACCACGACCAGACCGGTGACGCATACCGCCGACGTCGCGGTGAACAGGGCCGTGACCGCGCCGGTCGTGTCGCCGCCGGCCGATGCCGCGGGCAGGGTCAGCAGGACGGTGCCACCGAGGATCACCGTGGCGAAGGCCATCACGGTCGTCCGGGCCGGGTGAGAGGTGAACAGGGTCCGCCACACCCGCGCCACGCGTCCTGCCACTTCTTGCTCCCGGCCTTCCCCGCGCTGGTCCCGGTTCGACGTCGTGCCGGTGTGGTCGCCCGTCGGCCGTGTCAACAGCGCGTCTTCAGCCCAGCAGCCCGGCGGGTGGTCACCCTACCCCGCCGTTCCGTCCCGGACGTCGAAGCACCGGGCCGGCATTTCGCCTCCCGGCGTGGCGCTTCGGGGGCCGGCTGCCTCGGGCCGACGGATCGGTCGGCGTGCCCAGGGGGCTGTGGTGGGTGTCGCTACCGCCGCGCACTCAGGCGGTGGTGTGCGACGCGGGCGTGGTGGAGGCGGGCGCAGACCGTTCCGATCGACGCGGTGAGCAGAAGGAGGGCGAGGCGTTTCCAGTCGTGCGGGAGCAGCCACGAGAACTGGCCGAGCGGGGGGATGGCGAACAGGCTGAAGTGCACCCAGCAGAGCAGCGCGGTGCCAGGGGCGGCGGTGAGACGCGCGGTGACTCCGAGCGCGGCGCACAGCAGGCTCAGCGCGAGCAGGTCCAGCCAGGGTTCGCCCTGGCCGTCGAGCAGATTGTGGGCCGTGATCAGCGCGGGCGCGCATATGGCGGCCGTCAGCCACGTCGCCAGATTGCCCACCGGCTCGGGTACCGGCCGCTGGCGGGCGTCGATCAGCCTCCACCGGATCACTCGTCAGCTCCTTGTCGCTTCCCGTTCCGTACCGGGCCGTGGACATGATGCACCGGCTCTGCGAACCGGCCAACCGCGGCGTGGGCGGAGGCCCGGGGCGGCTGGTTCTCGACGAAGAGCCATGGAATTCGGGTTGAATGCTCTGTTTTGCCCCCCAAGTAAAGTAATCGCCAAGGCATCACCCGTGCGCGGGGTGCTTCGCTCGTGTGTCGCACTGTGGAGGAGAGCTGTTGTGCCCGTTCCGCGTATGAGCAGTACGCCGTTGCCCGGCATCGGGGTCCGTTACGACCTGACCACGCGGGAGGACCGCCGCCTGTCGGTGGTCGCGCAGCGCGACGGGACGCGGGTACTGAACGCGTATCACCGGGACGATCCCGACGCGTGTGCCTTGTCCGTGAAGCTGAACGCGGGGGAGGCGGAGGCACTGATCGACGCGCTGATGCCCTCGCACCACAGCCCCAATCTGCTGTCCACGACGGACCTGGGGCTGGTCGCCGAGCGGATCGAGCTGTCGGCGTCCTCGTACTGGAACGGGCGGCTGCTCGGGGACACGCGGATGCGGACGGAGACGGGCGTGTCGATCGTGGCCGTGCTGCGCAGAGCCGACGCCATTCCCGCGCCTGGGCCGGAGTTCCGTCTGGCAGGCGGCGACACCCTCATTGTCATCGGCACCCGCGAAGGCGTCGACTCCGCCGCCGCGATACTCGGAAGGGAGTGATGAGTGCACTCGTCCGCCGTCTTCCTCATTGAGTTCGGTGCGATCATCCTCGGCCTCGGCCTGCTGGGCCGGATCGCCGGACGGCTGAGGTTCTCCCCCATCCCCCTCTACCTTCTCGCCGGGCTCGCCTTCGGCACGGGCGGGCTGCTGCCCCTGGGCGCGAGCGAGGAGTTCGTGGCGATCGGCGCAGAGATCGGCGTCATCCTCCTGCTGCTGATGCTGGGTCTGGAGTACACCGCCACCGACCTGGTGACGAACCTCAAGACCCAGTACCCGGCCGGCCTGGTGGACGCCGCCCTCAACGCCCTGCCCGGCGCCGCGATGGCCCTGCTGCTTGGCTGGGGACCGGTGGCCGCCGTCGTGCTGGCCGGGGTGACGTGGATATCGTCGTCCGGAGTGATCGCGAAGGTCCTCGGCGACCTCGGGCGTCTCGGCAACCGGGAGACACCGGTCGTGCTGAGCATCCTGGTCCTCGAAGACCTGTCCATGGCGGTCTACCTGCCGATCCTCACCGCACTGCTGGCCGGTACCGGGCTCGCCGCCGGCAGCGTCACCCTCGCCGTCGCGCTGGGCGCCGCCGGGCTGGTGCTCTTCCTCGCCCTGCGCTACGGCAGGATCATCTCCCGCTTCGTCTCCAGCGACGACCCCGAGAAGCTGCTCCTCGTCGTGCTCGGCCTGACCCTGCTGGTGGCCGGCATCGCCCAGCAACTCCAGGTGTCGGCGGCCGTGGGTGCGTTCCTCGTCGGCATCGCTCTGTCCGGTGAGGTCGCCGAAGGCGCGCACAACCTGCTCAGCCCGCTGCGGGACCTGTTCGCCGCCGTCTTCTTCGTCTTCTTCGGCCTCCACACCGACCCCGCCAGCATCCCGCCGGTCCTCCTCCCGGCCCTCGCCCTGGCCGTGGTCACGGCCGCCACGAAGATCGCCACCGGCTACTGGGCCGCCAGGCGCGCGGGCATCTCCGCGAAGGGGCGGTGGCGGGCGGGCGGCACCCTGGTGGCGCGCGGCGAGTTCTCCATCGTCATCGCGGGGCTGGCCGTCACCGCGGGCATCGAACCGTCCCTCGGCCCCCTGGCCACGGCGTATGTCCTCATCCTCGTCGTGCTGGGCCCGCTCACCGCCCGCTACACCGAACCCATCGCCACCCGGCTCACCACCCGGAGCCGCAGCGGCCCCATGGAACTGGTCGTCGTGCCGCCGCAGGAGGAGATGCTCGATCCGGTGGAGGACGGCACAGCGGGACGTGCCTGATCAGGGCGTGACCGCGTGACCGCGTGACCGTGTGACCGGGGCGGAACTCGCGAACCGCGAACCGCGAACCGCCCCGGTCCTCGCCGTTCCGGCGGTCCGCCTGGGCGGTGGGTGCTCTGTGGGGCCCCGGCCTGTCGGCGGGAGAGCGAGCAATGCCCGGTCTCCGGCCCGGGGTACTCGCCGGTCCGGATGTGACGCGGCCGAGCCCCGCCCGGCTCACCCGTCAACCAGGAAGTGCTCCATGAGCCGGGCCGCGGTGATCGCTCCGGACGTCCACACCCGGTCCCCGTCCGCCTCGACCACAGCCACCAGCGGCGTGTGGGTCGAGCACATCAGCGCGGCGATCTCCAGCGCTCCGGCACCCGGCCCCACCACCGTCGGCATCACCCGCTGCCCCGGAATCCACTCCGCCACCGACAGCCCCTCCAACAGCTGCGGCAGTGTGTCCTCACCCTCCGCCCGCAAGGCGCTGGCCAGGCTCGGCCGATCCCGCGCGAACTCCGGCACGAGCAACGCCAGCAACTGCGACCCCGGCACGATCGCGTACGGCCGGCCGTCACGGTCCACCACCAGCAACGCGGGCAGCCGATGCTCCACGAACAACCGGGCCGCGGTGACCGCGTCATCGTCCGTGGACACCGTCGGATACGGCTCCGCGAGATCACTCGCATGCATACGGGCCCCTTTGCCGCGCCAACGGAATCAATGCCCCGATTATCATCCATAACCGGACCAAAGGGTGAGATGTGCTGTCGATCGCGACATTCGTCCCGCCCGGTCGGCGCGCGCCCAGAGCGGGCCCAGTCGCCGGGGCGGTCCGCTCCCTCATGGGGTTGCCCTTGAGGGGCGCCGCTCAGGACACCTCGCCGCGCACGCTCTTCCCGAGCAGGCCGGGTGCGTACGTCACGTACGCCGGGGTGAAGCCGCCCTCGCCGGTTACGACGCCGGTGATGTGCTCGCCGGGCGCGAGGTCGACGGTGTCGATCTGCCGTTCGTCCCTGCCCAGCTCCTGTGTGTGCACGCCGCCGCCGGTATCGGTGATCGTGAAGTACAGCGGGTTCACGGGGATCGACCGGCCGCCCTTGTTGGCGACCGTCACGGTGACGCTGGTGTACGCGCCGCCGTCGTGCAGGATGCCCGGCTTGAACGTCGTCTTCTTCGCGGTCACCTCGATCTCCGCGGCCTTCTCCGGCTTCTCCTCGGCGGGTGCCACAGCCGGCTTCTCCGGTGCGGGCCCGGCCTCGGCGGGCGCGGTCCGCTTCGGTTCCGTGTCGCCGTTGGAGTCCGTGCCGCCGGAGACGGCGGCGCCGATGATGCCGAGCAGGAGCAGCGCGCCGAAGATGCTCCCGAGGACGATGGCGACGATCGCGCCCGTTCCGAGGCTCTTCTTCGGGGGCTGCGGAGGAGGGTAGGGCGCGTAAGGCGGGCCTGGGTCGGGCGGGTGTGGGTTCACGGTGTCCCCTCAGTGGTGCCTATGGCGGTGGCGGTGTGGGGGGATGGCGAACGTACCGCGGGTGTGGGTGTGGTGAAGGCGGTTCCGCTGATCTGTACCTGGACGTGTTCGCGCGTTGTCCGCGGTGCGGCGGGGCGCTGCCGGCAGGAGTCAGCCGATGGCCCACTCGGTGGGCTGCGTGCCATCAGGCTCGTACACGAGCCGCTCGGGGCTCTTGTCGCCGGGCACGGGGAAGGCGATCAGCCCGGCCGCGCAACGTCCAGGTTTGACCGTGCGGTCCATCGGGAACTCCGGCTTCGGCATGTCACCGCCCGTGGAGCCGGTGACCTGGATGCTGGTGCTGTCCTTGTACGACAGGTGCCAGGGGAATTGGCTGACCGTGAAGTCGCTGCCCTGGACATTGCAGACCTTGACGTTGATGGTGGCCCAGGTGTCGCCGCCTTGGAAGTCCAAGGGCTTCTGCGGCTGAGGGCCCTTGTAGGGCTGCTGGTACTGCAGTGCCTGGACGGTGATGTGCAGGTCGTTCTCGTCCTCGACGATGTCGACCTTGGTGCCCATCTTGAGCGGTGCCGAGGGTGTGGCCGCGGCCTTGGGGGTGGGCGTGGCGGTGACGGTCCGTGTGACCGTGACGGTGGGGCCGGGCTCTCCGTTGCCGCTGCAGGCGGTGAGCGGGAGGAGCAGGCTGACGGTTACGGCGAGGTGTCTGGTGTGCATGGTCCCCCCAGGGCCGGTGTGTGTGGTGGGGGTCAGGGTGGCAGAGAGAGCACCGCGGTGTCCGCCGGTGCGGCGAAGCGCCGCGCGATGGTGTGACCTCACCCCGCCGGGGCGGGCCCGGCGGGGTGAGGTCGTCTGCGGCTGGTGTATTCCATAATTCCATGGAATATTGAGAGTGGGTGGGCGGGGCCGTGGCCGGGCGCCTCGCCCCGCCCGTCCGAGACGGACCTGGAGGATGCTGTGGGCTTCGCCGAGGACCACCTGGTGCCACTGGTGGACGAGGGGCTGGGCAACAGTGCCTACCTCGTCGATCTGGGGGACGGCCGCGCCCTGGCGGTGGACGCCGGGCGCGATCTGCGTGCCCTGTACGCGGCCGCCGAGCGGCTCGGGCTGCGCGTCGCCTACGCGGCCGACACGCACCTGCACGCCGACTTCCTCTCCGGAGCCGTGCAGCTCGGCCACGATCACGGCGCCGCCGTGCTCGCCTCCGCCGGCGGACACCGCGCCTTCCCGCACCGTGGCCTGGGCGACGGCGACGAGGTGGACCTCGGCGGACTGACGCTTCGGGCCCTGGCCACCCCCGGCCACACCGACGAGCACCTCGCCTTCCTGCTGCTGGAAGGCTCCCGGGAGCTGGGCGTCTTCACCGGTGGGTCGCTGATCGTGAACTCCGCCGCCCGCACCGACCTGCTCGGTGCCGGGCGCACCGACGAGCTGGCCCGCGCCCAGTACCACTCACTGCGGCGTCTGACCACGCTTCCGGATGCCACGGCCGTGTGGCCCACCCACGGGGCGGGCTCGTTCTGTTCCGCCCCTCCCGGCGCCGAGCGCACCACCACCGTCGGCGCGCAGAAGCGGGCCAACCCGCTGCTGGCCGCACCGGACGAGGACTCCTTCGTGCGGCAGCTCGTGGGCAGCCTCGGCTCCTATCCGGCGTACTTCGACCGCCTCACCGAGATCAACCGACGCGGCCCCGCCGTACTGACCGCCGAGCCGGCCCTGCGCGCCCTCGACGCCGGGCAGGTCGGCGGGCTGCTCGCCGACGGGGGGTATGTGGTCGACGTGCGCCCGGCGGCCGAGTTCGCGGCCGGTCACATCCCCGGCGCGGTCTCCATCCCACTGCGCGAGCAGTTCGCGACCTGGCTGGGCTGGCTGCTGCCCGATGACGCCCCGATCGCCTTCGTCACCGGCGACGACCAGGACCTGAGCGAGATCGTCTGGCAGGCGTACAAGATCGGCTACGAGCGGCCGGCCGGACGCCTCGACGGTGGCATGGGCGCCTGGATCGCCGACGGCCGCGACTGGACCACCACCGCGTTCGTCACCGCCGACCGGGCCCCGGGACCCCCGGCCGCCCCGTACATCGACGTGCGGCAGGAGGCGGAGTACGCCGCCGGACACGTCCCCGGCGCCCTCCATCTCGAACTGGGCGACCTCGCCTCCCGTGCCGCCGAGGCCCCTGAAGGCGCCGTCGTGGCCTGCGGACACGGCGAGCGCGCCATGACCGCCGCCAGCATCCTGGAACGCGCCGGCCACACCGGCATCACCGTCCTGAGGGGCGGCCCCGCGGCGTACGCCGCCGCCCACGGCCGAGACCTCGCCGAAGGCGACGGCCGGTGAGCACGACAGCCCACGAGGCCAGGCCCGTACGGCTCGGACTGCGGGAGAACCGGCTCCAGTTCACCCTGCTCGTCGTCGTCAACGTCTGCGTCGGTGGCCTGGTCGGTCTCGAGCGGACCACCGTGCCGCTGATCGGCACCGACGTCTTCGGCCTGACCAGCGATCTCGCGGTCTTCTCCTTCATCATCGCCTTCGGCGTCACCAAGGCCCTGACCAACCTCGCCGCCGGGGCGCTGACCGCCCGATTCCGCCGGAAACAGCTTCTGGTCGTCGGCTGGCTCATCGGGGCTCCCGTCCCCTTCGCCCTGGCCTGGGCGCCGTCCTGGGGCTGGATCGTCGCCGCGAACGTCCTGTTGGGCGTCAACCAGGGCATGACCTGGTCGATGACCGTCAACATGAAGATCGACCTCGTCGGCCCCGCCCGGCGCGGGCTCGCCACCGGCCTGAACGAGGCCGCCGGATACATCGCCGTCGGCGCGACCGCCCTGCTCACCGGCTACCTCGCCACCGCCTACGGCCTGCGTCCGGCCCCCGAGCTCATCGGAGTGGTCTTCGTCGCCGCCGGCCTCGCGCTGTCCCTGGTCGTCCGCGACACCGCCGGCCATGTCGCCCTGGAACTCGCCCAGCATCCCGAGCCGACCGCCGCCGAGCAGTCGCCCGGCCTCGCCCGGACCTTCGCCCGCACCTCCTGGCGCGACCGCTCCCTGCGCGGCGCCAGTCAGGCCGGGCTGGTCAACAACCTCAACGACGGACTGACATGGGGTGTCTTTCCCCTGCTGTTCACCGACCACGGCCTCGGTCTCGCCGCCGTCGGTCTCATCAAGGGCCTGTACCCGCTGCTGTGGGGCATCGGCCAGATACCCACCGGGCACCTCGCGGACCGCGTCGGCCGCAAACCCCTCATCGTGACCGGCATGCTGGTCCAGGCCGGAGGCTTCGTCCTGGCCCTGGCGCTGCTGGACACCCCGCTGCTCGCGGGCGTCCTGTCCGCCGTCGTGCTCGGTATCGGCACGGCCATGGTCTATCCCGCCCTGATCGCCTCCGTCTCCGATCACGCCCATCCCACCTGGCGTGCCAACGCGCTCGGCACCTACCGCTTCTGGCGCGACATCGGCTACGCCGTGGGCGCCCTGGTGGCCGGCGTCCTCGCCGACCGGTTCGGTCTCGACGCCACCGTCATCGCCGCGGCCGTCCTCACCGCCGCCTCGGGCCTGATCGCCGCCCGCTGGATCACCGAACACCCCGCGCGATGAGCCCACGCCGCCGCGGACAGGGCGGTGTGGGTCACCCGCGCGGCGCGGTGCAACCGTTTCGCCGGGCACGGTGTTCCTTCCGGTAATGGACGAGAAGGCCGAGCAGCAGCTGACCGAGCTCCTGGCGGTGGACCTCGACGCCGGCTTCACGGAGCTGGTCCGGGTCCACGAGCGGGCGGTGTACATGTTTCTGCTCCGGGTCTCCGGCTCCGCCACCGAGGCCGCCGACCTGGGGCAGGACGCGTTCCTGCGCGCCTACACGGCATTACAGGGGTACGCCCCCGACCGCCGCCGGGAGCTGAAGCCGCGTGCCTGGCTGATGACCATCGCCGCGAACGTGTGGCGCAACCACGTACGCACCTGCACACGCCGCCCCGCCCCGGCCGACGTGCGGGTGGAGGACACCGCCGACGCCTGGACCGACCAGGGGCCCGGACCGGACGAGCGCGCCGCGCTGGCCGAGGACCGTCGGCGGCTGGTCGCGGCGCTGCTGGAGCTGCCGGAGCACCACCGGACAGCGGTCGTGCTCCGCCATGTGGTGGGAATGGGCTACGCGGAGGTGGCGGAGGTGCAGGGGTGCGCGGTCGGGACGGTCAAGGCGCAGGTGTCCAGGGGCCTGAGAAGTCTCCGTCGGCTGCTGGAGCCGGAGACATCGGTGTTGGAGGAGGTGACGACATGAAAGGGCATGACCCCGAGGCGGTGCCTCGGCCGGACGACCGGGCGGTGAGCGGCCTGAACGGGCTCGCCGCGGAACCTCCGAATGACTTCGCCCTGCGCGTACTGCGGAGCGCCGGCGTTCCCCGCGAGCGCTACGACACATACGTACGCCTCGAAACGCCCGTCGGCGGTCTGTTCGTGGCGGCGGGTCCGCATGCGGTGACCGGCTCCGCCCTCGACTCGGCGGGGCTCGGCGCGACGGCCTTCGAAGAACTGCACCGCTCCCGCACCAACCGCTCGGCCATACGGTCGGCCAAGCCGTTCCCGGGCGCGGTCACCGCCCTGCGGACAGGGCGGGCGCGGGGGCTGCCCATCGACCTGTCCGGTCTCACCGTGACCGAGCGTGCCGTGCTGGAGGCCGTACGGACCATCCCGGTACGGCAGTTGCGGCCGGTCGCGTGGGTCGCCAGGGAGGCCGCGGTGCCGTCGGCCGCGGTCGTCGGTGCCCTGGCGAAGAACCCGGTGACCGTGTTGATCCCCTGCCACCGCGTGACGTACGACAGCGGCGTGCCCTGCGACGCCGTCCACGTCCCGGACGTGGGCGACGCGCTGCGCACGGCGGAGGGCGTCGACACGCGGAGGGCGGCGGAGCTGAGCCGCCTAGGGGCGGTGTTCCTCGGGAGCGACACGACCCGTATCTACTGCCATCCGACGTGTGCGCACGCGCGCCGTATCACCCCACCCCACCAGGTGCCGTTCCGAAGCGCGCGCGAGGCCGACAGGGCCGGCTACCGCGCGTGCAAGAGCTGCCGGCCCGTCATCGCGTGACGGTCGCCGGTCGGTACGGCCATGACGAACACGGGAGTCACATGATGCCAACTGTCAGCCACCCCGCCGGTGCCGGTGCCGGTTGCGGTGCCCGTGCCGGTGTCGCTTCGGCGGTGCATGCCACGCCGCTCGGCCCGCTCGTGCTGGCGGCGACGGACGACGCGCTCGTGCTGTGCCGCTTCGGCACGCCCGAGGCCGCCGGGGAGCGCCTGGGCAGGGCAGGGCTGCGCACGGTGGGGGAGCGGGAGGCGGGAGCGGCCAGGCGGAGGGTGCTGGACGAGACCCGCGACCAGCTCGACGCCTATCTGTCCGGCCGGCGCCGTGACTTCACCGTGCCGGTGGACCTCCGGCTCGCCACCCCCTTCAGCCGCCGGACGGTCCTGGCATTGCGGGACCTCGTCCCGTACGGGCGTACCTCGACGTACTCGCGACTCGCCGAGGCCCTCGGCCGGCCGGGCGCCGCGCGGGCGGTCGGGACGGCGCTGGGCGCGAATCCGCTGTGCGTGGTGCTTCCCTGCCACCGGATCGTCGGCGCCTCGGGCAGCCTCAACGGCTATGCGGGAGGGCTGGAGGCCAAACGGTTCCTGCTCGACCTCGAGGCGGCGGCTGAGCCGTCGAGGCCTGCGGCCGAAGCGGCGGCCGAGCGGGCGGGCGAGCCTGCGGCCTGTCCGTCCCTGTGACCGGTGGGCGTCGGCGCCATCCCCCGTAGTCGGCGCCCACCACTCTCCTTCCGCCACAGAAAGTGGAGCACGTGAGCGCATACGAGACACCGCAGCTGCCCGGCCTCGACCAGGCCCGTCCGCATCATGGGCCCGCGGCCCGAGACGTCCCACGAGACGTCCCACAAGACGTCCCGCGCGGCCTCCCCGGCGGTCTCGCCGGCCTACTACCGGCGCTCGACGCCCTCGACTGGCCCGCCCTGGCCGCCGAGCTGGACGAGGAAGGCGTCGCGCTGACCCCGCCGCTGCTGACGCCGGGGCAGTGCGCGGACCTTCGGGCGCTCTTCGACGATCCCGCGCTGTTCCGCAGCACGGTGACGATGGCGCGGCACCGCTTCGGCGAGGGCCTGTACCGGTACTTCGCCCGTCCCCTGCCCGAAGTGGTCCAGATCCTGAGGGAGCGGCTCTACCCGCCCCTCGCCCGGATCGCCAACACCTGGGCCGAGCGGCTGGGCGAGCCGGGGTTCCCGCCCGACCACGAGGGCCTTGTGGCGGCCTGCGCGGCCGCCGGCCAGCACCGACCGACGCCGCTGATCCTCCGGTACGAGCGCGGCGGCTACAACTGTCTGCACCAGGACGTCTACGGCGACCTGACGTTTCCGCTCCAGGTGGCGATCATGCTGGACCGGCCGGACGAGGACTTCACGGGCGGTGAAAGCGTGTTCGTGGAGCAGCGGCCGCGCGCCCAGTCACGCCCCGTCGTCAAGCGCCCGGTGCAGGGACAGGGCCTGGTCTTCACGGTCAACCACCGCCCTGTGCGCTCGGCACGAGGATGGAGCCGGGTGGTCCTGCGGCATGGGGTGAGTGCCGTGCACAGCGGGCGGCGGCATGCGCTGGGAGTGATCTTCCACGATGCCCGGTAGCCACGCGGCACGGCGGTGCCGGAAACAACCGGCCGAAGGGTAGGGATTCCGCCGCCCCGTTCCAGAAGACCGGCGGATTTGGCATATGCGCTGGTCAAAGCCTTCCCCTTGGCCCGCGTTCCATGGGAAAACCGCCGCTTCCACTGAAGAATCGCTGGAGAACCGCACCATCCCTCTTGCATACGGTCGCCTTGCGAGGGCGCAAAGATCTTGTTGCCGCCTCGCACCACGGTCAACGCACCACGGTCAACCCGGCGATTCAGCGTGAGGAGCACAGTGGCGCATATGCAGCAAGCACCAGACGCGGAGATCACGACACCGGGGCACGACGCCGGACGGGGCGGCGTGAACGTGTCGCCGAACAGCTCTCAGCAGCGCCTCATCACGGCGTCGTTGCAGTCGCTGGCCCAGGAGATGAACGAGATCGCGGACCAGGCGTCCTCGCTGCTCAAGGCGCCCCCCGGGGGTCTGTCCGCCGATTCGGCGGCGTTCTCGCGCATCGCGCGCAGGACCGTGCCCCGCTGGCACTTCGCCATGCTGAACGACGCCGAGCGCAACGACGCGCTCGCCGCCGCCCTCGAGCGGAGCATCCCGACCGGGGCGACCGTGCTGGACATCGGCTCGGGGAGCGGACTGCTCGCCATGGCGGCGGCCCGGGCCGGCGCGGCAAGAGTGATCACCTGCGAGATGAATCCACTGCTCGCGGAGGTCGCCCGGCAGGTGGTGGACGCCCATGGCCTGGCCGACGTCATCACGGTGATCGGCAGGCCGTCGACCGCGCTGGAGGTGGGCCGGGACCTCGACGGCCCGGTGGACGTCCTGGTCTCGGAGATCGTCGACTGCGGCCTCATCGGCGAGGGCCTGCTGCCCTCCGTACGGCATGCGCGGGAGCACCTGCTCGCACCGCACGGCATCATGCTGCCGTCGGCGGCGCGGCTGTACGGGCGGCTGGTCAGCAGCGAAGCCGTACTGAAGCTGAACCAGGTCACGACGGCCGACGGCTTCGACGTCTCACTCATGAACACCCTGGCGACCCGGGGCCACTTCCCGGTACGGCTGGACACCTGGCCGCACCGGTTCCTGTCCGAGGCCGCCCGCGTGCTGGACTTCGACCTGGCGCGGGACGACCTCGAGCCCGGCGAACGCCCCGTCTCCCTCCTCGCGACCGCCGACGGCGAGGCACACGCCCTGCTCGTCTGGTTCGAGCTGGACATGGGCGGCGGCATCACCCTGCGCAACTCCCCGGAGAACACCCGCTCGCACTGGATGCAGGGCTGGGTCCCGCTGGAGAAGCCCGTACCGACGAAGGCGGGCGAGACCGTCTCCTTCCGGCTCCGGTGGAGCGACTACATGCTCAGCGCGCACTGCTGAGGTTCTCCTGCACTTCCTTCGACAACGACGACAAGGGAGCAAGCGATGAGTCAGGTACCGCGGCACGTCCCGTTCGAACTGAGCGGCACCGCACTGCGCGAGGCCGTCGTGCAGTACGCCACCAACCCCATCTACCTCGACAACGAGGACTGGGAGAACCACGACAACCCCTACCGCCGCCAGCTCAGACCGCAGGTCCTCCCGCACCTCGACTACGACCGAGTGCCTGGCCGCGAGAACATACTCGACTACACGAGCCTGGCCGTGCAGCGCCTGCTCACCTCCGTCTACGAGGCCGACCTCGTGTTCCTCCCCAAGTCCGGCCTCCAGGGCAAGGAGGACGACTTCCGAGCCTTCTACAGCCCCGGCAACCGCGCCCTCGGAGAAAGGATTCGCCCGGCCCTGGAGCGGTACGCCTTCGGCTTCCTCGACGACGAGGTCGAGACGTCCGGCAAGTGGACCGCCGCGAGCCTCGACAGCTACCTCGACTCCCTCGACATGGGCGGCGCGGAGGAGCAGACCCCGGTGGAGGCGGCCATCACCGGCTCCACCGACCCCGAGCGCGCCGCCCGCATGTGGCTGGTGCAGTTCGCGCCCGACTTCCTCTCCGAGGCGTCGCCGATGATGCGCAACGTACTCGGCTACTACGGCAGGCCCCAGTCCGAGTGGTTCAAGGTCGTCATCGACGAGTACGGCTACGGGGTCCACGAGACCAAGCACAGCACCCTGTTCGAGAAGACCCTGGAATCGGTGGGCCTGAAGTCCGATCTCCACCGGTACTGGCAGTACTACCTCAACAGCAGCCTGCTGCTGAACAACTACTTCCACTACCTGGGCAAGAACCACGAGCTGTTCTTCCGCTACGTCGGCGCCCTCTTCTACACGGAGAGCTCGCTGGTCGACTTCTGCCGCCGCGCCGACCGGCTGCTCCGCGGCGTCTTCGGCGACGCCGTCGACACCACGTACTTCACCGAGCACATCCATATCGACCAGCACCACGGGCGGATGGCCCGCGAGAAGATCATCGATCCGCTGGTGGAGGCGCACGGCGAGGGCGTCATCCCCGAGATCGTGCGCGGCATCGAGGAGTACCGGGTGCTCCTCGACGTCGCCGACGGCGACTTCTCCGCGCAGATCGCCTGGATGGACGGCCAGCCGGAGCTGAAGAAGCTGCACGACCCCGTCTACGAGGCCCTGCGGGAAGGCCGGGTGGAGGCGCCGGTGGCGCACCTGGTCGAGCCGCGCGGCGAGCTGTCCAACACCCACTGCCACGAGGGCGACGAGCTGTGCCACATCGTCTCCGGCGTCATGCGCTTCGAGAGCGGCCTCGGCTCGTCACTGACCCTGCGGGCCGGCGAGGGCGTGGTGATCAAGCGCAACCGGCTGCACGGCGCCAACATCGAGTCCGATGAGTGCGTCTACGAGATCCACTCCGTGGGGGACTACCGCAAGTGCCTGTCCTGACCTTTCCCGTCGCCGGGCGGGACAACTGCGTAGTCGTCGCGGGCACGGCGTACGTGTACGCCACGGTGGGCGGCCGGGGGTTCGTGATGCGCGCCCAGTGCCCCCACCGCAGCGGTCCGCTGCATCTGGCCGACGTGACCGAGGACGCCGACCGGCTCGTGTGTCCGTGGCACGAGCGCAAGACGTCCGTGGCGCGGCTGCGCGCGGAGATCCCCGCGGTGCGGGCGGGCGACCGGGTCACCGCGGTGTTCCCGGACCGCCCGCCCGCCCGGGGCAGATCGTCGCAGCCGACCGCGTCGGCCGGGTCCGCGTCGTCGGCCCCATCGACCCCGCGGGCGCTCCACGGCGAGGAGACACGGGAGTACCGGCCCCTGTCACCCGAGTTGGCGCGCCCCGGCCCGGCCGGCTGAACCCCTCCGGGCCGACGGGAGGCACGGCGAGGAGTGCAACGGCCGGAGCCGTGCCGGTGTTCTACAGGCTGACGACGTGTGCACCGAAGAGACGAGCTACGACATGCGAGGAGAGCGCAACATGCCGTGGGACGGTGAGAAGCCGCTGCTGCTGCTGATCGGCAGCAGCGGCCGGGTCAGCAGGGAGTTCATACTTCGGACGGTGAGCCGGCGCTACGCGCTCTGGCTTCTCCAGCCCGCCCCTGTGACCTGGGAAGAGCCGTATGTCGTCGGGAACACCGTCGTCGACAACACGCGCCCGGAACCGCTGATCGACGCCGCCCGGCGCGTGGCCGCCGAGCACGAGGTGACCGGCGTCTTCTGCTACGACGAGGGCCTCGTCACCCCGGCCGCCCACGTCGCGCGGGCGCTCGGGCTGCCGGGCAACTCCCCCGAGGCCGTCGCCGCCTGCCGGGACAAGAACGCCACGCGGATCGCGCTGGAGAAGGCCCGGGTTCCCCAGCCGGCCTCCATCGGGGTGCGCTCCCTGCGGGAGGCGCGGGCCGCGGCGGAGAAGCTGGGCTTCCCGGTCGTCCTCAAGCCGCGCGGGCTCGCCGGCGGGATGGGCGTACGCAGGGCCGACGGCCCCGACGAGGTGGAGAGCGCCTACCGGGCCGCCGCCGGCGCCTCCTACCCGGGCGTCCCCGTGTTCGACGTGTCGGTGCTCGTGGAGGAGTACGCCGACGGCCCCGAGATCAGCGTCGACGCCGTCTTCTTCGAGGGGGAGTGCGTCCCGCTCGTCGTGGCCCGCAAAAAGGTGGGGCTGGCCCCCTTCTTCGAGGAGACCGGCCACGAGGTCGACGGAGCGGACCCGCTGCTGTCCGACCCGGAGCTCATCGAGGCGCTCCGCGCGAGTCATGCCGCGCTGGGGTTCCACACGGGCGTCAGCCACACCGAGTTCCGGCTCACGGCGAACGGCCCGCGCCTGATGGAGGTCAACGCCCGGCTGGGCGGCGACATGATCCCCTACCTCGGGGAGCTGGCCACGGGCGTCGACGTCGCCATGGCGGCCGCCGACGCCGCGGCGGGGCGCCGCCCGGACACCACGGTGCGCCACCGCAAGGCCGCGGCGATCACATTCCTCTACCCGGAGCGGGACATCGAGATCGAGTCCGTCACCGTGCACGAGGACCGGTTGACGCCGGAGATCCACAGCGCCACCGCGATGGCCGGCTCCGGCGCGGTGCTGCGCCTGCCGCCCCGCGGCTACATCTCCCGCTACGCCCGGGTCATCGCCCTGTCCGACTCCGGCGACCTGGCCCGTACCGCCCTCCGCCGCGCCCCGGAGATCGTCGAACTCGTGGGCCGCCCGGCGGAGGTGCCGACCGCGTGAGCACCACCGAACAGACCTCCCCGGAGGGCCCGAAGGCCGGCCGGCCGTCGATCAGCCAGACCCTCCGGGGCATTCCCGGCCCGATCTGGCTCGTGCTGATCGGCATGCTCATCAACCGGCTGGGCAACTTCCTGCAGATCTATCTGGTGCTGTACCTCACCGACAAGGGGTTCAGCGTCTCCGCCGCCGCCTTCGCGCTCGGCGCCTACGGCGTGGGCTCGGTGATCGGTGTGCTGCTGGGCGGCTCGGTCTCCGACCGGGTCGGCTACGCGTGGACCATCGTCGGCTCCATGGCACTCGCCGGTCTGCTCACGCTCAGCCTGGTCTATCTCAGCAGTCTGCCCCTGGTCATCGTGGTGTCCGCGGTCATCGGCATGGTGGCGCAGGCATACCGCCCCGCCTCCTCGGCCCTGCTGGTGGAGTGCACCCCGGAGGAACATCATGTGATGGTGTTCGCCGTGTACCGCATGGCGTTCAACCTCGGTACGACGGCGGGCCCGCTGCTGGGCGCCCTGCTGATCACCTACTCGTACGACCTGATGTTCTACGTCGACGCGGTGACCTCGGTGGGGTTCGCCCTGTTCGCCCTGGTCCTGGTGCGCTACGGCGGGTCGAGAGGCACCGCCGGGCCGGAGGAGGACGGCGCGGGCCGGTCGTACCTCGTCGTGGTGCGCGATATGCGCTACATGCTGTTCCTGCTGGCGCTGTTCCTCAACGCCGTCGTCTACATCCAGCACACGTCCGCGTTGCCGCTCCAGCTCAAGGCCGACGGGCACGGCGAGACCTTCTACTCCAGCCTGCTGTCGCTGAACGCCCTCATGGTCATCTGCCTGGAGCTGCTGTTCACCAAGTACGTGCAGCATCTCTCGGGCCGGGTCGCGGTGGCGCTCGGCATCGGCCTGGTGGGCGTCGGCATGAACCTTTACGTCGCCGGACCGGGCATGGCCATGTTCGTCGTCGCGACGGTGGTGTGGACGGTCGGCGAGATGATCGGCACCCCGACAGCCTCCGCCTGGCCCGGCCGAGTCGCCCCCGCGCACCTGCGGGGCCGTTACATCGCGGCCGCCGCGTTCCCCATGCAGATCGGGTACGCGGTCGGCCCCGTGATCGGGGTCGCGGCCTGGCAGGCGTCGTCGGCGTCGGTGTGGTGGCTGTGCGGGGTGCTGACCGTGGTGGCCGTGATCGCCACGGTGTTCGGCATGACCGAGCGGCGGCCCGACGCGGAGGCGGAGGCACCGGCGGCCCCCGACCCGGCTGACCCACAGCAGGCCGGCACCGAGCCGGCCGACCGACAACAGGCCGCCCCGGACCCGGCGGGCGCGGTCGCTCCGCAGTCCAGGACGGCTGCCGCTGACACCCCCTGACCCTCATCCCGCACCGATCCGGAAGCGAGCGAAGCAGCGCATGGCCTACGCAGATGGCATCGAGAAGTTCGTGGACACGGTGAACAGCGCCCTGCCGCCGGACTTCTACACCTACCCCGTCGAAGAGCAGCGCGTCCTGTACGACTCGCTGACCGAGGTGCTCCCGATCCCCGTGCCCGAGGGGGTCCGCCACCGGGACGAGACCGTCACCCACGAGGGGCGCACAGCCCGGATCAGGATCTACGAACCCGCCGAACGCCGCGGCGACGCCGTGCTGTTCTACATACGCGGCGGCGGCTTCGTCATCGGTTCGCTCCACAGCCACCACAGCCTGGTCGCCGAACTGGCCGACCGAACGGGCCTGGTGGCGGTCGCCCTGGACTTCGGCATGGCACCGGAGAACCCGTTCCCCGGCCCCCTGGAGGACTGCTACGCGGGCCTGTGCGGCACCCTCGCGAACCTGCCCGCACTCGGCCTCGACGGCCTCGACCCGGAGGCCGCGGTGCTCTGCGGCGAGAGCTCCGGGGCGAACATGGCCGTCGTCCTGTCGATGATGGCGCGTGACCGGGGCGGCCCGAGGCCGCGCGGCCAGGCGGTGATCAGTCCCGTGCTGGACTTCACCCGCTGGCGGCACGGCGGAGAGGACGCGCCCCTGCTCTCCGGCGGCGAGATGGAGTTCTACACGGCCTGCTACTGCCCGCGGCCCGAACAGGCCGAGGACCCGTATGTCTCGCCGCTGCTGCGCGGCGAGTTCCACGGCCTGCCGCCCGCCTACGTCGTCGGCTGCGAGATGGACTCCCTGCGCGTCGACGCCGAGAAGTACGCCGCCCGGCTGCGGGAGAACGGCACGCCGGTGGAGTACGCGGCGGAGGACGGCATGGTGCACGCCCCGGTGCGCGCCCGCCGGGTCAGCGAGTCGGCCGGGGAGTTCTTCGAACGCTACTGCGCGGCCGTGGCCGGCCTGGCCGGGAAGGGAGCCGTCCATGACGAGCGCTGACCCCGGCGAGGCCGGGGGGCGGGGCCCCTGCGTCATCGTCGACCCCTACTCCTCGGGCGCGCTCTTCGCGGACGCGCTGGCGCGGCACGGCGTCCCCGTCGTGGCGGTGGTCACCGGCCCCCGGCCCCCGGACGCGTACGCCTCCTCCTACCGGCCGGAGGACTTCCCCGACATCGTCGTGTACGACGGGGATCTCGACGCCGTCGTCCGGCGGTTGCGGGAACTGTCGCCGCGGTGCGTCATCGCCGGCTGCGAGTCCGGTGTGGAGCTCGCCGAGCGGCTCGCGCCGCGCGTGGTGCCCGAGCGGTGCAACGTGCCGGAACTGGCCGGCGCCCGACGGGACAAGAGCGACATGGTGGACGCGGTGGCGGCGGCCGGCCTGCCGGTCATCCCGCAGATCTGCACGGCCGACGCCGAGGACGTGGCGGCCTGGCTGGAGCGGGAGGGCCTCACCGGGGCGGACCTGGTCATCAAGCCGCCGAAGAGCGCCAGCACGGACGGCGTGGTCAAGCTTCCGGGCGGCGAGGACTGGCGGGCGGTCTTCCACCGCCAGATCGGCCGGGTCAACCAGTTCGGCGAGGTCGACGACCGGCTCGTCGTACAGAAGTTCGTCACGGGGACCGAGTACGTGGTGGACACTTTCAGCCACGACGGGAAGCACTCCCTGGTCGATGTGTGCGCCTACGGCAAGGTCGACAACGGCCCCCACATGGCCGTGTACGACACGATGCGGTGGCTGCCCCCGGACGCCCCGGCGCTCCCCGGCCTGACGGAGTACGTCTTCGGTGTCCTGGACGCCGTGGGCGTCCGCTTCGGCTCGGCCCATGTCGAGGTGATGGGCACGCCGGACGGGCCCCTGCTCATCGAGCTGGGCGCCCGCCCCCACGGCGGCGGCCAGCCCCGCTTCAACCGCAACGCCACCGGCGACAGCCAGATCGACCGGACGGTGCGCTGGCTGACCGGCGGTGAACTGCCGCAGAGCTATGAGCTGCTCACCCACCAGATGTGCGTCTTCCACATCGCCCGCCGCTCCGGGACGGTCCGCGACACGGCGGTCCTCGACGGGATACGCGCCCTTCCCAGCCACCACTTCTCGGTCCAGAACCTGTCCGACGGCGACCATGTGCCGGTCACCAAGGACCTGGTCGACAGCCTCAACTTCGGGTTCGCGATCCTCGCCCATCCCGACGGGGACCAGCTCCGGCGGGACTACGAGGCCATCCGCGCGTGGGAACGGCGACTGGTCATCGGGGGGTAGCGATCAGCGTATTCGCGTTCCTGACCAGCTCCCTGGTGGTGATCATGGCGCCGGGTCCCGATCTGGCGCTGATCACCCGCCTGGTGCTGAACCACTCCCTGCGGGTGGCCGCCGCCGGGGCGGTCGGGATGATCCTGGCGGGGGCGGGCCAGGCCGCACTGGGCGCGGCCGGGCTGGCCGCGCTCCTCGCCGCCCGGCCGGGCCTCTTCACGGCGTTCCGCTGGGCCGGCGCGGCCGTCCTGTTCGTTTGGGCCTGTCTCGCACTGCGGGCGGCCCTGCGGCCGGCCACCGCGGACGGAGGAGACGGAGGCGGCACGGCGTCGTCGGCGGAAGCGGCGGGGGAGCGGGGCGGGGAACCGGCCGGGGTGCGGGGCGGAGAACCGGCCGGGGTGCGGGCCGCGGTGCGGGCCGGGGCCCGGTCCCCGGTGCGGTCGGCGTTCGTACAGGGGCTGTTGTGCACCGGCTCCAACCCGAAGGTCGGCATGTTCCTGATGGCCTTCCTCCCCCAGTTCGTGCCCCCTGGAGTGGACCCCGCGGCGGGGGTCGCGGCCCTGGCCGCCTGCTATCTGGCCATGGGACTGCTCTGGCTCCTGATCTGGATGAGGCTGGTGCACCGACTCGCCCGGTATATGCACTCCGCGCGGATGACCCGTATCACCCATGGGCTCACGGCCGCCGTCTTCGGAGTGTTCGCGTTCCGCCTGGCCCTCGGCGGATGACCTCTGCTCCTCCGCCGCAGCTCTGCCCGCCTCCGATCGTCTGGAGATGTTCCGTGTCGTCGTCCTTCGCCAGCGCCGCCGCGTAGCGGAGCAGGGGGTCGGGAACGGTGAACCGCCCGGGCGCGGACTCCAGGAGCAGACTCGCGTCGACCAGGCGACGCAGCTCGCGCATCGCTTCCGGCGGCGCCGTCCCCGCCAGGTCCGCCACGGTGTACGCGCTGATGTTCCTTCCCTCCATCCTTCCGAGAAGGCGGAAGTAGCGGCGTGTGGGACCCGGCAACGCCGCATAGGAGAGCGCGAAGGACGCCTGGACCGAGGCGAACAGGTCGTCGCCGTCGGCCCGCGGTTCCCGGAAGAGGCCCGTGCCCTGGAGCTCCACGCAGTACTGGGTGACGCTGATACGGGGATACTCCGCGAGACGCGCCGCGACGATCCGGATCGCCAGCGGCAGCCCTCCGCAGTGCCTGCCCAGCGCCATGGCGGCGAGCGGCTCGGCCTCGATCCGGCGCTGCCCCAGCAACCGGGCGAGCAGGGCGAGCGCCTCGTCCTGGCCGAGCACGTCGAGGCCGACCCGCAGTACCCCTTCCCTGGCGACCAGCCCGGACAGGGTGTTGCGGCTGGTGATGAGCACGGCGCATCCGGAGTCCCCGGGAAGCAGCGGACGTATCTGGCTCTCCTCGCGCGCGTTGTCGAGCACGATCAGGACGCGTCTGCCGGACAGCCGGGTGCGGTACAGGTTCGCGGCCTCGTCCGGGTTGTCCGGTATCTGGCCGTGCGGGACGCCGAGAGCGCGCAGGAAGGAGGCGAGGGCCTCCCAGGCGCGGAGCGGGCGCCGGAGGGCGTGGCCGTGCAGATCCACATACAGCTGCCCGTCCGGGAAGCGGCCCCGCACCCGGTGTGCCCAGTGCAGGGCCAGCGCCGTCTTGCCCACGCCGGGAAGACCCGTGATCAGCGCGGCGGGGACCTGGCCTCCGCGCTCGCCGGGGGCCAGGAGCAGTCGGTCCAACCGCTCCAGCTCCGCGGTGCGGCCCACGTAGTCCGTGGGTTCGGCCGGCATCTGCGACGGTCTGGCCGCGGGCGACGGCACGACCCTGGCCGACGGCTCCACGAGGGCGGCCTGCTCCGTGGTGGCGGCCCGCCCCGTGGTGCCTGCCCGCTCCATGAAGGCGGGCCGCTCCACGGGGATCGCCTGAGGGCCGGCCGCCTTGGGCCGCGTCGACTGCCCCTGCCTGGGCCAGGGCAGCTCCTGGTGCAGGACCCGCAGATGGGCGCGGCGCAACTCCTCACCCGGTTGGATGCCCAGCTCCCGGTCGAGTCTGCGGGTCACCTCCGCGAACACCTTCAGCGCCCGCGACTGCTCGCCGCAGCTCGCCAGCGCCAGCATGAGCCGCGCCTGAAGCCCCTCGTGCAGCGGCTCCTCCCCGGTGGCGGTGTGCAGCGCCTGGACCACCTGCTCGGGCTGCCGCAGCCGCATGGCGAGATCCGCGTAGAGCAGCAGGCTCTCGACGCGCTGCCTGGCGGCGGCCGTGGCCGCCGGATGCTGCGTCAGCAGGGGTACGTCGGCGAGGAGCGGGCCACGCCAGCAACGGCACGCGAGCCCGGCCAACTCGTGCGCGGCCGCCGTGTCCCCGGCGTAGTGTGCCTGCCGTGCCCTGGCGGACAGGTCCTGGAAGCGGGTCAGGTCGAGTTGGTCGCGGTCGATGGACAGCATGTATCCGGTGTGGGTGCGTGCCAGGTGCGAGGAGGCGGTCGCGGCCCCCTGCCCGGAGCCGGGGGGCTGCAGGAGCCTGCGGACCTGGCTGACGTATGTGTGGATCAGGTTCTGGTACGACCGGGGCGGCTCCTCCGGCCACAGCGTACGAGTGATCTCACCGAGGCCGGCCGGCTCCGGGTGGTGCAGCGCCAGCAGCGCCAGCAGCCGCCGCACCTTGGGAGCGCGGACCTCCCTGCCGACCCCGCCGTACTCGACGGACAACGTGCCGAGAACGCCGATGTGGAGCCTCGCGTCAAATGGACGGGCGGCCGGCTTCCGCTGCGGCACCGCTAACTCACGGGCCTCGTCGACATCGAGCCCCAGAAGGTCGGCCAGACGCCGTACGGTCCGGGTCTGAGGTCGTCGTACCCGGCCGTTCTCCAGGTCGCGCAGGACGCGCACGCTCACCCCGGACTTCTCCGCCAGCTGCCGTTGGGTCAGCCCCGCGCGGCCCCTGAACGAGCGCAGTCGCTCCCCGAACGACCGTGCTTCACCCTGCTTGAGCATCATCCCCCTGTCCCCCCTGGTCGCCGTGCCATAAGTCACTTGATGATGCTTTTCGTGCGACGTTCAGCGGAAGGAGCGAGGCGACAGTGATTGAAGTCCGCCCCACAGCCAGTGTGCGTCAAAAGGCGGGAAAGCAGAGGAGCAACGCTCTTTTCTCGCCGCGGCCGTGGCCGCGGTCGTGCCCGTTCCGCCGGGAGGCGGTGCGGTTCTCCTGTTGTCGGCTACCGGCTACCGGCTACCGGCTGTCCGCTCGCCGCGCGCACCGCGCCGCCCGCTGACCGCGGCGGGGTTCCGGGAGGTCGAGGTGACCCGTACGACGTGGATCGTGCGCGGTCGGGAAACAATTCGGTGCGGATGTCGCCACCGCCGCCACACCGCCCTGACCTGGTGTTCTGCGGGGCGGGGGTCTTCCGCGGACCGGCTGCGGACCGGCCGTGGACGGGTCTCGGCGTGCGTGCGGGGCGGATATGTAAATGATCTTCGCTTGGATGGCGTAAGGTTGTGTTCACCGACGCGGGGTGGAGCAGCTCGGTAGCTCGCTGGGCTCATAACCCAGAGGTCGCAGGTTCAAATCCTGTCCCCGCTACTGAAGACGAAGGCCCGGTGCGCTGAGCACCGGGCCTTCGTCGTGTGCGCGCCCGCTTCGCCCGGTCGGCCGAGACGGGTCGCCGGGCCGCGCCGCTCCCGGCAGCCTGGGACGGTGGGGCAGCGAGCTGAGTACGGCGACGACGACGGCGGTGCCCGGGGCGGTGCCGAGCACGGCGGCGTCGCCCGCCGGGTCGTGCGGGGCCTGCCCGCACTGCTGCTCGTCGGCGGTGTCGCGTACGACCTGGCGACGCCGCCGCCGTTCACCGCCGTACCGTTCTTCGTCGCCGCGCCGCTCATCGCCGCGCCCCTCTACACGTTCCGCGCCACCTTCGTCCTGGGGGTCTTCGCGGTCCTCGCGGTGATCGCCCCGCATCTCGTCGAGACGCCGCTCGGCACCGTCTCGGCCATGACCGAACTGTTCACGGTGGTCACCGTCGGCGGGCTCGCACTGCTGATCAACCGGCTCGTACGGCGTAGCGGTGAGCGGCTGGCGTCGGCCCGGGTGATCGCGGAGACCGCGCAGCGGGCGGTGCTGCCGGTGCCCGCCGAACGGGTCGGCGGGCTGCTGGTGGCGGCGCGTTACGAGGCGGCGCAGGCCGACGCGTTCATCGGCGGCGACCTGTTCGCCGTGCAGGACACCCCGCACGGCGTCCGCCTGATCGTCGGGGACGTGCGCGGCAAGGGCATGGGCGCGGTGGAGGCGGCGGCGATCGTGCTGGGTGCGTTCCGGGAGGCGGCCGAGCAGGAGAGCTCGCTGGAGGCGGTCGTGCAACGGCTGGAGCGGGCGCTGGCGCGGGAGGGCACGCGGCGGGACGGGCTGGACGCGGTAGAGGGCTTCACGACGGCGGTCCTCGCCGAGATCCCGCGCGGCAACGGGACGGTACGGGTGGTGAACCGTGGGCATCCCGAGCCGCTCGTGCTGGACGCCGACGGGGGCGTCGGGGCGCTGGAGCCGCCCGAGCCCGCACTGCCGATCGGCATGGGCGAGCTGGGGACGTGGCCGGACCGAGCGTACGAGGTGCCGTACCCGGCCGGGGCGACGCTGCTGTTCTACACGGACGGGCTCACCGAGGCGCGTGACGCGCACGGGACCTTCTACGACCCGGCCGCGTGGCTGGCCGGGCGGAGCTTCCCCGGCCCCGGCGCTCTGCTGGACGCCCTGGTCGACGACGTGCGGCGGCACACGGGTGGCGGGGCGACCGACGACATGGCGCTGCTGGCGGTCAGCCGGCCGTCCGCTTCCTCGGCCACCGACCACGCTGTGTGAGCGCAGGAGAGCCCTCCGCATAACATTTGACATACAGTCAGAAACTGTGAGCAGGGAGTGGGGCGCTGATGTGGCGTCAATTAGTCAATGAATGTCCGGCTATGGCGCACTTGGTCTGCACCTGGTTGGGCGATGAATCAAGAGAACAGCTTGGAATACCGCCCCGGTGTCTATTAACGTTCGATAACGCAGCGCGGTCGTATCAGTCGTCGCAGAGGCGGCACCGTGCGCATGCGCCGAATCCCGCAAGGGAACCGGGGAACCACCGCATTTGGGGTGAATCGGGCCTTTATCCGGCCCGTAGGAGACCTTCCTGCTCCGAACCCGTCAGCTAACCCGGTAGGCGGTGAAGGAAGGAAAGGAGAGCGCCCCCGTGGCGTCCAACAGGCCTGCCCCCGAAGCCCCCTTCGGCCCGTACGAAACGCTCGGCCACCTCACTGCTTCGGGACTTGACGACGCCGCAGCGCCCGCGGCCACCGCTGAGTGGAACCCCACCGAGGAGTCCGTCCGCCCCGTGCGCGGCCGGCACCGTGTCGTCAAGCAGCGCGGCGGGCTCGCCCGCAGCTCCACCGTCCTCGGTGTCGGCGTCATCGCCGCCGTCGGCGCGGGCGGCATGGCCACGGCCCAGGACAAGCCGCGGATCGCCATATCGCTCCCGGACGTCGACCTTCCGGACGTCTCCTCCCTCCCCGGCGTCGGCAGCCTGGTATCCGACGACGCCGACGAGGCGGGCGCCGATTCGGAGCAGGACGGCGCCGGCTCCAACAACCCCGGCCCGCTCACCGCCGCGCTGTCCCTGGCCACCACGGACGACGGCGCCGGCGCGCAGAGCGCGGACACCGAGGCCGACGCGGGCGAGGCCCTGCGCACCCGCATCCTCCAGCAGGTCGAGCAGCAGCAGGCATCCGCCGAGGCCGAGGCCCAGGCGGCCGCCGAGAAGGCCGCCGCCGAGAAGGCCGCCGCGGACGCGGCCGCCCAGCAGGCCGCCGCCGAGAAGGCGGCCGCCGACGCCAAGGCCGCCGAGGAGGAGCGCAAGCGCGCCGAGGCGGAGGCCGCGGCCAAGGCCGAGGCCGAGCGCCTGGCCAAGCTCGCCGCGAGCTACGCCCTGCCGACCTCCTCGTACACGATCACCTCGACCTACGGTCAGGCCGGCTCCATGTGGTCCTCCGGCTACCACACGGGCCTCGACCTCGCCGCGCCCACCGGCACCCCGGTCAACGCCGTCCACGGCGGCACCATCAAGTCGGCCGGCTGGTCCGGGTCGTACGGCTACCGCATCGTCCTGGAGCTCGAGGACGGCACCGAGATCTGGTACTGCCACCTCTCGTCCATGACCGTCAGCGCCGGGCAGACCGTCGGCACCGGCGACACCATCGGCCGCGTCGGCGCCACCGGCAACGTCACCGGGCCCCACCTGCACCTCGAGGTGCACACGGCCGACGGCGGCGGCATCGACCCGCTGGCCTGGCTGCGCGGCAAGGGCCTCACCGTCTGACGCCGGGACCTCCCCGGCACCGGTTCATCCGACCCCGGCAGCCCCGGCGGCACACCCCCCGACGCCAGGGCTGCCGGTCTTTCGCGCGCGGTGACGTCCGCGTGCCGACCCGCCGGAACCGGCCAGGCAGGAACCGGCTCCGCCGGCTCCGCCGCACCGGCGTCCCTCGCCGGGCCGGCGTCCCCGGCCGTCCTTCCCCCCTCGTACGGCCCCCCGCGGCGCCCCCCCCGCGCAGCGCCCCCCCCGTACGGCTCCTTCAGTACCGGTAAGGGTTGTAGCCGGCGTAGTCCCGGTGCGGCGGCGGTGTCCACACGCGGCCCGTCGCGCGGGCCGCGAACGTCAGCGCCGGACCGGCTATCTCCTTCCGCTGCCACATGTGGTGCAGCAGCTCCTGCTCCCGTGCCATGAAGTCCGGGTCCGCCGCGCCGCGCCGCGCCCGGTGCCGCAGGAACGCCAGCGTCGTCGCGAACGCCTCGTACTCGCCCACCGACCGTGCCGCCGCCGGGCCGAAGGCGCGCGCCGCGTAGTCGCGGGCCAGGCTCCGAGCCCGCATCGACGACAGCGCGAGCGGCTCGTCGGACGTGAGCCAGCCGGCCGCCGCGTACGCCGGGAGCTCACCGGATATCGTGCGCAGCTCGCGCTGCCGCGTCCATATCGCCAGCCACGTCAGCAGCGCCAGCGCGGGCAGCATGAAGGCCCCGTACACGGCGATGAACCCCCACGGCCCGAACGTCGTCGAACCGTTCCACAGCGCGTGCACACCCATCGCCAGGACCAGGCCCAGCAGCGGCAGCACCACCCGCGACACCTTCCGGCGGCGGGCCGTGACCGCGGCGAGGCCGAAACCGATGCCGGTGAGCACCGTGAACAGCGGGTGCGCGAACGGCGACATCACGACCCGTACGAAGAACGTCGCCGCCGTGACCGACTCGATGCCGGACGTCCCGAACTCCTGGTCCTCGCCGAAGGCGCTGCCCAGATAGAGGATGTTCTCGGTGAACGCGAAGCCGGTCGCGGTGAATCCGGCGATCACCACACCGTCGACCAGACCCGTGAAGTCACGTCTTCGGAAGAGGAAGATCAGCAGGATCGCCGCGGCCTTCGCGCTCTCCTCCACGACTGGGGCGATGACCGTCGCGCCGAGCGTGTCCGCCGACGTCGGGTCGGCGGTCGCGGTGGCGATCCAGCGCGTCGCGAACGTGTTGGCGACGATCGCGACGAGCGCCGCCGCGAACGCGCCCCAGGCGAACGCGAACAGCAGGTTCTTCCAAGGGCCCGGCTCCACCCGGTCCAGCCAGCGGAACGCCGCCATCAGCAGCGGCACGGGCAGCAGGGCCAGCCCCAGACCGACCAGGAAGCCCGCCGTGCCCGTCTGCTCCCGCACGAGAGCGAGGATGACCAGGGCGCAGATCGCCAGCACCAGGCTCACCGCCGAGGCCCGCACCGCCTTGCTGCGCCAGACGTGCCGCGGCTTGTACCGCCAGCGGGCCCGCTCGGGCACGGCGTCGAACGACGGCTGCGGATGGTACGCCGGAATGGCCGGCTGGGCGGGGCCGGCCGGCGGAGGGGTCCGCGGCTCGAAGCGGTGCGCGTGCGAATCAGACACCCGACCGACCCTAGACGGCGGCAGTGACAGTCCGCGACCGTGTTGTGGACGGTTGCGGCAGGGCTGTTACGCCGGCCGGCACCGGCGTTCCGTACTCGGCGTTCCGTACTCGGCGGTCAGCACCGGCGGCGCGGATGCTGCCCGCGGCTACCCGCGGGCGAACAGCAGGTCATGGACGACGTGGCCCTTGTCCAGGCCCTGCCCCTCGAACCGGGTGAGCGGCCGGAACTCCGGCCGGGGCGCGTACCCGCCGCCGGGCACCGTGTTCCCGAAGTCCGGGTGTGCGGTCAGCACCTCCAGCATCTGCTCCGCGTACGGCTCCCAGTCCGTCGCGCAGTGCAGGACCGCGCCCGGCTTCATGCGGGTCGCGAGCAGGCTCAGGAACTCCGGCTGGATCAGCCGCCTCTTGTGGTGCCGCTTCTTGGGCCACGGGTCGGGGAAGTACACGCGTACGCCGTCGAGCGCGGCGGGCGGCAGCATCTCGCGCAGCAGGATGATCGCGTCGCCGTTCGCGACCCGTACGTTCGTCAGCCCGGCCCGCTCGGCGAGGCCCAGCAGGTTGCCCTGGCCCGGGGTGTGGACGTCCACGGCGAGGATGCCGGTCGACGGGTCGTCGGCGGCCATGCGCGCGGTGGCCTCGCCCATGCCGAAGCCGATCTCCAGGACGACCGGCAGCCCACCGAACATCTCGTCCAGGTCCAGGACACGCTGCCCGTCGATGTCCAGGCCCCAGGAGGGCCACAGGCGGCGCAGGGCGTCGGCCTGACCGGCGGTGACCCGGCTGCGGCGGGGCTGGAAGCTGCGGATGCGCCGCTCGAAGTGCGACCCGGCCGGGTCGGGCGACGGGCCGGTCCCGTCGGGGAACATCCGGCTGCCGCGCCGCGCGGCGGGCATGCCGGACTCCCCGCCGGGAGCCTGGGGCGCCTCGGGTACGGGAGCCACCGCCGGCGCTTCCGGCGCGGCAGGAGCCTCGGGCGCGGCAGGAGCCTCGGGCTCGGTGCGGGCGGGGTACGTGGGGGGCGTGCTCAACGCGGTCTTCTCGGACACAGTGCTGTCGATTCTACGAACCCTTCCCGGAACCCCTATCCGTCCAGGTGCGCCAGGGCCCGCCGCGCCACCTCCCGCCCGATCGGCAGGGACGCCGTGGCCGCCGGTGAGGGCGCGTTCAGCACGTGGACCGTACGCGGCGCCTCCCGGATCAGGAAGTCGTCGACGAGCGTCCCGTCCCGCAGCACCGCCTGCGCCCGCACCCCCGCCGGTGCGGGCCGCAGGTCCTCGGTCTCCACGGCCGGCAGCAGCCGCCGCACCGCGTCCGTGAACGCCCGCTTCGACAGCGACCTGCGCAGCTCGCCCGCCCCGTACCGCCAGTGCCGCCGGGCGATCGTCCACGAGCCGGGCCACGCCAGCGTCCCGGCCAGCTCCCCGGGCCGTACGACCGGCCAGCGGTAGCCCTCGCGGGCCAGTGCGGGCACCGCGTTAGGCCCGACGTGCATGCCCCCGTCGACGCCGCGCGTGAGGTGCACGCCCAGGAACGGGAACGCCGGGTCCGGCACCGGATAGACCAGCCCCCGCACCAGCTCGGGCCTGGCCAGCTCGTAGTACTCGCCCCGGAACGGCACGATCCGCATGCCCGGCTCGTCGCCCGCGAGCCGGGCCACCGCGTCGCAGTGCAGCCCCGCGCAGTTCACCAGCACCCGCGCGCGCACCACCGCGCGGTCCGCCGTGCGGACCGCCACGCCCCAGGGGCGCCGGTCGACGGCGGTGACCCGCGCCCCGTACCGCACGTCGGCGCCGGACGACTCGGCGAGCTGCGCGGCCACCGCCCCGTAGTCGCAGATCCCGGTCGTGCCGACGTGGATGGCGGCCTGCCCCCGCACCTGTGGCTCGTACGCGCTGATCTGCGCGGGGCCGAGCTCGTGCACCGGGATGCCGTTCTCCCGGCCGCGCTGGACGAGGGCGTGCAGCCGGGGCAGCTCGGCCCGGTCGGTGGCGACGATCAGCTTGCCGGTGACCTCGTGGGGCAGCCCGTACTCGGCGCAGAACTTGACCATCTCGGCCGCGCCCCGCACCGCGTACCGGGCCTTGAGCGAGCCGGGCCGGTAGTAGATGCCGCTGTGGATCACGCCGCTGTTGCGGCCCGTCTGATGCCGGGCCGGTCCGGGCTCCTTCTCCAGGACGGTCACCCGGGTCCCGGGCGCTGCCCGGGAGAGCGCGTACGCCGTCGACAGCCCGATGATCCCTCCGCCGATCACCAGGATGTCGCAGTCGAACATGCCGTCGCCGAACCCGGACACCTGTGCCACCTCCCACCCCGATAGTGCACTGGCCCGCTGACAACGCCGTTAAACCAGGCGAGGGAGGCGGTGGGAGATGGATCACGCCAGGTGGACGGGGGTGTTCCGAGGCAGGCCGATGTGTCCCGGGCCGTCCGGTGCGTTCCGCTGTGGGTCCGCCCGGTGGGCCCCGCCCGCTAGGCCCCGCCCGGTGGGCCCCGCCCGCTAGGCCGGGGCCATCAGCAGCGGCCGGGCCCGCTCGCGCAGCTCCGCGACGCGCGGCTCGTCGCCGTACGGCTCCAGGCGGTGCAGCAGATCCCGTACGTACTCGGTCGTACGGGCCGACGAGATCCGCCCGGCGACCTCCACCGCGCGTGTGCCCGCCGCGCAGGCCGCGTCGAGGTTCCCCGACTCCAGTTCGGCCACGGCGCTCACCACCAGTCGTAGACCGTGCGAGCGTACGAACTCCTCCGTCGGCCGCGACAGCGCCTGCTCCGTGAAGCGGCGTACCTGCCGGGGCGCCTTCAGGTCCCGGTAGCACTCGGCGGCGTCGGCGGCGAACCGGTCGTACGAGTAGAAGCCCAGCCAGGACGGGTCGGCGTCGCCGTCCCGCGACCGCTCCAGCCACCCCTCGGCGGCCTTCAGGGCAGCCCCGGCCGCCGCCGCGTCGCCCGCCTTGGCGTGGGCCCGCGCCTCCACGAGCCGGAAGAACGACATCGTGCGCGCCGTGGCCAGCCCGCGGTTCCGCTCCAGCGCCGCCTGCGCCAGGTCCACACCCTCGTCGGCGAAGCCTCTGTACGTGGCCTGCAGTGACATCGACGCCAGTACGTACCCGCCCAGCGGCACGTCGGCCGCCGCGCGCGCGAGCCGGAGCGCCTGGATGTAGTACCGCTGGGCCGCCTCCTGCTGGCCGGTGTCGAAGGCCATCCAGCCGGCCAGCCGGGTCAGCTCGGCGGTCGCCCCGAACAGGGCGCGGCCGACCTCGTCCGAGTACGAGCCGAGCAGCAGGGGCGCGGCATCCACGCGCAGGCACTCCGGGACCATCGAGGAACGCCAGTCCCCGCCGCCGTACTTGGAGTCCCAGCGCCGGGCGTCCTCGGCGGCCTCCCGAAGCTTGGCCACGTCGCTGTGCCCCACGCGCGCGTGCCCCTCCGGAGGGGGCTCGTCGACCGTCGCGACGGGTGTGGTGACGACGGCTCCCGTGGTTGCGGCCGTGCTCCCCGCGGGGGCTCCCGCTCCGTTCGCCGCGGCTCCGGGCGGGCCTCCCGCCGCTTTACCGACCGCGGCGGCCCCGGCCCCGGTGTCGGCGCCCGCGCCGCCCGGTCCCGATCCGCCCGGCCCAGGCCCCTGTCCTGGACCCGTGCCCGTGCCCGTCGCAGCGCCGTCCGCCGTCTCCGCGCGCGTGACACGCCGCTCCACGGACGGGTCGGCCGGCGTGATCAGCCAGCGCGACGCGGGAGTCGCGTACGCGCTCACCGCGAACGACCCGGCCAGGGACTGCCAGATGCCGCCCCCGCCCGCACGGCGGCCCGCCAGGTCGAGCCGGTACAGCTCCGTCGCCGACTTGACGGCCTCGCCCACGTCGCGCGGGAACGCAAGCCCGACCTCCGGCGCCGGGTCGGCGTCCGCGAGGCCGATCTCGTGCAGGGGCACGGGTCGGCCGAGCTTCTGCCCGATCGCGGCGGCGATGAGGTGCGGCGCGGCGCCCTGCGGAATCATGCCCTTGGACACCCACCTGGCCACCGACGTCTTGTCGTACCGCAGGGTCAAACCGCGTTGTGCCCCGAGGTCGTTGACGCGCCGGGCCAGTCCGGCATTGCTGATCCCGGCGAGGGCGAGGACGGTGCCGAGCTTCTCGTTCGGTCCGCGTAGCTCCCTGGACATGCGCCACCCCTCGACACCCAGACGGCCGCCGCACTGCCAGGCATAGGCGCGCGGCATTCGTAAACCCAGCGTAGTTCGCCGCATCCCTACCGTTAAGAGGCGGTGTTCCCTATGGCGGGATTGTTGTGCGTACGGGACGTCGGCGTGCGCCCGACTCCCCGTCGCCGTGCTCCCGGTGTGTGGCCGTGCGCCCGCCCGTGCGCTCTGGCCGGTCTTGTGGGGGGAGCGCTTCCATGGTGCTGCGTGGGTCGGCCCGCTGGGCGGAAACCAGTGGGCTGGGGGACACCGTCGCCTCATTCCCCGCGGGCGACGGACCGGTCCGGGGGGCGAGCAGCGCCCCTCGGATCGCGCGTGAGAACAACAGTTGAGACCAAAGTTGTTGATAAACGTACGGTCTGGTGGGCGCGGAGAATGGCTGAATGATGCCCATCGTTCGACCGGTCGAACCACCCGGATTCAGAACGGAACTGCCTGATCCGAGTCCCCGCGGAGGGAGTTGACCGGCACCACAACCACGCCGTCACCACATCGCCAAATGCCAGGGGCGCGTTCCCGTTTACGTGCGCGCCGCCCTGAGGACCTCCTGTGCGCCCCTTGTCGTGGCAGCATGTCTCCATCGGCACCCTCGACGCACGCGCCGCCCTGGCGGCACGCGCCGAGCGAGCCGCGAGTGGCTGACGATGTCCACAGGCTGTGGAGGCGGCGATGCGCTGGCTGGTGGGATGGAGCAGTATCGCCGCGAGCTTCGGCACGGTAGGAGCCGTCAGCGACGCCGACGACGGCCCCACCATGCAACCCGTCGGCGGGCAACTCCTCTGGGGCGACCCCGACCCCCTCTGGGCCGTCGGCGACTGGCGCCCCGACGAGATCCGCGTCGTCACCGTCGCCCCCGACATCCGCCTCGCCGTCCTCGGCTGCTGCGCCGCCACCGACGAGCAACTCAAGGTCGGCCTGTTCGCCGCACGCGGCGGCGCCCTGCGCCACCTCACCGCCTGGCCCGGCAGCTACACCGCCGTCGTCCAGACCGGCCGCCGCATCACCGTCGCCGCCGACCTCGCGGGCGCCCGCCCCGTCTTCCACACCCCCTGGGCAAACGGCACCGCCTACGCCACCGCCGCCCTCCCCCTCGCCGACCTCATCGAGGCCCAGCTCGACATCGGCCACCTCGCCGCCCTCCTCGCCTGCCCCGAAACCCCCGAAGCGCTCCGCGACTCCACTCCCTACGCAGGCGTCAAACGCGTCCCGCCCGGCCACGCCCTCGTCCTCCGCGAAGGCTCCCGCGAGATCACCGGCTACGAACCGGTCGCCTCCCTCGCCGTCGCGGCTCCCCAACTCGAACCCGAACGCGCCGTCGAAGGCGTCCGCGACGCCCTCGTCGAAGCCGTACGCGCCCGCCTCACCGCCCCACGCCACGCCCCCGTCACCCTCCCGCCCGACCCCGGCCCCGTACCCGGCATGGGCCCCGCCGACCGTCGCGCCGCCCGCGGCGACGCACCCGCCCCCGGCATCGGCGCCGACCTCTCCGGCGGCAGCGCCTCAAGCACCCTCGCCCTCCTCGCCGCAGGACTCCCCGGCGTACCCGGCACCATCACCGGCCACGGCGGCACCGGCGCCGGCGAACGCCTCCTCGCCGTCACCTTCAACGACCTCACCACGGCCACCCGCGAACCCGGCCACACCGCCGAACTCGAACGCGCCCGCGCCCTCGCCGAGAACCCCCGCCTCCACCACGTCGTCGTCGCCGCGGCCGACGAGGCCCTTCCGTACACCGACCTCGAAGGCCCCCTCACCGACGAACCGGGCCCCGCCCTCGTCACCGCCGCCCGCCACCGCCGCCGCCTCGCCGCGGGCAGCGCCGACCACCTCACCGGATACGGCGCCCGCCAAGTCCTCGACGCCCACCCGGCCCGCCTCGCCGACCTCCTCATGGACCGCAGACGCCGCCATCTGCTGCGCCCCGTCACCGCCCTCGCCCGCGCCACCGGCCCCTCCGCCGGCTCCCTCCTCGTCCCGCTCACCGTCTACCGGGCCGCCCGCCGACTCGCCCGCACCCCCTACCGCGCCGGGCTCGAAGCCGCCGCGGGCCGCCTCCTCGACGCCAACCGCGCCCTCGCCGTCATCAGCGACCCCGGCGGCCCCCTCGACGCCTCCCTCGCCGCCCTCGCCTGGTCCCGGCCCGGCCCCGCCGCACGCTGGCTCACCGGCGAGGCACTCGCGGAGGTCTCGGTCCGCCTTCACTCGGCGGCCACCCGCCCCACCTCCGTCCAGCGCCCCGGCGAGGCCCGCGCCCGCGCCGCCCTCGCCCGGCACGCCGCCGACCACCGCGTCCTCGACCAGGCCGCCGAAATCCGCAGCCAGCGCCTCCACGCCCCCTTCTTCGACAACCAGGTCGTACGCGCCTGCCGCGACCTCCCGGAGTCACTCCGCGTCCGTCCCGGCGCCCGCGCCGACATCCTGCGCGCCGTCCTCGCCGGCACCGGCATCCACGACCTGCCCCCCGGCTGGGGCACCCCCACCCCGGCTCCCTCGCCGACCGCCGTACGCGCCGGCCTCCGCGTCGCCCTCCCGCAGCTGCTCACCCTCTTCGATGCGCCGCTCCTCGCCGACGCCGGACTGATCGAGGCCCGCGTCGTCCGCACCGCCCTGCGCGCCGCCGCCGACGGCGAACCCGTCGCCCTCGACGGCCTCGCCGACCTTGTCTCCACCGAACTGTGGCTACGCCGCCTCCTGGCCCGCCGCGGCACCTGCTGGTCCGGCACGGCCGCCCCACGGCGCCGCGCCGTCGCCGCGGGCGTACCGCTCCGCCCGACGCTCCGCTCGTAGACCGACCGGTCGGGCCCGGTACGCCCGTCCGCGCCTGCCCGGTACGACCCTCTGCGTCAGCCCGGTATCAGGTCACCGAGGGCATCGGCCATGAGCAGCCACATCGGCTGCGCCCCGGTCCCGAACGCCGCGGCGAGCGCGTACCCGAGCGCCGCCTCCACCGCCCGCACTCTGACGCCCTCCTCCCACCGGGCCAGGACGACACCGTCCCCGTCCGACGAGAAGCCCCCGATCCGCTGCCTGCCGCGGAGCAGCCGGCTCTCCGCCATGGAGTCGGGTACGAGCCGGTACACGATCCCGTCGTACGGGACGTCCACCCGGAACGACCCCCGCGTCAACCGCCCCTTCCCGGGCCTGATCGGCACGTCGGCGCCGTCGACGGTGAGCGAGAGCAGCGCGCCGTCGCGCGTACCGACGGGAATGTGCGCGTCGACCCGGTCTACGCCGTCGGCCCGCCGGACGGCGATCCCCGGGACGGCATCGCCGTGGACGGTCACCGCCCCGCCGACGGTGTCCAGCGAGACGCGGA
Source organism: Streptomyces sp. TRM49041 (assembly GCF_008271805.1). Classification (GTDB taxonomy): domain Bacteria; phylum Actinomycetota; class Actinomycetes; order Streptomycetales; family Streptomycetaceae; genus Streptomyces. Next base: position 44,549 of record NZ_VSRY01000164.1, read on the forward strand.
TACCCCCGAAGAGAACGTCCTCGGCGACTCTCACAACGGCGCTGTACGCCTCACCCGCCTCACCCCCCTCACTCGACTCAGTCGCCGTACCCGTCGCGGTCGGCTCGTCGCGCTCCACGCGTTCCCCCTGCTGCTCATGGTCCTGTGACGGTTGGTCGTCCGCCGGTACCAGCATGACGTGGCCGCAGCCGACGCTCGGCTCCGGCTCGGTCACTTGCCCGAGCAACTGATGCGGGCCTCCGCCCAGTCGGCCGACGTCACCGCGCCGAACCGTCCGGCGGGCTCCGCGACGAGCCGGATCGACTTACGGCCCGCGATGTCGACGCGTACGGGCACCGCCGGTTCGCCGCCGGCGACGACGGGCGAACGCCAGAGCCGCACCCCGTCCCCGTACACGGAGAACCGGACCGACCCGAGCCTCCTCGACATGTCGTCGACTCCGACGAAGGCCGCGTAGGTGGAGCACTCGCGGTTGAGGTCGATGGTCACCGACGACCTGGGGTGCACGGTGATGCCGTGCGCGTACGTCCTGCCGCCGATGGACATCCCGTACCGCTGCCACAGCCAACTGGAACCGCCGAGCCGCAGCTCCGGGCCGGTGTGGTCGCCGAACACGTTGTACTTCAGTCGGCTGACCCGGTACTCGGCGGCTGGCGCGGGCGGTGGTGTGGGCGTCGGTGTGAGGGAGGGCGTGGGGCGCGGTGGCGCCTCCGTCGGACCGGGCGTGCCCGTCGGACGACCGGGCGTCGGCTGCGCGGACCGCACCGGCGTGGAGGTGGGCGCCAGGGTGTGAGTCGGCGTCGGCGTCGGCGTCGGCGTCGGCTTCGGGGCGGGAGCTGCCTGCGGGGCGGGCGGCGGCTCGGGCGCCGGTGACGACGTGGGAGGTACGAGCGTCGGCAGCGGCACGACGGGCTGCGCCGCCGGGGGCCGCGCGTCCTGCTTCGGCGCGGGCTCGGGGAAACCCGACAGGGCCCACAGGAGCGCGGCGGTCGCCGACACGGTCACAGCCGTGGCGATCCCGGCTTTGGAGAGGGCGCCCAGTCCTTCCGCAACAGCTCCTCCGGCGGCCCCCCC
>NZ_VSRY01000165.1 GCF_008271805.1 Streptomyces sp. TRM49041
GGCCCCGCCGCCGCGCCCCTGCCCCTCCTGGAGCGCGGCGAACAGCGCGAACGGCTCGTACAGCTCCTCTCCCGCGGCCGCTCCGTACGCCTCACCGGGCCGGCGGGCTCCGGCCGCACCCGCCTCCTCGACGCCGTCGCCGCCGACTGCGCCGAGCTCGCGCCCGACGGCGTGATACGACTCTCCGGCCACCGCCGCACCCCCACCGAGGTCCTGTACGCCCTCGTCGGCGCCGTCCACAACGCCCCCGACCGCCGCCCCGACCGGGCGGGGCTGCTCGCCCTCGTCCGCGAGATCGGTGCCGTCGTCCTCCTCGACGACCTGGAGTTCGGCGGCGCGGCCCTCGACGAGGTCCTCGACGCCGCACCCGAGTGCGCCTTCCTCCTCGCGGCCACCCCGGACACGCCCGCGCCCTCGTCCGACGCGGCCGTCGACGAGGTCTCCCTCACCGGACTCGACCGCAGCACCACCCTCGAACTCCTCGAACACGCCGTCGACCGGCCCCTCACCGACGACGAGGCCAACTGGGCCGGCGACCTCTGGTTCGAGTCCGAGGGCCTGCCCCTCCGCTTCGTCCAGGCCGCCGCCCTGCTCCGCCAGCGCGACGCACTGCGCTCCCCGGCCGCCGACGCCGCCGACGACAACGCCGACGCCGACGCCGCCGACGACGACGAGGAAGCCGGCGACAATGTCTTCACCGAGATCCGCGAACAGCCCCTGCCGAGCCTCGGCGAGGCCGCCGCGCCGGCCGCGCTGCTCGCCTCCCGGCTCTCCGGGGCAGCCCGTGACACCCTCCGCTTCGCCATCGCCCTCGCCGGGGAGGTCCCGCACCAGGCGCACCTGCCCGCACTCGTCGGCGACACCCACGCCGACGCCGCGCTCGGCGAACTCGTCGGCTGCGGGCTGCTCACCCCCGTCGGGTCACGCCACCGGCTGGCCACCGGTATCACCGAACAGCTCATCGAACACGGCTACGACGAGGACGCCCTGACGCGTGCTCACACCGCCGCCCAGCACTACACCTGGTGGGCAGGCCACCCCTCGGTCGCGCCCGAGCGGGTCGCCGCCGAGGCCGACGCCGTGCTGGCCGCGCTCACCGCGCTCGCGTCCAGCCAGGAGGCCGGACACGCCAGTGCGGCCGTGCTCCTCGCCCGCAGCGCGACGCCCGCCTTCGCGGCCGGGCTGCACTGGGGCGCCTGGGAGCGGGCCCTGCGCTCCGGCCAGGCGGCCGCCCGCCTCGCCGGCGAGGTCGCCGAGGAGGCGTACTTCCACCACGAGCTGGGCGTCCTCGCCCTCTGCAACGGCAACCTCGACCGGGCCCGCGCCGAGCTCGAGGCGTCCATCGCCATGCGCGGCGTCCTCGCCGACAAGCGCGGCACGGTCGCCGGCCGCCGCGCCCTCGCCCTCGTGGCCGACCGCGAACGCGGCCCCCTCAGCGACGGTCGCACAGCGGCGGGCGAGGATTTCCCCGCGGCCCGCTATGAGGAGTCCACCTCGCCGCTGTTTGGCGGCTCCGGGTACGCCAAGGGCGGCGCGGCCTCCGGGCCGGGCGCGGGCGCCGCCCACGGTGAGGGCCCGGGCGCCGGTTCGGGTCCGGTCGGCTCCGGTGGCGCGGGTGGCTCCGCGTACGGTTCCGGCGGCGCGGGCCCGGGCCTCGGCGCGGTGGGCGGCCACGGCGCGGGGGCCGGTCCCGGCCGGGCGGCCGGGTCGGGTGCGGGCGGGTACGGCTCCGGGTCGGGCTTCGACTCGGGCGCGGGCTACGGCAAGGGCTCGGGCGGCTCCGCGTACGACGACGCGGGGGCCGACGCCGACACCGCCGTCGGATCCGGCACGTACATGTACCCCCATGAGGTCCGTTCGGGCCGGAAGGGGCTGAGGGCCACGCTGCTGAGCGGGGCCCGGAAGAACTTCGTCGCGGCCGGTGCGGGCGCGCTCCTCGCGGCGGTCCTGGGCACCGTCGTCACGCTCGGCGCGACCTCGGGCGACGGGGCCGACGACGGCCGGTCCAACGACAGGGTCACCACCGACCACTCGGCCGGCGTGGACGGCACCGACGACGGCGGCTTCGACGCGGAAGCGCCCGGCGACGGCGGCGACGGCGGCTCCTCCGGCGGTTCCGGCGGCGGCTCCACCGGGGGCTCCACCACCGACCCGACCGGCGATCTGCCGAGTTCCTCCGCCCAGCCCGGCACCGGCGGCTCCACCGGCGACACCGCCTCCCCGGGCACCACCCCGTCGACGCCCGGCGGCGGGACCACCTCCAGCGGCAGCGGCAAGCCCACGGCCACGGGCGGCACCACCACCTCGCCCGGCACGACCACCAGCCCCGGCCCCACGGGCTCGACCACCACCGGCCCCGGCCCCACGGGCTCCACGACCACCAGCCCCACCCCGACGGGCACGGCCACCGAGCCCACCCCGACGGAGAGCACCACCGAGCCCACCACCTCGGGCGGCGCCGCGGGCGGCACGACCGGCGGCGACAGCGGCGGCGAGAGCGGCGGCGGCGACAGCGGCGGCGACACGGCGCCCACGGCCGGGAGCCAGGTCACGCCCTCCGGCGACTCGGCCGGCGGCGGCACGGGCAGCGGCGGTACGACGGCCTGACCCGTACTCGTACCGGTACAACACCTACGGCCCCGGACGGCAGTCGCCGTCCGGGGCCGTACGTCTCCCGACGATTCGTCAGAAAAGCCGCAGCTTGTCGTCCTCGATGCCGCGCAGCGCGTCGTAGTCCAGCACCACGCAGCCGATGCCCCGGTCAGTCGCCAGGACACGCGCCTGCGGCTTGATCTCCTGCGCCGCGAACACGCCCTTCACCGGCGCCAGGTGCGGGTCCCGGTTCAGCAGCTCCAGGTAGCGGGTCAGCTGCTCCACGCCGTCGATCTCACCGCGCCGCTTGATCTCCACGGCCACCGTCCCGCCGTCCGCGTCCCGGCAGAGGATGTCCACCGGGCCGATGGCCGTCGGGTACTCGCGGCGGATGAGCGTGTACCCGTCGCCAAGTGTCTCGATACGGTCGGCGAGAAGCTCTTGGAGGTGTGCTTCCACGCCGTCCTTGATCAGGCCGGGATCGACCCCCAGTTCGTGGGACGAGTCATGGAGGACCTCCTCCATGGTGATGATCAATTTCTCGCCCGCCTTGTTCACGACCGTCCAGACGCCGTTCGACTCCCCGTCGCCCTGCTTGAGGGTGCACGGCGGCGACATCCAGTTGAGGGGCTTGTAGGCCCGGTCGTCGGCGTGGATCGAGACGCTGCCGTCCGCCTTGACCAGGATCAGACGGGGGGCGGAGGGCAGGTGGGCGGTGAGCCGGCCCGCGTAGTCCACGGAGCAGCGGGCGATGACGAGACGCATGGTCGGCAACGCTACTCGACGCATGCGCTTCCGCGCGATTCGGCGCCAAACGGCCCTGATTCCGTGGCCTGTTGTGTCCCAATCTCCTGGTGCGGTCCGGACAGCACGCATACCGTGGAAGCGGGAGGTCGTCGCTCGTGCACGCTGCGTGTTGTGCGGGGGCTCCTCCTTCCCTGCCCGTAAGACCCCGCTCCCCGCGGGGTCGCGAGAGGAGAACCCATGTCGCTCGACGTCTCACCGGCGCTGTTGGAACAGGCCGAGCGAGGCGAGGTCGACGAAGCCGCTTTCGTCGACTGCGTCCGGACCTCCCTGCCCTTCGCATGGGAGATGATCAGTTCTCTGGTGGCACAGCTGAAGGTGGACGGGGGTGCGTTCGCCGACAACCAGACGCCTCCGCCGGACGAGCAGGCACGTGGGCAGCTGCTGCGTGCGCTTGCGAGTGACGCGATCCGGGGGGCACTGGAGCGCCACTTCGGTGTCCGTCTGGCCTTCCAGAACTGCCACCGTGTCGCGGTGTTCCCGCTTGACCCCTCGGTCGACGAGCGGCTGGTCCGCTTCACATCGGTCCGGGCCCAGCTGCTGAACCAGTCCCCCGAGCTGCGCGACTGCTGACGCCGCGTGCGTGTTGCCGCTCCGCATCGCGGGAGGTGCGACCGGGTGCAGGGCGGCAGCAAGCCGGTCGTGGTGTCTCCCCACCGCTCAGACCAGCAGCGGCAACACCTCCGAGCCGAGCCGGCGTACGTTCTCCTCCACGCCCGCGACCTGTCCCGAGCCCTCCACCATCAGCGCGAACCGCCGGATCCCGGTCCTCTCCGCCGTAGCGGCCAGCCGGTCGGCCGCCACCCGGGGCGTCCCCACCGGATGGATCCGGCACAGCAGTTCCGTGTACGCGAACGGGTCGCGCATCGCCCGTTGCCGGCCGTCCACCGTCACATGGGCGTCGAGCCCATGCTTCAGCCAGCCCGGCACCGACTTCAGGAGCGTCTCGGACGCGTCCGCCGTGTGATCGGCGATCTGGGCCACGCCCGCCGACACATGGCCCGCCGCGATCCGCGCGACCTCGTCCGGTGTGTGCCCGGCCGCGAGGGCCTCCCTGCGCCACAGGGAGACCATCTCCGCCTTGTCCTCGTCCCCGCAGTGCATCCCCAGCAGCATCGGCAGACCGCGCGCCGCGGCGAGCCGCACACTCTTCGGCGAGGTGCACGCGAGGACGGTCTCGGGTGCCGCCGTGCCGTCGATCAGCTCGTCGGGCCGGGGTACGACCGGGACCTCCCGGAACCGGTGCCGCTCGCCGTGCGCCGCCACGCTCGCGCCGCGCAGCCAGCGCAGCAGTACGTCCAGCGACTCGGGGAAGTCCCGCTCGTACGCCTCCAGGCCCGTGCCGAAGACCTCGAGGTCGACCCACGGGCCGCCGCGGCCCACCCCTAGGGTGAATCTGCCGCCGGAGGTGATGTGCAGCAGTGCGGTCTGCTCGCCCAGCGCCACCGGATGGGCCGTGGACAGCACGCTGACCGCCGTACCGACCCTGATACGGCTGGTCCGGCCGAGCAGCAGCGCGGCCAGGGTGATGGCCGAGGGACACACGCCGTACGGTACGAAGTGGTGCTCGGCCAGCCACACGGAGTCCAGCCCGGACTCCTCGGCGACCTCGGCCGACCGCACCGCGCGGTGCAGTGCCTCGCTGTGTCCTTGGCCGGGAAACTGGGCCGCCAGTAAAAAAGTTCCCACGCGCATCGCCTTATGCCTCCTTGACGGCCGACGCGGCTCCCCTCACGGGCAACAACGCCTGACACGTGCCAAAGGCAACGGCCGGTCGAAGAGTTCTTGCGATTTTCCGCTAACCACCCCTGAGTGGGGGGCTGATCGCACACACGTCGGATGCCCGGCCGCGTGTCGCGGCCTGCACGCCGCCGCTCGGTCCCGCCCGTGCGGACGGGTCTCGCGCGGCCCTTACGCTGGATGGGAACTGTCCACGCCCGCTCTGTGAGGTGTCCTGTGTCCCCGCGCCGCAACCGGCCCCGGAAGAGGGGCGGAGACGAGTCCACCGAGGCCGGCGGCGGGGGCACCGGCGACCGGTACGGCGGCTTCCAGCGCACCGAGAGCTGGCAGGGCGAGGACTGGTCCGTCCGGCACGTGGCCGGCGCGAGTGCGGCCGGGAAACGGTACCGCTGCCCGGGGTGCGACCAGGAGATCCCCTCCGGCGTCGCCCATGTGGTGGCCTGGCCCGAGTACGGCGGCGTGGACGACCGGCGGCACTGGCACAAGGCGTGCTGGAACGCGAAGGACCGCCGCACCACGCGGGTGCAGCGGTCCCGTAACGCCCCTCGTTACTAGTGGGCGGCGTCTAGACGTCCCGGCGGTCCAGCGAGATGTACGCCCCGCCGAGGGCCGCGGCGGTCACGCCCAGCATGATCCACAGCGGTGTCCAGCCGGCCGGCGCCGCCCCCTCGAATTCGCCGCTGGTGTAGATGGCGGCCAGCAGGCTGGGGATGGAGTACTCGACGAGCTTGTCGCGCAGCCCGTTCAGCGACTCGGAGTAGAGGCCGATCGCCAGCACGAACGGGAGCAGCACCACGCCGATCATCGTGGTGATGGCCCCGGCCGAGTGCCGCAGCAGGGTGCCCACGGCGAGCGACAGCAGCCCGAGGGACGCCATGAACAGGCCCACGCCCACGGTCGCGCGCATCCACTGGTCCGCGGTCGCGCCGCCGATCGTGCCGAGGATGACGGACTGCGCGGCCGCGGTGAACGCGGAGACCAGCGTGGTGATCACGAAGACCAGCGCGAAGAAGACGATGGACTTGGCGATGAGGACCCGGCCCCGGCTGGGGCACGCCGTCAGCGTCGTACGGATCATGCCCGTGCCGAACTCGGAGGTGATCGTCAACACGCCCAGCGTGATCACGCAGACGGTGCCGAGGAGCATGCCGACGAGGCCGAGTTCGAGCACGGAGGCGTCGTCACCGAGCTCCTCCTCCGCGATCGGGCCGATCGCGAGCGCCAGGAGCAGCCCGAGACCGGCGACCACCGCGATCATCGCCCCCAGCGTCCAGACCGTGGACCGCAGCGACCGTATCTTGGTCCACTCGGAGGCGATCGCGTCCCCGAGGTGGGCGCGCCGGACGGGGATCGGCGAGGTGTACGGGGTGGTGGTCATCGGGCATCCTCGGTGCTGCTGTCGTGCGTACGGCTCTTGTCGGGCGTCCGGGCGGGCGGCGGAGGCGCGTACCAGCCCTCCGTCGGCACGTCGGGCATCACGACGGGCTGCTCCGGTACGGGGCCGAGCTCGGCCAGCCGGTCGTCGGTGGAGCGGTAGTCCACGGCCGGCTGCGTCAGCCGCATGTACGCCTCCTCCAGCGACGCCTGGTGCGGGGACAGCTCCCACAGCCGGACGTCGGCGTCGTGCGCCAGGTCGCTGATGCGGGGGAGGGGCAGCCCGGTCACGCGCAGGGCGCCGTCGGGCTCGGACAGGACGAAGCCGCCCGCCTCGGTCAGCACGGTCGTCAGCTTCTCCCGCTGCTCCGGCTCCGCGTGCGGGGTCCGCACGCGCGCGAAGCCGGCGGAGTTGGCGGCGATGAACTCCCTGACGCTCATATCGGCGAGCAGCCGGCCGCGGCCGATGACGATGAGGTGCTCGGCGGTGAGGGCCATCTCGCTCATGAGGTGCGAGGAGACGAAGACCGTACGGCCCTCGGCGGCCAGCGCCTTCATCAGATTCCGCACCCAGAGGATGCCCTCCGGGTCCAGGCCGTTGACCGGCTCGTCGAAGAGCAGCACCTCCGGGTCGCCGAGGAGCGCGGCGGCGATGCCGAGTCGCTGGCCCATGCCGAGCGAGAAGCCGTTGGACCGCTTGCGTGCCACGTCCTGGAGGCCGACGACCCCGAGGACCTCGTCCACCCGGCGCGCGGGTATCCCGGCGAGCTGGGCGAGGGCGAGGAGGTGGTTCCGGGCGGTGCGGCCGCCGTGCACCGCCCGCGCGTCCAGAAGGGCACCGACCTGTCGGGGGGCGTTCGGCAGTTCCCGGAAGGGGTGGCCGCCGATCGTGACATGCCCGGAGGTGGGCTGGTCCAGCCCGAGGATCATGCGCATGGTGGTCGACTTCCCGGAGCCGTTGGGCCCCAGGAACCCGGTGACGACACCGGGCCGCACCTGGAAGGACAGGTCGTCCACGGCGGTCTTCGCGCCGTAGCGCTTGGTCAGGCGGACTGCCTCGATCATTCTCCAGTCCCTACGACAGGTCGGTTCGACAGCGGGCGGCGCCGACGACGAAGAACGACGAAGAACGGCGAAGAACCACCCGTAGGAGGTAAGAGGGAGATAAGAGTGTGACGGTTCCATCCCCCGCCGAAAACCTACGCGTACCGCCGCCGTGCCCCCGACCCGGGGCCGCCTTCATCGCCCCGGGGCCGCCGTCGCCACCGCCCCGGAGGCTACGCGTCGCGGCGCTTCATCACCATGTACCCGCCGGTCAGCGCCGCCGCCACCCACAGCAGCATGATGCCCAGACCGCCCCACGGCCCGTACGGGGTGGCCTCGGAGGCCATGGAGCCGGGGACCACCTGCATGATCTTGGCGCCCGCCTGGTCGGGGAAGTACACCGCCACCTCCTTGGCCTTCGGTACCGCCGCCAGGATCTGCGAGACCAGGAAGAAGAAGGGCACCAGGATGCCGAGCGACAGCATCGACGAGCGCAGCATCGCCGCCACGCCCATCGAGAACATCGCGATAAGCCCCATGTAGAGGCCGCCGCCGATCACCGCGCGCAGCACGTTCTCCGCGCCGATCGTCGTGCTGTGCTCGCCCAGCAGGGACTGGCCCACGAAGAAGGAGACGAAGCTCGTCGCCAGGCCCACGGCCAGCGCCAGCAGGCCCGCCACCGCGATCTTGCTGTACAGGAACGTCGCCCGTTGCGGCACCGCCGCCAGCGACGTACGGATCATCCCCGAGCTGTACTCCGTGCCCACCACGAGCACGCCGAACACCACCATCGCCAGCTGCCCCAGCACCATCCCGGAGAAGCTGATCACGGTCGGATCGAAGGTGATCCGCTCGGCGGCGGGCAGATCGTCGAACGCCGACCTCATCAGGGCGCTGATCCCGGCGCCCATCGCCACCGTCACGACGAGGGCGCTCGTGAGCGTCCAGACCGTCGAGGAGACCGTACGGATCTTCGTCCACTCCGACTGGAGGACCGCCGGTACCGAAGTCATCGTTCAGGCCCCCTTCACGCCCGCGCCCCACCGGGGCCGGGTGTCGGCGTGCGCGTGGTACTCGACCGCCCCGGCCGTCATCCGCATGAACGCCTCCTCCAGGGAGGCGCGCTGGGCGCTCAGCTCGTGCAGCACGATCCCGTGCTCCGCGGCCAGCTCACCGACCCGCTCGGTCGACGCCCCGTCGATCTCCAGTGCCCCGTCGTCGGTCTGTACGGGGGGCAGGCCGGCACCGGCCAGGACATCCCGGACGAGCTCCTGCTGCGGGGTGCGGAGCCGCACATAGCTGCGCGAGTTCCGCTGGATGAAATCCGCCATAGAGGTGTCCGCCAGCAGCTTGCCCTGCCCGATGACGATCAAGTGATCCGCCGTCAGGGCCATTTCACTCATCAGATGGCTGGAAACGAACACCGTACGGCCCTCCGCCGCGAGCTGCTTCATCACATTGCGGATCCAGTGAATTCCCTCGGGGTCCAGACCATTGACCGGCTCATCGAACATGAGAATCCGTGGATCACCCAGCAGCGCTGCGGCGATTCCAAGCCGCTGACCCATACCCATCGAAAAGTTCTTCGACTTCTTCCGTGCGACCGCCGTCAGTCCGACCGTGTCCAGGACCTCCCCGACCCGCTGCTCCGGGATCCGGTTCGACTGCGCCAGACACAGCAGGTTGTTGTACGCGCTGCGGCCGCTGTGCATCGCCTTCGCGTCCAGCAGGGCGCCGATGTACTTCAGCGGCTCGTCGAGGTCGCGGTAGTGCCTGCCGTCGATCCGGACCGTGCCGCTCGTGGGGGCGTCCAGATCGAGCATCATGCGCATGGTCGTCGACTTGCCGGCGCCGTTCGGGCCGAGGAAACCGGTCACCATCCCGGGGCGCACGGTGAACGAGAGACCGTCGACGGCCGTCTTCGCGCCGAAACGTTTTGTGAGGCCCTCCAACTCGATCATGGGCCCACGCTACGGGCGCAGATGGCCCCCCGCCACCGGAATGACAGGGGGGCCATATGGAGCACGCCGTTCCGGTCCTCACGGGGGAACAGGACCGAACATGAGCGACTCGGTGTGATCAGCGGGTCTGCTGCGCCGGGACGCCGCGGGTCACCGGCTCGTCGTCGCCCGGCACGTTGGCCGCGGCGACCGCCGCACCGGTCAGCGTCGCCAGCATCTCGCGGACGTTGGTCAGCTGCGCGTTGATGGAGTCGCGACGGTTCGTCAGCGCTGCCAGCTCGCGCTCCGATTCGCTGCGGATCCGGTCCGCCTTGGCGTTCGCGTCGGCCACGATGTCCTCGGCCTGGCGCTGCGCGGTCTCCACCGTCTGGCGGGCCCGGCGCTCCGCGTCCGTACGCAGCTTCTCCGCCTCCAGGCGCAGCTGCTCCGCGCGGTGCTCGATCTCCGCGAGCCGCTTCTCCGCCTTCGCCTGACGCGAGGCCAGGTCACGCTCGGACTGCTCACGCCGCTTGGCGAGGTTCGTCTCGAAGTCGGCGGCCGCCTGGGCGGCCTTCGCGCGCGTCTCCTCGAAGAGCGCGTCCGCCTCCTCGCGCTTGGACTGCGCGTCCTTCTGCGCCTCGGTGCGCAGCTGGTTCGCCTCGCCCTGGGCCTTCTCGACGATGCGGACGCCCTCGTCCTCGGCCTTCGCCTTGCGCTCGGCGGCGAACGCCTCGGCGTCGTTGCGCACCTGCTGGGCCGCCGACTCGGCCAGCTCGCGGTGCTGCTCGGCGCCGCGGCGGGCCTCCTCACGCAGGTCCTTGGCCTCCTCCTCGGCGAGGCGGAGGATCTTCTCGACGCGTGCGCCGAGGCCGGCGTACGACGGCTCGGCGTCGGTCACCTGGGCCTGGGCGTTCTGCGTCTCGAGGTGGAGTTCCTCGATGCGCTTTTCCAGAGCAGTGATTCGGGCCAGAGCACTGTCACGGTCGGCGACGAGCTTGGTAATGCGGTCATCCACCTGACCGCGGTCGTAACCACGCCGCACGAGCTCGAAGCCGAAGGGGGAGGAAGTGTCGCTCATGGGGTTCCTGTCGAATGAGACCGGCTGAGGTGTTAGGGGGAATCCTAGGGGCCAAAGCGGCGTGTCATCGAGCGGATGACCGTTTGATTGGGAGAATGTCCAGCCTTTTGAGTGGCCTAGTCGGCGTTTGACTTGCCACTCGAACGGGTACCGCCGACTGCCGCCCCCGCCTTGACACCGTCCTTGCCGCCCCCGGAAGGCGCTTCGAAAGATTCCAACGCTTCGAGCACGGCCTGGACGCGGGAGATCTCGGCCTGGATGTCCTCCTGCCGACGCACCAGCACGTCCAGCTCCCGGCGGCCGTCCGCGACCAGCCGGTCGGCCTCGGCCTCCGCGTCCTCCTTGATCTGCTGCGCCTCGCGGTCGGCGTCGGCCTTCTTCTGGTTGGCCTCCTTGAGCAGGCCCTCCGCCTTCTTCACCGCGGCGATCCGGACCTTGCTCGCCTCCGAGTTCGCGTCCGACAGCAGCTCCTTGGCCTTCGCCTCCGCCTCGGACACCTGCTGCTCGGCCGTCTTCACCAGCTTGTCGGCACGCTCCCCGGCGACCTTCACCTGCTCCGCGCTCTCCCGGCGGGCCCGCTCGTGCAGCTCCTCGATCTCCGCCTCGGTCCGGGTGCGCAGCTCCTCCATCCGCTCCCTTATGGCGTTGGCGTCGCTCCGCGCACCCACCAGCAGTTCGTCCGCGTCCGTGCGGGCCTTCTCCACCAGGGCGTTGCCCTCGATGGTCGCCTCGGACTCGATCCGCTCGGCCTCCTTGCGGGCCGCGCCGACCATCGTGTCCGCCTGCGACTCGGCGTCGGTCGTGGCGCGCAGCGCCTCCTCCTGCGCCTTCGCCATCAGCTGGTCGGCCTGCTCGGCGGCGTCCGCACGGCGCTTCGCCGCGGCCTCCCGCGCCTCGTCGAGCAGCCTGTCCGCCTCCGTGCGGGCCTCCGTGCGGAGCTGCTCGGCCACCTCCTCGGTCTCCTTGAGGTGCTGCTCGGACTCCTTGCGGATCCGCTCCGCGGCCTGCTGCGCCGAACTCACCGTCTCGGCCGCCTCGGCCCGCAGCCGCTCCGCCTCGCCGGTGGCCTCCTCGATGAGCTGGTCGGCCTGCTCGGCGGCGTCGGCGCGCCGCTTGTCGGCGGCCTTCCGCGCCTCGTCCCGTACCTGCTCGCCGTCGGCCCGGGCGTCCGCGCGCATCCGCTCCGCCTCGGCCTCGCCGTCGGCCCTGACCCGTTCGGCCTCCGTACGGAGCCGGACGGCTTCTTCGCGGGCCTCGTCCAGCACCTCGGACGCCTCGGTCGCGAGCCGGTCCGCCTCGGCCGTCGCCTCGGACGTGATGCGCTCGGCCTCGGCCGACGCCTCCGTGACGAGCCGGTCCGCCTGGGTGGCCGCCTCCGAGCGGATGCGGTTGGCGTCGCCCCGTGCCTCGGCCCGCGTACGCGACGCGTCCTGCTCGGCCGCGGCGAGCGAGTCCGACGCCTCCGTCCGTACCCGCTGGGCGTACTCGGCGCTGTCCGTCCTGAGCCGCTCCGCCTCCGTGATCGCGTCCTTGACGGTCCGCTCGGCGAGGGCCTTCGCCGCCTCCGTCTCCTCCTGTGCGCGCTCCCGGACCCGCGTGGCGTCCTCGGCGGCCCGCTCCCGCTCCTGGTAGGCGTCGGCGCGGACGCGGTCCGCCTCCTCCTGCGCCTCCGACCTCGTGCGCTCCGCGGCGTGTTCCGCGGCCGACCGCAGCCCGGCGATCTCCTCCTCGGCCGCCTCCTGGAGGCCGGTGACCGAGTCGCGTACCTGCTGCGCGGTCTGCTCGGCGGCCGTGACCAGCTCCGTGGCCCGCTGGTCCGCCTCCTCGACCAGGCGCTGTGCCTCCGCCTGCGCCTCCTCGACCCGCTTACGGGCCGACGCCAGCAGCTCCTCGCTCTGCTCCCGGGCGCGGTCGCGCTCCTGGTCCGCCTCGGTACGGGCGGCGTCCAGTGTCTCCTCGGCCTCCCGGTGGCGCCGGTTGGCCTCTTCCTGCGCGGCCGCGAGCTCCTCGGCGGCCTCCGTCTCGAGCCGCTCCGCCGCGGCCTGCGCCTCGGCCCGGACCCGGTCGGCCGTCTCCTGCGCGTCCGTCTTGAGCCGTTCGGCCTCCGAGGCCGCCTCTGCCCGGAGCCGTACGGCGGCGTTCTCCGCCTCGGCGCGGGCCGCCGACGCGTCCGCTGCCGCCTCCGTGCGGAGCCGCTCGGCCTCCTGCTCGGCCTGCTCCTGGAGGGAGCGCCGCCGCTCGGCGGCCTCGGTACGCAGCCGCTCCGTCTCCTCGGCGGCCTCCCGGCGCAGCCGCTCGCCCTCCGCGCGGGCGTCGGCGAGCGTCTGCTCGGCCGCCACCAGCCGCGCCTCGGCGTCCGACTGGAGCCGCGTCAGCTCCTCGGCGGCCTCCGCCTCCCGGGCCGCGATGCCACGCTCGGCCTCCTCACGCAGCGCCGCCGCGGCCGCCTCGGCCGCCGCCTTCACCGACTCGGCCTGCTCCTCGGCCTCCGCGCGCAGCTCGTCGGCCTCGCCGCGGGTGCGGTCCAGGGTCTGCTGGGCCTGCGTGCGCAGCGCCGTCGCGCGCTCGATGGCCTCCGTGCGGACCCGCTCGCTCTCGGCGGTCGCCGCCGCGCGCAGCTCGTCCGCGTCCGTCTTCGCCTTGGTCAGCAGCTCCTCGGCGGTCTTGGCCGCCTCCTCGATCTGCTGGACGGCCTCGCGCCGTGCCTCGGTGCGGATCCGCTCGCCCTCGGCGATGGCCTCGGCCCGCAGCTGCTCGGCCTCGCCGCGCAGCCGGCGCGCCTCCTCCTGCAGCTCGACCGTCTTGGCCCGGTACTCCTTGGTGTCGTCCTTCGCCGCGCCGCGCAGCTGCTCGGCGGAGTCGGCGGCCTCCCCGACGAGCCGGTCGGCCTCGGCCTCGGCCTCGCGGCGGATGCGCTCGGCCTCCTCGCTCGCCTTACGGGTGGTGGCCTGGGCGTCCTCGGACGCCTTGCCGAGCATCTCCTCGGCGGTGCGGGCGGCCTTGGCCAGCTGGGCCGCGGAGTCCTCGGCCGCCTTCGTACGGGCCTTCTCGCTGGCCTCGGCCCGCAGCTTCTCGGCCTCGCCGCGGGCGTCCGCGAGCGCCTGCTCCGCCTCCGCCTTGAGGGCCTCGGCCTCCTTGGTGGCCTCACCGACCAGCCGGGCGATCTCCGTCCTGGCCGTACGGGTGCGCTGCTCGTTCGCGGATTCGGCGGCCGCGAGCCGCTTGGCCGCGTCCTCGGTGGCCGCGGCGACGACCTTGTCGGCCTCCGCGCGGGCCTCGCGGAGCCGCTCCTCGGCCTCCTGCATGCGCTGCTCGGCGCCCCGGCTGAGCTCCGTGGCCCGCTGACGGGCCTGCTCGGTCTCGGTGGCGGTGGTGGTACGCAGCTGCTCGGCGTGGCTGGTGGCCTCGTGGGCCTGCGTCGACGCGGCGTTGAGCAGCCGCTCGGCGTCCTTGCGGGCGCGCAGCAGGATGCCCTCGGCCTCGGTGCGGGCCGCCTCCGACTCGGCCGCGAGCCGCTGCCGGGCCTCCTCGGCGACCCGGGCGGCCTCGGCACGGGCGGCGGCCAGGGACTTCTCCGCCTCGGCGCGGGACTCCTCCATCAGGCGGCGGGCCTGCGCCTCGGTGCGCGCCCGCAGCTGCTCGGTCCACGCCACGTTCTCGTTGACGTGCGCCTCGACGGTCCGGCGGCGCTCGGCCAGCTCCTGGTCGAGCTGCTGCCGCCGCTGCACCGCCTCGTTGTGCAACTCGGCCTGGAGGCGGGCCTGGTGCTCGGCGTGCTCCTGGAGGATCCGCTGGGTCTGCGCGCGGGCGTCCCGCAGCTCCCGCTCGGCGTCCGACCGCATCTGGTCGGCCTGTATCTGGGCGTTACGCAGCAGCTGCTCGGCCTGGTACCCGGCCTCGGCGCCGTCGTAGGCAGGACGGGACGCGATGGCGCGCCGCGCCTCGTGGAGCTTGGCGCGCAACACCTCGACCTGGTAACCGAGGTCCTCGGCGTGCTGGACGGCCTTCTCCCGCTCGGTCTTCAGCCGGTCCATCTCGGCTTCGAACCGCGAAAGGTGGTCGTCGTCAGCCCGGTGGCTCTCCTGGCGTTCGTAGCCCCGCACTGCGCGGTCCCATCCGTCCCCTGGTCGCGAACTCTCTCTGTACGGGTACCGTTCGCCGGCGAACGGCCCCCCGGGAATGGTGTCAGATCGACGCTTCCGACGACGACGCCGCGGCGCGGCCCCGATCCGGCCCCGGCCCGGAGCCGCCCACTCTACCGGGCCGGGAACGCTCGGGTCAGTGCTCCGCTGAGGAGGGCTCAGCCGACGTGACGAGTTCGGTCAGGACGCCATGGCAGTCCTTGGGGTGCAGAAACGTGATCCGCGACCCCATGGAGCCGCGCCGGGGCTCGTCGTACAGCACCCGGACGCCCTTGCCGCGGATGGCGTCGGAGTCGCCGTCCACGTCCGCCGTCCCGAAGGCGATGTGGTGGACACCCTCGCCGTTCTTGGCCAGCCACTTGCCCACGGCGGAGTCCTCCCGGGTGGGCTCCAGGAGCTGGAGGTACGAGGCGCCGCCGTCGGACGTCTCGTTGATCTTGAGCATGGCCTCGCGGACGCCCTGCTCCTCGTTGACCTCGGAGTGGAACACCTCGAAGCCGTAGGTCGCGCGGTAGAACTCCACCGTCTTGTCGAGGTCGAAGCAGGCGATCCCGATGTGGTCGATTCTTGTGAGCATGCGACCAGTGCAGCGCTCCGCGGGTGGTTACGCAACGTGCGCGCCGTCACACCGATCGCCCGGTGACCGGGGCCCGTACCGCTCAGTACATTGGCGGTAAACCCTCGTTCACTCCGCAGCCCTCCCAGGCTGGAAGGGGATCGTCCTCATGTCTGGAACGACAGGTACCACCTCCGTCATCGTCGCCGGTGCGCGTACACCCATGGGCCGCCTGCTCGGCTCTCTCAAGTCCTTCTCCGGCGCCGACCTCGGCGGCTTCGCGATCAAGGCCGCGCTCGACCGGGCCGGCATCGGCGGCGACCAGGTGCAGTACGTGATCATGGGCCAGGTGCTTCAGGCGGGCGCCGGCCAGATCCCCGCCCGGCAGGCCGCCGTCAAGGCCGGCATCCCGATGAACGTCCCGGCGCTCACCGTCAACAAGGTGTGTCTCTCCGGCCTCGACGCCATCGCCCTCGCCGACCAGCTGATCCGCGCCGGCGAGTTCGACGTGGTCGTCGCGGGCGGCCAGGAGTCCATGACCAACGCCCCGCACCTGCTCCCGAAGTCCCGCGAGGGTTACAAGTACGGCGCGATCGAGATGCTCGACGCGATGGCGCACGACGGCCTCACGGACCCGTTCGAGAGCATCGCCATGGGCGCCTCCACCGAGAAGCACAACACCCGCCTGGGCCTCGGCCGCGCCGAGCAGGACGAGATCTCCGCCCTGTCCCACCAGCGCGCCGCCGCCGCCCAGAAGAACGGCCTGTTCGAGGCCGAGATCACCCCGGTGGAGATCCCGCAGCGCAAGGGCGAGCCGGTGATCTTCTCGAAGGACGAGGGCATCCGCCCCGAGACGACCGCCGAGTCGCTCGGCAAGCTGCGCCCCGCCTTCGCGAAGGACGGCACGATCACGGCCGGCTCCGCCTCGCAGATCTCCGACGGCGCCGCGGCGGTCGTCGTGATGAGCAAGGCGAAGGCCGAGGAGCTCGGCCTGGAGTGGATCGCCGAGATCGGCGCGCACGGCAATGTCGCGGGCCCGGACAACTCGCTGCAGTCCCAGCCGTCCAACGCGATCCGGCACGCCCTGAAGAAGGAGGGCCTGGGCGTCGAGGACCTCGACCTCGTCGAGATCAACGAGGCGTTCGCCGCCGTGTCCGTGCAGTCGATGAAGGATCTTGGGGTATCCCCTGAAAAGGTGAACGTCAACGGTGGCGCGATCGCCCTGGGCCACCCGATCGGCATGTCCGGCGCCCGTATCGCGCTGCACCTGGCGCTGGAGCTCAGGCGGCGCGGCGGCGGGGTCGGCGCGGCGGCGCTGTGCGGTGGCGGTGGCCAGGGCGACGCGCTGATCCTCCGTGTCCCGAGCGCTTCGGCGAAGTAAGGAGCTCTGTACGTGATGGTGGACGTCCCCGCACTGGTGGCCCAGGCACGGGAGGGCAGGCCGCGTGCCGTGGCCCGGCTGATCTCGCTCGTGGAGGGGGCGTCCCCGCAGCTCCGTGAGGTGATGGCGGCGCTGGCTCCGCTGACGGGCGGCGCCTATGTGGTGGGCCTGACGGGCTCGCCCGGCGTCGGCAAGTCCACTTCGACGTCGGCACTGGTGACCGCGTACCGCAAGGCGGGCAAGCGGGTCGGCGTCCTGGCCGTGGACCCCTCGTCGCCGTTCTCCGGCGGTGCGCTGCTGGGCGACCGGGTGCGGATGTCGGAGCACGCCTCGGACCCGGGCGTCTACATCCGCTCCATGGCCACCCGGGGCCACCTGGGCGGTCTGGCGTGGGCGGCGCCGCAGGCCATTCGCGTCCTGGACGCGGCGGGCTGCGACGTGATCCTCGTCGAGACGGTCGGCGTGGGCCAGTCCGAGGTGGAGATCGCCTCGGAGGCGGACACCTCCGTCGTACTGCTGGCGCCCGGCATGGGCGACGGCATTCAGGCCGCGAAGGCGGGCATCCTGGAGATCGGCGACGTGTACGTGGTGAACAAGGCCGACCGGGACGGCGCGGACGCCACTGCCCGCGAGCTCAACCACATGCTGGGCCTCGGCGAATCGAGGGCGCCGGGCGACTGGCGGCCGCCGATCGTGAAGACGGTCGCCGCGCGCGGCGAGGGCGTCGACGAGGTCGTGGAGGCCCTGGAGAAGCACCGCGCGTGGATGGAGGAGCACGGCGTCCTCACGGAGCGCCGCCGGGCCCGCGCCGCCCACGAGGTGGAGACCATCGCGGTCACCGCCCTCCGCGAGCGGATCGGCGACCTGCACGGCGACCGGCGCCTCGGCGCGCTGGCCGAGCGGATCGTGGCGGGCGAGCTCGACCCGTACGCGGCGGCCGACGAACTGGTGGCGGGCCTGACGGGCGGCTGACGCCGCCGTACACGGCCCCGCTCCCCACGAGGGGCGGGGCCGTACCCGCCGCGCCCCCACCGGCCTGGTGGCCGCCGTGGTGGGCGCCCCCCGGCTGACTGCGGCACCCCTGTCGGCCTCCATGCCGCTCGGACGCGCCCCTGGTGGGCCCCGCCCGACCCATCCGCCCGCACCCGGCAGGTGCCCGCCGTCGCGGACGCTCGGCGTAGCGGTCCGGACCGATGTGCGTAACACCCTCGACAGGCCCGCCCGGCCGGGGGCGCTGTTCGGCGGGGACACAGAGGCGGCTGAGGTTCAGTCGAGTGGGACGCGGGCGAGGGTTTCCCACTGGTACATCCGCTTGTCGCGATTGAGAACGATGAGCTCGACGGCACGGACACGCGCGAGAACGGGCGCGGCGTCAACCGAGTCCAGAGCCTTCCGAGCGGGTCCGTCGGGCCCGTCGCTGTTGCTGTAGGCGATGGTCACATGCGGAGCGAACCCGTCGGGCTTCTCGGGCACCTGGCTCCACACGTCACCGATCGCGGCACGTACCGCGTCCCGTACGGCGGAGACGGGTTCGGCGGGCTGGGCTTCCCAACGGATGGCCTCAGGAGTGATCTCGGGCCGGTGGAGCGCGAGCTCGAAGGCGCCGCTGCTGCGGAGCCGGGCAGTGGCGGCGTCGACAACGGCGTCCCGATCCTTGTCAGCGACCTCGTCGGTGAAGCCGAGGCCCTGCAAGGTGAGGTGAAGCCACTGGTCAGGGACGAGGTCGAGCCCGGGTACGTCGCCAAGGGCGTGGCGGTAGCTGTCGGCGAGGTGGTGGACGGCGGGGGCGTCGCGGAAGGTGAGGTGCCAGGTGTAGAAGCTGCGGCCCTCACGCCACCCCGGCCGCCACCACCAGTGGTTCGCCATCGAATTCGTCGTCATGGTGACGATCCAAGCACCGTCAGCAGTCGCCTGGGGAGAGCGCGTGAGTACGCGGCAGGGACTCCAGACACCACTGCTCGATGTGCTCCTGGAGTTCGGCGGCGGCTCGGGTGCCGGCGGCAGGGGAGTGGGCGAGGGCGGCCGCCAGCTCCCGCAGGCGGTTGGTCACGGGTGCCAGCCGCTGGTCCGGCGGCAAAGCGAGTACAGGCCGCAGCGCCTCGGCGGCACCGTCCACGCTGTGCAGGGCGAGGCGGGCGGACGCCTGTGCGATGTTCATCTGTGCCGCCGTGCCGTAGGAGTAGGAGGGCTGGGCGGTGAGCGCCTCGTCGACCTCACGCAGCGCTGTGACAGCGTCCCCGAGGCGGAGATGCACTGCTGCGGTGTAGTTGACCTGTCGGACCCTGGGGCAGGAGAACAGACCGGCGACGTCGTCCGCGTCGGTGATGGCGGCGCGGGCTTCGGCAGCGCGGCCAAGGGCGGCTTCGGCTTCGCGGCGGCTGCCGAGCTGGGACCAGGCATCCGCTTCCTGGCAGGCGAGCAGTACGGCTGCGGTGCCTCCTGGTTGGTATTCGGCCCCGCGCCGGGCATGTGTGATGGCGTCGCGCAGCCGGCCGTCCCAAAACGCGACCTTTGAACGGGTGGAGAGCACCCATGCCCGCAGGTCTGACTGTCCGGACAGCTCCGCGCACAGCCATGCGGTGCGGCCCTGGGTCTCGGCGTGGGCGAGCCGGCCGAGGTCAGAGGACATCCAAGCCAGGAGCCCGCACAGGTAACCGGCGGTGGTGTACAGCTCGGCGGACTGCCGCGGGTACTGGCGGCCTTCCAGGAGATGGAAGACGCGGTCGCGGTGGCGCACGGTCCGCCGGAACACCGTCTGGGGGTCGTCGGTGAGATAGTCGCGGGACAGCTCCCGCACGTCGGCCATCATCTGCTCCAGGGCCAGATCACCCACGTTCGACGTCTCTGCCCACTGTGCCCAAGCTGCGGATTCCTCGGCCACTTGGCGCACCAGCTCGGGCCCCTGGGGCTCCGGCGCCGGGAGCGGCGAGGGGTGAGGGGCCTGCGGCGTTTCGGGCTCGGGCTGGTGCACGGCAGTGAGCATCCGGAGATCGCCGGACCGTAAGACGCGTCGGTCCTCCACGTCAATCAGCTCCGCCGTGGTACAGCCGTAGACCTTGGCCAGCAGCGCGAACGCGGCGACCGAGGGTCGGCGGCCGGACCGGCTCGGCCACTTCTCCCATTTGCCGACCAGGGACGCGTCTGCGGCCACGGACTCCTCGGGTCGGGTGGCCTCGACGTCGTTGACGCGGTCGGCGACCTGCTGGAGCGACCAACCATGCGCCTGACGCCACGCCTCCCGTGGTCGCATCCGATACCGCGCACGCAACTCGGTGCGGCGGTCATCTCAGACCTCAGTCGTTCCAGCTCGTGTTTGAACCCCATCGGCGTGCTCCTTGCGCGCGGACCTTTCGCCGCCACCGTATCCACGTACGGTTCCCGGCCAAGCGGTCCTGGAAGCGGCGTAGGCCGGGTCAGTGTCCAGGAACGGCGGGCTGATCCTCTGGCACCGCAGCTCGGCGGCTGCGAGAGGTGTCCATGGAAGTTGGGCTGAGCTGCCCGTGACGCTCCATGCCGGTCACTGGAACCGTGGGTGCACACAGAACAGCGCCTACTTCGTCGTCCTCCGACGGCTGCTGCGTCAGACGTCTCGCCCGGCAGCTAGTTCCGCGTCCCCCTTCTTGGTCCAGGAGTCCTGATGCATCTGGCCTTACCGGCACTGGCCGACGTCTTCGGCCATCTCTCCCGGCACATCGAACAAGCCGGGCTCACCCCGTGGCCTGGCGCCTGCACCAGCACGTCGGCAGGGCTGCTGGAGCGGGAGAGCATCGAGTGCGGCATGAGGCACATTGCTCGGCTTGCGCACAGTCGACTCACCCACACACCGGTTCCGGCCTTTGAACCTGAGCGCGTTGAGCGGTGCGGCACCAGTCCGGTGTTGCGTCACTCGCGAGAAATCGCACGGGAAGCGGGCGACGCGGTGGTCACGGAGAAGTGCGACCGGCAGATCGAACGCCACACCGGGCATGGCCGGGGTGGCGCAGCGTGACCGGTGGAAGCCGTTCCGGGAAGGGACGCGAGCCGATCACCTATCAGGAGAACCCCGTAGAGCTCCCGCTGGATCTCGTCCGGGAGCGGAGCCCGGTGCAGGGGTGCAAGATCTGCGCTGGTCTGGAGTACGACCGGAGGAACGCCAGGAGCCGGGGGGATTGGTCCGCCGTATCGGACTGCAATGTTCGGATACGGAACCACGAGCACCGAGAGATGTTCCAGTGAGCGCCCGAACGGTCGCCGCCTGTAGCCAGGCGGAGTCCGGCATCCCTGAGCGGGCGGCGGCACTGGCCCCGCCCCTGACTGACTTCAGAGGCGCATCCTCCCCCCGGGTCACTGGCCCGGCCTACCACTTGGCCCAGGTCGGCGAGCAAACGCCCTGTCCACCTTCTGAGACCAGGAGTATTGATGTATCGGGCCTTACCGTCAACGGGCGACGTCTTCGACTACCTTGCCGGGCACATTGAGCAGGCCGCTCTCAGCCTGTGGCCCGATGCTGGGATCAACCTCGGGTCGCACATCCCCTCTGTGACGGCGTACGTACGCCGTATCGAGGTCGATGGCCGGCCGCTCGTCGCGAAGGTGTCCTTCCTCGGCATGTCGCTGGCCTCGGTGCTGCGGGGAGCGGGCGGCGACTGGGCGCAGGCCAGGGCCTGCCAAGCCGCCTACACCAGCACCCCGGGAGGACTGCTGGAGCGGGAGACCATCCAGTACGGCATCCTGCACACCGCCCGGCTACGGGCGCCGAGGATCGCCGGGTACACGAGCGGAACCTTGTTCACTGAACCGGTGGCCGGTCCCAACTTGGGCGACCTACTCCTCAACGAGCCGTTCCGTACGGCCGAGCTGCTGGATCAGGTCGTCGGTGAGCTGGTCCTCCTGGAACACGCGCAAGCGACCGTGCTGGTGGTGGCGGCGGCTATTCCGGAGCGGTCGGTGCCGGCGACGTTCTCGCGCAAGTTCAACAGCATTGGTGCCCCGTCCTTTGCGGCCCTCACCGGTCCGTCCGAGCCGGTGCTCTCGATCGTGGTGTCCCGGCTGCTGCGCGCGCGGTCGAGCCTGAAGCCGGGCAGCAACGTCATCTTCGGGGATCTGAAGCCCGAGCACGTCATCTTCCCTGATGGCGGTGACGGCCGCCCGGTGTTCCTGGACCCGGGTATGTCGCTGGGCCACCCGTGTGCCGACTACGGCAAGCTCCTCTCTCGCCTGGTGCTTGGCCTGCTCGCCAAGCCGTGCGAGATCATGGTGCTTCGCACGGTTCTCAAGGGTGTGGATCGGTTCGTCGACATGCTCACCGACGTCATGCCACACGTCGAGCGGGACCGCTGGCTGCGGCAGCAGCATCCTGACCACCTACCTGACTGCACCGCCCGGCCTGCCCCTCCCGGATATGGCCCACGGCGTCACCGAGCGGGCCGAGGCAGCGTGCACGCTGCTGGACTGCCTCACCTTCGTGCTCCATTCGGGCGCGGACGGCGCCACGGTGTGGCGGCTCGCCCTGGACCACGCTGCGACGGCGGTCCTGCGATGACCGGGCCCAGGAAGTCGGTGGGCATCATCGGTGCGGGCGCTGTCGGGCATACCGTCGCCACCCTCCTCACAGCCGCCGCCCCGTGGTGCGAGCGGCTCCTGGTCGCCTCCGGCACCACCGCCTCCGCCGAGGCGCTGGTCGCCGATGTGGAGGACATGGCCGAGGTCATCGGTTCCCCCGTCCGGGCGGAGACTGCCGATGTCACGGCCATGGCCGGGTGCGAGGCCGTCGTGATCTGCCCTCGTGCGAGGTTTACCAACACCCGCTCGCAAGAAGTGCGCATGGCGGGCTTGGCCGCGAGCGCACCGCTCATCGCTGCCCTCGGCCGTCAGCTCGCCGGATACACCGGCACGGCGATCATGGTTACCAACCCGGTGGACGTGCTCACCCGTGTGTTCACCGAGACCTCTGGCGCAGACCGCGTCTACGGCGTCGGTTCGGCCACCGACTCCGCCCGCTACCGGCTGGTCCTCGCCCGGCTACTCGACGTCCCCGCAGGCGTCGTCAGAGGGCGGGTCATCGGCGAGCACGGTGACGGCGCGGTCGTCTGCGTCTCCAGCACCCGCGTCGCCGGACTCGCAGCTCCCGTCCCGCTCGCCGCCGTACACGCCGAACTCAAGGCACGACCCCAACAGATCAGCAAGGGGCTGGGTCGGGCCCGATCCGGCCCGGCCGCCGCGGTCCTGGCCGCGCTGACCGCCGCCCTCGGCATGACAGACACGGTGGTGGAGCTGGCCGTCGTCAATCCCGACGGTTCCTGTCTCGGAATCCCGTTGCGGTTCACCGGTGGCGTCCCCACCGTGGCCATGCCCCACCTCACCCGGGCCGAGCAACATCTGCTCCAGGCTGCCGACCGCAAGATCCGCGCCGCGTATGAACGCATCACTCACCACGATGAGGGAGCCCACCAGCCATGACTCTCCATGCCAGCCGCGTCGCCACCGCGGACCGACACGTCACCGTCATCAGCCATACTCCTGCCATCACCGTCTGGTCCCAGCGCTACTTCGGAGCCTGGTGGAACGCGACTCGCGTCACGGCCCCGTACACCGGGCCGGTCGTGTACGCAGACGTCGCCCCTGGCGAGGCCCGCCACGCCGTCCGGTGCGTCCGGGACAGCCCCCACGACACCTGCACCTACGCGGGCTCCGAGATGCTCTACCGTCGCGATCACCAGGGCGTCATCGCTGTTCAGCCCGACCACGGCCTGGCCTACCGGTACGACCCGGACACGAGGCGCCTGCGCATCACCGGCTCCGACGACACCCGCGTCGCCATGGCCGCCGCCCGCCTGGCCCGCGAACTGGTCCGTGCGAGCCTCCTCGCCGACGGTTGGGTCATCCTGCATGCCTCGGCTGCCGTGAAGACGGGCGGCGCTGTGCTCACACTCGGCGATAAGGGCGCAGGCAAGACCACCACGGCGCTGCTGCTGGCCCGCGCTGGTTACCGACTGCTGGCCAACGACCGCGTCTTCGCTCGCGTCGAGGACGGTGAGGTCCGCGTCCTGCCCTGGCCCGCAGCTGCGGCCATCGGCCTGGGTCTTCTGGACGCGCTCGGTCTCTATGACGACGTTCGGGCCCGCGTCCTGGCCGGGGAGGGACTGCACCCAACGCAGCACCCACGCGTCACTCAGGCCCTCCTCGGAGGGCACCGTCGGCCACTGCGGCAGGACAACGGCAAAGAGTTGAAGCCGCAGTTCTTCCCCGATCAGCTCACCGCGTGGCTGGGCATGCGCCTGGCAACCGAGGCGCATGCCGCGATGGTGCTCTTCCCCCGCATCGACCCGGACGGCACCCCCAGCAGCGACGGCCCCGGCCGCGGCCTGGCCGGCTCTGACCTCTTCACCGCCGCCACCGAGGACCGGTACCCCGACGTCTTCGGCCTGACCACGGCAGCCTCTCGTACGAGCCGTCAGGGCCTCGCCGCGGCGCTGGCCGCCCTGCCCAGCCGCAGCATCACGCTCGGCCACGACACCAAGGCCGGCACCGAGTTCCTCGCCGAGGCCGCCGACCCCCACGTAGAGGATGCGTAGGCGCAGGGCCGGGGGGCGGACACCGGGACGGCCCCGCCCCCTGGTTGTGGGGTGGGGCCGTCCGTTCGGCGTGTGGTCCCTGTGGGGGCGTGTCGGCGTGGCCCTCACCGGGGAGGCGCCCCGCGGGGCAGCGCGGGGTGTGGGGGCCGTGGTTACGGCTTGCCGCGCAGGCCGCGCAGGTGTTCGGCGATCGGCCGCATGGAGGTGTGGAGGCCGGTCAGGGCCTCGGGGGACAGCTGGTCGATGAAGTGCCTGCGTACCGAGTCGACGTGGTGCGGCGCCACCTTCTGCATGGTCTCCATGCCGTGGTCCGTGAGCACCGCGTACAGCCCGCGCCGGTCCGACTCACAGTTCTCGCGGCGGACCAGTCCGGCGTTCTCCATCCGCGTGATCTGGTGGGAGAGCCGGCTCTTGGACTGCAGGGTCGCCGCGGCGAGGTCGCTCATCCGCATCCGCCGCTCGGCGGACTCCGAGAGGTTCACCAGGATCTCGTAGTCGTTGTTGGTCAGGCCGAACGGCTGGAGGTCCTTCTCCAACTGGTACGTCAGCAGCCGCTGGACGTCCAGATAGGTGCGCCAGGCGCACTGTTCGGCATCGCTCAGCCACGGGATGGCCGTCTCGGTCTCCATATATGGATTCTACCTAAGATGTTGAAAATTGGACGAAGTAGGAGTGACGCCGCTTCGCTCCCCGTCCCCCGTCCTCGTACGTCCACGCAAGGGTGCAGACGTTCGAGCGCGTCACACTCCGCAGACTACCGCTCACAGCCCGAAGCGACGCTGGAGGTCCCCGAGCTGGCCGGGAAGGCGTGGTGTCGACCCGTGCGACCCATGGCCGGAACCATGCCCCGCATGCGGCGCCCCGCCCCCGGGGACGCCCGGCTCGTGCGGAACGGTTCCCGTGACCTGCTCCGGCATCAGCGCCTCCGACGACTGCAGCAGCACCGTGCCCGCCCCGACGAACTCGAACTGGTGCTCCTCGCCCGACGCGCCGCCGATCCCGGTCAGCGCCCGCAGGCCGCCCATCACGCCGCTCATATAGCCGTGGTCGTAGTGGTGGCACGGCGACGGGCAGTCCGCCCAGCCCACCAGCGCCTGCGGGTCGACCCGGATCGGCGGCTCCATGAACACGACCTCGCCGTTGGACGCCGCCACGAACTTCCCCGTGCCGATCAGCGTCAGGAAGCCCGGCACGATCGACTGCTTCAGCGCCAGCGTCGGCTGGAAGGCCAGCAGGTTCCCGGCGCGGATCGTCAGGTTGCCGTCCTCCAGGTCGTACGAGTTCACGTCGAACGCCCGGTCGGCGAGCAGCATCTTGCCGCTGCCCTCGGCCACCACCCAGTCGCTCGCGTGCAGCGGCGAGTGGAAGCTGGTCCGCACGAGCCGGTCCAGCGCTCCGTGGCCGATGCCGTTGAAGTCGATACGCCCGTAGTAGGCGATCATCTTGCCCTTCTGCAGGAACCACCGGGAGCCCTTGAGCTCCACACAGAAGGTGTAGGCGTTGACGTTGTCGTCGCTCGGCAGATTCGACGGGTCGAACACCACAGACGCGCTCACAGCTTCTCCTCCGAGGCCTGTACGTACACCGCACCACTGCCGCTCAGCTCCAGCTGGAACGCCTCGCCCGAGCCGCGCCCCACCATGTCCCGCCAGCCCAGCGCGGTGGAGAGCTTGTTCCGTACGTCGCCGTGGTGCGCGACGTACGCCTGCGGGTCCACGTGGACCGGCCGGCCGGGCGCGATGGGCAGCTCGACCACGCCGCCGTGCGCCATGACGGCCACCGCGCCGTGCCCCTTCAGGGTCGTCGTGAAGAGCCCCTGCCCGGTCACCTGGCCGCGCACCATGCCCATGACGCCGCCCTGCGAGCCCATGAACATGGTCCCCTGCTCCAGCGTCCCGTCGAACGCCAGCAGCCGGTCGGCCTCGACGCAGAGCGTGTCCCCGGAGAGCCGGATCACCTGCACATGGTGACCGCCGTGCCCGAACATCACGGTGCCGTTGCCCTCGACGGTCATCAGCGGGGTGGACTCCCCGGCCACCCTGCGCCCGATCATCGCCATGACGCCGCCCTGGCCACCGGTCAGGTTCGGCGTGAAAGTGACGTCCCCCTTGTACGCCAGCATCGCCCCGCGCTGGCTGAACATCCGCTGCCCAGGCACGACGGTGGCCTCCACCATCTTGGAGTTGATCTCCCGGAACGGCATCAGACGTCACCTCCCACGGTGTTGCGCTCGCTCGGCTGTACGTACACGAGACCGTCGCCCTCGAAGCGGATCTGGAACGCCTCGCCGCCCCCCTCGCCGATGAACGTGCGGAACGTCACACCGGACTGGAAGGTCTGCTGGAGGTTGCCCTGATGGGCGATGTACGCGCCGGGGTCGACGGACAGCGGGTACTGCGGCGAGACGCGCAGCACGACGGCGGGCCCGTCGGACATGATCGCCACCTGCCCGGAGCCCTCGACGGTCGTGGTGAACAGCCCGTTGCCGCTCGCGCCGCCGCGGAGCCCGGTGAAGGTGGTGCCGGTCCTGAGTGCGGCGTCGGCGCACAGCAGATTGCTGGCCTCCACCCACAGCTTGTCGCCCTGGAGGCCCAGCACGGTGATGTCGGAGGCCCGGTCGGCGAAGAAGCAGGTGCCCTGCCCCTTCACCTCCATGACCTCCATCTGCTCACCGGTGAGCCGACGGGTGACCATGCCGCGGATGCCCTCGCCGCCGCCGCTCATCTTCTTGAAGGCCATCTGGCCCTCGTACGCGACCATCGAGCCGTTCTTCGCCTTGACGGCGTCGCCGGTCATGTCGACGGCCAGCACTTTGCTGCCTTGGAGTCGGAAGATTGCCACGGGCAGACGTTAGCCGCCGGGGCCGGGGCGGGGACAGGCCCGCGAGGAGGATCCGGACCCTGATACGGCCCGGGTGCGGTCGCCTGACAGAATGAGCCGAGGCTTGTGCATCCGTTCACAAGATTCACCGACCGATCCGACCGATCCGATCCGCCCGGCCCGCGACCCAGAAGGTGCCTGTCCCGTGGACATCAAGACCGCATCCGCCCTCCACCGCCTCCGGCTCGTCTCGGGCCCCGAGGCGATCTCCTTCCTCGTGCTGCTCGTCTGCTCGGTGCTCAAGCGCACGACGGAGTTCAACGCAGTCCCGCTGATGGGCGCCGTCCACGGCTTCCTGTTCCTGCTGTACGTGGTGTTCTGGCTGGACGCCTGGAAGAACGCGAAGTGGGACGTGAAGACGGGCGTGCTGTTCTTCGTCCTGTCGGTCGTGCCCTTCGGCGGCTTCTTCGCGGACCGCAAGCTGAAGCGCGCCGCCGACGACGCGGTCGTCGCGTCCCGCGCCCGCAGCGAGGGCAAGGTCGACGCGTGATCGTCGCGTTCTCCGTCACGCCGCTGGGTGTGGGCGAGGAGGTCGGCGAGTACGTCGCGGACGCGGTGCGCGTCGTACGCGAGTCCGGCCTCCCGAACCGCACCGACGCGATGTTCACCTCCGTCGAGGGGGAGTGGGACGAGGTCCTGGACGTCGTCAAGCGCGCGGTGGCCGCGGTCGAGGCGCGCGCGCCGCGCGTCTCCCTCGTCCTGAAGGCCGACATCCGCCCGGGCGTGTCGGACGGCCTGACGGCCAAGGTGGCCACGGTGGAGCGCCACCTGTCCTGAGGCCCTGAGGCCCGCCGGTGCGGTGCCCCGCCCGGTGGGCAGGGCGCCATCCGGGCAACCCGACCGCGCGGAGGGTCAGCGAGGCACCTCCGCGCCGCCCCCCTCCTGGACGCGCCCGAGGACCTCGGCGTGCAGCGCGGACAGCCCGCCCGGCGGCACGGGCGCCGGGCTGCCGGTCACCGTGTACCACTCGTCCGCGTCGGCGTACCGCACCAGGACGGCCGCCCGCCCGTCCGGCTCCGAAGCGGTCACGACGTCCAGCTCGCCCGTGACGACGCCGACCTCGTCGGTCATCACGCCACCGGGCCCCGCCTTCACACGGTCCTCATGTCGGGTCATGAGGTACAGGTGTCCAGCATCTCGCCGAGCATGTCCTTCTCCGCCCGGGTCACCGACAGCTCGTACGTGGCCTTCACCGAGGTCCAGGCCCGCCCGTAGGCGCACCAGTACGTCTTGGACGGCGGCTGCCACTCGTCCGGTCCCTGGTCGCCCTTGGACCGGTTGGAGGACGCGGTCACCGCGATCAGCTGCGGATGCGTCAGATCGTTCGCGAACGCCTTCCGCTTCTCCTGGTCCCACTTGTTCGCCCCCGACCGCCAGGCGTTCGCCAGCGGCACCATGTGGTCGATGTCGATGTCCGACGCGTCGGTGATCTCGACGTCGTCGTACACACTGACCCAGGAGCCGGACACGGCGCGGCACTGGCTGTCCCGCTTCACGCCGGTGCCGTCGCGCTCCAGCACCGTCTCGCGGGTGTTGCACCTGTCGCCCTGCTCGGCCCAGTGGGGGAACTTCGACCGGCTGTAGCCGCTCATCCCTCCGTGGGGCGCCACCTTCAGACCGCCCAGCTGGATACGGGCCCGGTCGGCGGTCGGCATGCCCGGCAGTGTGCCCTCACCGCTCGCCCCGCCGCCGCTCCCCGCCCCGCCGCCGCTCCCCGCCCCGGTGCTCGCCGGCCTCGATGGATCGCCTCCCCCGGGGTCGGTCGACAGCCCGTCGCCGACCGCCGAGCAGCCCGCCACCGCCAGGACCGCGACCATCGCCAAACTCCGCCCCCACCAACGCTGCTGATGCCGCATGGCCCGACGACCCCTCTCAACCCGATGACCGTACAAGCACCCTATTCCCGGCCATGCGCCCAAGCTGCCGACGTGTCGTCAGACCCGGGCCTCAAACCCTCCGCCCCGCAAACCCCCCACTCGGACGCCTTCAGATCGACGCACCCCCAACCGTCCCCTTTTGTGGGGATTAGCGACCTCGCTCGACAGGCTGGAGGCACCCGTGCTGCGGTCGGAGGGCAACGACTACGACTACGACACCCACAGCCGCCTCGCCGGGCCCCTGACCGAGCCGGACCCGGTGGCATACACGGTCCGGTACCGCAGTCTGCTCGCCGAGGAGCCGCACCGAATACGCGCCGTGCTTCTCATGACCCTCGCCCCGGTGCTCTCCGCGGTCCTCCTCGCCTACCTCGTATGGCCCACCCACTGGACCCGCCGTGAGGGCGGCGACCGGTGGCTGGTCGCGTTCGACACCGTCATGCTCGGCTCGATCGGGCTCATATGCCTCTTCATGCTGATCAACGTCCTCTCCATCGCCCACGCCACGCTCGTCGCCCGCGACCCCGTACCCGTCCACCCCGAGCAGGGCACCCGCGTCGCCTTCCTCACCACCTACGTCCCCGGCAAAGAGCCGCTCTCCATGCTCCGGACCACCCTGGAGGGCGCCGTGAGGGTCCGCCACCGGGGCCTCCTGCACGTCTGGCTGCTCGACGAGGGGGACGACGAGCGGGCCAGGGCCCTCTGCGCCGAGCTCGGGGTGCGCCACTTCAGCCGCAGGGGCGTGCCCCGGTGGAACCGCGCCGAAGGAGCGCACAGAGCCAGGACCAAGCACGGGAACTACAACGCGTGGCTGGAGGCGCACGGCCACGCCTACGACTTCTTCGCGTCCGTCGACACCGACCACGTCCCCCTTCCCGGCTTCCTGGAGCGGATGCTCGGCTACTTCCGCGACCCTGACGTCGCGTTCGTCGTCGGACCGCAGGTGTACGGCAACTACACCTCGGCCGTCACCAAGGCCGCCGAGTCACAGCAGTTCCTCTTCCACGCCCTCATCCAGCGCGCCGGCAACCGCTACCGCGCCCCCATGTTCGTCGGCACCAACAACGTCGTACGGATCGCCGCGGTGCTCCAGGCCGGCGGGCTGTACGACTCCGTCACCGAGGACATGGCCACCGGATTCGAGCTGCACCGCCGCAAGAACCCCCGGACCGGGCACCACTGGCGGTCCGTGTACACACCCGACGTGCTCGCCGTCGGCGAGGGGCCCACTTCCTGGACCGACTTCTTCACCCAGCAGCTCCGCTGGTCCCGGGGCACCTACGAGACGATCCTCAGGCAGTACTGGAAAGCGCCCTTCCGCACGCCGCCAGGGCGGCTCCTCAACTACACCCTGATGTTGGTCTACTACCCGATGACCGCCGTCAACTGGTTCCTCGGCATCCTCAGCTGCACCCTCTACCTCTGGCTCGGCGCCTCCGGCACCCAGGTCTCCGCCTCCGTCTGGCTCATGCTCTACAGCGACGCCGCCGCCCTCCAGATCGGCCTGTACCTGTGGAACCGGCGCCACAACGTCTCCCCGCACGAGCCCGAGGGCTCCGGCGGCCTCGCCGGCATGGCGATGTCCGCGCTCTCCGCGCCCGTCTACCTCACGTCGCTGACCGCCGCGGTACTCCGCACCGGCGGCCGGTTCGTCGTCACCCCCAAGGGCGGCGAGGCGAGCCCCGACCGGCTGCACACCTTCCGTATCCACCTGTTCTGGGCCGCCGTGCTCGCCGCCGCGCTCGTCGCCTCCGTCCACTTCGGCCACACCCACGCGGCCATGCGCACCTGGGCCCTCCTGGCCATGCTCATCTCCCTCCTCCCCGTCGCGGTCTGGTCCTGGACCACGTTCCAGGAGCGCCGCGCCGCCACCGCCATCCGCACGACCCGGCGCGCGAAGGAACCCGAGGCGGCGCTCGCCACCACGAGAGGGGGGAACTGAGCCATGGCCTACCGGCCGTCCAAGAAGTTCAAGAGGACCCTGCTGGGCGGGGGCGCCCTCGTCGTGCTCGCCGGCCTCAACGCCCCGGCCGCGCTCTCCTTCGCCGAGGAGAAGTACCACGCATACAAGATCGCCCAGCCGGGCTACAAGGCCAGGTACGGCTCCTGGCAGCTCGTGCACGTCCCCGGCGACCACCGGCTCAACGCCGTCCACGCCGCACTCCTCCGCACCGGCAAGGTCCTCCTCGTCGCGGGGTCGGGCAACAACCAGAAGGACTTCGACGCCGGGTCCTTCGAGACGATCCTCTGGGATCCGGCCGCCAACAGCTTCGAAGCCGTCGCCACACCCGAGGACTTCTTCTGCGCCGGCCACAGCCAACTCCCCGACGGACGCCTCCTCGTGGCCGGCGGCACGGCCCGCTACGAGGTCCTGGACGGCGACGTCAAGCGCGCCGGCGGCACCATGCGCGTCAGGAACGAGAGCATCGAGAAGCCGGTCACCCTCGAGAAGGGCACCGTCTTCCGCTCCCCGACCGGTGTCGAGTACGTCTCCCGGTCCGATGTCACCGTGCCCAGGGCCAGACGCGAGTTCAAGGTCCCGTACGACAGGAGCGGCCGGACGGAGCCCTGGGAGACCAAGGTGACCGCCGCCGAGGCCCGGGTCTTCGTCGAGGCCAGGGAGGAGGGCCCGGAGGGACTCACCACGCAGGCCGCCCAGTACCGGATCGTCGGACTCACCGGGAAGGACGCCCTGAACGTCTACGGGATCGCGCAGAAGCTCACCACCGAGAAGCAGGACTTCCAGGGCATCAGGTCCGCCTACGAGTTCGACCCGGTCGCGGAGCGGTATGTGCCCGTCGCCCCCATGAAGGACGCCCGCTGGTACCCGACGCTCGTCACCCTCCAGGACGGCAGGGTCCTCGCCGTGTCCGGACTCGACGACGTCGGCGACATCGTCCCCGGCGACAACGAGATCTACGACCCGGAGACCAGGAAGTGGACCAAGGGCCCCTTCCGCTACTTCCCCACCTACCCGGCCCTCTTCCTCACCAAGGGCGGCAAGCTCTTCTACACCGGCTCCAACGCCGGCTACGGCCCCGCCGACAAGGGCCGCGTCCCCGGACTGTGGGACCTGAGGAGGAACGTCTTCCAGGAGATCCGCGGCATCGACGACCCCGACCGGCTGGAGACGTCCGCCTCCCTCATCCTGCCGCCCGTCCAGGAGCAGAAGCTGATGGTCCTCGGCGGCGGCGGGGTCGGCGAGTCACCCCTGTCGACGCCCCGCACCGCGGTCGTCGACCTCAAGGAGGAGAGCCCCGTCTTCCGGCCGGGCCCCGCCCTCCCGCAGGGCACCCGCTACCTCAGCGGCGTCCTCCTGCCCGACGACACGGTCTTCACGACCGGTGGCTCCCGCGACTACCGCGGCCGCGGCGCCAGCGACATCCTCAAGGCCCAGTTCTACGAGCCGGGCTCCAACCGCTTCCGCCCGGCCGCCGATCCGACCGTCGGCCGCAACTACCACTCCGAGGCCCTGCTGCTGCCCGACGGCCGCGTCGCCACCTTCGGCTCCGACCCGCTGTTCGGCGACAAGGACAACACCAGGCTCGGTACGTTCGAGCAGCGCGTCGAGGTCTACACCCCGCCCTACCTCCAGGGCGACGCCCCGAGGAAACGCCCGGTCCTCGGCGACGGGCCGCAGGAGCTGGACCGGAACGGGCGCGCGACCTTCCGGACGGAGGACGCCGCCCGTGTCACCGAGGCCCGGCTGATGCGCCCCAGCGCCGTCACCCACACCACCGACGTCGAGCAGCGGTCCATCGAGCTCGGTCTCACCCGTACCGAGGACTCCATCACCGTCGAGGCGCCCCTCGACCCGAGCCTCGTGCCGCCCGGCTGGTACATGCTGTTCGCGCTCGACGCCGAGGGCCGCCCGTCCGTGGCCAAGTGGATCCGGGCGGATGTCCGGAAGGGCTGACCGTCACCTGCCGCCGGCGCGGCGTGCGAGGTCCAGGGCGTACTCCGGCCACCACGTACCGGCGGACGGACCGCCCCGGCAGGTGCCGTCCGACTCGCCCGGCCGCTTGATCCACAGGTACGCGTCCACCAGCCGGTCGCCCGTCCGCAGCGTCGGCGGCGTGCCCAGCGCCCGCCCCGGCGGGTTGCACCACGCCTCCTCGCCGCCGCCGGGCAGCGGGCCCCGGCCGTTGCGGCTGGTGTCGACGGTGAAGTGCGCGCCGCCCAGCAGCCCCGACAGCTCCGTCCCGAACGCCTCCACCACGTCGTTGGTCTGGAAGTTCGACACATTCAGCGAGAACCCGTCCGCCCGGTCGACCCCGGCCCGCCGCAGCGGCTCCACCAGCTTGGCCGGGTCCTTGATCCACGCCGGGTGGCCCGCGTCCAGGTACACCTTGGTGTTCGGCTGCCGCTTCAGCCGGTCCACCGCCTCCGACAGCAGCCGGTAGCGCTCCCGCGCGTACGCCCCGGCCGTGCACCCGTCCACCAGGTGCGCCAGGGCGTCCGGCTCCAGGACGACGATCGCCGACGCGTCCCCGACGGCCTCCGCGAACGAGGCGATCCACCCCCGGTACGCCTCCGCGTCCGGCGCACCGCCCGCCGAGTACTGGCCGCAGTCGCGGTGCGGGATGTTGTACGCGACCAGGACGACCGTGCGCCGGTCACCTGCCGCGGCGCCGCCCACCGCCTTGGCGATGTCCGGTACGGGGTCGTCTCCGGCCGGCCAGACCGCGGCGGGCCGGTCGGCGATGCGCCGCAGGACCTTCGCGTCCTCGGTGCGGCCGGCCGCCTCGTACGCCTTGACCTGCCGGGCGGCGTCACTGTGCGGGTCGACCCAGAACGGCGACCCGGTCGAGGGCGCGGCGGCCTGGGCCCGTCCGGCGGACGCCGTGGCCGGCCGCTCCGGGGCCGTGCCGCCCGCCCTGCCCGGGCCGGACGAGCAGCCGGACGCCAGGAGGATTCCGGTGAGCGTCAGGGGCAGCAGAACAGCGCGGGGCGACGATCGGTAGCCGGACATCCAGATCCCATCCCTTGGACGGTTACGGACAGTCCCGGCAATCGTGGCACAGCGGTCACATGGTGTGGCGGTACGACACCTTCGGTCGCTCCCCGTGCGTACCGCGGTGGACGCGCGGCGGACGGCGGCGGACGGCGACGGACGGGGGTGGACCAAAGCGTGAGACCGGGCTGACCGCCATATGACCACTCGGTAAGGTCGTCGCTGTGCCGAAGCCGCTCAGTCTCCCGTTCGACCCCATCGCCCGCGCCGACGAGCTCTGGCGGCAGCGCTGGGGCCCGGTGCCCTCGATGGCCGCGATCACCTCGATCATGCGCGCGCACCAGATCCTCCTGGCCGAGGTCGACGCCGTCGTCAAGCCCTACGGGCTGACGTTCGCCCGGTACGAGGCGCTGGTGCTGCTCACCTTCTCCAAGGCGGGCGAGCTGCCCATGTCGAAGATCGGCGAGCGGCTCATGGTCCACCCCACGTCCGTGACGAACACCGTCGACCGGCTGGTCCGCTCCGGCCTGGTCGACAAGCGCCCCAACCCCAACGACGGGCGCGGCACCCTCGCCTCCATCACCGACAAGGGCCGCGAGGTCGTCGAGGCGGCGACGGCCGACCTGATGGCCATGGGCTTCGGCCTCGGCGCGTACGACGACGAGGAGTGCGCGGAGATCTTCGCGATGCTGCGGCCGCTGCGGGTGGCGGCGGGGGACTTCGAGGAGAAGTAGAAGGGCGTACGGCGGGGCGAGGGGGCGCGCGAAGATCGCCCGGATCGGGTCGTTACGCTCGACGCCATGAAATCCAGCGTGCTGACCCGTTACCGGGTGATGGCCTACGTCACGGCCGTCATGCTCCTCGTGCTCTGTGCGTGCATGGTCGCCAAGTACGGCTTCGGCGTGGGCGAGGACGTCACCTTCATGGTCTCCCAGACCCATGGCGTGCTCTACATCATCTACCTGATCTTCGCGTTCGACCTCGGCTCCAAGGCCCGCTGGCCGTTCGGCAAGTTGCTGTGGATCCTGCTGAGCGGCACGATCCCGACCGCCGCGTTCTTCGTCGAGCGCACGGTCGTCCGCGAGGTCAAGCCGCTGATCGCCGACGCCGCGCCGGCCCCCGCCAAGGCGTAGTCACCCCTTCGCCGCCGGGTGTGACGCCGCGCCCGGCGGTTGGCCATCGACATTTACTAGGACGTCCTAGTAAATTCGAGGGTATGGACGCTGACGCCATCGAGGAAGGCCGCCGACGCTGGCAGGCCCGTTACGACGCCGCCCGCAAGCGCGACGCCGACTTCACCACGCTCTCCGGCGACCCCGTGGAGCCCGTCTACGGGCCGAGGCCCGGTGACACCTACGACGGCTTCGAGCGGATCGGCTGGCCCGGTGAGTACCCCTTCACCCGCGGCCTGTACCCGACCGGCTACCGGGGCCGCACCTGGACCATCCGCCAGTTCGCCGGCTTCGGCAACGCCGAGCAGACGAACGAGCGCTACAAGATGATCCTGGACAACGGCGGCGGCGGGCTCTCCGTCGCCTTCGACATGCCGACGCTCATGGGCCGCGACTCCGACGACCCCCGCTCGCTCGGCGAGGTCGGCCACTGCGGCGTCGCCATCGACTCCGCCGCCGACATGGAGGTCCTCTTCCAGGGCATCCCGCTCGGCGACGTCACCACGTCGATGACCATCAGCGGCCCGGCCGTCCCGGTCTTCTGCATGTACGTCGTCGCCGCCGAGCGCCAGGGCGTCGACCCGTCCGTGCTGAACGGCACACTCCAGACGGACATCTTCAAGGAGTACATCGCCCAGAAGGAGTGGCTGTTCCAGCCCGAGCCGCATCTGCGGCTGATCGGCGATCTGATGGAGCACTGCGCGTCGGGCATCCCCGCGTACAAGCCGCTCTCCGTCTCCGGCTACCACATCCGCGAGGCCGGCGCGACGGCCGCGCAGGAGCTGGCGTACACGCTCGCCGACGGCTTCGGCTATGTGGAGCTGGGCCTCTCGCGCGGCCTGGACGTGGACGTCTTCGCCCCCGGCCTGTCCTTCTTCTTCGACGCGCACCTCGACTTCTTCGAGGAGATCGCCAAGTTCCGCGCGGCCCGCCGCATCTGGGCCCGCTGGATGAAGGAGGTCTACGGCGCGAAGACCGACAAGGCGCAGTGGCTCCGCTTCCACACCCAGACCGCCGGTGTCTCCCTCACCGCCCAGCAGCCGTACAACAACGTCGTACGGACGGCGGTCGAGGCGCTCGCCGCGGTCCTCGGCGGCACCAACTCGCTGCACACCAACGCCCTCGACGAGACCCTCGCCCTCCCCTCGGAGCAGGCCGCCGAGATCGCCCTGCGCACGCAGCAGGTACTGATGGAGGAGACCGGCGTCGGGAACGTCGCCGACCCGCTGGGCGGCTCCTGGTACATCGAGCAGCTCACCGACCGGATCGAGGCCGACGCCGAGAAGATCTTCGACCGGATAAAGGAGCGCGGGCTGCGCGCCCACCCCGACGGGCGGCATCCCATCGGGCCGGTCACGTCCGGCATCCTGCGCGGTATCGAGGACGGCTGGTTCACCGGCGAGATCGCCGAGTCCGCCTTCCGCTACCAGCAGGCCCTGGAAAAGGGTGACAAGAAGGTCGTCGGCGTCAACTGCCACACCGGCTCGGTCACCGGCGACCTGGAGATCCTGCGGGTCAGCCACGAGGTGGAGCGCGAGCAGGTCCGTATCCTCGCCGACCGCAAGTCCCACCGCGACGACGCCCGCGTGCGCGCCGCGCTCGACGCGATGCTGGCGGCCGCGCGGGACGGCTCCAACATGATCGGGCCCATGCTGGACGCCGTACGGGCGGAGGCCACACTCGGCGAGATCTGCGACGCCCTGCGGGACGAATGGGGCACGTACACGGAGCCGGCCGGCTTCTAGGTCCCGCCGGTGGTGCGCGCGGTGACGTCACGTCACGGCGCGCACCACGCCACCCCGGAAAGACGTTCGAGCCCGCCTCGTCGAAACCATCTCGCACCGACGGGCCGCGTTGGCCATCCTGGGCCCATGCGCATCGAGATCAGGGACGCCGTCCCCGACGACTGGCCCGCCATCTGGCCGTTCTTCCACCGGATCGTCGCCGCGGGCGAGACGTTCACCTTCCCGACCGACCTCGGGCCCGAGGACGGCCGCGACTGGTGGCTCCTGAAGGCGCCGAACCGTACGGTCGTCGCCGTCGACGAGGCCGGTACGGTCCTGGGCTCCGCCAAGATGAACAGCAACCAGGCGGGCAACGGCGCGCACATCGCGAGCGCCGGTTACATGGTCGACCCGGCGCGCGGCGGCCGCGGCGTCGGCCGGGCGCTCGTCGAGCACACCCTGGAGTGGGCGCGGGCGGCGGGCTTCCGGGCTATGCAGTTCAACGCGGTCGCGGAGACCAACAGGCACGCGGTACGGCTCTACGAGGACCTCGGCTTCCGGATCGTCGGCACCGTGCCGGGGGCGTTCCACCACCCCACGCGGGGCTACACGGGCCTGCACATCATGTACAAGGCCCTCTGAGGGCTCCGGCCCCGCGACCTCCCGGGTGCCTCAGCCGCGGGAAGCCGCGCCGAGGCCGCCCAGGAGCAGGGCGGTGAAACGCTGGATCCAGTCGGCGTCGACGGGCCTGCCGCTGACCAGGGCGCGGTGGACCACCGCGCCCGCGATGACGTCGAAGATCAGGTCATCGGTGCCGCCCGCCGGGCCGCCGTCGTCCGGGGTGTCCGGGGTGTCCGGGTCGTCCGGGTCGAGGGCGGCCGGTGCGTCCGTGAAGGGCAGCTCGCCGCGGGCCTGCGCCCGGGCCCGTCCCTCCAGGACGAGGCGCTTCTGCCGGTCCACGATCGAGGTGCGGATGCGTTCCCGCAACGGTTCGTCCCGGGTCGACTCGGCGACGACGGCCATCAGCGCCGTCTTGGCCTCGGGCCGTTCGAGGAGCGTGGCGAACTGGTGCACCACGCCCTCGATGTCGGCCGCGAGACTGCCGCGGTCGGGGAGTTCGAGTTCGTCGAAGAGGACGGCGACGGCATCCACGACCAGCTCGTTCTTGCCGGCCCAGCGCCGGTACAGGGTGGTCTTGGCGACGCCCGCGCGGGCGGCCACGTCGCTCATCGACAGCTTCGACCAGCCGAGCTCCACCAGGGCGGCACGGGTCGCCTCCAGGATGGCGGTGTCCGCGGCGGCGTTGCGCGGACGCCCGGGACGGGTGGGGGCGGTGGGGGGAGGGGTAGGGCGGCTGCACATGACGGCGACCATACCGGCGAGTAGCCGCAGGGCCCCGGAGCCGCGGGTGTGAGCCAGTTCACCTCGCTGATCCGGTCCGCGCCCCTTGTGATCCAGTTACGCTACGACCCGTAGCGGAAGGCTGGGAGAGCCTGCGGCGACGACCACAGGCACCGGGTGGGGACCGGGTGCCGACCGGCTTGGGGCATGACTTACCGGTTACGCGCGCGGAAGGGGGAGGATGTACCCATGCAGCCTAGGAACATGTCCATGAGCGGCGTCGTCGACCTCGCCGCGGTGAAGGCGGCCGGAGAGGCCAAGACGAAGGCGGAGCAGGCCCGTGCGGAGGCGGCCCGGCAGGGTGGCGGCGGAGCCGTACCCCCGTCCGCCCTGGTGATCGACGTCGACGAGTCGGGATTCGAGCGCGACGTCCTCCAGCAGTCCGCCGAAGTGCCGGTCGTCATCGACTTCTGGGCCGAGTGGTGCCAGCCGTGCAAGCAGCTCAGCCCCCTGCTGGAGCGGCTTGCCGCCGAGTACAACGGCCGTTTCGTACTGGCGAAGATCGACGTCGACGCCAATCAGATGCTGATGCAGCAGTTCGGGATCCAGGGGATTCCCGCCGTCTTCGCGGTGGTGGCCGGTCAGGCCCTGCCGCTCTTCCAGGGCGCGGCGCCGGAGGCGCAGATCCGCGAGACCCTGGACCAGCTCATCCAGGTGGCCGAGCAGCGCTTCGGCCTCACGGGCCTGGCCGTCGACGCGGGCGCGGACGGGGAGGCCCCCGAGGCCGGCGCCGCTCCGGCCCAGGCGGTGCCGGCCGGACCGTATGACGCGCTGCTGGAGGCGGCGGTTCACGCGCTGGACTCCAACGACATCCCGGGCGCGATCCAGGCGTACAAGAACGTGCTGGTCGACGACCCGAACAACACCGAGGCCAAGCTGGGCCTCGCCCAGGCCGAGCTGCTCGGCCGGGTGCAGGGGGTGGACCCGCAGCAGGTCCGCAAGAACGCAGCCGACGACCCGGCGGACGTCACGGCGCAGCTGGCCGCCGCCGACCTCGACCTGGTGGGCGGCCATGTGGAGGACGCCTTCGGGCGGCTCGTCGACACCGTGCGGCGTTCGGCGGGCGACGACCGCAACGCGGCCCGGGTGCGGCTTCTGGAGCTGTTCGAGGTGATCGGCCCGGACGACCCCCGGGTGACCAAGGCGAGGGGCGATCTGGCGCGCGTGCTCTTCTGAGCCGCGAACCGGTGTGACGCGGGTCGCCGATTTGGCGACAGAGCGACAGGGCGACAGACGGCGGCCGCGCTTTGCCAAAACTTGGTAATCGCGGCCGCTGTTACTTCCAGTAAGTCGGCGCCAGTTCAATATCCGACTATCGCCGCTGAAATCGCCTTCTGTCGAACCGGCGAGTAGCACCGTGAGTACCCGTGCGGCGGCGCGCCGTCGCAGCCGGATTATCGAGGCGTTACCAGCGGGTAACGACCCCCCTTGTGCCTCGGCCGCGAATGCACCACGATCGGCGACGCTCGGTCCAATCCCGTACCAGCTCGGCAACCAGCCGCGCCGGCCGGTGATCGGATCCCCACCGAGTCGGCCGGCGGCACAAGCGCCGGCCGTGGACAGGGGGGTTCCTGCCGATTGGCAGGGCCTGTCCGAACAGGTCGCGCGGACCTCTGCGCCGCGTGGCCGGTGGTTGTCGCTCGGGGGTGATCGCCGGTGATACGGACGCGGCTCGCGCCCGATCCGCGGGCGTTCCCCTTCCCGAGGACGTAGCACTTCTCCCATCCCAGGGCGGGCCTCCGGGTCCATCCCGGAGATGTACGTCCGAGAAGGAGGAATCTATGAAGTCCCAGGTTCGCGGTGGGACCAGGTGGAAGCGGTTCGCCGTCGTCATGGTGCCCAGCGTGGCCGCGACGGCCGCGATAGGCGTCGGCCTCGCGCAGGGCGCGCTCGCCGCGTCGTTCGCCGTGTCGGGCCAGGAGTTCAAGGTCACGACCGATCGCCTCGTGGGCACCGGCTTCGCCCAATACGGCGGCGCCGACATGGGCTACAAGGAGATCAAGGGCGGTGACAAGGTCGTCGTCCGGCCGGTCGCCATCTCGTCTTTCGAGAATGCCACGATCACCAACATGTGCCAGTCGGTGGTCACCCCGGACGTGCCCTTCGTCGGTAAGGTCACGCTCCGCCTGGAGGCCGGCAAGGAGGATCCCGTCGAGGCGTCGAACCTGTACCTCGACGTCACCGAACTCGACGCCGACGCCACGTTCGAGGACATCGACATCGGCATCGCGGCCAAGCACACCGCCAAGGGTGACGCCAAGGGCTGGGGCAAGGGACCGGCCATCAAGGACCAGATCAACCAGAACGGCTTCGCACAGCAGGCCAAGAGGGCCGTGCTGACCGGTGTGGAGCAGAAGGCGTGGGCGACCACCGCCGGCACGTTCAAGCTGAGCGGTCTGAGCATGCGTCTGCATGTCGGCGACGGCCCCAAGGTCGAGTGCTTCTGACCGGCGGTCCGTACGGGCGGGCGTGAGGCCCCGGGCTACCGC
The DNA here is from genome assembly GCF_008271805.1 of Streptomyces sp. TRM49041. GTDB lineage: Bacteria > Actinomycetota > Actinomycetes > Streptomycetales > Streptomycetaceae > Streptomyces. Next base: position 40,702 of record NZ_VSRY01000165.1, read on the forward strand.
GCCCGCCCGTCTCCCTCTCCACACAGCACAACCAGTTCCAGGGAGCATTCTCATGAGCGCCGAGTCCGCCGCGTCCGCGCCCACGTCCGTCGAGCAGAACGAGCACTACCTTCGCGTCCTGAAGCGGCGGTTCCGCGCCTGGCGGGGTAACCGGCCGTTCTGGGCGGGGCTGCTGACCCTGCTGGGTGGCATCCCGATCGCGTACCTGCCGTACGCGAGCCTTCACCTCGGGCAGATGACCGTCACGATGGCCACGACCGGCGGCGCCGGGTCGCTGATCATAGGGGTGCTGCTGGTCACCCTGGGCCTGACGATGTGGTTCCAGCCGCTCGTACGGACCTTCGCGGGCGTCGCCGCGATCCTGCTGGCCCTGGTGTCCATCCCCGTGTCCAACTTCGGTGGCTTCGTCATCGGGTTCCTGCTGGCCATGGTCGGCGGCGCCATGTCCATCTCCTGGGCCCCGGGCGAGCCGGAGCCCGAGGAATCCGAAGCGCCGGGGAGGCCCGAGGCGTCGGCCCCGGACGAGCAGCGCGACGCCACTTCCACGTACGACACCGAGACGACTCTCGACGCCAACGACGGGAGGAACAGTGCGGGGTGACGAAACGCAGCCGACAGCGGCCGACGGCGAGGTCGCGCGCGCGAGAAGGGGGCCGCGCCACGCGGCTCCGCGCAAGTCGCTGCTGACCAAGCTTCAGGCGCCGGCGGGCAAGGCGCTGGCCCTCGCCGCGATGCCCACGGCCGTCCTCGTCGGCATTGGCCTCACACCGCGGCCCGCCCTGGCCGACGAGAAGGACATCCCCTTCGCCCCCGGCCCGTGTGTGACCCAGCCCGACGAACCGGCCGAGTCACAGGAGCCGGCGCCCACGAAGTCGGCGTCCGCGTCACCGTCCGCGTCGCCGTCCGGGACACCGTCCTCGAAGCCGTCGCCGAGCGCGTCCGGGTCCGAGAAGCCGACAGCGACGCCGACGGCGACCCCGTCGGCGAGCGACACGACGAAGCCGACGACGGACCCGCAGACGGGTACGACGCCAACCCCGGAACCCACGCCCACAGAGTCCCGGAACCCGTTGGACCCGCTGGGAGTCGGCGACGCCATCAAGGACTTCTTCGGCGGTCTGACGGGCCGGCAGCCCACGCCGACGGAAACCCCCTCGGCGGCTACCGCCCAGTCGGAGCCCACGGAGGCACCCGCCCCCGCCCCGACGGCCACGGCGGACAGCAAGCCCCCGACGACCGCCCCCGAGCCGGCCGCCGAACCGTCCACGAAGCCGGTGGGCGACCTGCTGGACAAGACCAAGGACGCCATCAAGGACGCCGCCGACAAGGTGGGCGCCGAGGTCGAGGAACTGCCAGAGGACGTCAAGGGCTTGGACCCGAAGCAGGACGAGGACGTCCCGGACGGCGCGAAGCCCCGCTTCCCGTGCCCGACCCCCGACCCCCAGGCCCTCGCGGACGCCGAGGTGGAACCGGGCATCCCGCACGTCGCGGACCAGCCGTGGAAGCTGGAGAGCTCACTGCTCACCCTGCGCGGCCTCAAGTACCACGGCATCGTCGAGGTCAAGACCGGCAGCGGCCGGACGAAGAAGGCCCTGAAGTTCACGGCGTCCGAGGTGGACATCAAGGACCTGCACCAGGTCACGGTCCACAGCGAGGGCCGCACGGGCCATGTCGCCTCCCGCCCGGGCTCGACGTCGACGATGCGCAACGGCACGGTGACTATGTACACCGAGGAGCTGAAGGGCAACCTCTTCGGCATCATCCCGATCACCTTCAGCCCGGAGACCCCGCCCCCGCTGGACGTCCCCTTCGCGTTCTTCACCAACGCCAAGGTCATCCAGGCCGGCCAGTTCGGCGGCACCCTCACCGTCCCGGGCCTGCGTAACTTCATCAAGGGCTGACACCCATGGCACCAGACCGAGGGCCGCGCCCCCGCCCAGCGGGAGCGCGGCCCTCACTCTTCTGTGCGTGCCGTGACGAACCCGTCATGCAGCGGTGGTGAATGGCCCTAGCGTGAAAGGGGCTTGGGCACCAGGACCCGAGGTGTGAAGGGCGGTCACCCATGGGGCAGGGGAAGCGGACGGACATCGACGGTTCGCAGAGCGTTTCGTGCTTCTACGGCAAGGAGTTGAGGTACCAGCGGGAGAAGGCGGGCCTGACCATGGCCGAACTCGTGGAGGGCAGCTTCTACGGGGTGACACTCCTGAGTGAGATCGAGCGCGGCCAGCGCAGCATGCCGGTGGAGCTGGCGCGCCACGCGGACCGGATCCTCAAGACGGACGGCTACTTCGAGCGCGGCTGCGATGACGTACGAAAGGCTCGGCGGCAGGGCCACGCCAAGTACTTCGAGCGCGTCCTCGAAGCGGAGAGGCACGCGCTGACCATCGAGGAGTGGTGCCCCACCGTCGTGCCGGGCCTCTTGCAGACCAAGGCGTACGCACGAGCAGTGGTGCGGGCGACGCATCCGCTGGAGGCGGACGAGGAGACCGACGCCAAGGTCAACGGGCGGCTGGCGCGGTCGAGCCTCTTCGAGGACGACCACAACAGGCCGCAGTACTGGGTGGTTCTGCACGAGTCGGTGCTTCGGCAGCCCATCCTGACGCCTGCCCGGATGGCTGAACAGCTGGACCGGATCGCCGCGCTGGTGCGGCGGCGGAGGATCTTTTCGCAGATGCTGCCGTGGAACGCCGGGGCTCACCCCTTCCTGCTCGGCACTGCCATGATCATGACGTTCGCGGATGCGCCGCCGCTGGTGTACACAGAGTCTCTGCACACCGGCCATACCGTGGACGATCCGGCCCTCGTGGCGGCGTATCGAACGTCGTACGATCTGCTCAGGGCCGCCGCGCTGCCGCCAGAGGCGTCCCTGGCCATGATCGAATCAGCGGCTGAGGACTATCGAAATGGCAAGCAACCGGATTGACTTGAGCGCCGCCGTCTGGCGCAAGAGCAGCTACAGCAATGGGTCGGGCGGCAACTGCGTCGAAGTGGCCGAAGGCTTCGTGGGTGCCGCGCGCTGGCGCAAGAGCAGCTACAGCAACGGGTCGGGCGGCGACTGCGTCGAGGTCGTCGACGACCACCCCGGCATCGTCCCCGTCCGGGACTCCAAGGTCCCCGACGGGCCCGTCGTCGCCCTCTCCGCCCGAGCCTGGGTGCCGTTCATCGCGGCTGTCAAGGCGGGCGCCCGGGAGCGCCAGGGCGCCCGTCCGTCGGCGTAAGGCAGTTACAGCAGGGGCCGACGGGTGCCCGATGGCCGCACCTGCTTCGCGATGGCGTGGAATCCTCTTGATCCAAGGCTCTGCCCTCTGCCTATGGTGATCACCGTGTGCGTGCGCCGGAGCCTGACCAGCTCCGTCATGGCACACGTCTCAGTCGGCGGACGGGGGAACAGCGCCGCTACGGGGAGGGGTAGATCAAGCACCGTCGCATGCCCTGACAGGGGCGTAGCCGCGCCTTCACTTCTCTTCGATGGGAGTGCACCCCAAAGGCAAGAGGCCGTGAGTGAGGAGAGATGACGGTGCGACGGGAGGATGTCTGGGTCGACTTCGGGCTCAGCGGGCTCACCAAGTGGTTCGCCGGTCCGTGGGTCGCGCAGGCCACGCCGGAGGAGATCGTCGCGGGCGCGGCAGACTGGGGCGACGGGGTCTACGCGGCCACGCTCCTGGAGGATGCCCAGCGCCTGCTGGAGTCGGCGGTGCCGACCCGGGTGATCGAGCGCCTGTGGCGTGCGGCGACCGGGCTCCCGTACGACCCGGACGACGTGTGGCTCGACGGGCGCGCGTGGCTGCGCGAGATCGTCCGGATCTCCGTTGAGCGGGTACGCCGCGACTACCCGTCCTTCACTCCCGTACCGCCGGAGCCGCCCGCGGACGGGGCGCTGAGGGAGGCGGTCCTTGCCGAGATCCGCGCGGCCGCGCCGGCCGTGCAGGGCGCTGTCCGGGCCGACGGAGCCGACGTGGTGGCCGCGCTGGAGCAAGTGGTCGTGGAGGTCGACCCCGACCTCGGGTTCCGGCTCTTCCTGCGGGTCCTGAAGGCGTACCTGGTCCCGGTCGCGGAGTCGCGGTACCAGCGGTACCACGTGCTGGGTGAGCGTTTCGGCTACCACGGACTCGTCGTCGACGACGGGACGCTGCAGTCCGTTCCCGATACCGACGTGGACTGACCTCCCGTCACACGCAACCGCCGAGGGCGGCACCCCTGTCCCTGCCCGGGACCGGGGTGCCGCCCTCGTTCCGCTCTGGGTCGTGTCAGTCGAGTTCGCCGCCGCCCAGGTGGTGGACGCGGACCATGTTCGTGGTGCCGGGGACGCCGGGCGGGGAGCCGGCGGTGATGACCATGGTGTCGCCGGCGTTGTAGCGCTGGAGCTTCAGGAGTTCGGCGTCGACCAGGTCGACCATCGCGTCGGTGTTGTCGACGTGCGGGACCACGAAGGACTCGACGCCCCAGCTCAGGGTGAGCTGGTTGCGGGTGGAGACGTCCGTCGTGAAGGCGAGGATCTGCTGGGTCGCGCGGTAGCGGGACAGGCGGCGGGCCGTGTCGCCGGACTTGGTGAAGGCGATGAGGGCCTTGCCGGAGAGGAAGTCCGCGATCTCGGCGGCCGCGCGGGCGACCGAACCGCCCTGGGTGCGGGGCTTCTTGCCGGGGACCAGGGGCTGGAGGCCCTTGGACAGCAGTTCCTCCTCCGCCGCGGTGACGATCTTCGACATCGTCTTGACCGTCTCGATCGGGTACGCGCCGACCGAGGACTCCGCGGACAGCATGACCGCGTCCGCGCCGTCCAGGATCGCGTTGGCGACATCCGAGGCCTCCGCGCGCGTCGGGCGCGAGTTGGTGATCATCGACTCCATCATCTGGGTCGCGACGATCACCGGCTTGGCGTTGCGGCGGCACATCTCGATGAGCCGCTTCTGCACCATCGGGACCTTTTCGAGCGGGTACTCGACGGCCAGGTCGCCGCGCGCCACCATCACACCGTCGAACGCCATCACGACGTCCTGCATGTTGGCGACCGCCTGCGGCTTCTCCACCTTGGCGATGACGGGGACCCGGCGGCCCACCTCGTCCATCACGCGGTGGACGTCCTTGACGTCGTTGGCGTCGCGCACGAAGGACAGGGCGACCATGTCGCAGCCCATGCGCAGCGCGAACCGCAGGTCCTCCATGTCCTTCTCGGACAGCGCGGGGACGTTCACCGCCGCGCCCGGCAGGTTGATGCCCTTGTGGTCGGAGATGACGCCGCCCTCGATGACGATCGTCCTCACCTGGGGGCCCTCCACCTCCAGGACCTTCAGCTCGACGTTGCCGTCGTTGATCAGGATCTGGTCGCCCTTGGCGACGTCACCCGGCAGGCCCTTGTACGTGGTGCCGCAGATGGACTTGTCGCCGGGGACGTCCTCGACGGTGATGGTGAACTCGTCACCGCGGACCAGTTCGACCGGCCCCTCGGCGAAGGTCTCCAGACGGATCTTCGGGCCCTGGAGGTCGGCGAGCACGCCGACGGCGTGCCCCGTGTCCTCGGCCGCCTTGCGGAGGCGGTGGTACCGCTCCTCGTGCTCGGCGTGGGTCCCATGGCTCATGTTGAAGCGGGCCACGTTCATGCCGGCCTCGATGAGCGCTTTCAGCTGCTCGTAGGAGTCGACGGCGGGGCCCAATGTGCAGACGATTTTGGAACGGCGCATAAGGCGGATCCTATCGGTTTGTTTCAGTGCGGAATATTCCGTCTGGCGGAATGTACAAATGGGCGGGGGGCCGCTCAGCCGAGTTCTTCGAAGTGAGCTGTTGTTTACCGATTTCAGTTGTTTACCAGCGAGTACGTCTGCCGTGCGATCTCCAGTTCCTCGTCCGTCGGAACCACCGCGACCGCCACTCGCGCGTCCTCCGGCGAGATCAGGCGTGGCTCCCCGGACCGTACGGCGTTGAGGTCGGCGTCCACCGCCAGGCCCAGCTCCGCCAGGCCCTCGATGGCAGCTTCCCGCACCGGGGCCGCGTTCTCACCGACACCCGCCGTGAACGCCACCGCGTCCACCCGCCCGAGCACCGCGTAGTACCCGCCGATGTACTTCTTCAGTCGGTGGATGTACACATCGAAGGCGAGCCTGGCCCGCTCGTCGCCCTCGTCGATTCGGCGGCGGATCTCCCGCATGTCGTTGTCGCCGCACAGGCCCACCAGACCGCTCTTCTTGTTCAGCAGCGCGTCGATCTCGTCCACCGACATCCCGGCCACCCGCTTGAGGTGGAAGGTGACCGCCGGGTCGATGTCACCCGAGCGCGTACCCATCACCAGGCCCTCCAACGGCGTCAGCCCCATCGACGTGTCCACGCACCGCCCGCCGGCCACCGCGGACGCCGAGGCGCCGTTGCCCAGGTGCAGCACGATGACGTTCACCTCGGACGGGTCCTTGCCCAGCAGCCTCGCCGTCTCGCGCGACACATACGCGTGCGAGGTGCCGTGGAAGCCGTAGCGGCGGATCCGGTACGCGTCCGCGGTCTCCGCGTCGATCGCGTACCGGGCCGCGTACTCCGGCATCGTCGTGTGGAACGCCGTGTCGAAGACCGCCACCTGGGGGAGGTCCGGGCGCAGCGCCTGCGCCGTACGGATGCCGGTGATGTTCGCCGGGTTGTGCAGCGGCGCCACCGGAACCAGGCGCTCGACCTCCGCCAGCACCTCGTCGGTGATCACCGTGGGGGCGGAGAACCTCAGGCCGCCGTGCACCACCCGGTGGCCGATCGCCGCCAGCTCCGGCGAGTCCAGGCCGAGGCCGTCCGCGGCCAGCTCCTCCGCGACCGCCTTCAGCGCGGCCGCGTGGTCCGCGATCGGTGCCGTGCGCTCGCGCCGGGCACCGCCGTCCGTGAGCGGCGTGTGCACCAGGCGCGAGGTCGCCTCGCCGATGCGCTCCACGAGGCCGACCGCGAGCCGGGAGCTGTCTGTCATGTCGAGCAGCTGGTACTTCACCGACGACGAGCCGGAGTTGAGGACGAGGACACGGGTCGCGCTGGTCACGGTTGCGGTGCTTTCTGTCGTCGGGGAGGGGCAGGAGACGTACGGGGCGGGGGCGGGGGCGGCGCGGTCAGGCCGACGGCGACGGGGCCGCCTGGGCCTGGATGGCGGTGATGGCCACCGTGTTCACGATGTCGCTGACGAGCGCGCCGCGCGACAGGTCGTTCACCGGCTTGCGCAGACCCTGGAGGACCGGGCCCACGGCCACCGCGCCCGCCGAGCGCTGCACGGCCTTGTACGTGTTGTTCCCCGTGTTCAGGTCCGGGAAGATCAGCACGCTGGCGCGGCCGGCCACCTCCGAGTCCGGCAGCTTGGTCGCCGCCACGGACGGCTCGACGGCCGCGTCGTACTGGATCGGGCCCTCGATCCTCAGCTCCGGGTGGGACGCGCGCACCAGCTTCGTCGCCTCGCGCACCTTGTCCACGTCCGCGCCCGACCCGGACGTGCCGGTCGAGTACGAGAGCATCGCGATCCGCGGCTCGACGCCGAACCGGGCCGCCGTCGCCGCCGACTGCACCGCGATGTCCGCGAGCTGCTCGGCGTCCGGGTCCGGGTTGACCGCGCAGTCGCCGTACACCAGCACCTCGTCGGCCAGGCACATGAAGAAGACCGACGACACGATCGACGCGTCCGGCTTCGTCTTGATGATCTCGAACGCGGGGCGGATCGTCGCGGCCGTCGAGTGCACCGAGCCGGACACCATGCCGTCCGCGAGCCCCTCCTCGACCATCAGGGTGCCGAAGTAGTTGACGTCCGACACCACGTCGTACGCCAGCTCCACCGTCACGCCCCGGTGGGCGCGCAGCGCCGCGTACCGCTCCGCGAACCGCTGCCGCAGCTCGGACGTCGCCGGGTCGATCAGCTGGGCGCCGGACAGGTCGATGCTGAGGTCCGCGGCCTTCTTGCGGATCGCCTCCGGGTCGCCGAGCAGCGTCAGATCGCAGACGTCACGCCGTACGAGCACGTCGGCGGCGCGCAGCACCCGCTCCTCAGCGCCCTCCGGCAGGACGACCCGGCGACGGTCGGAGCGGGCCTGCTCCAGCAGTTCGTGCTCGAACATCATCGGCGTGACCCGGCCGCTGCGCGCCACGGAGATCCGCTTCAGCAGATCGGCCGTGTCCACGTGCCGCTCGAACAGGCCGAGCGCGGTCTCCGCCTTGCGCGGGGTCGCCGCGGTCATCTTGCCCTCCAGGGCGAACAGCTCCTGGGCGGTGGGGAAGCTGTTGCCGCTGACGGCGACCACCGGGGTGCCGGGGGCGAGCCGGGCGGCCAGGGTGAGGATCTCCTGGCTCGGCTGCTCGTTCAGGGTCAGCAGGACGCCCGCGATCGGCGGTGTACCGGCCGAGTGCGCGGCCAGGGCGCCCACCACCAGGTCGGCCCGGTCGCCGGGGGTGACGACCAGGCAGCCGGGGGTCAGGGCGTTGAGGAAGTTCGGCAGCATGGCGCCGCCGAAGACGAAGTCCAGGGCGTCCCGGGCGAGCCCCGAGTCGTCGCCCAGCACCACCCTCGCGCCCAGCGCGTGGGTGATCTGCGCGACCGTCGGCGCGGAGAGGGCCGGTTCGTCGGGAAGGACGTAGCAGGGCACGGGGAGGCGGGCCGTGAGCCGCTCGGCTATGAGCGCGCGGTCGTCGGCGGCCACCCGGTTCACGGCCATCGCCAGTACGTCGCAGCCGAGCCCGTCGTACGCGCGGAACGCGTTGCGCGCCTCCGCCCGCACCGCGTCGGCGGGCTGCCCCTTGCCGCCGACCACCGGGATGACGGACGCGCCGAACTCGTTCGCCAGGCGCGCGTTGAGCGCCAGCTCGTCCGGGAGCTGCGTGGCGGCGAAGTCCGTACCGAGCACCAGTACGACCTCGTAGTCCCGCGCCACCGCGTGGAACCGTTCGACCAGCCGGGACACCAGCTCGTCGGCGCCCTGCTCGGCCTGGAGCGCGGACGCCTCCGAATAGTCCATGCCGTACACGGTCGCCGGGTCCTGGGAGAGCCGGTACCGGGCCCGCAGCAGTTCGAAGAGGCGGTCGGGCCCGTCGTGCACCAGGGGCCGGAACACCCCCACCCGGTCCACCTGGCGGGTCAGGAGCTCCATGACCCCCAGCTCCACGACCTGGCGGCCGTCCCCGCGGTCGATCCCGGTCACGTACACGCTGCGCGCCACGCCGTGCTCTCCTGTCCGTCAAGCGAGTGTGTGCCTGATACTCCGTACTGGCGAAAAAACACCCCAGGAGGGGCGGCCATACCCTCTTGACAATACCTCTGTGAATGGGTAGTGCGCTTGCCGGGTGTCCGCGTCGACCGGCGTGGGCCCCAGGAGCCGTGGGATAATTCGAAAGGCGTGTCCGTACGACTACCGGCGATCACCGATCGACGGCCACCGACCGACGACTAGCGAGCAGGAGACACAGCACGATGCGCATCGGAGTTCTCACCGCAGGCGGCGACTGCCCCGGCCTGAACGCCGTGATCCGGTCGGTCGTGCATCGCGCGCTCACCGGTCACAGCGATGAAGTCATCGGCTTCGAGGACGGGTTCAAGGGCCTCCTCGACGGCCACTACCGGTCCCTCGACCTCAACGCGGTCAGCGGCATCCTCGCCCGTGGCGGCACGATTCTCGGCTCCGCCCGCCTGGAGCGCGACCGGCTGCGCGAAGCCGCCGAGAACTGCGGCGCGTTGCAGCGGCGGTACGGGATCGACGTCCTCATCCCCATCGGCGGCGAAGGCACCCTGACCGCGGCGCGCATGCTGTCGGACGCAGGCATGCCGGTCGTCGGAGTCCCGAAGACCATCGACAACGACATCTCGGCGACCGACCGGACCTTCGGCTTCGACACGGCCGTGATGGTCGCCACGGAGGCCATAGACCGTCTCAAGACCACCGCCGAGTCGCACCAGCGCGTCATGGTGGTCGAGGTGATGGGACGTCATGCCGGCTGGATCGCGCTGGAGTCCGGCATGGCCGGCGGCGCGCACGGCATCTGCCTGCCCGAGCGGCCCTTCCAGGTGGACGACCTGGTGAAGATGGTCGAGGAGCGGTTCGCGCGCGGCAAGAAGTTCGCGGTGGTCTGCGTCGCCGAGGGCGCGCACCCCGCCGAGGGCTCGATGGACTACCGGAAGGGCGAGATCGACCAGTACGGCCACGAGCGCTTCCAGGGCATCGGCAACCGGCTCGCCAAGGAACTGGAGAAGCGGCTCGGCAAGGAGGCCCGCCCGGTGATCCTCGGTCACGTCCAGCGTGGCGGCACCCCGACGGCGTACGACCGCGTCCTCGCCACCCGGTTCGGCTGGCACGCGGTGGAGGCCGCACACCGCGGCGAGTTCGGCCGGATGACGGCGCTGCGCGGCACGAGTGTCGCGATGGTGCCGCTCGCGGACGCGACCAGTCAGCTGAAGACGGTGCCGGAGAGCCGGATGCTGGAGGCCGAGTCGGTCTACTGACCGCGCGGACCGCTGTCCCCGTCCCGCTGGAGCGGCCTTGATCGTCCCCCCGTGAACGATCAAGGCCGCTCCGTTGTGCGCGGCCGTGTGACGGCCGAATTCCACTCTTGAGCGCGATCGCCGCTTCAACAAGGCTTGGGGCTTGTCCCGGACATGTCCCGACTCTGTCCGAGCGCGAGTGGCGGGAGGGGAAGGCGGATGGCCGACGGGGAGAGAGCTCCCGGCCCTTGGGAGATACGTGACCCCGCCGGGTTCATCGCCCGGTTGCAGGCGCTCAAGGACTGGTCCGGGCTGACCTACCGCGAACTGTCCGCCCGTGCGGAGGTGGTCGGCGACAGCCTGCCGCGCTCGACCGTCGCCAACATGCTGACGCGCGCGACGCTGCCCCGCGAGGAGCTCCTGATCACCTTCGTCCGGGCGTGCGGCGCGGGCCCGGAGGAGACGGAGCGCTGGCTGAGGGCCCGCAAGGAACTGGCGGCCCGCACGCGGGTGACCCCGCGCCCCGCACCACCGCACCCCACGCCTGACGCGGGCGGCGCGACGGGCCTGAGCGGCGCGGGCGGTACGGAGCGGGGTGCCTGGGAGCCGGGCGCCGGTGGCACCGGGCGGGATGGTGAGCCGGCAGGTGACGCGGGTGCCGGGAGCCGACCGGGCGCATACCCGGCTCGGCAGCGGCGGAACGGTGCCGTGCCGGCCGGGGGCGTCGCCCCCGAGGGCCCCGCGGACGGCATGCCCGGCGCGCCCGGCGCGGGTGCGGGAACGGCTGAGGGCGCGGGCGGCGGTGTGTCCGGTTCGGGCCGGGGTGGGTCCGGGGCGGGTGGCGGAGTGGCGACCGGTGCGCGGGGCGGTGAGGCGGACTCGGGCGGCAGGCCGGTGGACGCCGCCGGGGACGGGGACGGGGATGCGGACGCGGCCGGGCGGGATGTGCCGTCCGGGCGTCCCGGCGGTGCCGGTCCGGGCGGCGCGGAGCCCCGGCCGCGGCCGCGGCGGCGGTGGTGGACCGCCCGGGTCGTCGTGCCCGTCGTCGGCGGGCTCACCCTCGTCGTGGCGCTGACCACGCTCGCGTCGATCCTGCGCGGGGACGACAAGGAGCGGCACCGGACGGAGCCCGCGGTCACCGCGCCCGCGCCGGGTCCCGTACGGGTCCGGGCCGTGCACTCCGGGCTGTGCCTCAACGAACGTCCGGGGGAGCAGAGCGGTCAGGTGTACCAGGTGGAGTGCGCGAGCGCGGATGTGCCGAGGTACGAGCTGGCCCGCCGCGGGGGCGGCCTCTGGCGGATCGTGTCCCACCACCCGGACTTCGGGCCCGGCTGCTCCGGCATCCCCGTCGAGGCCGCCGAACAGGACGGCGCCCCGCTCATCGACAACGAGTGCGGCAAGCGCGGCCCGAGCGAGGCGTTCCGGATCGAGCCCGTCGGAGACGAACCCGTGCGGGGCCACCGCATCCGCGCCGCTCACTCCGGGCTGTGCGTCACCGTGCCGGAGGCATCCCGCGAGGCGTGGACGGCCGTGGTCCAGAAGCCCTGCGCGGCGGACGGCGCCGGACAGCTGTTCAGCTTCGACTGACCCGGGGAGACGGGCTACAGCCGGGCCAGCGCCCAGAAGTGGTCGACGATCCGGTCCAGGAACTCCCGCCCCGCCTCGCCGCCGCTCCCCCCGGAGTCGCCCCAGCTGTACGTGGCGACCATCCGTGCCTGGTAGTCGGCGTGCAACTGCTGCAGCACGTCCTCCAGATGGTCGCGCCGCATCGGCAGCAGCTTCGCGGCCGGCCGGACGTACGCCTGCCAGCGGGTCGTCGCCGCGTCCCGCAGCACCTCCGCCAGGTCGGCGTCCTTGCCCGTCGCGTTCAGCAGCTCGCGCGGGCCGAGCCCGAGGACCTGGGCGAGCGCGGCGGTCTGCCGTTCGTTGCCGCGCCAGCGGCCGGACTCCTCCATCTTCAGGTACGCCTTGGCGTCCACGCCGATCCGCCGGGCCAGGTCGTCGGGCGCCATGCCCCGCGCCATGCGGTGCTCGCGCAGGGTCGTGGCCGCGGAGAGCAGTTCGCCGGGCGAGCACCACAGCACGCCCGCGAGCGCGGTGAGCTCGCGCGTATCGGGGCGGGCGTGGCCGCGTTCCCAGGCGACGACGGTGTCGGGGGAGACGTTCAGCCCGTACTGCGCGCGCATTCCGTACGCGACATGACCGGGCGCCATGCCCAGACCCTCGCGGAGGCGGCGCGCGGCCCGGGCGTTGAACGGGGGGACGGAGGAGGGGGGAGACGGGTGCACGCGCCACAAGCTAGGTGCGCTGGGTTACATCTGGCTACGGTGCGTTCAACCAACGCCGAATGTTGGAGGAACGTCCAGATCGCCCGTACTCGTGGGTAATTGAAGAATATGTGAGCGGGATATTCAGCGGGGGCCGGGGCTCGTCTCCGTGAGCCAGCGGTACTGGAGTTCCGGGCGCCCGATCTGCCCGTACTGCGGGCTGCGCTCGGCCCGCCCGGCGGTCACGAGGTGTTCCAGATAGCGGCGCGCGGTGATCCGCGAGATGCCGACGGCGGCGCCCGCCTCGGTGGCGGTGAGCCCTTCGGGGGCGTCGCGGAGGGTGCGGGTGACCGCGGCGAGGGTGGGTCCGCTGAGGCCCTTGGGCAGGGCGGCGGGCTGGGGCGTACGGAGTGCGGCGAGGGCTCGGTCGACCTCGTCCTGGCCCGACGCCTCGCCGACGGCCCCGCGGAACTCGGCGTACCGCGTCAGCCGGTCGCGGAGGGTCGCGAAGGAGAACGGCTTCAGCACGTACTGGACGACGCCCAGCGAGACGCCCTCCCGCACGATCGCCAGGTCGCGCGCCGAGGTCACCGCGATCACGTCGGCCGAGTGCCCGGCGGCCCGCAGGGACCGCAGGAGCTGCAGCCCGTGCCCGTCGGGAAGGTACAGGTCGAGCAGGATGAGGTCGACGGGCGTCCGCTCCAGCAGTCGCACGGCGGCGGCCCGCGAGTGCGCCACCCCGACCACGGTGAAGCCGGCGACCCGCCCGGCATAGAGCGCGTGCGCGTCCGCCGCGACGGGGTCGTCCTCGACGACCAGCACCCGTATCCCGGCCCCGCTCACACCACCACCTCCGACGAGGTCCCGGCGGCCGGGCGGTGTCCGGCGGCCGGGCCCTCCGGTGTCCCGTCCTCCGGTGTCCCGTCCTCAGACGCCGCCTCCCCGGGCGCCCCGTCCTTCGGCGTCGTCTCCTCCATCGGCCTGTCCTTCAACGGCGCGCCCCTCAGCGGCAGTCGTACGGTGAACTCCGCCCCGTCCTCCGGGCCCCGGCCCAACCGCACTTCGCCGCGGACGCGGTGGGTGGCCTGGCGGACGAGGGCGAGGCCGGTGCCGCGGCCGGGGCCGTGGGTGGACCAGCCGCGGCGGAAGACCGACTCGGCGTCGGCGGGCGGTATGCCCGGGCCCGTGTCCGAGACGCGCAGCAGCAGTTCGCCGTCGGCCGTGCTCAGCGTGACCGTGACGCGGGAGCCGGCCGAACCCTGGGCGGCCTCCACCGCGTTGTCGATGAGATTGCCGAGGATCGTCACCAGGTCGCGCGGCGACAGTCCCGGAGTCAGGACGCCGTCGTCGATGCGGCTCTCCTCGGTCAGGACCAGCTCGACGCCCCGCTCGCTCGCCTGGGCCGACTTGCCCAGCAGCAGCGCGGCCAGCACCGGCTCGCCGACCGCGTCCACGACCCGGTCCGTCAGGGCCTGCGCCAGCTCCAGCTCGGCCGTCGCGAAGCCGACCGCCTCCTCGACCCGGCCCAGCTCGATCAGCGACACGACCGTGTGCAGCCGGTTCGCCGCCTCGTGCGCCTGCGCCCGCAGCGCCTGGGTGAAGCCGCGCTCCGAGTCCAGCTCGCCGGACAGGGCCTGCAGTTCGGTGTGGTCCCGCAGGGTCACCACCGTGCCGCGCCGCTCACCGCCGACCACCGGGCGGGTGGACACCACCAGCACGCGGTCGGCCGTCAGGTGCAGCTCGTCCTCGCGCGGCTCGGCGGCCAGCAGGGCGCCGGTCAGGGACGGGGGCAGCCCCAGCTCGGCCACCGGGGTGCCCACGACGTCGTCGGGCAGCCCCAGCAGCTCCCGCGCCCCGTCGTTGACCAGCGCGATCCGCCGCTGCCCGTCCAGCATCAGCAGCCCCTCGCGTACCGCGTGCAGCGCTGCCTGGTGGTAGTCGTGCATCCGGCTCAGCTCGGCGGCGTTCATGCCGTGCGTATGCCGCCGCAGCCGCGCGTTGATCACGTACGTGCCGAGCCCGCCCAGCGCCAGCGCGGCGCCCGCGAACCCGAGCAGCGCGGTGACCTGCCGCCGCACCTGCTCGCTGATCCGGTCGATGGTGATGCCCGCGCTCACCAGGGCGACGATCCGGTCCCGGTCCCACACGGGCGTCACGGTCCGCACGGAGGGCCCGAGCGTCCCCTCGTACGTCTCCGTGAGGGTCTCGCCCCGCTGGGCCGCGTCGATATGGCCGAGATACGTCTTGCCGATCCGGTCCGGCTCTGGGTGCGTCCACCGCTTCCCGTTCGGCGCCATGATCACTACGAAGGTCACCCCACCCTCGCCGGTCAGCGCGTCCGCGTACGGCTGGAGGGTCGCCGTCGGGTTCTCCGAGCGGACCGCCGCGACGACCGAAGGCGACCGGGCCACCGCCGTCGCGGTCGCCGTCACCTGGCGCCGCGCCGTCGTCTCCGCCTCGGCGCGGTCGGTGACGTGGACGAAGACGGCGCACCCGGCCACGACGACCGCCACCAGCACGGCCTGCATCGCGAAGAGCTGGCCGGCGAGGCTGCGGGGGCGGGGTATGCGCATGCGCTCAGTCTGCCTGTCCGAAAAGGTGTGAACGAAAAGTACGCAACGGTGACCGGCGTCACAAGCGTGATGGATAGTCGCGGGGATCCACCGGGACGTGGAGCAACTCTTCTAGGGAGGACCCCGTGGCCGCACGACGGGAACGTACCCACTATCTCTATATCGCCGTCATCGTGGCGGTTGCGCTGGGCATCACCGTGGGCTTCGCGGCCCCGGACGTCGCCAAGGAGCTCAAACCGCTGGGCACCGGTTTTGTGAGCCTCATCAAGATGATGATCTCGCCGGTGATCTTCTGCACGATCGTGTTGGGCGTCGGCTCCGTACGCAAGGCCGCGAAGGTGGGTGCCGTCGGCGGTCTGGCCCTCGGCTACTTCATGGTCATGTCGACCGTCGCCCTGGCCATCGGCCTTGTCGTCGGCAACCTGCTGGAGCCCGGCTCCGGCCTGCACATCACCGACGAGACCCGGGCCGCGGGCGAGAAGCAGGCCGTGGGCGCCAGTGAGGGCACCGTCGACTTCCTGCTCGGGGTCATCCCGAAGACCCTGGTCTCGGCGTTCACGGAGGGCGAGGTCCTTCAGACGCTGCTGGTGGCCCTGCTCGCGGGCTTCGCACTCCAGGCCATGGGCAAGGCGGGCGAGCCGATCCTGCGCGGTATCGGCCACATTCAGCGGCTGGTCTTCCGCATCCTCGCGATGATCATGTGGGTGGCGCCGGTCGGCGCGTTCGGCGCCATCGCCGCGGTGGTCGGCTCGACCGGCCTGGACGCACTGAAGTCCCTCGCGGTCATCATGCTCGGCTTCTACGCCACGTGCCTGGTCTTCGTCTTCGCGGTGCTCGGCACGCTGCTGCGGCTGGTCGCGGGCGTCAACATCCTTTCGCTCTTCAGATACCTGGGCCGCGAGTTCCTGCTGATCCTGTCCACGTCCTCGTCCGAGTCCGCCCTGCCGCGGCTCATCGCGAAGATGGAGCACATGGGCGTCAGCAAGCCCGTCGTCGGCATCACCGTGCCGACGGGCTACTCCTTCAACCTGGACGGCACCGCCATCTACCTGACGATGGCCTCCCTCTTCGTCGCCGAGGCGATGGGCCAGCCGCTGGCCATCGGCGAGCAGATCTCGCTCCTCGTCTTCATGGTCATCGCGTCGAAGGGCGCGGCGGGTGTCACCGGCGCCGGCCTGGCCACGCTTGCGGGCGGTCTCCAGTCGCACAAGCCCGCGCTGGTCGACGGTGTCGGCCTGATCGTCGGCATCGACCGGTTCATGAGCGAGGCGCGCGCACTGACGAACTTCGCGGGCAACGCCGTCGCGACGGTGCTGATCGGCACCTGGACCAAGGAGATCGACAAGGGCCGCGCGGCGGAGGTCCTCGCCGGGCGCGTGCCGTTCGACGAGACGACGCTGGGCGACGACGGGCACGGCGGCCACGGCGGCCACGGCGGTCACGACGTCGAGGGTGACGCCCCGGCCGGTGTCCCGGAGCGGCGCGCCGAGGCGGCGGAGCCCGCCAAGGTCTGAGAAACCCCGGGGGAGACAGGGGGTGCGGAGCAAACCGCGCGGGAGCCGACGGAGAAGCCGGCTCCCGCGCGGTTCACATGGGGTTCGGCTTTGGCGTACCGCCGGTAACATGGCGGTCGTCGTGCACGCATGGCATGCGCATGCCTCTGATGGCACTGCCCGCCGACCGCCGACCGCCGACCGCCGACTGACCGACCGTCACCGGTACCGCCGCGAAGGGATGGTCCCCCCATGTCACGTCTGGCCCGCTCGACCGCCGTGCTTGCCCTCGCCCTCTCGCTCACCCTCGGCCTCTCCACGTCCTCGTCCGCCGGACCGTCGAAGGCCGCGGCACCGCTCCGTGACGTGGTCCTGGTCGGCAACAGCGCGGACGGCACCGTGAGTTTCCTCGACGCCCGTACGTACCGGAACCTCGGCACCCTCGACGTCGTCCCCGGCCTGGAGGAGATCCTGGCCGGCATGGACGTGTTCCGCCGCGCCGCGTACGAGGTGGTCAAGCAGCCTCAAGCGGTTCGTCGCCCGCGAGATCGACCCCAGACGCTCGGCCCGGCCCGGAGATCACCGGCGGGAGCACTGACCAGCACACCAACCGAACAAACCACTCAAACCGACCTTGCTCCCGCAGCTTGACAACTATAGGAGCATCCCGCACGTGAGCACGGGTCCGCAGTGTTCAGCTCAGCCCACGGGGCGCTTCTGGTTCTCGATGTACTGCTTCACGAGGGTCAGGGGTGCCCCGCCGCAACTTCCGGCGAAGTACGAGCCGGACCAGAAGTGCCCGCCCCACAGGTACCGGCGCACGTGCGTGTCGTACTCCTTGTGCAGCAGGCGGGCGGAGACTCCCTTGAGGGAGTTGACCAGCTTGGAGAGCTGGACCTTCGGTGGGTAGTGCACGAGCAGATGGACGTGATCGTCCTCGCCGTTGAACTGCTTCAGCTCGGCCTCGAAGTCCGCGCACACCTCCCGCATGATCTCTTCGCAGCGCGTCAGCATGGCGTCCGTCATGGCCTTGCGCCGGTACTTCGTGACGAAAACCAAGTGGACGTGCAGGTTGTAGACGACGTGACGGCCCGTGCGTATATCGGGGTTTGGGTTCCAGCGTGGTGACATGAACCAAGTATGTATGGTGATCGCTATGCAGCTCAGGTACGGGTTCCGCTTGTACCCGACCGGTCCGCAGCGCTCGGCGCTGGCCAGGGCGTTCGGGTGCGCTCGGGTGGTCTTCAACGACGCGCTTCGCGTCCGTGAGGACGCCCGTGCCGCCGGGCTGCCGTTCGTCACCTCCGGCGAGCTGTCCAAGCGGCTCACGGCGTCGAAGAAGACGCCCGAGCGGGCGTGGCTCGGTGAGGTGTCCTCGGTGATCCTCCAGCAGTCCCTTCGGGACCTGGACACCGCGTACCGGAACTTCTTCGACGGCCTCAAGGGCAAGCGCCCGAAGACGGGGCCGCCCCGCTTCAAGTCCAAGCGGGACACCCGGCAGGCGATCCGCTTCACCGCGAACGCCGGATGGAAGATCACCCCCGGCGGGAAGCTCCGTCTCCCCAAGGTCGGCGACGTGCCGGTGAAGTGGTCGCGCACCCTGCCGTCCACGCCTACCACCGTGACCGTCATCAAGGACAGCGCGGGCCGCTATTTCGCCTCGTTCGTGGTCGAGACCGGCCCGGAAGAAGTCCTCACCCCGGTCAGGCCCGAGGTCGGCATAGACCTCGGCCTGGGACACTTCGCCGTCCTGTCGGACGGCCGGAAGGTCGACAGCCCGCGCTTCCTGCGCCGAGCTGAGAAGCAGCTCAAGAAGGCTCAGCGCTCCCTCTCCCGCAAGGAGAAGGGCAGCAGCAACCGGAACAAGGCCCGCGTCAAGGTCGCCCGCGCTCACGCACGGGTGGCCGACGCACGGCGGGAGTTCCACCACCAGCTCTCCACCAAGCTGATCCGCGAAAACCAAGCCATCGCGGTGGAAGACCTGGCGGTCAAGGGACTCGCCCGTACACGCCTGGCCAAGTCCGTGCACGACGCCGGATGGTCGCAGTTCGTAACCATGCTGGAGTACAAGACCAGCCGGTACGGGCGCACCTTCGTGCGCATCGGTCGGTTCGAGCCCACCTCACAGGTCTGCTCGGCCTGCGGCGTCAAGGACGGCCCCAAGCCCCTGCACGTCCGAGAGTGGACCTGCGGGGCGTGCGGGACCGTCCTGGACCGAGACATCAACGCGGCGGTCAACGTCGCCAAGGCGGCCGGACTGGCCGTGACAGCCCGTGGAGCGCAGGTAAGACGGGGACTCGTCCCCGCACAGCGCGTTGAAGCAGGAACCCACCCGGAGCCGCACCCGACAACGGCGCGGCAGACGGGAATCGCCCTCCTCTAGGTGGGCGAGGATGTCAAAACATGTCCATCGGTGTGACGTCGCTGCCCAAGGCCCTCGACTTCCTCAAAGGCACCAAGCAGGTCACCGTCGCCGACGCCACGACACTGAAGGTGGTCCGCACGTACACCTTCGACAAGGGTGTCCGCCCGGCCGTCGTCACCCCGGACGGCAGGACGATGTACGCCCAGCTGTCGTACCTGAACGGATTCATCGAGTACGACCTGGAGGCCGGTCGTACGGTACGGACGGTCGAGATGCCGTTCAGCGCCGCGGGAGCGGCGCTGAAGCCGGACGACTACCCGCAGAACTCCGCGCACCACGGCATGGCCATGAACGCCGCGCGGGACAAGCTGTGCATGGCCGGGACCATCGACGACTACACGGCGGTCGTCTCCCGCCCCGGTCTCACGACGGACGGCTTCGTCCACTACCCGCAGGGCTCACTGCCGTACTGGACGGTGACCGGACCCGGCGGCAAGCACTGCTGGGTCACCCTGTCCAACCGGGACGAGGTGTCGGTCGTGGAGTACGGGACGGCGAAGGAGGTCGCACGGGTGAAGGTGGGCGACTTCCCGCAGCGCGAACGGGCGGGACGGGTGGCGCCGGAGGCCCTGTCGGGGCTGACACCGCAGGGCTGAGGCCCGGCGGACGCCCGGCCTCACGGACACCGCTGTTGCCCTGACGTCGGCGTCAAGCTCTAGGTTCGTGGCATGCGAATCGGCGAACTGGCGGAGCGCGCCGGGGTGACCACCCGCACCCTGCGCTACTACGAGTCGCGCGGGCTGCTGCCCGCCCGGCGTACCGGCAACGGCCACCGCGTGTACGACGAGGACGACCTGCGGCTGCTCCAGCAGATCCGCACCCTCCAGGACTTCGGGTTCGACCTGGAGGAGACCCGGCCGTTCGTGGAGTGCCTGCGCGCCGGTCACCCGGCCGGGGACGCGTGCCCCGCCTCGCTGGCCGTGTACCGGAGGAAGCTCACCGAGCTGGACTCCCTGATCGGCCGGCTCCGGTCGGTCCGCGACCAGGTCGCCACGCACCTGGCCGTCGCCGAGGCGGCCGAGCACGACGCCCCCGAACCACAATGCGCATTCGGAGGTACCACCCCATGACCCTGACAGCCGTCACGGACGCGGACTTCGGCACCGAGGTCCTGGCCGCCGACCGCCCCGTCCTCGTCGAGTTCACCGCGGACTGGTGTGGCCCCTGCCGCATGCTGGCCCCGGTCCTCGCCGAGGTCGCCGCGGAGGAGTCCACCCGACTGAAGGTCGTCCAGCTCGACATCGACACCAACCCCGAGACGGTCTCCCGCTACGCGGTCCTGTCGGCCCCCACCCTCATGCTGTTCCGCTCGGGCGAGCCCGTGAAGTCCATGGTCGGCGCCCGCCCGAAGCGCCGCCTCCTCCAGGATCTGGAGGAGTACCTGGAGCCTGCCCTCACCGGGCACTGACCAGCAGTCGCTCCACGTCGCTCCACGCGGGCGCCGACAGCAGAGGACGCAGCCGCTGGAAGAAGCCCAGCAGTTCGGCGCCCCACTGCTGCCGGAACTCCGGGCTGACGGACGCGATGTCCAGTTCGTTGGCGGCGGTCAGCTCGGCGAAGTCGCGCCGCCGGGACGGTGACGGGCTGAACACCACACCCGTGAACCGGTCCCGGTACGGCGCGTCGTCCTGCTCCAGGCGCGGGTACGAGGCATCCCGGTCGCAGCTCGCGTAGAAGTACACGAGCTCCTCGGCCTCCGTCCCGACGGCGGCCCGCAATTCCCCGCGCCGTTCCAGTGGCAGCAGCGCCGTGGCGAAGCCGTCCGTCCCGTAGAAGGCGTGGCACAGCCCGGCGAGCCGCAGCTCCGGCCGGGCTCCCCATGCGGCGAGCCGCTCCCGCACCCGGAGCAGATGCGCGAGCAGGGTGCCACCCGGATGCTCCATCCCCTCGGCCCCACAGGCCCTGAGCAGCGCGACCGCCTTCTCCTCCGCCATGCGCCCCCCTGTCACCGCCGCACAAAAAAGCCCCGGTTCCGAATTGACGGCCGGGGTATATCTGCGCGTATATTCAATGGTTCCGTGTGTACGCATAAAAAAAGCAGCGCACGGGATTTGAATAAGCGCACAGTATCGCGTCGGGAGTGGAATTGTCAATCGGGGAATCCGAGGCGCTGCGGAAAGAACAGCACTTCATCAGTGAGCTGTACGCCCGGCTCGACATGCTGCGCGAGCGCGCCGAGGCCGCCGTGCGGGACGCGCTGAAGGATGCCGGGACCGGGCTGCAGGCGCGGCTGGAGCGGGATGTGCTGGTGGCCGAGCAGTCGGGGCTGCTCGCCGCGTACAACGCCGGCGACCAGGGGCTGTGTTTCGGGCGGCTGGTGTTCCAGGACGGGCGAGACCACCACATCGGGCGGATCGGGATCCGCGAGGACGACGACGAGCGCACCCCTCTCGTCATCGACTGGCGCGCCGACGTCGCCCGGCCCTTCTACCTCGCCACCGGCCACACCCCCATGGGCCTGAGCCGCCGGCGGCACATCAGCACACACGGGCGTGACGTCACCGGCCTCCACGACGAGATCCTCGACCTGCGGGACGGCACCCGCACCGGGCACGAGGGGCGGGACGCCGACTCCGTACTGCTCGCCGCGCTCGACGCCGCCCGCACGGGGCGGATGCACGACATCGTCCAGACCATCCAGGCCGAGCAGGACCGCGTCATCCGCGCCCCGCACCAGGGAGTCCTCGTCGTCGAGGGCGGCCCCGGCACCGGCAAGACCGCCGTCGCCCTGCACCGGGCCGCGTATCTGCTGTACGCGCACCGGGAGCAGCTCGCCCGGCGGGCCGTCCTCGTCGTCGGGCCCAACCCGGCCTTTCTCGGCTACATCGGTGAGGTCCTCCCCGCCCTCGGGGAGACCGGTGTCCTCCTCGCCACCATGGGCGAGCTGTTCCCCGGCGTCCACGCCGTCGGCATCGACACCCCGGAGGCGGCCGAGATCAAAGGGCGCGCCGCCATGGCCGGCATCCTCACCCGGTACGTGCGCGACCAGCAGACCGTGCCGCCCACGCAGGACCCGATAGAGATCGACCACGAGGACTACGGCACCCTCCTCCTCGACCGCGACACCGCCGAGGACGCCCGCTGGGACGCCCGCGGCACCGGGCTGCCGCACAACCTCGCCCGCCCCCGCTTCGCCACCCGGATCATCGACGCGCTCACCGCGCAGCTGGCCGACCGGCTCGGCGCGGACCCGTTCGGCGGGCCCAACCTCCTCGACCCGTCCGACATCGCCCAGCTCGGCAAGGAGATCGCGGCCAGTGGCGAGGTGCACGCCGCGATCGAGCGGCTGTGGCCGAGCCTCACCCCGCAGGGGCTCGTCGAGCGGTTCCTCGCCGACCCGTACGGGTATCTGCCCGACGGCGAGGCCGAGTTCCTGCGGCGGGCGCCCGGCGCCCCCTGGACCCCCGCCGACGTCCCCCTCCTCGACGAGGCCGCCGAGCTCCTCGGTGACGACGACTCGGCCGCCCGCGCCGCCGCCGCCCGCGAGCGCGCCCAGCGCGTCGCCTACGCGCAGAGCGTCCTCGACGTCTCGTACGCCTCCCGGACGTACGAGTTCGAGGACGAGGAGTCCGAGGTCCTCGGCGCCCACGACATCATCGACGCCGAACGGTTCGCCGAGCGCCACGAGGAGGACGACCACCGCAGCGCCGCCGAGCGGGCCGCCGCCGACCGCACCTGGGCGTTCGGGCACATCATCGTGGACGAGGCGCAGGAACTGTCCGCGATGGCGTGGCGGCTGCTGATGCGCCGTATCCCCACCCGCTCCATGACCCTCGTCGGCGACCCGGCCCAGACCGGCGACGCGGCGGGGTGCGGGTCCTGGCAGGAGATCCTCGACCCGTACGTGGGGGAGCGCTACGAGCACGTCATGCTCGGCGTCAACTACCGCACACCCGCCGAGATCATGGAGGTCGCGGCGGAGGTGCGGCGCACCGAGGAGCCGGGCTTCCGGCCGCCGCGCTCGGTACGGTCGACGGGCGTACCGCCCTGGGAGGTCACGGCGGACGACCTCGTGGGCGCCGTCGCCGACGCGGTCGCGCGGGAGGTGCGCGAGGAGGGCCGGCTCGCCGTCATCGCCCCGGCCGCCCACCTCCCGGCCCTCGCCGCGGCGCTGCCGGACGCCGCCCACGGGCCGAGCCCCGATCTGACCCGGCCCGTCGTACTCCTCGAATCCCGGCAGGCGAAGGGCCTGGAGTTCGACACCGTGCTGGTGGCCGACCCGGACGGTATCCGGGCCGGCGCGCCGCACGGCGTCAACGACCTCTATGTGGCCCTGACCCGTGCGACCCAGCGCCTCGGCCTGATCCGGCTCGGCTGACCGGCCTCAGCCCACCGGCTTGAACCACACCGTCGCCAGCGGCGGCAGCGTCAGCCGCACACTCACCGCGCGGCCGTGCGCCTCCACGTGCTCGGGCCTCACCGGGTCGGCGTTGCGTACGTCGCTGCCGCCGTAGCGGGCCTCGTCGGTGTTCAGGACCTCCGCCCACGCGGTGACCTCCGGGGGCACGCCCAGCCGGTACTCGTGCCGCACCACCGGCGAGAAGTTGGTCACCGCCAGCAGCGGGGCGCCCTGCTCGTCGTAGCGCAGGAACGCGAACACGTTGTCGTCGGCCGCGTCACCCACGACCCAGCGGAAGCCCTCCGGGACGGTGTCCCGCTGCCACAGGGCGGGCGTCCCGGTGTACACGGTGTTCAGGTCGCGGACCAGGTCCCGCATGCCCCGGTGGTCGCCTGCCGAGTGGTAGTCGTCGCCCAGCAGCCACCACTCCGGCCCCTGACCCTCCGACCACTCCGCGCCCTGCGCGAACTCCTGGCCCATGAAGAGGAGCTGCTTGCCCGGGTGGGCCCACATGAAGCCCAGGTATGCGCGGTGGTTGGCGCGCCGCTGCCACCAGTCGCCGGGCATCTTCGACACGAGGGCCTGCTTGCCGTGCACCACCTCGTCGTGCGAGATCGGCAGGACGTAGTTCTCGCTGTACGCGTACACCATCGAGAACGTCATCTCGTTGTGGTGGTACTTGCGGTGCACCGGCTCCTTCGAGACGTACACCAGCGAGTCGTGCATCCAGCCCATGTTCCACTTCAGACCGAAGCCGAGGCCGCCGTGGTCGGTGGGGACGGTCACGCCGGTCCAGGCCGTGGACTCCTCGGCGATCGTGACGACGCCGGGGCAGCGGCGGTAGACGGTGGCGTTCATCTCCTGGAGGAACCGGACGGCGTCGAAGTTCTCCCGGCCGCCGTGCTCGTTGGGCGCCCAGTCGCCGTACTCGCGGGAGTAGTCGAGATAGAGCATCGACGCGACGGCGTCCACCCGCAGGCCGTCGATATGGAACTCCTCGCACCAGTACACGGCGTTGGCGACGAGGAAGTTCCGCACCTCGGTCCGGCCGTAGTCGAACTCCAGCGTCCCCCAGTCGGGGTGCTCGGCTCGGCGCGGGTCCGGGTGCTCGTACAGCGGCGTGCCGTCGAAGCGGGCCAGGGCCCAGTCGTCCTTCGGGAAGTGCGCCGGGACCCAGTCGACCAGGACGCCGATGCCTGCCTGGTGGAGGCGGTCCACCAGATACTTGAAGTCGTCCGGGGTGCCGAGCCGGGCGGTCGGCGCGTAGTACGAGGTGACCTGGTAGCCCCAGGAGGGGCTGAACGGGTGCTCGGCGACGGGCATCAGTTCGACATGGGTGAAGCCGAGGTCCTTGACGTACGCGGGCAGCTCATCGGCGAGCTCGCGGTAGGTCAGGCCCGGCCGCCAGGACGGCAGGTGCACCTCGTACACGGAGAACGGCGACAGGTGTACGGGGCGGTCGCCCCGGTGGGCCATCCACTCGGCGTCCCCCCACACATGGTGCGAGGCGGTGACGACGGAGGCGGTCTCCGGCGGGCACTGGGTGCGGCGGGCCATCGGGTCGGCGCGCAGCGAGTGGCCGCCGTCGGGGCCGACGATCTCGAACTTGTACAGCGTCCCCTCGTCGATGCCGGGCATGAACAGCTCCCACACCCCGCTCGCGCCCAGTGACCGCATGGGCAGGCCCGAGCCGTCCCAGAACGTCCAGTCCCCGGCGAGCCGTACACCGCGTGCGTTGGGCGCCCACACGGTGAAGCGGGTTCCGGCGACCCCCTGGTGGGTCATCACATGTGCGCCGAGCGCTCTCCACAGCTCCTCGTGGCGGCCCTCCCGCACCAGGTGCAGGTCCAGCTCGCCCACCGAGGGCAGGAACCGGTACGGGTCGAGGACCTCCAGGTCGCCCGACTCGTACGACACGAGCAGCCGGTAGTCCGCCGGCACCTCCGGCAGCGGCAGCACGCCCGAGAACAGCCCGTCCCCGTCGTCGTGCAGCGCCCGCCGCTCGCCGTCGCCGAGCACGACGGCCACCGCCCGCGCCTGCGGCCGCAACACCCGGAACGCCACGCCGTCCGGCACCGGGTGAGCCCCCAGCAGTCCGTGCGGATCATGGTGCTCACCGGCCAGCAGCCGCGCTCGGTCGGCGCCCTCCAGGGGGTGGGCCGGCACCCCGTCGGCACTGACACGCGGCCGAGGCGGCCTACCGGGTACGGGCGCCTCCAGGGTGGTGACGACGGGCTGCCTGGTCGTCGCGGGCGGTTTACGGGTCGGACGGCGGGGGGTCACGGGGGAATGCCTCCTCGGATCGGTCACGTCAGGGGGTCGGGGAAGTACGGGGGGCGCTGCGAGAGCGCCCGGTCGGTGGAGGGCCTGGACCCGGTCGACGGCTCCGACCGCTCCGTCCCGGCGCCACGCGCCGAACCGCGCGCCGACGCCGACCCCGGCGCGTGGCGGGGGTCGGGGGTGTGCCGCTCCGGGGCGGGCGTCGGGTCCGTGGTGGCCGGGGTGCGGCGTTGTCCGTCGTCGGCCCGGCGCGGGTCCGCGGCCGGGGCGGTCGGGCGGTGTCGGGCCGACGGGTTGCCCGGAGGCCGGGGCGCCGTCGGCCGGGGGGTGGAGAGACGGCGGATGGCGGACATGGGGACCGGGAGCCAGTCGGGGCGGTGGCGGGCCTCGTAGACGACCTCGTACACCGCCTTGTCGGTCTCGTAGGCGCGCAGCAGTTCCGGCTCGGCGCGCGGGTCGTGGCCGGACGCCTCGGCGTAGCCCGTGCAGTACGCGTCGCGGCAGCGGTCCGCCCACTCCGCGTTCCAGGGGTGGTGGGAGTGGGCCGCGTAGTCGAAGGAGCGGAGTATCCCCGCCACGTCCCGCACCGGCGGCTGCGGGCGGCGGCGCTCGGCGAGGGGCTTCGTGGGCTCGCCCTCGAAGTCGATCAGCGTCCAGTCGCCGTCCGGCGTGCGCAGCGCCTGCCCCAGGTGCAGGTCGCCGTGGACCCGTTGGGTCCCCCATGTGCTGCCGTTCTCGGCGAGTGCGGCGACCGCCTCGAAGGCGGCGCGCAGCCCGGGGACGTACGGCATGAGCGCGGGCACCGCCTGCGTGGCGGCGTCCAGACGGCGGCTCATCGCGACGGCCAGGTTCTGCGCCTGGCTCCGGGCCAGCGTGATCGTCGGCAGCGCGTCCGCCAGGGCGGTGTGGACCTCGGCGGTGGCGCGGCCCAGCGCCCGGGCCTCCATGGTGAAGTCGCGCCCCTCAGCCAGCGCGTCCAGCGCCAGTTGCCAGCCGTCCCGGGAGCCGCGCAGATACGGCTGGAGGACCCCGAGCGTGGCGCCGTCCGGGCGGCCGGCCCCCGCCTCGTACCAGGCGACGGGCGCGGGCACCCGGGCGCAGCCGGCCCGGGCGAGCGCGAGCGGCAGCTCCAGGTCCGGGTTGGCGCCGGGGTGGATCCGCCGGAAGATCTTCAGGATGTACGCGTCGCCGTACACGAGCGACGTGTTCGACTGCTCGGTGTCCAGGACGCGTGGTGTGAGCCCGTCGGGGATGGCCACCGTGCGGTGGAAGTGCAGCGGGCCGATCGGGCCCGGTGCGCGCAGCCGCTCCAGGAGCAGCGCCGTGAGGCGCGGGTCGCTGAGCGCCTCGTACACGGCGCGCCCGGCCAGCGGCCCCTCGGTGACGTGCCCGATCAGGGCGGGCGCCAGCTGCGGGGGCAGGGTGTCGCGTACGCCCAGCAGCAGCTGGTAGCAGTCGCCGGGCGACGCGGACATGGCGGCGAGACCGGGCTGCTGCACGCGGACCAGCAGGTGCAGCAGGCCCGGCCCGGCGGTGTCGACCGGCAGCAGTTCGGTCGCCGAGACGAGGGCGAAGCCGGTGACCGGCCGACCCTTCCCGGCGAACCATCGTCTCCGCGGCAGCCATTCATGGAGCAGCGGCGCCAGTGACGGCAGCAGGGCGACGGGTGCCCGGGCGGTGGATGCGGTCTCCGACATGGCAGCGCGTCCTTTCCCCGGGTACTACAGAATGCACAGAACGTGCAGAGTGTCCCGGAATGCGGCATGGGCTGTCCGGCTGTGCGGGACGTGTCGGGCGGGGATGGTCCTTATCAACCCGAATCGACGTATGAGGGGGACAGTGCCCAGGGCGGAGCGAGGAAAACGCCCCGCCCTGATGTGGGGGTGTGGGGGGTGAGGACGCGCCGTCAGCGGGTGGAGGAATCTGTGGAGTTCATGGCCCGCACGGCCGGTTCCGCCGGTTCCGCCGGTTCCGCGGAGTCCGGCGCCGACCGCGCCGACGGCGGCCGTACCGCTTGCGGTCGTGCCGACTGCTTCGCGGAACCCGCGGCCGCCTTCGTGGGGAGCACCGTGTCCTTCCGCAGCCGGAACCAGTAGAAGCCGTGCCCTGCCAGGGTGAGCAGATACGGCCACTCGCCGATCGCGGGGAAGCGGACCCCGCCGATGAGCTCCACCGGGTGGAGCCCGTTGAACTGCCGCAGATCCAGCTCCGTCGGCTGCGGGAAGCGCGAGAAGTTGTGCACGCACATCACCAGGTCGTCGCCGTACTCGCGGAGGAACGCGAGGACCGCCGGGTTCGACGACGGCAGCTCCGTGTACGAGCCGAGCCCGAAAGCCGGGTTCTGCTTACGGATCTCGATCATCCGGCGCGTCCAGTGCAGCAGCGACGACGGCGACGCCATCGACGCCTCCACGTTCGTCACCTGGTAGCCGTAGACCGGGTCCATGATGGTCGGCAGGTACAGCCGTCCCGGGTCGCACGACGAGAAGCCCGCGTTCCGGTCGGGCGTCCACTGCATCGGGGTCCGCACGGCGTCCCGGTCGCCCAGCCAGATGTTGTCGCCCATGCCGATCTCGTCGCCGTAGTACAGGATCGGCGAGCCGGGCAGCGACAGCAGCAGCGCGGTGAACAGCTCGATCTGGTTGCGGTCGTTGTCGAGGAGCGGCGCCAGCCGCCGCCGGATGCCGATGTTGGCGCGCATCCGCGGGTCCTTGGCGTACTCCGCGTACATGTAGTCCCGCTCCTCGTCGGTGACCATCTCCAGCGTCAGCTCGTCGTGGTTGCGCAGGAAGATGCCCCACTGGCAGTTCGCCGGGATCGCCGGCGTCTTGGCCAGGATTTCGGAGACGGGGTAGCGGGACTCCCGGCGGACCGCCATGAAGATTCTCGGCATGACCGGGAAGTGGAACGCCATGTGGCACTCGTCGCCGCCGGCCGCGAAGTCGCCGAAGTAGTCGACGACGTCCTCCGGCCACTGGTTGGCCTCGGCGAGCAGCACCGTGTCCGGGTATGCCGCGTCGATCTCCTTGCGGACCCGCCTGAGGAAGGAGTGCGTCTGCGGCAGGTTCTCGCAGTTGCTGCCCTCCTCCTGGTAGAGGTACGGCACGGCGTCGAGGCGGAAACCGTCGATGCCCAGGTCCAGCCAGAACCGCAGTGCGGAGAGGATCTCCTGCTGGACGGCCGGGTTCTCGTAGTTGAGGTCCGGCTGATGCGAGAAGAACCGGTGCCAGTAGTACTGCTTGCGCACCGGGTCGAAGGTCCAGTTGGACGTCTCGGTGTCGACGAAGATGATCCGGGCGTCCTGGTACTGCTTGTCGTCGTCGGCCCAGATGTAGTAGTCGCCGTACTGGCCGTCCGGGTTGGTGCGGGACTCCTGGAACCACGGGTGCTGGTCGCTGGTGTGGTTCATCACGAAGTCGATGATCACCCGCATGCCGCGCTGATGGGCGGCGTCCACGAACTCCACGAAGTCCGCCAGGTCACCGAACTCCGGCAGCACGGACGTGTAGTCCGCGACGTCGTAACCGCCGTCCCGCAGCGGCGACTTGAAGAACGGCGGCAGCCACAGGCAGTCGACGCCGAGCCACTGCAGATAGTCCAGTTTGGCCGTGATTCCCTTGAGGTCGCCGATGCCGTCGCCGTTGCTGTCCTGGAAGGAGCGGACCAGCACCTCGTAGAACACGGCCCGCTTGAACCAGTCGGGGTCCCGGTCCTTGGCGGGGGTGTCCTCGAACGTGTCGTGGACGGGCTCGTTCACGGTCATGATGTGGGTGACCCTCCGATCGGGGGAGACGGTCGCAGGACCGTGAGGACGTGCGCGGGTGTGGCACCCGGCTCGAGGCGCACGTAATTGGTCCTGCCCCAGTGATAGGTCTCGCCGGTGAGCTCGTCGCGCACCGGTACGGTCTCGTGCCAGTCCAGGCCGAGCTCCGGCATGTTCAACGAAACCGTCGCTTCCTGGGTGTGGTGGGGATCGAGGTTCACGACCACCACCACCACATTCGACCCCGTCCGCTTGCTGTACGCGATGACCGCGTCGTTGTCGGCGTGGTGGAAACGCAGGTTGCGCAGCCGCCGCAGCGCCGGGTTGCGGCGCCGCACCCGGTTGAGCGTGGTGACGAGCGGGGCGATGCTGCGGCCCTCCCGCTCGGCCGCCGCCCAGTCCCTGGGCCGCAGCTGGTACTTCTCCGAGTCGAGGTACTCCTCGCTGCCCTCCCGCAGCGGGGTGTTCTCGCACAGCTCGTACCCGGCGTACATGCCCCACGTCGGCGAGAGCGTCGCCGCCAGCACCGCCCGCGCCTCGAACGCCGCCCGGCCGCCGTGCTGGAGGTAGGCGTGCAGGATGTCCGGCGTGTTCACGAACAGGTTCGGCCGCATGTACGAGGCGGCCTCGCCGGACAGCTCCGTGAGGTAGTCGGTCAGCTCCTGCTTGGTGTTCCGCCAGGTGAAGTACGTGTACGACTGCTGGAAGCCGATCGCGCCGAGCGTCCGCATCATCGCGGGCCGGGTGAACGCCTCCGCCAGGAAGATGACGTCCGGGTCGGTGCGGTTGACGCTCGCGATGACCTTCTGCCAGAACACCACCGGCTTGGTGTGCGGATTGTCGACGCGGAAGATCCGTACGCCGTGCGCCATCCAGTGCCGCAGCACTCGCAGCGTCTCACGGACGATGCCCCGCATGTCCTTGTCGAACGCGATCGGATAGATGTCCTGGTACTTCTTAGGCGGGTTCTCGGCGTACGCGATGGTGCCGTCGGCCCGGTGGTGGAACCACGCGGGTCGCCGCTTCACCCAGGGGTGGTCCGGGGAGCACTGCAGTGCGAAGTCCAGCGCCACCTCCATGCGCAGCTCACGGGCGCGCGCCACGAACGCGTCGAAGTCCGCCGGCGTGCCGAGGTCCGGGTGGACGGCGTCATGGCCGCCCTCGGCGGAGCCGATCGCCCACGGCACACCCGGGTCGTCGGGCCCGGGCGTCAGGGAGTTGTTCGGGCCCTTGCGGTGCGTGCCGCCGATCGGGTGGATCGGAGGCAGGTACACCACGTCGAAGCCCATCGCGGCGATCGCCGGCAGGCGCTCGGCGGCCGTGCGGAGGGTACCGGAGACCAGCCGGCCGTCCTCGTCGTACCGCGCGCCCTCGGAGCGGGGGAACATCTCGTACCACGACCCGTACAGCGCCCGCTCCCGCTCCACCAGCAGCGGCAACCTCTTCGACGCCGTGACCAGTTCCCGCAGCGGGTTACGGGCCAGGGCCTCGCGGACGTCCGTGGTGAGCGCGGCCGCGAGCCGTTCGGCGGGCGCACGGCTCACGTCGCGCATGGTGTCGACCGCGGCGAGGACGGCCTCGCGGTCTTCGTCCTTCGGCACGCCGTCGGCCGCGCGCTCATGGAGCGCGGCGCCCTCCTCGAGGACCAGGTCCGTGTCGATAGCCGCGGGGATCTTGATACCCGCCTCGTGGCGCCAGGTGGCCACCGGGTCGCTCCACGCCTCGACGTGGTACGTCCAGCGGCCCTCGCAGGTGGGGGTGACCTCGGCGCCCCACCGGTCCGTGCCGGGCGCCAGCTCTCTCATGGGGGTGAACGGGCCGGGCCGCCCGGACGGGTCGGTCAGCACCACATCGGCGGCGACCGCGTCATGGCCCTCCCGGAAGACCGTGGCCGTGACCTGGAAGGTCTCACCGGCCACCGCCTTGGCGGGGCTTCTACCGCAGTCGACGAGGGGAGAAACGTCCAGGACGGGAATGCGACCAATCAGCGAGTTCACAGCATCACCTGAGGGTTGCTTACGGGGTATCGCTCTTTGTAACTGCTCTGTTGACGCATGGCGCTGCGCAGGCATCACCGCTCCTCTCCGGGTTCACTCGGGTGGGCGGGTACCGGAGGAGCCTTCCCATGCCTCTCGGGTGGGCAATCCGGGGGTTCAGTACCTACCGACACGTAGGGTTGTCCGGCCAGACAGCCGAGAACCGACCCCGTTCGATGGAATTACGGGGCCGGTTCACCGGTCGGGAGTGTCAGACGCTCTTTCGTGCCGCCAGGGAGGGGCGAGGGATCACCGCTCGGCCCCGCTCGGCTCCTCCGCCCACACCTGCCACGGACGCCGTGTGATCCAGTCCTCGACCGGCGCGGGCCGGACCGAGAGCAGCCGGGCCGCCGTGCCGTCGTCGCCCGCCATCAGCAGCGGATCGGCGCCCGTCGCCATGTAGTGGTAGATGCCCGCGATACCCGCCGCCGCGTCGTCGCCCAGCACCCGCGCCAGACTCCGCTCGAACACCGCGGGCTCCAGCGGTACATAGTGTACGGACCGGCCGAGGCCGCGCGCGAAGGCCGCCGCCAGATGGTCACCGGTCAGCGTCCGCGCGCCGCCGATGTCGAACGACCGGCCCTCGACGCCGTCCGCGGTGAGCGCCCCGTACACCGTCTCCGCCAGGTCCTCGTGGGACAGCCACGCGGTCGGGGTGTGGGCGGGCAGCGGGTAGGCGAGCACCCCGTCGTTGACGAGGGCCGGACCGTTCCACGGGCTGAACAGATTGTCAAGGTAGACCGGCGGGCGGACCACGACGAGGGGCACGCCGCTGTCGCGCAGCACCTCCTCGGCGACCCGCCGGGTCTCGAACGCCGCCACATGCGTCCTCCCGGCCGGTACACGGGTGTTCGCGTTGTATACGATCCGGCGCACTCCGGCGTCCCGGGCGGCGTGCGCGACGTTCAGCGCGTACTGGGCGACGCGCTCCTCGTCGTACACCAGCGGCATCGCCACGGCGGCGTGCGTCGCGCCCTCGAACATCGCCCGGACGTCCTCCGGCCGCCCCAGGTCACCGGATGCGCAGGCCACGCCGGGCATCGGGGGCCGGTCCCCCTCGGGGCGGCGCGACAGGGTCCGCACCCGGTGGTTCCGTTCGGCCAGGAGACGGGCGATCGCGCCGCCCTGGAAGCCGGTCGCGCCCACGACTGCGACGCGCATCGGAATGTGATCGGACATATGCCTGAAGGGCCCTTCGATAGGGTGTCTGAAGCTGCCAAGACGGCACCTTTCAGGCTGGCGGCGGCGGCTTTGGCCGATCAATTAACAAACCGGGGCGGGGGTTGAAGGATCGTCCATGGACAGCATGCGGAACGACGGCGACGACCTCCTGAGTGAGCTGCTGAAACCGCTCCGACTCACCGGGGTGTTCGACAGTCGCTGGCACGTACGGGCCCCGTGGGCCATCGAGGGGGACGCGGAGCAGAGCTGCGCGGTCCTCCACTATGTCGTCGAGGGCGACTGCTGGATCGGCGGCACCGACCATCCCGCGCAGCAACTCCTCGCCGGTGACCTGGCCGTCTTCCCGACCGGCGCCGCCCACCGGCTCTCCGACCAGCCCGACCGGCAGGGCGTGCCCCTCAAGACCGTGCTGCCCGAGCGGCAGCCCGGCACCTCCGGCGAGATCCGCATCGGCGGCGAGGGCCCCGAGAGCCGGCTGCTCTGCGCCGGGCTGCACTACGACTCCAGCGCCGCCACCGGCCTCTACCGCGCGCTGCCCTGGGCACTGGTCCTGGACCGCTCCCAGGTCGACCGCGAGCCGCTGCTCCGCGACACGCTCCGGCTCCTCGCCGCCCCCGACCGGCCCACCGGACCCGGAGACCGGCTCATCACCCTGCGCGCCTTCGAGATGGCCCTCGTCCTCGCCCTGCGCCCGCTGCTCCGCGACTTCTCCGAGAACCCGGCCGTCCTGCCCGTGCTCCGCCACCCCGGCATCAGCCGCGCCATGGTGATGATCGCCACCAGATTCGCCGAGCCCTGGACCATCGAGTCGCTCGCCCGCGAGGTGGGAATGTCCCGCTCCGCCTTCACGGCCGCCTTCCGCGAACTCGTCGGCGAGGCCCCCGCCCGGCATCTGACGGGGCGCCGCATGCAGGAGGCGGCCCGGCTGCTCTGCGAGACGTCGCTGCCCCAGTCGGCCGTGCCGCAGCGCGTCGGCTACCAGAGCGCGGTCGGCTTCCATCTGGCGTTCCGCAAGTGGTTCGGCAAGACCCCGGGGGAGTACCGGTCCCACGCGGCGAGGGTCGCGTGAGCGCGGCCCGGCCCGCGTACGGAACATTCCGGTCGCAACGGCGGGCAACGGCTGGCCGGTTCTTAAGGACCGCTGGACGGTCGTTCATTGCCGCAGGTGGCCAAGGGCGGAAAGGCTCTGCTCGGCACAGCCGTTCCCCAGAGGAGACATGGTGACCAGGTCCGGTCAGGATTACTTGCAGTCGCTACGCGACGGCCGCGAGATTTGGCTCGACGGCGAGCGGGTCGACGACGTCACCGGGCACCGCGCCTTCCGCAACACGGCCGCGTCCCTCGCCCACCTGTACGACCTGGCGCACGACTCCGAGCACACCCCGGTACTCACCCGGGACGGCGTCCACCGGGCGTATCTGGTGCCCCGCTCGTACGACGACCTCGTCGCCCGCCGCGCCGCCCACAAGGTGTGGGCGGAGGCCGGGTACGGGTTCCTCGGGCGGACCCCCGACTACATGGCCGGTGGCGCGGCCGGGTTCGCCGCCGCGCCCGCAGTGTTCGCGACCGCGACGTACGACGGCTCGGCGCCCGCCCTCGCCTACCACCGGCGGATGGCCGAAGGTGATCTGTATCCGGCGTTCACGCTCACAAATCCGCAGATCGACCGCACCCGGTCCGCGGCCGAGCAGGAGCAGGACGATCTGGTCGTCCGGGTCGTCGCGGAGAAGGACGGCGGGATCGTGGTGCGCGGCGCGAAGATGATCGGCACCGCCGCCGTCTTCGCCGACGAGGTGATCGTCGGAACCATCGAGCCGCTCCCGCCGCAGGACGCCGACCACGCCGTCACCTTCTCGCTGCCCCTCGCCACACCCGGGGTGAAGCTGCTGTCGCGCACCTCCTACGAGGCCCGGGCGCGCAGCGTCTTCGACAACCCGCTGTCGTCGCGGTTCGACGAGAACGACGCGCTGCTGGTCTGCGAGGACGTGTTCGTGCCGTGGGAGAACGTCCTCACCTACCGGGACGTCGACGCGTCGTTCCGCATGTGGTGGCACACCCCGGCGTTCCGGAACTTCGTCCACCAGGCGGCCACCCGGTTCTGGACCAAGCTGGAGTTCCTCACCGGCATCGCCATCCTGCTGGCCAAGGCGAACAACACATACGAGCTGCCGCCCGTCACCCAGACCATCGGCCGGCTCCTCGGCAGGGTCGCGCAGGCCAAGGCGTTCGTGCTGGCCGCCGAGGCGTCGTACGAGCAGGTCGACGGCGGGCGCGGTGGGGTGGCGCCCGGCAAAGACATCTCACTCGCGCAGCGCATCATGGCCGCGGAGCTGTACCCGCAGGCCGTCCAGGACATCAAGCTCCTGGCGGGCGGCGGGCTCATCCAGCTCCCCGCGTCCGGCGAGGACCTCCTCCACCCGGAACTCGGCCCGCTCCTCCGCAAGTACGTCCGCTCGCCCGGCACTCCGGCCGAGGAGCGCGTCAAGCTGCTGAAGCTCGCCTGGGACGCGCTGGGCTCCGAGTTCGCCGGCCGCCACGAACAGTACGAGCGCTTCTACCACGGCGCCCCGCACGTCGCCCTCATGCAGCAGGCATGGGAGGGCGACGGGGCGGCCTGCGAGGGGTTGGCCCGGGCGTGCCTGGACGGCTACGACCTGTCGACCGGGACGCCCCGGTGAGCGCCCCCCGTCCGGCGGGGAGACACCGTGGCAGGTGACGTGCACGGAGCGCGGGGGGCGCTCGCACTGCTCGCCTCCACGCAGCTCCTTCTCATCATGGACACGGCGATCGTCAACGTCGCCCTCCCGTCCGTCGGCCACGACCTCACCGCGAGCTCCACCACCCTCTCCTGGGTCGCCAACGCCTATCTCATCTCCTTCGGCGGCCTGCTCCTCCTCGGCGGCCGCGCCGCCGACCTACTCGGCCACCGCCGACTGTTCGTCACCGGCCTCGGCCTGCTCGCCGCCGCCTCCGCCGCCGGAGCGCTCGCCGGCTCGGCGGCGACGCTCGTCGCGGCCCGAGCCGCGCAGGGCGTCGGGGCGGCGCTCGCCGCGGCCGCCGCGTTCGCGCTGCTGCTCAACCTCTTCCCGGACGGCCCCGCCCGGCATCGCGCGCTGGGCGTGTTCGCCGCCATGGGCGGCCTCGGCGGGGTCCTGGGCACCGTCCTGGGCGGGGTACTCACCGACCTGCTGGGCTGGCGCTCCACGTTCTGGCTCAACGTCGCCCTCGCCGTCCTCATGGCCGCCCTCGCGCTCCGGCTGCCGGCCGGCTCCGCGCCCGCCGCCGAGCCCGGCTTCGACGCGCTCGGCGCGTTCACCGCGACCGCCGGGCTCGGCCTCGTCGCGTACGCCCTCGTCGCCCGCAGCCCCCTCGCGGGCGTCGCCGGGCTCGCCCTCCTGGCCGCGTTCGCCCTGCTGGAGACCCGGGTCGCCCGGCCGCTCGTGCCGCCCGCCGTGCTGAGACGCCCCGCGCTGCGCCTGGCCAACGGGCTGAGCGCGCTCGCCCAGATGGCGCTGTTCCCCATGTTCTTCCTGGTGAGCCTCTACCTGCAGAGCGTCCTCGGGTACTCCCCGCTGCTCGGCGGCCTCGGCCTGCTGCCGCTCTCGCTGGTCGTCGTCGCGACCGCCCCGCAGACCGGCCGGATCATCGCCCGGCTCGGCCTCACCCGGACCATGACGCTCGGCTTCACGCTGCTGCTGGCCGGCATGGTGTGGCTGGCGCTCGCGCTCTCCGCCGACGGCACGTTCGCCGGCACCGTCCTCGCGCCCAGCCTCGTCCTCGGCGCCGCCCTTCCGCTGGTCATGGTCACCACCAATGTGGCCGCCACGGCGGAGGCGGCGCCCCACGAGACCGGGCTCGCCTCCGGCCTCGTCAACACCAGCCAGCAGTTCGGCTCAGTGCTGGGCCTCGCCACCCTCGTGGCCGTCGCCACCGCCTTCCCCCGAGCTCTCGACCTCGTTCGAGCGGGGGGCACCCCCCTCACCGAGACGGCGACCCCACTCGCCCAGACCACCGGCTTCCGTGCGGCCCTGCTCGTCGGCGCCGCCTTCGCGGCAGCGGCCGCCCTGCTCTCCGTGCGGCTGCGCCTGCCGTCCCCCTCCCCCGAGCTCCCACCTCCGTTCGAGCAGGGGGGAGCCCCAGCGGCGGCGAGCCTGCGCCAGGACCGGGCCGGCGACCCGCGGTGACTGCCCGGCGGCCCGGGCGGCGGGGACCCGGCGGCTCACCGCCGGGCACCCCGCCGCGCCCTGCCCGCCGGAGCCGACCGCGACACCACCTCATCCACACGTGCCCGAGAGGGGCCTTCGTTGACCCTTTACGACCTAGTCGAGCCCGGACTCGTCATCGCCTGCGCCGAACCGCGCTACCGGATATCCGAGATACGCGCCGCCGACCCGCTCGGCGCCGACGCGCTGCTCGCCGCCGTCCCCGGCATGAACCGGGACGCCGACGTGGCCGCGCTCACCGTTGCCCTGCGCGCCCTCGCCCCCGACCTCGACCGGGTCGCCGAGTGGAGCGTCGTGGAGGCCCTCGCCGGGATGCGCGACCTGGGGCTGCTGCTCGGCTCCCTCAAGCGCCACGGCGCCGAGCCCGTCGCCGCCGTCCCCGAGGTGCTGCCCGTCCTGGAAGAGCTGGGCCGCCGCACCGGCATGGTGCCCCGCGACACCGTCCACCACTACACCACCTGGAACCCGCTCGGCCGGCGCCGCCGCACATACACCGGCGCGGAGATGGAGGCCCACCTCCAGGACGCCGTCAGCATGGTGTTCCCCAGCCTCGTCGCAGCGCTCGACACCTGCGGCGAGCTGGCCCGCCTCGAACCGTACGACCCCGGGTTCGCCCTCGCACTGGACCGCACCGCACAGCACGTCCAGTCGATGGTCGACTCGATCGACTTCACCGTCGCCAACGTCACGCCCGAGTTCTTCGCCCGTGTCCTCCGCCCGTACTTCGAGGAGATCGACGTGGCAGGGCGCGACTACCTGGGCCCCGCGGCCGCCCAGGTACCCCTCTGGCTCGTCGATCTGACGCTCTGGCAGAGCGACCGCTCCGACCCGCGGTACGACGCGTTCCTGGAGGAGTCGGTCCAGTACAGCCTGCCGTCGTGGCGCGCCTTCCACGCCGCGCACCGGGGCGGCGCCTCCGCCGTCGGCAAGCTCTCCGCGGCGCTCAGCTGGGAGACCACGCACCGGCTGTCGCCCCAGCTCACCGCGTCCGCCGTCTCCCTGGCCCGGGTGCTGCGCCTCCTGAAGACCTTCCGCGCCCGCCACCTCGGCATCGCCCGCAAGGCCTACCACGACGACCTGCGCCTGTACGAGGCCGGCAGCGGCGGCGCCCCCGTCGCCCTCCTCCGCGGCGTCCTCGACCTGACCCGGGACAACGAGACCCTGGTGCGCCGCGCCACGGTCCTCCCCCGCACCCCGGCCGCCTGAGAGGACCACGGGACATGACCCAGAACACCACCCCGCGCGAACCGGACGGCACCCTGACCATCCGGCACGGCTCGGCCCCGGCCCCGGCCGCCGCCCCGGACCCGGACCCGGACCCGGCCTCCACGGCCCCCCGTGCGGCGACCCGCGCCACGGCCGCCCGCGGCACGACGCCCGACATCCTCGTCGCCGGTGGCGGTGTCGCCGGGCTCACCGTCGCGCTCGCGCTGCACGCCGCCGGGTTCGGGCGGGTCACCGTCGTCGAGGCGGCGCCCGAGATACGGCCCGTCGGCGCCGGGCTGAACCTGATGCCCAACGCCGTGCGGGAACTCGACGCGCTCGGAGTGCTCGACCGGCTGGAGACCGACGCCGTCCGCACCCGCGAGCTGCGGTACTACCACCGGTGCGGCGCCCTCGTCGCCCGCGAGGAACGCGGCGTGCGCGCCGGCTACCGCTGGCCGCAGCTGTCCGTGCACCGCGCGCACCTCCAGCGCGTCCTCGCCGACACCGTCCGGGAACGCCTCGGGCCCGGCGCGCTCGTCACCGGCGTCCGCGTCACCGGTGTGGAGCAGCCGCTGGGCGGCGCACGGCCGCGGGTGCGCATCGAGCACCGCTGCGACGGCACCCGCAGCCTCGCCGCCCTCGAACCGGACGTGCTGATCGGCGCCGACGGCATCCGCTCGGCCGTCCGCACCGCCCTCCACCCCGACGAGGGCGAACCGCCGTGGAACGGCATGCTCGTATGGCGGGGGGTGTCCAGCATGGACGCCCGGCGCACCGGCTCGTTCATGTTCATCGCGGGCGACGACCGCCAGAAGGCCGTGGTCTACCCGATGACGGAGCCGTCGCTGCGCCGCCCCGAGGTCCTCGTCAACTGGGCGCTCTCCATGCCGGCCGACGCCGTCGACGAGCGCTTCCTCGGGGACTGGAACCGGCCTGTCCCGGTCGGCCGGTTCTTCGAACACTACGAGGGCTGGGAGTTCGGCGGGGTCAGTGTCCCGGAGGTTCTGCGCGCGGCCGACGGCGCGTACGAATACCCCATGGTGGACCGCGAACCCCTCGCCCGCTGGAGCCACGGCCGTACGACCCTGATCGGCGACGCCGCCCACGCCATGTACCCCATAGGCTCCAACGGCGCCACCCAGTCGATCATCGACTCCCGTGCCCTCGCCCACGCCCTGGCCGTACACCCCGACCCGGGGGAAGCGCTCGCCGCGTACGAGGCCGAACGCCGCCCCGCCATGACGGAGCTTCAGCGAGCCAACCGGCGCCTCGGGCCGGAGGTCGTCATCAACCTGGCGCACGAGCGGGCCCCCGGCGGCTTCACCGACATCGACGACGTCATCCCGCCGGACGAACGCCGTGCCATCGCCGCCCGCTACGCGGCGACCGGCGCGTTCGACCCGGAGACGGTGAACCTCGGCTCGCCGTACGACGTCCCGTCCCGCCGGACCCCGCGCCGCGACACGCCGCCCCGTGGCACCCCGCGTGGTACCCGGCGTGACTCCGGGCGCGACACCCCGCGCGACACCCCGGTCCGCGCGCTCCCCTAGTGCGCCCCCGGTGCCACATGCGCCGTGCGCCATGGCCGTGCGCGTCGTCGTGGCACTACCGTCGGAGCAGGACGGCGGACGCATACCGTGGTGCGTCCGCCACTGTACGTATCTCCCCTGCGAAGGTGGAACACGTGAAGGCCATCCGTCGATTCACCGTGCGCCCCGTCCTGCCCGACCCACTCCGACCACTCAGTGACCTCGCGCGCAATCTGCGCTGGTCCTGGCATGCCGAGACCCGAGAGCTCTTCCAGGCCGTGGACCCCGAGGGGTGGCGTGCGGCCGGCGGCGACCCGGTCCGGCTCCTCGGCTCCGTCTCCGCCGCGCGGCTCGGCGAACTCGCCAAGGACCGGCGCTTCCTGCGCCGCCTGAACGCCGCCGCCGACGATCTCGACGACTATCTGCGCGGCCGCCGCTGGTACCAGAACCAGCCCGCCCAAGGCCCGGACGGCGACGCTCCGCCACCCGCGGCCATCGCCTACTTCTCGCCCGAGTTCGGGGTCACCGCCGCCCTGCCCCAGTACTCCGGCGGCCTCGGCATCCTCGCCGGCGACCACCTCAAGGCCGCCAGCGACCTCGGCGTCCCCCTCATCGGCGTCGGCCTGCTCTACCGGCACGGCTACTTCCGCCAGTCCCTCTCCCGCGACGGCTGGCAGCAGGAGCACTACCCGCTCCTCGACCCCAACGAGCTGCCCCTCACCCTGCTGCGCCGACCCGACTCCACGCCCGTCCGGGTCTCCCTCGCCCTGCCCGGCGGACGCTCCCTCCACGCCCACGTGTGGGTGGGGCAGGTCGGCCGGGTCCCGCTGCTGATGCTCGACTCGGACGTCGAGGAGAACGGCTCCGGCGAACGGGACGTCACCGACCGCCTCTACGGCGGCGGCAGCGAACACCGGCTCCTCCAGGAGATGCTGCTGGGGATAGGAGGAGTACGGGCCGTGCGGGCCTACTGCGACCTCACCGGCCACCCCGCCCCCGAGGTGTTCCACACCAACGAGGGGCACGCCGGGTTCCTCGGTCTGGAGCGCATCCGGGAGCTCACCGACGGGGGCACCGACTTCGACGCCGCCCTGGAGGCCGTCCGCGCGGGCACGGTGTTCACCACGCACACGCCCGTCGCGGCCGGCATCGACCGGTTCGACCGCGACCTGGTCGCCCGCCACTTCGGCCCGGGCGCCGAGCTGCCGGGTGTGGACCTGAGCCGCATCCTCCAGCTGGGCCGCGAGACGTACCCCGGCGGTGAACCGAACCTCTTCAACATGGCGGTCATGGGTCTGCGCCTCGCCCAGCGCGCCAACGGCGTGTCCACCCTCCACGGCGCGGTCAGCCGGTCGATGTTCGCGGGCCTGTGGCCGGGCTTCGACGCGGAGGAGGTGCCGATCACCTCCATCACGAACGGCGTCCACGCCCCCACGTGGGTGGCGCCCGAGGTGGTCCGCCTCGGCGCCCGGCAGATCGGCGCCCAGCGCGCCGAGGACGCCCTCAGCGTCGGCGGCTCCGAGCGCTGGGACTCCGTCGCCGACATCGACGACTCCGCCGTCTGGGAGCTCCGCCGCGAGCTGCGCGAGCAGCTGGTGCACGAGGTGCGCACCCGGCTGCGCGCGTCCTGGCAGGAGCGCGGCGCCGGCGCCGCCGAGCTGGGCTGGATCGACGGGGTCCTCGACCCGGACATCCTGACCATCGGCTTCGCCCGCCGCGTCCCCTCGTACAAACGGCTCACGCTGATGCTCCGCGACCGCGACCGGCTCCGTGAGCTGCTGCTGCACCCGACCCGCCCCGTGCAGATCGTCGTCGCGGGGAAGGCCCACCCGGCGGACGACGGCGGCAAGCGGCTGGTGCGGGAGATGGTCCGGTTCGCCGACGACCCGCGCGTACGCCACCGCATCGTCTTCCTGCCCGACTACGGCATGGCGATGGCGAAGAAGCTCTACCCGGGCTGCGACGTCTGGCTGAACAACCCCCTCCGCCCCCTGGAGGCGTGCGGTACGAGCGGCATGAAGGCCGCACTCAACGGCTGCCTCAACCTGTCCGTACGGGACGGCTGGTGGGACGAGTGGTACGACCCGGACTTCGGCTGGGCGATCCCCACCGCCGACGGGCCGACGACCGACGAGGACCGGCGGGACGACCTGGAGGCGCATGCCCTGTACGAGCTGATCGAGCAGCGGGTGGCGCCGCGCTTCTACGACCGGGGCGCGAACGGGCTGCCCGAGCGGTGGATCGAGATGGTCCGCCGCACGATCACGTCCCTCGGGCCGAAGGTGCTGGCCGGCCGGATGGTGCGGGAGTACGTGGAGCGCCTCTACACCCCGGCGGCGCTGGCCCACCGGTCGCTGGACCCGGAGGCGGCGCGGGAGCTGGCCGAGTGGAAGTCCCGGGTGCGCACGGCCTGGCCGGGCGTGGCCGTCGACCACGTCGAGGTGGACGAGACGAGCGAGGTCGCCGAACTGGGCTCCACGCTCGCTCTGCGGGTCCGGGTGACCCTGGGCGACCTGCTCCCGGAGGACGTGGAGGTCCAGGCGGTCGCCGGGCGGGTGGACACCCATGACTCGCTGGCCGACGCCCGTATGTTCCCGCTGAAGCCCGCGGGCGGCGGCACCGGCCCGGACCAGCAGGGCCGCTGGGTGTACGAGGGCCCGCTGAGCCTGGACCGCACCGGCCCGTTCGGCTACACGGTCCGCGTGCTGCCCGCCCACCGGCTGGTCGCGGTGGGCGCGGACCTGGGCCTGGTGGCGCTGCCGACGGAGTCCACGGCGGAGGGCGCGGGGGTCCTGATGCGCTGACCCCGGTGACCTCCCGCGCCGCTTGTGGCCGTCGCCCCCTCCCCTCGTGGGGGGCGACGGGCCGCGGCACCCACCCTGCCGCCCCGGCGGGCCCGGGACATCGTCCTGGGGTCCGGACCGCACTCGGCCGTCCGGCGGATACGGGTGCGGTACCGGAGGA
This sequence comes from Streptomyces sp. TRM49041, assembly GCF_008271805.1. Classification (GTDB taxonomy): domain Bacteria; phylum Actinomycetota; class Actinomycetes; order Streptomycetales; family Streptomycetaceae; genus Streptomyces. The sequence goes on from NZ_VSRY01000165.1 coordinate 83,390, forward strand.
GGAGCACGGGGCGCGGCGAACGCGAGCGGCCGCCCGGGGGCGATCCCCCGGGCGGCCGTGTGCTGAGCGGTGCGGTGCGGTGCGGGATGTGGCCTACGGGAACGTCAGCTTGAAGCTGTTGATGTACCCGGTGTCGTAGCGGGCCGTGTCCCGCACGCGGAGCTGCCAGGTGCCGTTGGCGTTCTCGCTGGACGCGTCGACGGTGTACGTCTCCTTGACGTTGTCGGCGGAGTCCCCGCCGCTGGCGTTCTTCAGCCGGTAGGCGCTGCCGTCCGGGGCGACGAGGTCGATGACGAGGTCGCCGCGCCAGGTGTGGACGATGTCCACGCCGACCTTGAGGCTCGACGGGGCCCGGCCCGTGACGCCGCTGACGGTGACGGACGAGGACGCGGTGCCCAGGTCGGGGATGTTCACATCGGCGGTGTTCTCGAAGACCGTGCCGCCGGGCTCGCCCGGGTCACCGGGGCGGGAGCCCACATTGATGCCGGCCCAGGCGTTCTCGACGGCCTTCACCTCGGCGCTGTCGGCGCCGTACAGCTCGGTGGCGACGGCGACCGTGCCGGTGCGGGCGCCCGCGTAGTTGGTGGTGCTGGTGAACTTGGTGGTGAGCGCCTTGAACCAGATCAGCGACGCCTTGTCACGGCCGATGCCGGTGACGGGCAGCCCGTCGGAGGTCGGCGAGTCGTAGTCGACGCCGTTGACCGTCTTCTTCCCGCTGCCCTCGGAGAGCATGTAGTACCAGTGGTTGGCGGGGCCCGACGAGTAGTGGACGTCGATGCTGCCGATACCGGAGTACCAGAAGTCCTTGGACTTGCCGTCCCTGCTCGGCTTGTCCATGTAGCGCAGCGGGGTGCCGTCGCCACGGATGTCGATCTTCTCGCCGACGAGGTAGTCGCCCTTGTCCTGGGTGTTGTCGGCGTAGAACTCGACGGCGGCGGCGAAGATGTCGGAGGTCGCCTCGTTGAGGCCGCCCGACTCGCCGCTGTAGCGCAGCCCGGCGGTGTTCGACGTGAGCCCGTGGGTCATCTCGTGGGCGGCGACGTCGATGGACGTCAGTGGCTTGGAGTTGCCGGAGCCGTCGCCGTACGTCATGCAGAAGCAGCTGTCCTGCCAGAAGGCGTTGACGTAGTTGTTGCCGTAGTGGACCCGCGAGTAGGCACCGACGCCGTCGCCGCGTATGCCGCTGCGCCCGTGGACGTTCTTGTAGTAGTCCCAGGTGAGCGCGGCGCCGTAGTGGGCGTCTGCCCCCGCGGTCTCCAGGTTGGACGGGGAGCCGTTGCCCCAGACGTCGTCGGAGCCGGAGAACAGGCTCCCGGTGCCGGAGGTGCCCCGGTTGAGGTTGTACGTCTTGTGGTTGCCGCGTGCGGTGTCGGTGAGGTTGTACGAGCTCCCCGACTGCGCGGTGCCGAGGGTGACCTGGCCGCTGTACATGGTGTTGCCGGTGCCGTTGTGGACGGCCTGCCACTCGTACAGCTTGGCACCGGTGCGGGCGTCGGTCACGACGTGCAGCTCGTTCGGGGTGCCGTCGTGCTGGAGGCCGCCGACGACCGTCTCGTACGCGAGGACGGGGTCGCCGTCCGCGAGCCATACGACCTTGCGGGGTGCCCGCTCGGCCTCGGTCGCCTTGGACCCCTCGGCCCGGGCGGCGGTGACGGCCTGCCGCTCGGCGGCGGCGGGCGCGAGGCTCGCGCCGGTGCCGACGTTCCTGAGCTCCGCGCGGGACGCCTTGGTGACGCTCCGCGTCGCCCCCGCCTTCGACTCGGTGACGACGAGGTCGCCGCCGAGTACGGGCAGGCCCGCGTAGGTGCGCTCGTAGCGCGTGTGGGTGGTGCCGTCGCGGTCCTGGACGACATCGCGGACGACGAGCTTCTCCTGCGCGCCGAGGCGGAGTTCCCTGGCGGTCGCCGCCTTGCCCGCGTCGGCGGCGCGGATCAGCGCGGTGCGCTGGGCGGGGGAGAGGTCGGCGGGCAGGGCCCCGGGGTCGGCCTGTCCCGCGGCCTGGCTCGTGGGGGCGGCGGTGGCCCATGCGTCGGCGGCGGTGGCCGACCCGGTCTGGACACCCACGGCGAGCATGGCCGAGGCGGCTATCAGAGCGCCGGTCGCGGTGGCGCGACGGCTTGGCGTGGATCTCACGCGGACTCCTTTTGCGAGGGGGGTACCGGGGGCTGGGTGTGCCCTCGGGAGGTGCAAGAAGAGCTGGCGGAGCAACGTGCGGAGAATGGGGGAAGAGTGGCACCGGACATGGGCATCTGTCAGGACCGCGTCAAAAACTTGGCCAGAATTCGTCCGTTGCCTGAAATGTCATATCCGTTAACCGGACAATGGGCGGCCGTTGGCCGCTCCGGACGACACTGCGGCCCGGCAATGGCGTCCGCGACCGGATGAGCGCGGTCGAGCGGGCCGCTCTGCTGCGGCTGATGAAGAAGCGACAGCGACGGCACCATGCGGTACAACCCGCTGAAGAAGTCGGCCGGGCACAGCCGTTCGAGGTGGTCAGGCCACCCGGTGGCTGTGCCGGGTGGCGAGGACGGCCGGGACCGCGCTGGAGGAATCGGGGCAGTAGTCGGTGCACTCGCTGCGGGTGATCGGCTTCTTGTCGCCGCGCCGCGCCGCGCGGCGTCGGTTTCCTCTTCGATCAGCACGCGCACACGGGTCGGCGCGTCGGCGTCGATGAACCATGACGACGTGAACGTGCACGAAGCCGTTCTTGACCTCACCGGTGCCGGTCGTCTCTCCGGGGAGGTAGGTGGTGATGCTGTCCTTGAGCGGGTCTTCGGCGGGCGTGATCGAGAATGATCACGCGGCGGCTCCGGTGCGCTGGGCGAAGAGGTGCAGGCCGGGGATCTCCCGGTTCGCGGTGAGGAGTTCGGCGGTGATTGCCCGAACCTTCGGACGCCGGGCTTCTTCCGGCGCGTACTGCTCCATGGCCCGCAGGGCGATGAAAGCCTTCTCCGGCTCGCCCAGGTCCCGCCAGACGCGGGCGATGTCCATGCACATGCGTCCTCGGCGCTCCGCGTTGGGTAGGCGGCGCAGGTCGGTCTTCTCCGCGAAGGTCAGGGCCTCGTCGGCCTCGCCCAACGCATGGTGCACGGAGATCCGGAACACCTGCGTTTGGTCGATCCCGAACACGCCGGGGATATACAGCTTGCGGGCCATCGTTTCCCGGCGGGACGCGGTCTCTTCGGCCTCCTCGATGAACTCCATGGCTTGTCCACGCCAGCGGGGCTGGGCGGCGCTGTAGCTCGCGGTCAGCAGCAGCGTGCCGCGCATGGCAAGCTGGTCGGGGCTCTCGTCGAGCCGGTCGGCCGCTTCCTTGAGGTGGTCGATGGCGGCCTGGTACTCACCGGATCGGCGCATGGTGATGGCCATGGAGTGCGCGGCCTCTCCCATGACGACCGGGTTGCCCGTCAGCTCCGCCTGCATACGGGCCCGGTCGGCGGCGATCCACGCGTAGCCCTGGTAGTTCTTGATCGCGAGCTGTGCGAGGAGGACGTAGGCGCGTGCGGCGATGTCGTGGGCGCGTGATGCCAGGGACCGGGAGATGAGCGGCGGCAGCGCGCGCCCGAGATCGGTGTAATGCGCTTCGTGGAACAGGCCGCGGGCGTGGCTGAGCGACGAGGTGAGGGCGTCACGGGCAGCGGGACGGGCGTCGGGGAGCTTGAACAGCGCCTGTTCGACCAAGTTCTTCGGTTCGGCGGCCGAGGCGGTGGAGGACGGGAGCGCTGCGGCGATCCCCACCCCCAGTCCCAGAGTCAGCAGCTCACGGCGGTGCACATCGTCCCCTTCGAGTCCCACGGCTTCTGCGGACAGGCCCAGCACATCACATAAGGCGACCAGCGCGGCCGTATCCGGTGTGACCTTGTCGTTCTCCACGCGGGACACCCACGAGGCGGAGTAGCCCACGGCGTCGCCCAGGCCCCCTTGAGACAGCCTCTTGATCAGTCGCGCGCGCCGTAGCGTCTCGCCCAACGTCTCGGTCATGCACACATTTTGCCGATTGATGCACAGGTCTTGCAGGTGTTTCCAGCGTCGTAGCCGCCGGGCGCGTACTGCCGTTGACTGAGTGTCACGCCGCCTGGGAGCCCCTGGGGAGCAGTACCGGCTCCTGGGCGGTGTCTCCAAACCGGCGGCCACGTCCTCGTGTCCCTCGCGCCGGGGACGGCGCTACCGGCGCCGGGTGCTTTCCCCCCGAGGCCCCGGTGCTATCCAGCACCACTCGAAACACAATCGAGAGGAGCACCACCATGAGCACCACCCTCAGCCCGGAGCGCATCGAGCTGGGCCGGTTCTTCACCGTCACCGCGCGGCGGTTCCGCGACGGTGACAGGAGGCCGATGGAGATGTTCTCCCCGGCCATCGACGCCGAGTGGCACGAGCTGCTCACGTCCCCGGAGTACGCCGACTTCTGCACTGAAACGGCCGGCATGCCGCTCGGTCACGCGCCGTTCATCGGCGTGGGCGAGATCTCCTGGGTCCAGGCGTACGAGGAGATGTTCGGCTCCCTGCCGGAGATCTGGTTCACCGACAAGGATGGCCAGGTCGACCGGGAGGCCCTGAACCGCTACCGGGACACCGGCGTCGTGGTCGCCGAGTGGGACTGCGGACCCACCACCGGGGACGGCGACGACGCCGTCCCGGAGCGGCGCGAGACCGCCACCCGGTGATCACCACGCACGCTGAAGGGGTGCTCCGGCCCACCGCCGGGGCGCTCCGCCTCATTGAGGCCCGCACCACGAACCCGTGCTCGGCCGACGTCACGCCGTACGTGCAGGCGGTCGCCGCCCACTGCCCCTACCTGGCGCCCTCGGTCGAGCGCGGGCTTACCGGGTGGACGGTGTACGAGGCGGCCGGGGACGAAGACGACATCGAAGCGGAGGTGTTCCACGCCGGGGTACAGGCCGCCGAGTGGGTGCGTCCTCTTGCTGGTCGGCGGCATGGCGCGCTCGTGTGCGAGAACATCGTCCTCCTGGGCGCTGACTACGGGGTGATGAAGTGGCCGCACTGGGCACTGAAGAACCTGTACGGGCCCATGGGGTTGATGTTCGGGAAATTCCGGGCCGGCGAGGAGCACACCGACCGGTACGGCCGCGACGTGCCCTCCCCTCCGGTGCCGTTCATGCCGGTCCGGGGCGCGGTACGGCCCCGTGACCCGCGTTTCCTGGCCGCCACACCCACCCTCGCCGCCGCTCTCGCCAACGCGGTGGACGACGGCCGGGACGTATTCGCTGATGTACCGCCTGAGTGGAAGGACGTGAAGCGGTGGGCGCACCAGCTCCTGTTGAAGCAGTAGAGGTCTTGGCCGAGCGGCTGGGGCCACCGGTCATCGAGGATCTCCTCAGCGACCGCCGCGGGTCACGGGCATGGAAGCTCGAAGGTTCTCGGGGCGCGGTCGCGCTCAAGGCCAACAACCCCGAGGACGACGGTGCACGGGACAAGGCCGCCGAGATGGACCAGGAGGACCGTCATCTCCTCAAGCTCATCCACGCGGGTGCGATCCGCCCCGGCTACCGGGTCGACGCCGGGGCCTGGGAGCGCGGTAGGTGGCTTGCGGTGGGCTGGGTCAACGGCGTCCCGCTGTGGCGAGCCTTCGCGCTCGCCCGGGGAACCGAGGGCGACCGCCCGTCTGTGCGGCCCTGGCTCCTCGGTATCGCCCGCACATGGGCTGAGCGCCTGGCGCGGATGCACGCCGCAGGGTGGGCCCACGCCGATGTACAACCCACCAACACCCTCGTGACGCCCGACGGGCATGCGGCGATCATCGACTACGCCTTGTCCTGCGGCCCCGATGAGGACCACATCCCGTACCGGGGAGCCCTGACCCACACGACCGCTCCGGAGGTGGCGGACGCAATCCTGTCCACGAGCAACGACACCCATGTCCAGGCCCGGCCGCCAGCCGACGTCTGGGGCCTGGGGGCGTCGCTCTTCTGGTGCTGGACCGGACAGCGCCCCGTCTCCTACGAGGACACCGCAGACCGCGCGGTGAAGCTCCAGACCATCACCAAAGGCCGCACCATCCTCCTGGACCAGGCCCGGCCGTGGGCCTTCCCGGTGTTCGAAGACATGCTGTCGGCCTGCCTGACGCCGTCCCCCGAGGACCGGCCCACGGCCGCCGATCTCGCCGCCATGCTCACCGCGGGCACCCGTTGATACGCCTTCGGCCCCTCACCATGGACGACGCACCCGAGCTCCGCCGCGTCTACCACGGTGGATCTGTGCATTTCCTGGGACGAGGGGAGATGACCGGCGAGGACGCCGAGCGGTACATCGAGCGCATCCAGGCATGGGCGAAGGAGGAACCGGTCGTTCATCATGTCCTCGGTATCGACCATGCCGGGGACCTGGTCGGTGTCGTCAAGCTCCGCCGCGTCGGCACCCACGGCCGGGTGAGCTACGTCCTACGCGAAGACACCTGGGGCTCCGGGTACGCAACCGAGGCCGTGAAGCAGCTCGTCGTGTACGCCTTCACCACCGCCAGCCTGGACAGCCTCGGCGCAAAACACCATCCCAACAACCCCGCCTCCGGTCGCGTCCTGACCAAGGTCGGATTCGAGTGCGTCGGCACGTCGAACATGCATGCCGTTGACGGGGTGGTCGTGCCCCACCTGGTGTACGAACTCCACCATGCTCGTTGAACAGCCCGAGCACCGCGCCCCACCGAAGTACGACCAGGAGGCGGGGCGCAGTACGGTCTCAGACGACGCGCTCGCGGACCGGCGCTTTCGGAGCCGTGTCCCCTGCCGCGGCTGGGTCGGCGTCGATGCTGCCGGGACTGGCGCCCGGTGAATCCCGGATGAATGCACCCGGTACTCCCGGACGGCCGGCGTCGACTCCATCGCGTCCCACGCGATCGCCACCGACGTCTGCGTCTGAGCGGTGCGCTGGGCGTTCGCCGGGGCGGTCGGGGTGGATGTCGCGGGCAGCACGGCCGTCAGCGGCGCGCGTGAAGGACGAGTACGCGCTGCCACCGAAGTCCAGCGCGCGCATGGCCCGGACCTTGAGGTTCACCAGGCCCGTACGCGTCCACGGCGCGGCTGTCGTGATCACGGGGAACAGCCGGCTCGCCGCCGCCATCGGACAGTGGGGCCACCGGGATGAGTGCATCCGCGAATGGTGGCCGCTCAGGCGTTGAACTGGTCGCGCTGGATCGCCGAGACGAACGAGGACCAGGCTGATCGGTCGAAGGCGAGGGCGGGGCCGTCCGGGGTTTTGCTGTCACGGACGGGGACGACGTCGGGGATGGCGGGGGCTATTTCGATGCAGTTGCCGCCGTCGTTGCCGCTGTAGCTGCTCTTGATCCACTCCATGGCGCTCGTACCCCTCCATAACGTCGCTGATCAGAGCCGCGGATTCACGGGCTGACAGAGCGTCCGCCCTGAGCACATCATAGGCACGGCTGTAGCGGGTGTAGAGAGTTGGATCGTCTTGGAAATGGCCTCTGTTGAGAGACTCCGAGTACAGCCACTCGTCCCCCTCTGGCAGCCTGATCAGCGTCATGGACGTCTTTGGCCGGCTGAGCCCCGCGCGGTTCGCCGGGGCGACCTGGATCCAGATGTTGGGGCGCTGCCCCACATCGAGAAGGTGTGCGCACTGGACCCGCATGACGGCCGGGCCGCCCACGACGGTACGCAGGCAGCTTTCGTCCAGTACCGCGATGTACAGCGGTCCACCGGGGGCGAGGAAACGCTGCTGTCGACTCAGTCGGGCCTTGACCCGTTCCTCCACTTCCTCGCCGCCGGCGATCTGGGAGAACAGGGCCCGCGCGTAGTCCTCCGACTGCAAGAGGCCCGGCATGTCCTGAGCCTGGTACTCGCGTAGCGCCACCGCTTCGGCGTCCATCTCCGCCCTGCGCCTGAACCAGTCCGGGTGTGTGACCTCCGGATACCAATCGATCTTTCCCCACAGTCGCAGCAGCACCCCTCCCGTCCTCAGCAGGTCGTCGCACGTCCTGGCGAACGTGTCCTGCGGGACGCGTGTGCCCGCCTCCACGCGGGCCACGTGGGAGCGGTCGCACGGGATCTTCCTGGCGAGTGCCGCCTGAGTGAGGTCCGCAGCCTCGCGGTAGTGCTTCAGCAGCTCGCCGAACACGGCGGCGGTCGTGGCCGCCGTTCCCCCTGTGGCGTTGCGTCGGCTCACCTGGTCTCCCCCTGTGACAGTCGATCAATGGCACGTGCAAAGCGTTGAGTTGCGTCGATGCGCTGAGCAACGCTGGACGCACCCAAAGTAATTGAGCGTCCTCGCGTCGCGGGGCGTGAGCCACGTACGGAGCAGCGATGGAACAACAGGTCGAATGCGGCACGCTTGTCTACGACCCGGTGGCCGACAAGGTCGGCGAGTACCGGGCCGTCTCGGGTCCGTATGTGCTGCTGCGTCCCCTCGGTGGGGGACGGGAATGGGAGGCCGATCCGGTACGCATCCGCCCGGCGTCCCTGGCCGAGCGGCTCAGCGCCGGGGTGCGGGCCGCCAACGGCCGGACCGCGACCGGCGCCGCCGCGTCCCTGGACCGGCCACCCGCTCCCGTACCCGGCTGTGCGGCCTGCCTGGAGCTGGCGGCCCTGCGCGCGGACGCGCGCAACCGGCACGACGGCAGCGCGGCGACCGACGCCAGCGTCCTGCTGCGGCGCCATCTGGCGGAGCGGCACGCGGGCTGACGGTTCTGTCCGGGACTGACGAAAGCGGCACCGGAAGACTGTGGGGCGCGTGTCAAGTGCCTTGCGGGCCAGGCGTGTTGGAATCGCCTGCATGGCGACTGCATCTGCTGCTCCCGGTGACTCCCCGCGGCCTCTCCGTGCCGAGGTCGAGCGGCTCCGTGACGAGGCGGCACGGCAGAAGAACCTGGCCCACCGAAGAGCCGACTTCTGGGCGAAGGTGGACATCGGCCTGGGCTTTCCCGCCGCCATGCTGGCCGGCGTGTCCGGTGCGGCGGGGCTGGCCTCGGCCGACGCCCGGGTCCCCGCCGCGCTGGTGGCGCTCGCCGCGGCGGGGCTCGCCGCTGGGGCGGCGTTCCTGCGGAGCGATTCCCGGCGCCGCGCGAACAAGCGCGCCCGCCAGGCATGGGCGGCCGTGGAGGCCCGGGCCAGTGTGACGCTGCTCCAGGAGCGCGTGGCCCCCGACGACCTCGGCGAACTCTTCGAGGGCCGCCAGGCGGCCCTGGTCGCTTACGAGGGGGACGAGCCGCAGGGGTGACAAAGGAAGGGTGGGGTTCGCGCCGTTCTGTCGTGAGCGAGGCCCGGGTGAGGCCGCTGACCGTACGGTCCCGACCCGCGAAATCGGCCAAAGCCGAGCCGGGACTCCCGCGTGCGACGGGTAACCTTCCGCGTGCGTGACGACCCCGCCGACGCGGGGGCGAGGAGGGGGCGGTCAGTGAGCGGGGTGGTGATCCATCTGCCGCGGGGGAGCGGTGGCGGCGGCGTCGGCGGCGAGTCGTGCGCTGACGCGGTGACGTTGCGGCTCGGCCCGGGGGAGGTGGCGCGTTTCGGGCGGGGCTCCACGACGAGCCCGGTCGAGCTCCGCCTCTTCGATGAGGCGATCTCCCGGCTGGCGGGGGAGATCCGGGTGACCGACGACCACTGGCAGCTCAGCAACCACAGCACCTCGCAGAGCTATCTGGTCGAGAACCCAGAGGGCGCGGGGGAGTATCTGAGGGTTCCGCCACGGCGGGCCGGAGCCCCCATACCCTTCGAGTTCTCGCGTGTCGTACTGCCCACCCGTGGCGACAGCGCGGTCGCCTTCCAGGTGTTCGCGCCCGACCACGTCTACCTGGACCCGGACGGCACGGGCGGCCCGTTGGGGAGCCGCACGGTCATGGCGTACTCCCTGGACGAGACGGCCATCTACTTCCTGGTGCTGGTGGCGCTCTGCGAACCGCGGCTGCGTGACGAGTCGCCGGTCGCGGTGCCGACCACGCCCCAGATCGTCGAGCGGCTCGGCGGTCACGCCGCCTGCGAACGGCTGACGGCCCGGGCGGTCAGCTCGCACATCGACTACCTGGCCGAGGAGAAGGTCCGGGTCGGCGTCCCGGCCGAGGACGAACACCGCAGGGGTGCCCGCCGCAACGGCAAGCGGGAGGCACTCGTCGGACTCGCGCTGCGGTTCGGGCTCGTACGGGAGGAGCATCTCGCGCTGCTGCCGCCCAGGGTCGGAGGAGTGAACGGTGCACGGCCCGGCCGACACATCGGGAAGTGACCGCACCGAACAGGTCCCGCCCGGCTACCGTGTGGGCCGCTGGGAGGTCACCGGGCCGATCGCGGCCGGTGGCTGGGCAACGGTCCACGCGGGACGGCCGGTCGGCGAGGACGGCACAGGGGACGGCGGCCACGTCGCGCTCAAGTTCCTGCCGACGGCCGGGCTCTCGCCGCGCCAGGCCCGCAAGGTCGCGGAGACCGCCCGACGCGAGGTCGAACTCGGCCGCCGGGCCGGTCATCCGAGGCTGATCCGTCTGCTGGACTCCGCCGTGCTCAGCGAACCGGACCACCCGTTCCTGGACGGCGCGATCGTGCTGGTCATGGAGCGGGCCGAGCGCAGCCTGCGCGATCTCCTTGACGCCGACGCCGACGCCGACGCGGGAATCACCGAGGCGGAAGCGGCCAGGCTGATCACGGAGGTCTGCGAGGGCCTGGCACATCTGCACGGCACCGGCTGGGTGCACGGCGACCTCAAGCCGGACAACGTCCTGCTCATGGCGGACGGTTCGGTCAGGCTCTCGGACTTCGGGCTCGCCACGGAACTGACCGGCACCCATGGCACCCACGGGTACGCGCCGCCGATGGGCACCTTCGACTACCTCCCGCCCGAGCGCTGGAAGGCCCAACTCGGCGAGCACGGCGTCCAGGTCCGGCCGAGCGCCGACATCTGGGCCCTGGGCATCATGATTCACGAGCTGTTCGCGTCCGGAGCCTCGCCGTTTCCCGGAGCCACCCCCATGGCGCGCGGCGCGGCGGCACAGGAGTACGCCGAAGGCCGGGCGCCGCTGCGCATGGACAACGCGGTACCGCCCTTCTGGCGTGCGCTGGCCGCCGACTGCCTCGCCCCGACGCACGCCCTGCGTGCCGCGCACACCGCCGAGAGCCTGCTGACGCGCATCACCGCCCGGCAGACCGGGGAGTCCGCGGCGACCGGGGCCGGCCGGGGCCCGGCGGCACGTCGGCGGAGGGCGGCCCGCGCCGCCCTCGCGGCCGTCGCCGTGTGCGGAGTGGCCGCGGCGAGCTGGTCGTACGCCGTGCGCGACGAACCTGGCGACGCGGCCACCACTACCGCCACCGCCACCGCCTCTACCACCGCATCCGTCGGCCGGGTCCGGGTGTTCAACGCCGAGCAGGCATGCCGGGGCCGTACCGACCGGGACCCGCAGTGCAGTCTCGGCCTGGCGATCGACCCCCTGCGGGCCTACACCGCCGACAACGTCGTACCGACACGGGTGTGGCACGGTGACGTCCTCGCCGTCGACTGCCGACTCCCCGAAGGGACGCCCATCGTGGACGAGTCGGACGACTGGTCCGCCGAGTGGTACCGCGTCCTCCTTCCGGCGGGCTCCGCACGGTCCACCGCCTGGCTGCCCGCCGTACGCACGAAGGACCGCCCCGAGCTCCCCCGTTGCCCGGGTCCCACATCCGTGCGCTGAGCGGAACACTGCCGGAACCGCCGGGCCCCGTCACTCCGGATCGTTCCGGATACCTCGCCCGCCAGGCCCATGGCTACCTTGCGGGCTGTCGGTCCGCGGACCGCGCTCACGAAAGGAACAGAGCCATGCGCAGCAGCATGCGAACGCTCCTGATCGGCGGGGCCTTCGCCTTCGCGTCCCTCGCCCCGGCGCCCGGCGCCCTGGCCGTCGGAAGCACATCCGCCCCGGCCCCCGCGCCCGCACCCGCGCCGGTCGCCGCAGCCGTCCTGCAGACCTTCAAGAACCAGGCCACGGACCGGTGCATGGACGACACCGACCAGGGCTTCCGCACCTGGAGCTGCAACAACACCAACCCGCAGAAGTGGTCCGTACACGTCTGGAACGACGGGACACGCCAGCTGCGGAACCTCAACACGGGCCGCTGCGTGGAGGACTCCGACAACGGCTTCCGCACCGCCGTGATCTGCGACTCCAGCCCGGGACAGAGCTGGTGGGTCAAGGTCTGGGGCGACGGCACCATCAGCTTCCAGAACCAGGCCACCCTGCGGTGCATCGACGACAGCGCCCAGGGCTTCCGCACCTGGGTGTGCAACGGCGGCACCTACCAGAAGTGGTCCTGACGCATGCGGCGCTCACACACAGCACCCATACGGTTCGGAACAGTCGTCCTGCTGGTCACGGCGGCCGTGTCAGCCCTGGGCGGCCCGGCGCTGGCGGTGCGGAGCGCGGACGGCGTGCCTGGTCCCCTCGGGCACACCGCGCCGGCCGAGGCGTACTGCGCCGTTCCCTCCGACCGGGACATCGCGGTGACCCGCAAGGTCTACGAGGTCGGCCAGCGCATGGGGGTGTCCGACAAGGTGATGCTCGCCGGCTTCGAGGCGGGCTGGGTCGAGTCCCATATGAACAACCTGGCGTGCGGGGACCGGGACTCGCTCGGCGTCTTCCAGCAGCGGCCCTCGCAGGGCTGGGGCACGCCCGACCAGATCCTCGACGTCGGTTACGCGGCGGGCAGGTTCTTCGAGGTGGCCCTGCGGATGGAACCCGGCATGGAAGGCAGCACCGCCGGTCAGCTGGCCCAGGCCGTCCAGCGCTCCGCCTACCCGGAACGGTACGACCAGGCGGAGGGCGTCGCCCGGGCGATGCGGGACGAGGCGTTCCAGCCTTACGGCGCGATCGGGGCGAAGTACCACAGCATGGGCGGGCACGGCAGCGTGCTCGGCCTGCCGGTCCGTGCCGAGGAGGCGTCCTCGCTGGACGGACGCTTCCAGCTGTTCCAGAACGGGATCATCATCTGGCACCCGGACGTGGCCTACGCCGTACACGGCGACATCCTGGACAAGTTCTGGGCGACGGACGCGGAGCGGCGCTGGGGCTTCCCGACGATGGACGAGGCCGACGCCGCACAGGCACCCGACGGAACCCGAGGCCGCTACCAGGTCTTCGAGCGTGGGCTGTTCCTGTGGTCGCCGCAGACCGGCACACACACCGTCCACGGAGCGATCTACGACGCGTTCCGCTCCGCCGGCCACGAGAAGGCGCTGGGCTACCCCGTCACCGACGAGGCGGACGAGGCCGGCGGCGGCAAGGCCCAGCGGTTCCAGAACGCCACCATCCACTGGCATCCCGACAAGGGCACCTGGATCACCGAGAAGTGACCAGCCGCCACGCACTCCCCTTCCCGACCAGGAGGTCATGTTGAGCGAGCACCGCCCCACCCGCAGGAACGTCCTGAAGGCCGCCGGGGGGTTCTCCGCGGCGATGGCTCTCGCCGGCGGGAGCGTCCTCGCGGCGGCGTCACCGGCCGCCGCGGCGGGCGACGGCTTCGGCCTGCGCATCACGGACCGCAACGAGAGCGACCCCCGTATGTGGTACTACCGGTTCGCCACCGACGCGATCGGCTGGGACCCCGGCGTGAACGTCCTGCTCCCCGACGGCTACCACACCAGCGGACGCACCTACCCCGTCCTCTACCTGCTCCACGGCGGCGACCAGGACTTCATCACCTTCGACCGCCCGCCCCTGAACATCCGTGCCTGGACCGCCGGCAAGCCGATCATCGTCGTGATGCCCGACGGCGGACGCGCGGGGTGGTACTCCAACCCGGTCAGCTCCAACGTCGGCCCCCGCGACTGGGAACACTTCCACATCGAGCAGCTGATCCGGTGGGTCGACGCCAACTTCCGGACGTACGCCGAGTACGACGGCCGCGCCGTCTCCGGGTTCTCCATGGGCGGCTTCGGCGCGTTGAAGTACGCGGCCAAGTACTGGGGCCACTTCGCCTCGGTCAGCTCCCACTCCGGCCCCGCCAGCCTGCGCCGCGACGACGGCGCGGTCGTCCACTGGGCCAACGCCTCCTCCATGGCCGTGGAACTGGGCGGCGGCATGGTCTACGGCGCGCCGTGGGACCAGGCAAGGGTCACCGCCGACAACCCGGTCGAGCGCATCGAGAGCTACCGGAACAAGCGGGTCTTCATGGTCGCCGGGACCAGCCCCGCCACCGTGTGGGACTGGTTCAACGAGATTCATGTGCTCAACGGGCAACGTGAGTTCCGCGGCCTTCTCGGCAACGCGGGCATCCCGCACGAGTGGTACGAGGAGCCCGGCGGCCACTGGGTGCGCGAACACCTGTTCATCCGCGACCTCGACGGGATCATCGGCCGACTCCGCAAGGCGTAGGCGAGCCCGACGCGCGGACGGACGCATGCACGCCCGGCCGCCCGTCACCCCACCACGCTCTCCCGCCACGCCCGGTGCAGCCCAGCGAAACGGCCGTCACCGGCGATGAGCCGGGAGGGCGGGCCGTCCTCCACGACGCGGCCGTGCTCCATGACCAGCACCCGGTCCGCGATCTCCACCGTCGACAGTCGGTGGGCGATGACCACCGCCGTACGGCCGTGCAGCACCGTGTCCATCGCGCGCTGCACCGCCCGTTCGCCGGGGATGTCGAGGGAGCTGGTCGCCTCGTCCAGGATCAGCACCCCCGGATCGGCCAGGAGCGCGCGGGCGAAGGCGACCAGCTGGCGCTGGCCCGCCGAGATACGGCCGCCCCGCTTGCGTACGTCGGTGTCGTAGCCGTCCGGGAGCGCGGCGATGAAGTCGTGCGCGCCGATCGCCTTCGCGGCGTGCTCGATCTCCTCGCGTGTGGCGTCCGGGCGGCCGACCGCGATGTTCTCCGCGACCGTCCCGGAGAACAGGAACGCCTCCTGCGTCACCATCACCACCCCGCGCCGCAGCTCGGCCGTGGACAGGTCCCGCAGGTCGACGCCGTCGAGGAGGACGCGGCCGTCGGTGGGGTCTCCCCCGCTCGAACGGCGTTGAGAGCTCGGGGAAGGGTCGTAGAAGCGCGCCAGCAGCTTCGCCAGCGTCGACTTGCCCGCACCCGTCGAACCGACCACCGCCACCGTCTGACCGGCAGGGATCGTCAGGTCGAAGCGCGGCAGCACCTCGCCGCCCGTCCGGTACGCGAACCGCACGTTCTCGAAGACCACCTCGCGGCCCGGGGCGTCGGCCGGGCGCGCGGGCAGCTCCCGGGACACGTCGGGCTCCGGCACCGTCGGTGTCTGGGCCAGCAGCCCGGCGATCTTCTCCAGGGACGCCCCCGCCGACTCGTACGCGTTCAGGAACATCGCCAGCCGGTCGATGGGTTCGTACAGCCGTCGTACGTACAGCACCGCGGCGGCCAGCACGCCCAGCGCGAGCGTGCCGTCCGCCACCCGGTACGCGCCCCACAGCACCATGCCCGCGACAGCCGTGTTCGCCACCAGGCGGGAGCACATGACATAGCGGGCCATCTCGAGGATCGCGTCGCCGTTGCGCCGCTCATGGCGGTGGTTCAGAACGCCGAACACCTCGTCGTTGGCCCGCTCCCGCCGGAACGCCCGGACCGGCCGGATGCCGTTCATGGTCTCCGCGAACCTCACGATGACCGCGGCGACGGCGGTGGAGCGCGCGCTGAACGCCCGGGACGCCCGCCGCCGGTAGAGCCGTACGAGGAGATACAGCGGCACGAAGGAGGCCACCGCGACCGCGCCGATGCCCCAGTCGAGCCAGAGCAGGAGCAGGGAGATGGAGACGAAGGAGAGGCAGACGCTGATCAGTTCCTGCAGGCCCTCGCTCAGCAGCTCCCGCAGCGACTCCACATCGGTCGTCGACCGCGAGATCAGCCGCCCGGACGTGTACCGCTCGTGGAAGTCCACGCTGAGCACCTGGGCGTGCCGGAAGATCCGCCCCCGCAGGTCGAGCAGCACGTCCTGGTTCACCCGGGCCGAGGCACGGACGAAGCCGTACTGGAAGGTCCCCGCTCCCACCGCGCAGAGCACGTACCCGGCCGCCACCGCGACCAGCGGGCCGTGGTCGCCCTGGCGCAGCGCCGGTACGGCACGGTCGATGGCGTAGGCGACGAGCAGTGGCCCCGCCTGCACCGCCGCCTGCTGGAGCAGCAGGAGAAGCGCCGACAGAGCCACCCGGGCCCGCCGGGGCGCGAGCAGCGACCGCAGCAGCGCCCCCGTCGCGCCCTTCGGTGCGGGCAGCGCGTCCTGGGAGAACGGGTCCCGCTCCCGCGCCGGGGCCCGCTCCGCCTCGTGTCCCCGCCCCCGCCTCTTCTCCTGTGCCGGCCCCTGCCTCTTCTCCTGTGCCGGCCCCTGCCTCTTCTCCTGTGCCCGACCCTGTTCCCGGCCGGGCTCGGGCTCGGGCTCACGAGCCTGCGTCCGTGTCTGAGCCGTCATCGCTCCCCGTCCTCCGCCCCCGACATCAGCCACGCGTACTCCACACTGCTCCGCAACAGCTCCTGGTGCGTGCCGACCGCCGCGATCCTGCCCTCCGACAGGAGCGCGACCCGGTCGGCCAGGAGCACCGTCGACGGGCGGTGCGCCACCACGAGCGCGGTCGTGTCGCGCAGCACCTCCCGCAGAGCCGCCTCCACCAGGGCCTCGGTATGGACGTCCAGGGCCGACAGCGGGTCGTCCAGGACCAGGAACCGGGGCCGGCCCACCACCGCGCGGGCCAGCGCGAGCCGCTGCCGCTGCCCGCCCGAGAGGCTCAGGCCCTGCTCGCCGACCTCCGTGGCCGTGCCCTTCGGCAGGTCCGCGACGAAACCGGCCTGGGACACATCCAGCGCGCTCCGCAGCTCCGGCTCGCCCGCGTCCGGGCCCGCGCCCATCAGGACGTTCTCCCGGACGCTCGCCGAGAACAGCGTCGGCTCCTCGAACGCCACCGCCACCAGCGCCCGCAGCCGCTCCCGGGGCATGGCCGTGATGTCCGCGCCGTCCAGCAGGATGCGCCCCGCGGTCAGCTCGTGCAGCCGCGGCACCAGGGCCGTGAGCGTGGTCTTCCCGGAGCCGGTCGCGCCCACCAGCGCCAGAGTCTCGCCCGGCCGGATGCGCAGATCGACCCCGCGCAGCACCGGCGGAGCGTCCTCCGGCGCGTCCGGGTAGCGGAAGCACACGTTCTCGAAGACCACACCGCCCGGGGCGTCGTCCTGCCCGGACGCCACCGGCGCCACGGGGCCCGGCTCCTCCTCCGCCTGGTCCATCACCTCGAAGTACCGCTCCGTCGCCGTCGCCGCCTCCTGACTCATCGCCAGCAGGAATCCGATCGACTCCACCGGCCACCGCAGCGCCAGCGCCGTCGACAGGAACGCCACCAGCGTCCCCGCCGAGAGCGAACCGTCCGCCACCTGCACGGTGCCCAGCACCAGCGCCGCCCCGACCGCCAGTTCCGGCACGATCGTGATGAACGCCCAGACGGTCGCCAGCAGCCGGGCCTTGCGCAGCTCCGTGCCGCGCAGCCGCCCGGCCTGCACGGCGAACGCCCGCTCCTGGCTGCGGTGCCGGCCGAACCCCTTCACGACCCGGATGCCGAGCACGCTCTCCTCGACCACCGTCGTCAGATCGCCCACCTGGTCCTGAGCCCGCCGCGCCACCTTCGCGTACCGCACCTCGAACAGCGAGCAGCCCACGATCAGCGGCACCACCGGCACGAGCAGCACCAGGCCCAGCCCCCAGTCCTGCGTCAGCAGCACCACGAACCCGGCCAGCACCGTCACGCCGTTGACGAACAGGAACGTCAGCGGGAACACCAGGAACATCCGCAGCAGCGACAGATCCGTGGTCGCCCGTGACAGCAGCTGACCCGACGCCCACCGGTCGTGGAAGGCCACCGGCAGCCGCTGCAACCGCCGGTAGAGGTCGCCGCGCAGCGCCGCCTCCACGCCCGTCAGCGGCCGCGCCACCAGCCAGCGGCGCAGCCCGAACAGCAACGCCTCCGCGACGCCCAGCGCCAGCACGGCGAGCGCGCCCAGCCACACCCCGCCCGGGTCACGGTCCGCGACCGGGCCGTCCACCATCCACTTCAGCACCAGCGGGATGACCAGGCTCAGACAGGACGCCACGACCGCGACGAACGCGGCCGTGAAGAACCTGACCCGTACGGGCCTCAGATAGGGCCACAGCCGCAGCAGCGAGCGCACGGCGGAGCGCTTCGGGGCAGGGGGCGGGACGGCGTACGACGGTGAGGGAGGCATCAGGGCCGAGCGTACGGTTCACCACTGACATCGCTCATGCGCTTTTCCGCCGAACAGCCCTCGGTCCTTGGCCCTCGTTCTCCGGTCCCGGACCTCCCGGACCTCCCGGACCTCCCGACCTCCGCCCGGACCCTGTTGCCCCGGACGTCCCGTCCTCAGGTCCGCACCCGCCACAGCATCGCCGACCGGCCCGGCACCGTCACCTTCTCCCCGCCCCGGCACACCACCCCAGGCGGCTCCTCCTGCTCCTCCCGCGACGTGTCCACCACCAGCTCGTACTCCTCCGCCCACGGCGGCCCCGGCAGCTGGTGCCCGACCGGCCGGTCACCCGCGTGGAGGACCGCCAGGAAGCTGTCGTCGGTGATCCTCCGGCCGCGTGCGTCCCGGCCCGGGATGTCCCGCCCCGACAGGTAGAAGGCGATCGTCGGCGTCGGCGCGTACCAGTCCCGTTCCGTCATCTCGTCCCCCTTCGCCGTGAACCACGCGAGGTCCCGCAGCCCGTCGACCCCGGGGCGGCCGGAGAAGAACGCCCGGCGCCGCAGCACCGGGTGAGCGTGGCGCAGCGCCAGCAGCCGCCGGGCCAGCGCCAGGAGCTCCCGCGCCCACGGCTCGTCCAGCAGCGACCAGTCGACCCAGCCGATCTCGTTGTCCTGGCAGTACGCGTTGTTGTTGCCGCCCTGGGTGCGCCCCATCTCGTCCCCGGCGACCAACATCGGCACGCCCGTGGAGAGCAGCAGCGTGGTCAGCAGGTTGCGGAGCTGGCGGCGGCGGAGGGCGCCCACCGCCTCGTCGTCCGTATCGCCCTCGGCGCCGCAGTTCCAGGACCGGTTGTCGTTCGTGCCGTCCCGGTTGTCCTCGCCGTTCCCCTCGTTGTGCTTCTGCTCGTACGAGACGAGGTCGCGCAGCGTGAACCCGTCGTGCGCGGTGATGAAGTTGACCGACGCGTACGGGCGGCGCCCGCCCCAGGCGTACAGGTCGCTCGACCCCGACAGCCGGTACCCCAGGTCACGCACGTCGGGCAGCGCACCGCGCCAGAAGTCCCGCACGGCGTCCCGGTACCGGTCGTTCCACTCCGTCCACAGCGGTGGGAAGGCACCCACCTGGTAGCCGCCGTTCCCGACGTCCCACGGCTCGGCGATCAGCTTGACGCGGCGCAGCACCGGGTCCTGGGCGATCACCGCGAGAAACGGCGACAGCATGTCCACGTCGTGCATGGACCGGGCCAGCGCCGCCGCCAGGTCGAACCGGAAGCCGTCCACACCCATCTCGGTCACCCAGTAGCGCAGCGAGTCCGTGATGAGCCGCAGCACCTGCGGCTGTACGACGTGCAGCGTGTTGCCGCACCCCGTGTAGTCGGCGTACCTGCGGGCGTCCGGCTGGAGCCGGTAGTAGCCCCGGTTGTCGATGCCGCGCAGCGACAGCATCGGGCCGAGCTCGCTCGCCTCCGCCGTGTGGTTGTAGACGACGTCCAGGATGACCTCGATGCCGGCCTCGTGCAGCGCCCGCACCATCCGCCTGAACTCCCCGACTTGCTGACCCTCCGTCCCGGAGGCGGCGTACGCGGCGTGCGGCGCGAAGTAGCCGATGGAGTTGTAGCCCCAGTGGTTCCGCAGCCCGCGCCGCAGCAGATGGTCCTCGTGTGCGAACTGGTGTACGGGGAGGAGCTCGACCGCCGTCACCCCGAGGCGTACGAGGTGGTCGACCGCCGCGGGGTGGGCGAGCCCCGCGTATGTGCCGCGCAGCTCCTCCGGGATGCCCGGGTGCCGCATGGTGAAGCCCCGCACGTGCAGCTCGTAGATGACCGAGTCGGCCCAGGGCGTCTTGGGCCTGCGGTCGTCGGCCCACTCGTCGCCGGGCGCGTCGTCGTGGACCACGACGCCCTTCGGTACGTACGGCGCCGAGTCGCGGCCGTCGCGCACGGTGTCCGCGACATGCTGGTCCGGCCAGTCCCGGACGTGCCCGTACACCTCGGGCGGCAGCGTGAAGTCACCGTCGACCGCGCGCGCGTACGGGTCGAGGAGGAGCTTGGCGGGGTTCCAGCGGGCGCCCGTCCACGGGTCCCAGCGGCCGTGCACCCGGTACCCGTACCGCTGCCCCGGGCGCACGCCCGGCGCGAAGCCGTGCCAGATCTCGTGCGTCAGCTCCGTCAGCGCCAGCCGCGTCTCGGTGCCGTCCGGGGCGAACAGGCACACCTCGACCGACTCGGCGCCGCCCGCCCACAGGGCGAAGTTGGTGCCGGCGACCCCGTCGGGGCCGGTCCGGAAGCGGGCGCCCAGCGGGGTAGGCGACCCCGGCCAGACCGGTGGCGCCGGCACCGCCGAGCCCGGCCCCGTACGCGCGCCGGAGCCCGTGCCCGTGGCTGTGGCTGTGGCCTTCCCCGTGCCCGTGCCCGCGCCCGTGCTCCCGTGTAACCCGTTCGGCCCTGTGCGACGCACCTCCACGGGCGCGTCCGGTGCGTCCGGCACCGCACCCTGAACTGGCCTCTGCTCGGCTGCGCTCGACACCTGCCGGCCTCCCGCGGCTCGTCCGGCGTCCGGAACAGGGCTCCCGACCACCCCGATCCGGTCCTCCCCGTGTTCTGCCCGGAGTCTCCTGATCCCAACATGACCGGTACCGAACACGACCCGTACAGACGTTTCCCTCACCGGGCCGCGGTCGTTGGGCGGAACATGAGACATGTACTGAAGCGGGCAGGTCTGGGCGTCGCCGCGGTGGCGGCCTGGGCAGGAGTGATGGCCGGGGCGGCCGGGTGCACGGCGGTCGGCGGCACCGGCGGCACCGGCGCCCCCGGAAGCCTCGGGAGCCCGGGCGGACACGCGAGCCCGGGCGGACAGGGGGGCGGCGGAGCGAAGGGCGGGTCGTCCGACGACACCATTCAGGTGACCCCGCGGAACGGCGCCGAGAACGTCGCCCCGGACGGCCGACTGGAGGTGCGGGTGCCGGGCGGGCGGCTGGAGAGCGTCCAGGTCCGCAGGATCGAGGACGCGCGGCCCGCCGAGGTGCCGGGCTCCGTCTCCCGGGACGGGCTGAGCTGGCGGCCGGAGCCCGGCACCCGGCTGGCGCTCGCCGCCAAGTACAGCGTGGACGCGGTCGCCCTGGACGGCCGCGGCCGCCGCTCCGCCCGGCACACCACCTTCACCACCCTCGTCCCCGAGCACCGCTTCATCGGCTACGTCGCGCCGGAGCACCGCTCCACCGTCGGCACCGGCATGATCGTTTCCTTCCGGTTCAACCGGCCCGTGAAGAACCGTGCCGCCGTCGAACGGGCCGTCCGTGTCACCGCGGACCCGCCCGTCGAGGTGGCCGGCCACTGGTTCGGCGCCAAGCGCCTCGACCTGCGCCCCGAGTCGTACTGGGCCCCGGGCACCGAGGTCACCGTCGATCTGCGGCTGCGTGACGTGGAGGCGGCCCCGGGCGTCTACGGCATCCAGCACAGGACCGTACGGTTCACCATCGGCCGCTCGCAGATCTCCCGCGTCGACGCCGAGGCCCACACCATGGAGGTGCGGCGCGACGGCCGCCTCCTCGCGAAGCTGCCCGTCACGGCCGGCGCCCCGAAGACCACCACGTACAACGGCAGGATGGTGGTCACCGAGCTCTTCGAAGTGACCCGGATGAACGGTGCGACGGTCGGCTTCAAGGACGCCGATGGCAAGGGGGAGTACGACATCAAGGACGTGCCGCACGCGATGCGGCTGACCGCCTCGGGGACGTTCCTGCACGGCAACTACTGGGCGGAGCCGTCGACCTTCGGCTCGGCCAACGTCAGCCACGGCTGTGTCGGCCTGCGCGATGTGAAGGGCGGGGGAGCCGACACCCCGGCGGGCTGGTTCTTCGACCGGACGCTGATCGGGGATGTCGTGGAGGTGGTCAACTCACGCGACCGAAAGGTCGCTCCCGACAACGGCCTGGGCGGCTGGAACATGGGCTGGGAGCAGTGGAAGGACGGTTCCGCGCTGCGTTGATTCCCCCGGCCCCGGCCGCCGCGCCCCGATTGGTTTCCCTGTGAACAAGTTGGGACTGAACAGTGACATTCCGGGGCGCTCCGCAGGGCTCACGGTGTGATTGTCTAGCGCGGTGCGCGCGGGTTCAGCGCGCGGGGGTGCAGGCCACGGCGGTGCCGGGCTGTGCGAGGGGAGAGTACATCGTGAAGGGGCAGCCGATATGGGGAGCGCCGGCCGGCGCGGCGTCGCGGGGACGGCGCCGGCGGGGCGCCGGTCCGCTGGCCGTCGTTGCCGGAACGTTGCTGCTGCTGGTCACCGCGTGCGGAGGCGGGGGTACCGCGGACAACGGCAAGGGTGGCGCGGCGCCGGGTAAGCAGGACTCGCAGCAGGTGGAGAACGCCGCGTCGCAGGCGGTCGTCACCATCACGCCCAAGGACGCCGCCGTCGACGTCGCGACCAGCGGCGCGCTGAAGGTCACGGCGGAGAACGGCAAGCTGACCACGGTCACGGTCACCGACTCCAAGGGCATGCCGGTCGAGGGCACCATGTCGGCGGACGCCACCGGCTGGCAGCCGGTCAGGCACCTGGCTGCGGCCACCAAGTACAAGGTGCACGCCGTCGCCGAGGACGAGGCGGGGCGCGAGTCCGCGAAGGACACGACCTTCACCACGCTGGAGCCGAAGAACACCTTCATCGGCCACTACACACCCGAGGACGGCCAGACCGTCGGTGTCGGTATGCCGGTGTCGATCAACTTCACTCGCGGCATCACCAACCCGGAGGCCGTGGAGGCCGGTGTCAAGGTGACCGCCGTGCCTTCCGTGCCGGTCGAGAGCCACTGGTTCGGCAACGACCGTCTGGACTTCCGCCCGGAGAAGTACTGGGCGCCCGGCACCAAGGTGACCGTGGAGCTCAACCTGGACGGCGTCGAGGGCCGCCCCGGCGTGTACGGCAAGCAGGCCAAGTCGTTCAGCTTCACCATCGGCCGCAGCCAGGTCTCCACGGTCGACGCGAGCGCCAAGACCATGACGGTCGTCCGGGACGGCAAGACCGTCAAGACGATCCCGATCACCGCGGGCGCCCCGGCCACCACCACGTACAACGGGCAGATGGTCATCAGCGAGAAGTACAAGGTGACCCGGATGAACGGCGCGACCGTCGGCTTCGGCGGCGAGTACGACATCAAGGACGTGCCGCACGCGATGCGCCTGTCCACCTCGGGCACCTTCGTCCACGGCAACTACTGGGCCTCGCCGGGTACGTTCGGCTCGGCCAACGTCAGCCACGGCTGTGTCGGCCTCCGCGATGTGCGCGGCGCCGGCGACGGGTCCATGCCCGCCGCGTGGTTCTTCGACAACTCGCTCATCGGTGACGTGGTGATCGTGAAGAACTCCAAGGACAAGCAGATCGCCCCGGACAACGGCCTGAACGGCTGGAACATGTCCTGGTCGGAGTGGATCAAGTAGTCGTACGGCGACTTCCGGGCGGAGGGGCCGGTGCTGTGAGGAACAGCACCGGCCCCTCCGCCATTAACGGCGGTTAACCTGCCTCGTATGACAGTGACTCTCGAAGTTTCCGCGGGCGTCGGCACCGTCCGCCTGGACCGCCCGCCGATGAACGCGCTGGACATCGCCACGCAGGACCGGATCAAGGAGCTCGCCGAGGAGGCCGCGGGCCGCGACGACGTCCGCGCCGTGGTCGTCTACGGCGGCGAGAAGGTGTTCGCGGCCGGTGCGGACATCAAGGAGATGCGGGCCATGGACCACGCGGCCATGGTGCTGCGCGGGAAGGCGCTCCAGGACTCCTTCACGGCCGTCGCCCGGATCCCCAAGCCCGTCGTCGCCGCCGTCACCGGGTACGCGCTGGGCGGCGGCTGCGAGCTGGCCCTCTGCGCCGACTTCCGGATCGCCGCCGACAACGCGAAGCTGGGCCAGCCCGAGATCCTGCTCGGCCTCATCCCGGGCGCGGGCGGCACCCAGCGGCTGGCCCGGCTCGTCGGCCCGTCCAGGGCCAAGGACCTCATCTTCACCGGACGCCACGTCAGGGCCGACGAGGCGCTGGCCATCGGGCTCGTCGACCGGGTCGTCCCGGCGGCCGAGGTGTACGAGCAGGCCCACGCCTGGGCCGCGAAGCTCGCCCAGGGCCCGGCGCTGGCGCTGCGTGCCGCCAAGGAGTCGGTCGACGCCGGTCTGGAGACGGACATCGACACGGGCCTGGCCGTCGAACGCAACTGGTTCGCGGGCCTGTTCGCCACCGAGGACCGGGAGCGCGGCATGCGCAGCTTCGTCGAGGAGGGCCCAGGCAAGGCCAAGTTCCTCTGAGGCGAACGGTTCGTTGAAAATTCAGCCGTGCGGGTGGTTTAAGGTCATATCGAACTACTCTTGGCTCACCCCGCACCGGCCCTCTCCGTGATCATGCAGAAGCCCTGTGTCACCGCAGGTCAGGGTGGATGTTCCGGGCTTCTGTTGCCGCCGTCATATGCCAACAACGGTGTGCGGGGCCGTCGGTTCCGCGGGGTCGATTCCCGCGGAACCGCCCCGCGGGCCCCACGGGGCGGCCATGATGGTGGGCATGGCGGGGCTGGAAGGTGTGGAGCAACCGTGGCAGCGGGGCGGTGCGACGGCCGCGCGGTGGGTGCCGTCCGCGGACGACGAGCAGGCACTCAAGGCGCTCGAACTGCACGGTGACCCGACCGTGGAAGAGGTGCGGCTGCCGTCCCGCCCCGAGTCCGCCGCGACCGCCCGCCGGCTCGCCCAGTGCGTCGCGCTCCGTCACTGGGTGCTCGCCCCGGAGCCGGCCGAGAACGTGATCCTGCTCGTCTCGGAACTCGTCGGCAACGCCGTACGGCACACCGGGGCACGGATGTTCGGTCTGCGGATGTACCGCCGCCGGGGCGGCCGAATCCGCGTCGAGGTCCGCGACCCTTCACGCGGCCTGCCCTGCCTTATGCCGGTCCAGGAACTCGACACCAGCGGCCGCGGCCTCTTCCTCGTCGACAAGCTCTCCGACCGGTGGGGCGTGGATCTGCTGCCGCGCGGCAAGAACACCTGGTTCGAGATGCGCGTCACCGACCGCTGAACGCGCCGACGGCCGGACGCGCAGAAGCCCCCGGTCCGTCGTCGTGCGGCGCCCCGGGGGCCTCTGATGGAGCGCCACGGACGGAAGGGGTGTGTCCGGCGGCGCTGTCGACGACCTGGCCCGGGTCGAGGGGGTCGTGCGGCCGACTATGGCAGACGGGGGGCCTGGCCAACAAAAGAAGGTACATAACGGGTCAATCTTCATGATCTGCTTGATGTCGCCCTTAAATGGTCGCGTGACCGTGCACCTGAGCAAGCGATCCATCAGCCTCGTCGCGGCCGCCCTGCTGGTCGCCCTCGCCGGCTGCGGCACCACCGACGACCGTGCCGCGCCGAAGGCGGCCGCGCCGCCCGCCGTACCGAAGCGGGTCGCCCCCGCGGGGCCGGCCGGGCTCCCGGGCATGCCGCCCGTACTCGACCCCAAGGACATCTACGCGGCCGACCGCCCCGGCAAGCTCTCCCCGGTGGTCAAGGACTTCCCGTCGCGCGTCTACGTCCCCAACACCCTCTCCGACACCGTCTCGGTCATCGACCCGAAGACGTACAAGGTCGTCGAGACCATCCCGGTCGGCAAACACCCGCAGCACGTCGTCCCGTCCTGGGACCTCAAAACCCTCTGGGTCAACAACAACCAGGGCCACACCCTCACCCCCATCGACCCGGCGACCGGGGTGCGGGGGAAGGACGTCGAGGTCCACGACCCGTACAACCTGTACTTCACGCCCAACGGCGAGTACGCGGTCGTCATGGCCTCTCTCGACCGGGAGCTCGTCTTCCGCGACCCGCACACCATGGAGCGCCGCCACACCGAACCGGTCTCCTGCTACGGCGTCAACCACGCCGACTTCTCCGCCGACGGCAGGTACTTCATCGTCTCCTGCGAGTTCTCCGGCGAGCTGCTGAAGGTCGACACGGAGAAGATGAAGGTCGTCGGCCAGCAGAAGCTGCCCTTCCACGGGGCCATGCCGCAGGACGTGAAGCTCTCGCCCGACGGCAAGACCTTCTACATCGCCGACATGATGGCGCACGGCATGTGGGTCCTGGACGGCGAGAAGTTCACCACGCCCACGCTCCTGCCCACCGGCAAGGGCTGCCACGGCCTGTACATCTCCCGAGACTCCAAGGAGATGTACGTCCCGAACCGCGGCGAGGGCTCCATCTCCGTCTTCGACTTCGCCAAGGACAAGCTGACGAAGAAGTGGTGGCTCCCGGACGGTGGCTCACCCGACATGGGCGGCGTCTCCGCCGACGGCAAGGTCCTGTGGCTGTCCGGGCGTTACGACTCCGAGGTGTACGCCATCGACACGACGACCGGTGCACAGCTGGCCCGGATCCCGGTCGGCGGCGGCCCCCACGGCCTGGCCGTCTACCCCCAGCCGGGCCGCTACTCACTGGGGCACACCGGCGTCTTCCGCTGACCCCCGGCCGGCCACCAGCAGGGCCTCGGAGCAGACCGGGCGGAAGCCGGCCGCCTGGAACGCACGGACGCTGCGGGCGTTGCCCGGTGGCTGCTGCGCCCAGACCACCGTGCCGGGGACCAGGTGGCGGGCCGCCCGGGCGAGCAGCGGGCCCAGGCCACGGCCGCGGGCCTCCTCGTCCACCTCGATCGCGGCCTCCCAGCGGCCCGCCACCGCGCGGCCCAGGATCACCACACCGCCGTCGGCCGCCCACACCCGTATGTCGTCGCGGTACTCACGGGCCCGCACCACCCGCGGGTGGTCGGGGTCGTCGATCTCGCGCAGCGCGACCGGCGGCTCCCCCGGCAGCCTGCCCGCGACGGTGAGCATGTCGATCGTGTCCATCCGCCGCCCCGTACGGGCCATCAGCGCCGTCAGGAAGCCGGGGCTCATCGCCGCGGCCAGCGGGTCGGCCGCCGTGGCGGCCAGTTCCGCCCTGATCCACTCCTCGTCCTCGTCCACGAAGACGACGGAGTGCGCCGTGAAGGCCAGCACCCCCGCGTCGCGCGGGCCCGGCTGCGGCACGATCGTCGTGGAGCCGTCCGGCGGTGGGAAGTCGCCGCGCGCCGCCGCCGACAGAATGCGTGCCACCGCTTCACTCATGAGCCCATCGTCGCGCACGGGGCCCGCGAGTACCCTGCCGCCCCTGCCGTTACGCTTGCCGCCGAAGTGCACAGATCATGAAGGGGTGGAGCGATGGCGGACATCGAGTCTGCGCGCAAGGCTTTCGACCGGTTCGACGTGAACGGTGACGGGTTCATCACGGCCGCCGAGTACAAGGGCGTCATGGCCGAGCTGGGCGATTTCAACGTCACCGAGCCCGTGGCCCAGGCCGTCATCAACGCCCAGGACGGCAATGGCGACGGTCTGCTGAGCTGGGACGAGTTCTGGGCCCACCTGAACAGGGCCTGAGCCGCGCCACCGGCCGAGCGGCGCCACCCGGTCCACCGGGTGGCGCCCCGGTCGTCGAGCACCTGTTCCCCCGTTCTCCCGGCAGCGGAGCGGGGCCCGTACCCACACGCTCGCCGCCTTGTCCAACCCGGGTTCGCCGATGGCCGCTTTGCGCTATGAATGAACAAGGGGCCGCGCGGGTGGGGGCCCTCGGGCGATCGGAGGCGTGGTGGCGGCAGCGGCGACGGAGACGGACCGGCTGGTCGAGTACTTCTTCTGCGATCCCCAGACCGCGCTCGGACGCTACGGCACCCCCGCCGGGCGGAATGTCACGGAGTGCGGCCATGAACTGATCACCGGAGCGCTGCACCGCTACGACCTGGTCGACGGGAGCCAGTTCCCGGTCACGCTCCAGCTCTACCAGGGCCTCTCCAATGTCGCCGGCCACCTGTGGGAGCAGGAGGTCCGTGTGCTGCTGCGCGCGGCGGCGCTGCGCCACCCCGCGCTCCCGGAGATCGTCACCGGCGGTTACCGCGACGCCGAGGCGACCCTGTCGAAGGGCTTCGACGTCAGCGGCTTCGCTTATGTGGTCACCAAGGGCGCCGTCCACAGCCTCGCGGACGGTGGACTCCTGGACGACCTGCGGACCCAGCGCGCGGTCGCCGTACGGCAGTTCTTCTTCCTCGCGGACGCCCTGTCCGTGCTGCACGGTCAGAAGATCGTGCACCGCAACCTCTGGCCCGGCAGCATCGACGTCCACCAGGACACCTCCATGCCGGTCGGGCCCGAGCGGCTGCAACTGCGGTTGTCCCGCTTCGAGATGAGCGCGCTGATCGGCAACCTGCTGCGTGCCACCGAGATGGACACCGAGCACGCCGTCGAGCAGGTCACCCGGCTGCTGCTGGGGCAGGGCACCGAGGCGCTGGCCTACTGCGCGCCCGAGCGGCTCGCGTATCTCTTCCCCGAACAGGGCAACGAACCCGCCGACCACGCCAGCTCCGACGTCTTCAGCCTGGGCGCCACCGTCGCCGAGTGGTTCCTGCCCGAGAAGCCCGGCCCCGCGGCCCCGTCCGGGCCCGGACGGGAGAACCTGCTCGACTGGGCGCGGAGCCGGCACACGGCGTTACGCGATGCCCTCGCCGACCGGTCGGACCTGCCGGGGCCCTTGCGGTCGCTCCTCACCGCCATGCTCGCCCCCCATCACCGCGGGCGGCCCACCAGCCAGGACGTGGTGGACCGCATCAGCCGCAACTACGAGGAGATATCCGGCTACTGGACCGAGGCCGCCGACGTCCAGCTGCCCTACCTGGTGGCCTTCCTCCCCACCGAATCCCGGCACACCCTGTACCAGTGGGGCTGGCTGACCCACGACCCGGAGACCGAGGAGGGGCACCGGGAGCTGGCCGAACTCATCGAGCAGGACCTGCGCGGCGCACGCCTCGTCCACGCCCAGCACGGGGCCGTGCCCTACATCGCGCCGGGCGACAAGGCGACCAAGAGGGATGCCCAACTGCTGCTCCTCGGGAGCCGCGCGGCCTGGTTCTGCCAGCGGTACCGGCCCTTCAGCGCGCTGGGCACCGCCCTGGGCCCGCCCCGTGACGACACCCTGGTCATCAAGTACACGGTGGCGCTGGACAGTTCCGCCGGCCGGTCCATCCAGTACGACATCGACCGGACCCGGTTCCACCGCACCATCCCGTCGGTCGACGCCGTCGCGTACAACATCCATCCCGCGGAGTTCGCGAAGGCCCAGGCCGGCCGCCCCAAGTGGACCCCGCTGATCGACGCCATCGCGCGGGCGGTGGTCGACTCGCCCACCGACCTGGTCTACGAGCAGGCCTTCGACTGGCTGCTGAGCTACCAGGAAGTGGAACTCCAGGCACGCGAGTACGCCTACGCGATCGACAAGGACGACAACAACGGAGGGCGCTATCTGACGCTCCGCCTGGACGCGGCACGCGACGACTCCCGCATACACCGCAGCACCATGCTGACCCACTACTGCGACGACCCGGTCCTCCGGCCGCCCCTCGGTGACTTCTTCGCCTCCTTCGCCTCCGAGGAAGGTGGCCACATCGAGGTCCTGGCCGACCGCAACGGCGCCCCGCGCTACCAGCGCAGGCGGCAGGTCCTCGTCAGCCTGGACGACCAGCTGGGCGAGGAGGCGATCCGGGTCCGGCTGCACTCCGACAGCGACCGGCCCCCGGACCGGGGCTGGATCCGCCCCGCGGGCGACGTGGGGAGCGTGGTCGCCTTCCGCCGCCAGGTGCACGCGCGCTGGAAACTGCTGGGCAACAAGGTCCTCCTCCAGCAGCTCCAGCACCCGACGACGATCAGAGGCCTCCCGGAACGCTGGAAGGACGCGGGCGCCGGTCTCGTGGGTGGCGAGGTGGTCACCGACATGCTCGTGTCGCAGCCGTTCTTCGCCCTCCAGGGACCACCCGGCACGGGGAAGACGGAGATGACCGCACGGGCCGTCGTCGCCTACCTCCGGCAGGAGACCGCCGCCCGGGTCATGGTCTCCGCCCAGTCCAACTGGGCCCTGGACAACCTCGCCGCCCGGATCCTGGAGCGGCTCGCGGCGGTGGACGAGGAGGAGACGGAAGCCGGTGAGGCACCGCCGGAGAGCCGCCCGCTCGACGCCCTCACCGTGGGAGACGTCATCGCGCTGAGGGTCACCACGAACTCCTCCGCCGACCGCGTCGACGACCGGCTGCGCCCCTTCCGCCCGGCGGAACTCGCGGTGGCGCGCTCCGAGGCCCTCCAGAGATTCGCCGCCACGGCGCGGGACGAGCCCGGCCGACACGGCAAGGAGCTTGAGCTGCTCAGGGATTGGGAGGCCGTGGCCAAGGGGGCCGTGCCCGAGCTCACCGACCGTATCCGCAGATCCGCCAACCTGGTCTTCGCGACCTGCTCGTCGGCCGACCCCGAGCACATGTCGATCACCGGCAACGACGAGCCGTTCGACTGGGTGCTGATCGAGGAGGCCGCCAAGGCGTGGCCGACCGAGATCGCCATCCCGCTCTCCCAGGGCCTGCGCTGGTCCCTCATCGGCGACCACCACCAGCTCCCCGCCCACCGCAGGCAGGATGTCGAACGCTTCCTGCACGACTCCGCCGACCACCCCGACCCCGCACTGGCCCTGCACGGCGCCCGGGGCGCCGAGTATCTGCGCGTCTTCGACATGTTCGGGAGCCTCTTCGACCAGCCGGCCACCGACGCCCACGAGGGCGACGGCTACCTGTCCAGGCCCGTCCGCACGCTCAGTACACAGTTCCGGATGAACCGGCCGATCGGTGACCTCATCAGCCGGGTGTTCTACCCCGACCCCGAGGACCCCGGCGGCGAGGGCCTGATCCGCACCGGCAAGCCCGACGAGCCGCACGGCTACAGCGCACCGGAGTGGCTGGGCGACACGTCCTTGGTGTGGCTGGACACCCACGCGCTCCCCGAGTGCGAGGACGAGCCCGCCTGGAAGAACCGCGGCGAGGTCGAGGTCGTCGCCGAGCTGGTGTCCCGGCTCTCTCCACGCCCGCGGCCGCGCCGCGAGGGCATCGGCCACGACGCCCTGGCCGTGCTCACCCCGTACCGGCAGCAGACCGAGCTGCTGCGCGCCCGCAGCGACCTCGCTCCCTTCGTCCACACGGTCCACGCCTACCAGGGGCGGGAGGCGGAGGCCGTCATCGTCTCCCTGGTCCGGGACCGGAACCGGAGCGAGGCCAGGGACAAGCCGTGGAAGAACCTGGGCCATCTGGTCCAGCCCGACCTTGTCAACGTGATGTGCTCACGCGCCCGACGACTGCTGATCATGGTCGGCGACTTCGAGCACTTCGCCGGCAGTGGGGTGGAGTTCTGGGCGCGGGTCTGCGAGACCTTCCAGTACCAGGACCAGGTCCTGGTGCTGCCCGCGGGACGGGTGTTCGGTGGCTGACCGGCACCACACGGCAGGAGCGGCAGGAGCGGGGGGAGCGGCAGGAATGGCAGGACCGGCCGGAGCGGTGGGGGCGGCCGGAGC
Source organism: Streptomyces sp. TRM49041 (assembly GCF_008271805.1). GTDB lineage: Bacteria > Actinomycetota > Actinomycetes > Streptomycetales > Streptomycetaceae > Streptomyces. The sequence continues at coordinate 114,914 of NZ_VSRY01000165.1, forward strand.
GGTGGGGACGGGGGAGGAACAGCGATGGGAAATCTGACGGTCAGCGTGCCCTGCCTGGTGGTGCCGGTCCGGGTCACGCTCGGATACGGCCGGTTCGTCTCCCCGATCGAGCAGATCGTCCTGAAGAAGCTCACTCTCCACGAGGCCGAAGGCCAGGGTGAGCCCGCCGACTACGGGGCCGACGAGCTGGCCCGCGGCCTCGGCCTCGGCCAGCGCCTCACGCTCGACATCATCTCCGACCTGTGGCACAAGAACTACATCACACTGGATCTCGCCCGGGGCGTGGTACGCGCCGCCGACCACGTCCGGCGCCGTGCGGCGCAGGGGACGCTGCACGAACTGGCGGGAGCCGAGGTGCACAGCGCCGAGTACTCCCTCATGGTCGACTCGCTCACCGGCACCCTCATGCCGGTCAACGGCTACCTCCGCCCGCAGGAGGGCCACCACGTCGTCCCCGTGCTGGACCAGTGGGCCGCCGACGAGAACTTCACCCAGGCCGAGCTGGCCGACGCCCTGCACGAGTACCTGCGGCAGGAGCGGCGCCAGGAGCGCCGGTCGGCCACACACGCCCGGGCACAACGGGTGCTCACCGCCCAGCTGGTGCCGGCGGCCCTGCGGCCGCCGCCGCAGCACCGCTACCTGCCACTGAACGTCATCGTCGGGTGGGACAACGACGCGGAGAAGATCCGGCTCTCCTCGGACGACGCCACCTTTCCCACCGAGAGCCGGCTGCGCGCACTCGGCAGGATCACCGAACTCCTCGAACTCCGGCCGACCAGCACCTTCACCACCCAGGTCCGGCGCGCCGCGAACAGCCAGTTCGTCGAGTCGCCCTCGCTGGAGACGGCCCTGGACCGACTGGAACAGGCCGCCGCCGGGGCGGCGGCCTCGGACCCGGGCACCCACCACACCCGGCACAACGAACTCGCCCGGCAGGGCCGCCAGGTGACGGATCTGCTTCGGCTGCGCGTCGCCTCCGAGGTCGGCACCCGTGTCCTGGTCGACGGGGACGAGCACCGGGAGGCCCTTGTCGACCTGATCCAGAGCGCCTCCAGACAGCTCGTGCTGGCCTGCCCCGCCATCGGTTACGAACCCTTGTACGCGATCTCCGAGCAGCTCCGGCAGGCGCTGATGAGAGGCGTACAGGTGGTGCTGCTGTGGGGAGAGAAGCACGGCGACGAACTCCCGGAGAAGGTACGGAACCTCCTCAACGCCCTGCGGCGGGCGGGCCGCGGCAAGCTCGTGTGGACCTACCGCCCCAGCCGCACCCACGCCTGTCTGGCGGTCAGCGACGACCGCGCCGCCCTCGTCACGAGCCACCGCTTCCTGAGTCCGCCACCCCCGCGGCACGGCAGGGAGGGCCGCGACCGGCAGAACCGGGCCCGGCAGATCGGGGTACGGATCGACGCCCCGACCCCCGGGCCGTGCGACCCCGTGGAAGGGCTGCTGCGCTGGGCCAGGACCGCGGTACCGGACTACTCGGTCGGCCAGAAGGTCCGCACCCGGCACAGCGACTTCTCCGAAGCCGCCGCCGCGGAGGCCCCCGAGGCCGCGGAGGGAGCGGAGGGAGCGGAGGGAGCCGACGAGCGGTCCACCGCCTGGAACCCCCGGCTCCCCGAGCTCCCCGCGGAACCCGCCGAGACCACCGACGGCACACCGCCGTCCGAGGCCGTGGTCGTGGTGTGGGGCCAGGCGTGGGTCGAGTACGCGGCCGCCCTGCGCAGGGAGTTGGAGGCCCGTACGCTGCCCTGGGCCGCCGTGCAGGTGGACGGGGCACACCGCGAGACCCTGTGGCAGGCGCTGCGCCACAGCCGGTTCCGCCTGCTGCTGTCGGGTGCCCGCGTCGGCCCGGACGCCTTCGACTCCCGCGCCTCCCAGGCCGTGGACAAGCTGCTGCGGGCGGGCGTGCAGGTGACCATCGCCCACGGTCGGCCGACCAGGTCGACCGGGGTCGCCGAGGGTCCACGCCGGCTGCTGGCGGCGCTGAAGGCGGACTTCGGCGGGCACGGCCTCAAGGTCGTGCAGCAGGCGACGAACGCCCGCGTCATGGTCAGCGACGACGAGGGGCTGGTCGGCAGCTTCGACCTGCTCGACCTCGGCAGCCAGGCACCGGGTGTGTCCCGCCGCCCCAGCGAGATCGGACTCAGGGTGATCGACCAGCGCACGGCGGGCCAGCTGGCCGCCGCCGTGCACGGAGCCCTGGACCACGACGCCCCCGAGCCGGCGGAGTCCACCGGGCCGACCGTCGTCGCCGGCCCCGAGGGCACCGTGCCGGACGCGGTCGGACGGGCCCAGCGACTGGTCAACGCCGTCGCGGAGGAGGCCCCTTCCGGCGATCCGGCCGCCGTGGCACGAGTCGTCCGCGACTGTGTCGAGGAGGTCATGGACCAGGGACCGGACGCCGTGTGGGCGCTCCTCGACACCCTCGGGCAGCACGAGGCGTACCGCCCGGTGCTGCGCCCGGCGGCCGCGTACGCGACCGGGAAGATGACGGGCGGCAGTACAGAGATCCGCACCTGGCGCCGCTGGCTGATGCGGGACTGCTGGGAGCGCGGAATGTTCGTCGAGGCCATGGTGCTGCGCGCCGCCGTCCCCGGGGAGCACACCCGGCCACGCCTGCCGCTGGCGCTGGCCGCCGCCGCTCGCGGTGACGCGCTCTTCGACGACGCGATGCTGGAGGCGGCCGTGACCGCCGAGGAGGCCCTGCTGCAGTCCAGGCCGTGGGCGGACGCCGAGGCCGCCGCCCTGGTGTCGCTGTGCGTGGCCGAGATCCTGACCTCCGACCGGGCAGAGGCCGCGGCGGAGGCGCTGGAGCTGCTGGAGCAGTACCTCGCCGACCCGTGGCGGGCCCTCTGCCGACTCGGCCGGAGCCACTGGGACGCACGGACGCTCGGCCCGGTACCCGTCGCCGAACTGCGGGCCCAGGCCGACGGCGCCCGGCACCGGGCCGAACTCGCCCGCGCCTGGGAGGAGCTGGCCCGGCTGCACGGCCGCGCCGCCCAGGTCACCTTCCGCTTCCAGTCCGGCATCCGCACCCACGCCCAGCTCTTCCGCCCCGACGGCGACTTCGGCCGCCTCAAGGAACCCCTCGAGACCCGGGACGCCCAGGCCCTGCGGCAGTGGCAGGCCGCGCACCCGGCCTCCGACGTCGACCGGATCCTGGACCGGGCCACCCGCTCGGTGGAGACCGCGCACGAACTCCCCCTGCTGATCAGCAACCAGCGGCTCAACTTCGTGGCCCGGCTCACCGAGATCGCCGAATGCGCCGCGGAACTCGTCGCGCTCCTGGACGCGGACAGCCCGGCCGGCACCCGCAGACTCGCCGAGTACGTACCGGTGGCGCGCGAACTGGCCTCGCTGCTGCCCCAGGCCGTCGCCGCGGCCGACGGCCTGGGTGGCCCGGAGCCCGTGCTCGCCCGGGCCATGCTCGACCGGCTGACCGACATCGCCGTCTGGGGAGGCTCCGCATGACCGCACCGCAGGACGAGACCGGGACCTCCACCGTTCCGCGCGACCTCGCGACCCGCTGGGCCGAGCGCTGGCGCTACCCGAAGCTGCTGGCCCTGCTGAACGGTGCGGACGGCGGGACGCCGGTCGGCCCCGACAAGATGGCCGAGGCGATCGCCGACGGGCTGGCCCACCCCGTGGAGAACCCCGAGCACGCCGTACGGGCGCTGATCGAGCGGGGCGAGTTCGCGGCGGCCCGGCAGGTACCGGGCCGCACCGGCACGGAAGCAGTCGTGGAGGCCGCCGTCGCCGAGGCGAAGGCCCGGCTGGGCCGGCGCCTCGACCGGCTGACGCGGCGCGCTGTCCGCGCGGGCCTGGCCGACCAGCCCCCGCAGGGCCTGGAATCACTGGCGGAGATCCGGTGGGCCGATGCCGAGAAGGCCCTGGACAGCTGGCAGGGAGACCTCAAGAAGGCCGAGAGCCGCCGGGTGGCCGCACTGGAGGACCGGCTCGCCGCCGCCTTGGAGGAGGACAGCTGGTCCTCGGCGGGAGCGGACGCACTCGGCGCGGCCCGCGCCGACTGGGAGCAGGCCGTCCGGAACTGTCTGCGCCAGGGAGAACTGGTCGCCGCCGAAAGACTGCTGGACGCGGGGCCGTCCCCGGACGCCGTCGGAGGTCCGCTCACCGTCCCCCAGCTGCGGATCTGGCCCTGGGCGGATGTGCCGCTGCACGAGGCGCTGGCGTGGTACGGCGGCTCGGTGAGCACCCGCCCGGAGTTCGGCAGCCAGTGGCGGCCGCGCGACCGGTCGGGCATCGAGCTGATCGACGCGCTCACCGAGCTGCACCGGAACATGTGCGTCGAGAACGTACGGAACTTCGCCAACGCCCTCGACACCCACCTCGGCGCCGACGCCGCGCGGCACCAGGTGGAGGAGTGCGGCAGCGGCTTCGTCACCTGGCTCTCCGGAGTCGCCGACTACCAGCGCATCCCCCAGCTCGCCCTGCCCCGCAAGCTCCGTCTGTATGTGGGCCCGGACGACTGGGTGCCGGAGACGCTCGACGAGGACACGCCCGGAGCCTGGCTGGTGCTCAGGACGCAGGCCACGGCGGCCCAACGGAACGGCAGCCCGCCCGGAGTGGCGGTGCTCGACGCGCGTACGGTGCTCCAGCTCGCCGCTCCCGACCGGCACGGCCGGGCCACCCCGCGAGGTCACCGCACCGTCAACGTCCTGCGCGCCATGGGCCGGGGCCTGCGCGTCGTGGATGTCGCCGGCCGGCAACGGCTGCCGGACGACCGCTCCGGACCCGCGGCACATCCGCACGAGGAGCACGAGGACCTCGCCTGGTGGCTGGACCTCCTCGGCGTCCGGTACACCGACGCGGTCGTGGACATGCTCCTGTACGACACCGACGGCCACCCGGTGGCACTGCGCGCCGCCCTGGTGGGCCTCCTCCCGGACACCGGCCGGCCCTACGAGCTGACGGCGGAGGCCCTTGAGGAGTGGCGCGCCGACCCGGACGCCCAGGCAGCCTTCCACGACGCGGTGGTGGAGCGGTCGTTCCTCGGTTCCGACCGCGAGGCGGCCGCCGCCCTGCGCTCGGTGCTGCTGCTCGTGCGTGGTGAGCCGGACCTGACGCTGTCGGCGGAGGACATCGCGGCGGTGGTCGGCTCGTACGCGTCCGGTGCGGGGAGTCCGCCGATGGAGCTGGGCGCCGCCCTGTCCCGGGTGGCCGCCGCCGGTTTCCTGCGCCATGAGCCGGGCGACGGCCGCTATCGCTGGAACGGCCCCGGTCTGGCCGCCCTCCTCGTCGGCCCGGAACCGCGACGCGTCGAGGCCCGGCTCGACGAGGACGTGCGGGAGCTGTACGGCCGCAGGGACCGCAGCGAGGAGAGCGCGGTGCTCGGCCTGCTGGAGGTACGTGAGTCGTACCAGCACACCATGGTCAACCGGCTGGCCGGAGCGGCGGCCACCATCCAGCGGATGCTGGAGCGCGAGGATCTTTCGGAGCCGCGGCGCGTCGAGCTGGAGGGCGCGCTGCGGGCCGTGGAGGAGGGCCAGCTGGCGGAGGCACGGGCCCGCGACCCCAAGCGGCTGTACGACGACCTCAACACCAAGCAGCGGCTGGACCTGCGGGCCGAGCTGGAGAGCCACTGCCTGGGGCTGCTGACCGCGGCGCCCGCCGGCGTCGACGTCGCCTTCGTCCCGCACACCGACCAGGAGGTGCTCGTCTGGGCCAGCCATCAGCTCCTGAAGATGGCGATGGGGAATCTGCTCGACAACGCACTGCGGGAGGTCGGCCCCGAGGGCACGGTCCGGGTGACTCTCGGTCTGCCGGCCCGGGGGCGCGGGGGCGCCGGTGGTCCCGTCGCCCGTATCGACGTCGAGGACAGCGGGCCGGGAGTGCCCGAGATCTGGCTGCCGTTCCTCAACGGCCGGGTGAGCGGCCCGCCGCCGGCCGTGCCGAAGGGCAGCGGCCGGGGCGTCGCCTTCGCACGGAACTTCATCGTCGACCACAACGGCACGCTGACGTTCCTGGCGCGCTCAGCGGACCTGGGGGGAGCTCATGTACGGATCGAGCTGCCGGTGACCGAGACCGCACCGCAGCGCTGAGAGGTCATTCCGGGCCCGAGCCCAGCATGCGGTCGACGACCTCCCGGACATGGAGGTTGTCGAACGACCCGTCGGCCCTGTCCGCCTTGGTGACGATGTCCGAGAGTCCGAAGCGTTCGGTGAGATTCCGGAGGTTCTGCCGCACGTTTCCGCTGGGGAAGTACGCGGTGATCAGTATCCGCGGTATGCCGCGCTTCTGAAGGTCCCGCAGTACGTGGTAGCCGTGATGGTCGGTGTTGCGCGGGGTCAGATGGCGGTCCACCAGCGCGCCGTGGAACCGCGGCGGATCGCCGGCCATGAGCCGGTGATATCCGTCGAGGTCGCTCACCACGGTGGTGTCGCAGTCGCCGAACAACGTCTCCAGCTCCCGGCACATGTGCTGGTCGTCCTCCACGATCAGCAGCCGCCGTCTGCGCACGGCCCGTGGAGCCGGGTGCAGCGCGTCCGCCGCCTTCACCGCCGGGTCGCCGCCGAACCGGTCCGCGAACGTGTTCCAGCCGTCCACCTCCACCCCCCGCCGGAACAGCTCCGACACCCGGGCCATCAGGTCACGCCGTGCCTTGAGCGCCTCGTTCCAGTGCCTGGCCTCGACCAGGGGGTGAATCTCCAGCGGGTCCCCGCGCCACATCGCCAGCAGACGGGCCACCTCGCCGGCGTCCACCGGGTCCCCCAACGACGCCACCTGACCGGGGAATTCGAGCACATCCAGACCGAGCATGCCCTTCGGCAGCCGGTAGCCGCCCGAGGCCGACCTGGGGAGCGCGACACCGTGCTCCTTCAGGGCCGCGTTCAGCTTGCCGATGTGCGTGTGCACGGCGCCGGCGGCCCCGCCGTTCGGCAGCATCCCCTTGAGGTTCTCGGCGGACACGAACTGGCCCCGCACGAACAACAGCCGTAAGAGGATGGCCGCCGCCACCCCGCCGAGGGATGTCCGTCCCCCGGTGCGGCTCTCCACGATCAGTTCGCCGAGTGCGGCGACATACGGCCTGTCCTGTTCCGGAACTCCGACCCTCATGGCCTCATGCTAGCCCTGGAGAAACACATCTCAACCTGAACTGAATGCAACTCAGGGGAGCTGTGACAGCGCTGAGTTCAGCTTGAGAACGCTGCTCGTGGAGCGCCTGAGAAAACGTCGGTTTCCTGGGGGCACGGGCAGCAGGCCCGACGGCCCCGACGGGCCGGACCCCACCTCTCCCAGGAGTGAAACCGCCATGTCCTCAGCGTTCTGGAAGACCTGTGCCGCCGCCGGCACCGGCTCCCTCACGGCCCACATCGCCGGCCTCACCCCGCTGCAGAGCGTCGCCACCGGCGCCGCAGTCCTCGTCGCCGTCGTCCTGCTCAAGCTGCTCGTCCTGGAGTGGTTCTCCCGCAAGAGCGACGGCGTGCGCGGCGATGTGCTCAAGTTCGCCTGCATGCTCTTCCTGGGCCAGCAGCCCGCCCCCGCCGAGAGCACGGAGAACCCCGGGACGCCCGAGAACCCCGGGGCTGCCGGGAACCCCGGGGCCCCCGGGACCTCCGGGGTCCTTGAGACCTTCGGGACCGCCGGGACCTCCGGGGTCCTTGAGACCTTCGGGACCGCCGGGACCTCCGGGGTCCTTGAGACCCGGGAGGAGCCCGACACCCCCGAGGGCCTCAGCACTCGATGATGTTCACCGCGAGGCCGCCGCGCGCCGTCTCCTTGTACTTCACGGACATGTCGGCGCCGGTGTCCTTCATGGTCTTGATGACCTTGTCCAGGGACACCTTGTGGCTGCCGTCGCCACGCATCGCCATCCGCGCCGCCGTGACGGCCTTCACGGCGGCCATGCCGTTGCGCTCGATGCACGGAATCTGGACGAGTCCCCCGACCGGGTCGCAGGTCAGGCCGAGGTTGTGCTCCATGCCGATCTCGGCGGCGTTCTCCACCTGCTCGGGGGAGCCTCCCAGCACCTCGGCGAGCGCGCCCGCCGCCATCGAACAGGCCGAGCCGACCTCGCCCTGGCAGCCGACCTCGGCGCCGGAGATCGACGCGTTCTCCTTGAACAGCATGCCGACCGCGCCCGCCGCGAGCAGGAAGCGGACCACACCGTCCTCGTCGGCGCCGGGCACGAAGTTCACGTAGTAGTGCAGCACCGCCGGGATGATGCCGGCCGCGCCGTTCGTCGGGGCGGTCACGACCCGGCCGCCCGCCGCGTTCTCCTCGTTCACCGCCATCGCGTACAGCGTGATCCACTCCATGGAGAGCGCCAGCGGGTCGCCCTCGGAGCGCAGCTTGCGCGCGGTGTTCGCGGCACGGCGGCGGACCTTGAGACCACCCGGCAGTATGCCCTCACGGGACATACCGCGCGCCACGCACTCCCGCATGACCCGCCAGATCTCCAGCAGCCCCTCGCGGATCTCGTCCTCGGTGCGCCACGCCTTCTCGTTCTCCAGCATCAGCGCGGAGATCGACAGGCCGGTCTCGCGGGTGAGGCGGAGCAGCTCGTCACCGGTGCGGAAGGGGTACTTCAGGACGGTGTCGTCGAGCACGATCCGGTCCGCGCCGACGGCGTCCTCGTCGACGACGAACCCGCCGCCGACCGAGTAGTACGTCTTCTCCAGCAGCGTCGCGCCGTCGGCGCCGTACGCCCACAGGGTCATGCCGTTGGCGTGGTACGGCAGGGCCTTGCGGCGGTGCAGCACCAGGTCCTCGTCGAAGTCGAAGCCGATCTCGTGCACACCGAGGAGGTTGATGCGCTTGTCGGTCCTGATCCGCTCGACCTGCTCGTCGGCGGTCTCCACGTCGACGGTACGGGGTGAGTTGCCCTCCAGACCGAGGAGGACCGCCTTGGGCGTGCCGTGGCCGTGGCCGGTCGCGCCGAGCGAGCCGTACAGCTCGGACCGGATCGAGACGGTGTGGGCGAGAAGGCCCTCGTTCTTCAGACGGCGCGCGAACATCCGGGCCGCCCGCATGGGGCCGACCGTGTGGGAGCTGGACGGGCCGATGCCGATCGAGAACAGGTCGAAGACCGAGATGGCCACGGGTGACTCCTTGGGGCTGGTAGACGCCGCTGTCTGCCGGGGTGGTGCGGGAGGGTGGGGCGCGTGGGGCGTGGGGCTGGGTGTGGGGTGCGGGGTGGGGTGCGGGGTGGGGCATGGAACGGGGCACCGCACTCACCGAAGCCAGTGTGCGCGGTGCCCCGCAATTCGGTCTGTAACCTACGTAACTCTTACAGGCCGGGGTAAAGCGGGTGCTTGTCGGCGAGCGCCGTGACCCGGGCCTTCAGCGCGTCCGCGTCGTACGACGGCTTGAGCGCCTCGGCGATGATGTCGGCGACCTCGGCGAAGTCGTCCTTCTGGAAGCCGCGCGTGGCCAGTGCCGGGGTGCCGATCCGCAGGCCCGAGGTGACCATCGGGGGCCGCGGGTCGTTCGGGATGGCGTTCCGGTTGACGGTGATGCCGATCTCGTGGAGCCGGTCCTCGGCCTGCTGGCCGTCGAGCTCGCTGTTGCGCAGGTCGACCAGGACGAGGTGCACATCCGTGCCGCCGGAGAGGACGGAGACGCCCACCTCGGTGACATCGGGCCGCACCAGGCGCTCGGCGATGAGCTTCGCGCCCTCCAGGGTGCGCCGCTGGCGCTCCTTGAAGTCCTCGCTCGCCGCGACCTTGAAGGAGACCGCCTTCGCCGCGATGACATGCTCCAGCGGGCCGCCCTGCTGACCCGGGAAGACCGCCGAGTTGATCTTCTTGGCGAGCTCCTGGGTCGACAGGATGACGCCACCGCGCGGGCCGCCCAGGGTCTTGTGCGTGGTCGTGGTGACCACATGGGCGTGCGGGACCGGGTTCGGGTGGAGCCCGGCCGCGACCAGGCCCGCGAAGTGGGCCATGTCGACCATCAGGTACGCGCCGACCTCGTCCGCGATCCGGCGGAACGCCGCGAAGTCCAGCTGGCGCGGGTAGGCGGACCAGCCGGCCACGATCAGCTTCGGCTTGGACTCCTTGGCGAGGCGCTCGACCTCGGCCATGTCCACGGTGCCGCTGTCGTCGACGTGGTAGGCGACGACGTTGTACAGCTTGCCGGAGAAGTTGATCTTCATCCCGTGGGTCAGGTGCCCGCCGTGCGCGAGGTTCAGACCCATGATCGTGTCGCCCGGCTTGAGCAGGGCGAACATCGCCGCGGCGTTGGCCTGGGCGCCGGAGTGCGGCTGCACGTTGGCGTGCTCGGCACCGAACAGCGCCTTGACGCGGTCGATGGCGATCTGCTCGACCACGTCGACGTGCTCGCAGCCGCCGTAGTAGCGGCGGCCGGGGTAGCCCTCGGCGTACTTGTTGGTGAGGACTGAACCCTGGGCCTCCATGACCGCGACCGGAGCGAAGTTCTCCGAGGCGATCATTTCCAGGGTGTTCTGCTGACGGCGGAGCTCGGCGTCGACGGCGGCGGCGACGTCCGGGTCCAGCTCGTGGAGAGGGGTGTTCAGAAGCGACATCACGCGGTCCCTAGGGGTCTGGGTGTCGGGCTGGTCAGCCGGCGAACTCGGTGTACTCGTCGGCGGAGAGCAGGTCCTTCGGCTCCTCCGCGACGCGCACCTTGAAGAGCCAGCCGCCCTCGAACGGAGCGGTGTTCACCAGCGACGGGTCGTCCACGACCTCCTGGTTCGCCTCGACGATCTCACCGGAGACCGGCGAGTACAGGTCGCTGACGGACTTGGTGGACTCCAGCTCACCACAGGTCTCGCCCGCGGTGACCGTGGCGCCGACCTCGGGGAGCTGGACGTACACGACGTCGCCCAGGGCGTTCGCCGCGTGCTCCGTGATACCGACCGTCGCGACGCCGTCCTCGGCGGGCGACAGCCACTCGTGCTCCTTGCTGTAGCGCAGCTGCTGGGGGTTGCTCATGACCTGGATTCTCCTGTACGCGGGGGAGTGGTGGTGAACGGGGAGGGGGTGCGCGGGATCACGTCCGGCGCCGCGGGCGTCGCGAGCGTGCCGCCCGGAGGCGTGCTCTCTCGCGAGCGTGTCACTTCTGGCGCTTGTAGAACGGCAGCGCCACGACCTCGTACGGCTCGTGGGTGCCGCGGATGTCGACGCCGACGCCGGAGGTGCCGGGCGCGGCGTGCGCCGCGTCCACGTACGCCATGGCGATCGGCTTGCCCAGCGTCGGCGACGGGGCGCCCGAGGTGACCTCGCCGATCACCCGGCCGTCCGCCACCACGGCCATCCCGGCGCGCGGCACCCGGCGGCCCTCGGCGACCAGGCCGACCAGCTTGCGCGGCGGCGCGGTCTCGGCCCGCTCGGCGGCGGCCTCCAGGGCGGCCCGGCCCACGAAGTCGCCGGCCTTCTCGAACTTCACGACCCGGCCGAGGCCCGCGTCGAACGGGGTCAGGGCGGTGGTCAGCTCGTGCCCGTACAGCGGCATGCCCGCCTCCAGGCGGAGCGTGTCGCGGCAGGACAGGCCGCACGGGATCAGGCCGACGCCCTGGCCTGCCTCCGTCAGCGCCCGCCACAGCGGCTCGGCGTGCCGCGGCTCGACGAACAGTTCGAAGCCGTCCTCGCCGGTGTACCCCGTCCGGGCGATCAGCGCCGGCACACCCGCGACCGTGCCCGGGAGTCCCGCGTAGTACTTCAGACCGTCCAGGTCCGCGTCGGTCAGGGACTTCAGGATGCCGGGGGACTCGGGGCCCTGGACGGCGATCAGCGCATACGCGTCGCGGTCGTCGCGCACCTCGGCGTCGAAGCCCGCCGCCCGCTCGGTCAGCGCGTCCAGCACGACCTGGGCGTTGGAGGCGTTGGCCACGACCATGTAGTGAGAGGACCCGGCCTCCCGCTCCTGGAGCCGGTACACGATCAGGTCGTCCAGGATGCCGCCGTCCTCGCGGCAGATCATCGTGTAGCGGGCGCGGCCCACGCCGACACCGCCGATGTTGCCGACGAGCGCGTGGTCCAGCAGGTCCGCCGCCTGCGGGCCGGTGACCGTGATCTCACCCATGTGGGAGAGGTCGAACAGACCCGCCCTGGTGCGTACGGCCTGGTGCTCGTCGCGCTCGCTGGCGTACCGCAGCGGCATGTCCCAGCCGGCGAAGTCGGTCATGGTCGCGCCCAGCGAACGATGCAGCGCATCGAGGGCCGTATGGCGGGGGGAAGTACTCATGAAGGGGCTCCCAGGTCCGGGGCATGGTGACGAGGACGGTCCTCCCCATCTGTCATCGGAACCTGAGAGGTTCGCCGTGACCCCTTACGGGCCCGCGGCTTGCACCTTGGGTGGAGCCGCCACGCCGAGGTGCGGCGACGGCTCGCTTTTCAGATCTGCCTCATCCGTGCGGTACGGGGCCTGAGAGATTCAAGGGAGGAACTTGCTCCTTCGGCGCCCGGACCAGAGCTGGCCCGGAACTCTCCCGCGCGGATTCGATCGGCCGGTATGCGGTTGTCGGCGCGCACATCATCGCACGAGGGTGCGGATCGGCAAACCCTCGGCTGTCGGCAAATCGCTTGTGCCCTATTACCGTTTCTTTACACTTCTTGGGCAGGCTGTCGGGGGAGCCGACTGGGAGGGGCCATGACGATGCAGCGGTCCGGCGCATACGCCACGACCGCGGGGGTGCCGGCGCCACCGGCACTGCCCGCCCGCACCACCGCCGCCCCGGTCCTGCGGGACCTGCGCGACCGCGGCGGGCACGTCCCCCGTGAGCTGGCCTTCGCCGCGGGAGACGTGGTCGTCGTCTCCGGCCTGCCCGGCAGCGGCAAGTCCACGCTCATCAGCCGCACCGCACCCGGCCGCGCCGTCGACTCCCAGGACACCAGGGACCGCTGGGATCACCGCCTGCCACGGCTCCTCCCGTACGCCGTCTACCGGCCGCTCGTACGGATCGCCCACTACGCCGGGCTGTGGCGGGAGCTCCGCTCCGGGCGCAGCGTCGTCGTCCACGACTGCGGCACCCAGTCCTGGGTGCGCCGCTGGCTCGCCCGCGAGGCCCGCCGCCGGGGCAGCGCCCTGCATCTGCTGCTGCTCGACGTGAAGCCCGGCACTGCCCGTGACGGCCAGCGGGAGCGGGGGCGCGGTGTGTCCGCCTACGCCTTCGCCCGGCACCGCAGAGCCGTCGGGCGCCTCGTCCGGGACGCCGAGCGGAGCGTACTGCCGGGCGGCTGCGCCTCGGCCGTGCTCCTCGACCGCGCGGCGGCCACGGCGCTGGTCAGGATCACCTTCGGCGACCACACCGGCCCCCACCCGCGCTAGGGTGCTGCGGCACGCACCGGAAGGACACAGGAAAGCCCGTGGAAGCAGCCGACACAGCCGCCGCAGCCTCAGTCGACACCGCATGGCCGGCCAACGAGCTGGAAGAGGTCCTCTCCGCCTCCCTCGGCCAGAGCGCCGCCGGAGCCCGGATCGTCGAGGTCCTCGGCCGCGGCCAGGTCTGGGTGCCGCTGCCGAAGGGCGGCGGCCCCGACAGCGCGGGCCCCGGCGGCCCCGGCCTGGACCTGCCCACGCTCGAGCTCGACGGCCGGCCGTACGTCCCGGTGTTCAGCTCCGAGACCCAGTTCCGCGCCTGCGTCGGCGACCATATGGCGTACACGGTCGCGCCCGCCGTGGAGTTCGCCCGCGGCCTGCCCCCGCAGCTCGGCATCGCCCTGAACCCCGGCGGCACCATAGGCGCCCCGCTCCCGCCGCCCGCCGTCGCCGAGCTGTGCCGCACCGGCCGGCGTCCCGCGAACGACGGTTCCCCCCAGGCCGGGGACCCAGCGGGAGGGGCCGCGTCCGGCGCCCGCGTCCGGCTGTACGAGCCCGACTGGCAGGACGACCCCGTCGACTTCCTGGCCGCGGCAGGCGCCGAGTTCGATGCGGCCGGCCTCGTCCTCACCGCCCGCCGCGCGCTGGCCAGCATCGAGGGTGAGCCGCCCACCCTGTTCATCGGCGTCCAGCTGTCCTCCTGGGAGGGCGCGGACCGCATCGTCCCCATGGACGCCCTCGGGCGCGCCCTCGGCCGCGTCGCCGTGCCCTGGCCGGTGAACCTGGTCCTCCTCGACGTCGCCCACGACCTCGTCGGCGACTGGATGCTGGAAAAGGTCGTCCCCTTCTACCGGCGCGAGCACAGCTCCTGACCGGAAGCCCCCTTAAGCTGGACCGGAAGTCTGTTGAATCGAGGGGCGGGATCCGGGTGAGCGCGTCAGGCACTGCGGCGGGCAATGGGGCGTCCCCTGCTCAAGCGGAGTCGAGAGCTTGGGGAGAGGTCGAGCACATGCTGCGGCAGATCACGCCCGGCCGCTACGACGCGTACGAGGCGCTGCTGCACGCCCTCGCCGACGGCCAGGTGTGGATGCTCCTCTGGCACGGCCAGGCCGGCTCCCCGGACGCCCAGTACGGCAACATGGAGATCGACGGCCTCGGCTACGCCCCGTGCGTCACCTCTGCCCAGGAGCTGGCCGCCTCCGGCTGGAACCGCTCTCACGAGCTCGTCGCCGTCCGTGACGTGGCCCGCGCCCTCTACCCCGACCGCTGGGGCATCTGGCTCAACCCGCACGCCCCCGGCGGCGGCGTCGGCATCCCCTGGGCCGACCTGCGCCGTATCGCCACCGGCCTGGACCGCATGCCCGCGGGGCCGCTCAGGCTCACCGAGCCCGCTATCGAGCTGCCGCAGTTCTACGCCCTGCTCACCCAGAACGCCCACCGCACCCCGGCCGTCCGCTCGCTCCGCCGCGCCTGGGTGCAGCCCTCGCTCGGCACGCCGTACCTGGCCATCGGCCTCGACCTGTACGACACGGGCCAGGCGTCCGTGGACTCGGTCCGCGCGATGATGCAGCAGTCCGTCGCCGCCGTCCCGGACGGGCTGCCCGTGTCCACCGTGGCCATGTCCGACGCGTACGACCCGGTCGCGATGTGGCTCCTCGCCAACGCGCGGCCGTTCTACGACCGGGAGGCCCACCTCGCCCCTCCCGCACCCGGCGCGGGCGGCTACGGCTACCCGCAGCAGCGCTGAGCTGCCGTTCAGTAGCGGACCCGAACTCCCCTGTGTGTCCGTGGCGTTAACTCGGACAGTGCGCTTGTCCTGGATGAACCCGGTTTGGCGAGTGTCCGGGTCTCGACTAGGTATCACCGCTATCCGGACTGTTCTCCGGGGTGTCACCCGTCGGTAGTGTTCGGCCGTCAAGACCTCATTCACTAGGCCAAACCAGGGGTGGCCCATGCGAATACTCAAGTCCCGCGCCGTCCGCGCGGTCACCGCGGCGCTGGCCGTCGGAATGATCGCGACGGGCTGCGCCAGCGAGCGTGGCAAAGACGGCGACAAGGGCGGCGACAAGGACACGTTCGTGTTCGCGGGCGCCGGAGACCCCAGCTCGCTGGACCCGGCCCTCGCCAGCGACGGCGAGACCTTCCGGGTCACCCGCCAGGCGTTCGAGGCTCTGCTTGAGCACGAGCCCGGCGGCAGCGAACTCGTCGGCGGCCTCGCCGAGAAGTGGTCGAGCAACGACGCCGGCACGGTGTGGACCTTCAACCTGCGCAAGGGTGTGAAGTTCCACGACGGGGAGCCGTTCAACGCCGAAGCGGTCTGCGCCAACTACGACCACTGGTTCAACTGGACCGGCACCTACCAGTCCAGCGCCGTCTCGTACTACTGGCAGTCCATCATGGGCGGCTTCGCGCAGAACGAGGACAAGGACGCCCCCAAGGCGAACTACAAGTCCTGCACCGCGAAGGACGCCGACACCGCAGTCATCGAGGTGCACGAGCCCTCCGCCAACCTGCCGGGCGGCTTCTCCCTCCAGGCGCTGGCGATCCACTCGCCGAAGGCCGTCAAGGCGTACGAGAAGCAGGCGGCGACCGGCAAGGACGACGCCATCACGTACCCCAAGTACAGCCAGGAGGCCGGCACGGTCGCCGGCACCGGCCCGTACAAGATCATGAAGTGGAACAAGGGCAACAAGGAAGTCGCCCTTGAGCGCTTCGACGACTACTGGGGCGAGAAGGCCAAGGTGAAGAACCTGGTCTTCCGTGCGATCGCCACCGAGGAGGGCCGCCGCCAAGCGCTGCAGGCCGGTGACATCGACGGCTACGACCTGGTGTCCCCGGCGGACGTGAAGACGCTGGAGGGAGAGGGCTACGAGGTCCCGACCCGTGACGTCTTCAACATCTTCTACGTGGGCATGACCCAGGAGAAGAACCCGGCACTGCAGAAGCCCCAGGTCCGGCAGGCCATCGCGCACGCCGTCGACCGCGAGAACATCGTCAAGACCCAGCTGCCCGAGGGCGGCAAGGTCGCCACGCAGTTCATGCCGGACACGGTCGCCGGCTGGTCGGACAAGGTGAAGACGTACCCGTTCGACACCGACAAGGCCAAGCAGCTGCTCGCGGCCGCCGGTGAGCCGAAGCTGAAGGTCGAGTTCTGCTACCCGACCGAGGTCACCCGGCCCTACATGCCGGCCCCGCAGGACATCTTCGAGCTGATGAAGGCCGACCTCGAGAAGGCCGGCATCACCGTCACCCCCAAGCCGATGAAGTGGGCCCCGGACTACCTGGACGCCACCGAGGCCGGTGCCTGTGCCCTGCACATGCTGGGCTGGACCGGTGACTTCAACGACGGTTACAACTTCATCGGTACCTGGTTCGCCGAGTACGACAAGCAGTGGGGCTTCAAGGAGCCCGCCGTCTTCGACGCCGTGACCGGCGCCTCCAAGGAGACCGACCCGGCCAAGCGCGTCGACGCGTACAAGGCCGCCAACGAGAAGATCATGGAGTACCTGCCCGGTCTCCCGATCTCCTCTTCGCCGCCGGCCATCGCGTTCGGCAAGAACGTCAACCCGCCGAAGGTCTCCCCGCTGACGCAGGAGAACTTCGCCGAGGTCTCCTTCAAGTAATCCCCCCACCGAATGCGGGGTCCGCCCGGCCACACCTCAACGTGGCCGGGCGGACCCGCTTCTGACGTACACGTAAGAAAGGGGCATGCGGGGTGCTGCGACTCGTCGTACGAAGACTGCTACAGCTGATACCCACCCTGCTCGGCCTGTCGGTTCTCCTCTTCCTCTGGCTGAACCGGCTGCCCGGCGGACCCGCCTCAGCGATCCTGGGTGAACGGGCCACCGCGACCGAGGTGGCGCGCATCAACCGGGCCCTCGGCCTGGACCAGCCCATCTGGGTGCAGTACGGAAGATTCATCAAGCGCATCCTCCAGCTGGACCTCGGCACCTCCACCAAGACCGGCCAGCCCGTGTGGGACGAGTTCGCCCTGCGCTTCCCGGCCACGGTCGAGCTCAGCATCACGGCCATGCTCATCGCCATCGCCGTCGGCATCCCGCTCGGCTACCTCGCCGCGAAGCGGCGCGGCGGCTGGCTCGACGTCGCCTCGGTGTCCGGCTCGCTCCTCGGGATCTGCATCCCGGTGTTCTTCCTCGCCCTCATCCTGAAGGGCGTCTTCGCCGTCAACCTCGGTCTCTTCCCCAGCTACGGGCGGCTGTCCACCGGCCTCGACGCGACCGGCGTCACCGGTTTCGCGGTCCTGGACGGCCTGTTGACCGGCGAGTTCGACGCCGCGTGGGACGCGCTGTGGCATCTGATCCTGCCCGCCGTGACCCTGGCCTCGATCCCGCTCGCCGTCATCGTCCGCATGACCCGCGCCAGCGTCCTGGAGGTCCTCGGCGAGGACTACGTCCGCACCGCGGAGTCCAAGGGCCTGGAGAAGAGCGTCGTCCGCGTCCGCCATGTGCTGCGCAACGCCCTCCTTCCGGTCGTCACCGCCATCGGTCTGCTGACCGGGTCGCTGCTGTCCGGCGCGGTCCTCACCGAGTCCGTGTTCGCCTTCGGCGGCATCGGCTCCTTCATCAAGGACGCCATCGACGCCCGTGACTACCCGGTGCTGGTCGGCTTCATCATGTTCATCGCGATGGTGTACGTCGTCATCAACCTGCTCGTAGACCTGGCGTACAGCCTCATTGACCCGAGAGTGCGGGTGAACTGACGTGTCCGCCAAGACCGACAAGATCGACCGCCTCGCCCAGCTGACCCAGGCGAACGAGACCACGTCCGGCGCCAGTCTGTGGCGCGAGGCGTTCCGCCGGCTGAAGGCCAGCAAGATGGCCGTTATCGGCGCGGTCGTCATCGCCGTGTTCGTCGTCGTCGCCGTCATCGGCCCGTGGGTCGCACCCCATGCGCCGACCGCCCAGACATGGCGCGGCGAGGTCTTCGCCAACCAGGGCAAGTTCGTCGGCATGCGCGGCGAGAACTGGTTCGGCCTGGACCACCTCGGCCGCGACATGTTCTCCCGCATCCTCGTCGGCGCCCGCCAGACCCTTCTGGTCGGTGTCGTCTCGATGCTCATCGGTCTGCTCGTCGGCGCGTGCGTCGGCATGCTGTCCGGTGCCGCCGCCACCCTCGGCGGCAAGGCCGGCCGCCGCGTCGACACCGTCGTCATGCGGTTCATCGACATGATGCTGTCGCTGCCGTCGCTGCTGCTCGCCGTCTCCATCGCGGCCGTCCTGGGCCAGTCCCTGACCACCGTGATGATCGCCGTCGGTGTCGTCCAGATCCCGATCTTCGCGCGGCTGCTGCGCGGCTCGATGCTCGCGCAGGGCGGCTCCGACTACGTGCTCGCGGCCAAGGCGCTGGGTGTGCGGCGGAAGCGGATCGTGCTCACGCAGATCCTGCCGAACTCGCTCAGCCCCGTGATCGTCCAGGCGACCCTCAGCCTCGCCACCGCGATCATCGAGGCCGCCGCCCTGTCCTACCTGGGCCTGGGCAACCCGGATCCGGCCGTCCCCGAGTGGGGCGTGATGCTCTCCCAGGCGCAGCGGTTCTTCGACAACGCGCCGATGATGGCCGTCTACCCGGCGGTCGGGATCATCATCACCGCCCTCGGCTTCACCCTGCTCGGCGAGGCCATGCGCGAAGCCCTCGACCCGAAGCTGCGAGGCTGAACTGCCATGCCACTGCTATCAGTTGACGAACTCACCGTCACCTTCGGCGGCCGCGGCCGTACCCCGTCGCGGGCCGTCGACGGCGTCTCCTTCACCGTCGACCAGGGCCAGGTCGTCGGCCTGGTCGGCGAGTCGGGCTGCGGCAAGTCCGTGACCTCCCTCGCCCTCATGGGCCTCCTTCCGCGCAAGGGCGTCCACGTCGGCGGGCGCGCCGAGTTCGACGGCGTGGACCTGCTCGCCATGAGTCAGAAGAAGCTCCGGGACATGCGCGGCAGCAAGCTCGCCATGATCTTCCAGGACCCGCTGTCCTCGCTGAACCCGGTCATCCCCATAGGCGTCCAGGTCACCGAGATCCTCCGGCGCCATCGGGGGCTGAAGGGCGAGGCCGCCCGCAAGGAGGCCGCGCACCTGCTCGACCGGGTCGGCATCCCCGACCCGGACCGGCGGCTCAAGGAGTACCCGCACCAGCTGTCCGGCGGTATGCGCCAGCGCGCCCTCATCGCCATGGCCGTGGCGTGCGCGCCCCGGCTTCTCATCGCCGACGAGCCCACGACCGCGCTCGACGTGACGATCCAGGCGCAGATCCTGGAACTGCTCAAGGAGCTGGTGGACCAGGAGGGCACCGCCCTGCTGATGATCACCCATGACCTGGGCGTCGTGGCCGGGCTCTGCGACCAGGTCAACGTGCTCTACGCGGGGAAGGCGGTGGAGACCGCGGGCCGCCGCGAGCTGTTCGCCCACCCCACGCACCCGTACGCGCACGGGCTCCTCGGCTCCATCCCGCGCCTGGACGCACCGCGCGGCGAGCCGCTGAACCCGATCCGCGGCTCGATCAACGACAAGATCGCCTGGGCGGACGGCTGCGCGTTCGCGCCGCGCTGCGACCACTACACGATGGAGTGCCTCACCGGTACGCCCCAGCTGACCGAGCCGCGCGCCGAGGGCCACCGTGTGCGCTGCGTGAACCCCGTCATACCCGAGGCCGCACAGGGCGAGGAGGTACCGGCATGAGCCTGCTCGAACTGGACGGTGTGAAGGTCCACTTCCCGGTGAAGAAGGGCGTGCTGTTCGATCGTACGGTGGGCCATGTCTACGCGGTCGACGGCGTGTCGCTGCGGGTCGAGGCGGGCCGGACTTACGGCCTGGTCGGAGAGTCGGGCTGCGGCAAGACGACGCTGGGCCGGGCCGTGCTGCGGCTCGTCGACGTCACGGACGGCGAGGTGGTCTTCGACGGCACGGACCTGGCGAAGCTGCCCGAGGAGGAGATGCGGAAGTTCCGCCGCCGCCTCCAGATGGTCTTCCAGGACCCGCTGGGCAGTCTGAACCCCCGGCAGAACATCGAGTCCATCCTGACGGAGGGCATGCTCGCGCACGGCATCGGCGCGACGCAGGAGGAACGCCGCGAAAAGATCAAGGCGATCCTCCAGCGGGTCGGGCTCCCGACGAACGCCCTGTCCCGCTATCCGCACGAGTTCTCGGGCGGCCAGCGCCAGCGCATCGGCATCGCGCGGGCGCTGGTGCTGGAACCGGACGTCATCATCTGCGACGAGCCGGTCTCGGCCCTGGACGTGTCCATCCAGGCCCAGGTGATCAACCTGCTGGAGGAGCTCCAGGAGCAGCTGGGCCTGACGTACCTGGTCATCGCCCACGACCTGGCCGTCGTCCGGCATATCTCGGACGTCATCGGCGTCATGTACCTCGGCTCGCTGGTCGAGGAGGCCCCGAGCGACGCCCTGTACGCGGCGCCCAAGCACCCGTACACCAAGGCCCTGATGTCGGCCGTCCCGGTACCGGACCCGGAGGTGGAGGACCGCCGGGAGCGCATCCTGCTCCACGGCGACCTCCCGTCCCCGGCGAACCCCCCGGCCGGCTGCCGCTTCCACACCCGCTGTCCCTGGGCCCAGCCGCGCTGCGCGGAGTCCCGCCCGGAGCTGGCGGACACCGGCGACGGCCACAAGGTCGCCTGTCACTTCACCGCCGAGATCGAGGCGGGCACCCTGCCTCTGACGCGCGCGACGGGCGGGGAGGCTGTCATGGGCACGGGCACGGGCACGGGCGCAGGCACATCGGCCTCGGGCGAACCGTCGCCGGAGCCGGCCGACTCCGACGACTCTGCCGAGTCCGCCGAGCCGGTGGAGAAGACCGCGTGACGCCCCGCCCGGGCGCGGGCAGACCCCGCGCCCGGGCGGGCCGGTCCCGCGGGGTGCGCACGCGGGCGTGAGACAGGACGCCGCCGCACGCGCCCCACGCGGTAGAACAGTGCGGTGCTCCTGGATCTGTTCACCCCCTCCGTCCTCCACGCGCTGGACCTCGCCGGCATCTTCGTCTTCGCGATCTCCGGCGCGCTCCTCGCCGTCCGCAAGAACTTCGATGTCTTCGGCATGGCCGTCCTCGCGGAGGTCACCGCGCTGGGCGGCGGGCTCTTCCGGGACCTGGTCATCGGCGCCGTACCGCCGGCCGCCTTCACCGACCTCGGGTACTTCCTGATGCCGCTGGTCGCCACCGTCCTGGTGTTCTTCCTGCACCCGGTCGTGGAGCGCACCCAGGCCGCCGTCAACGTCTTCGACGCCGCCGGCCTCGGGCTGTTCTGTGTGGCCGGGGCGACCAAGGCGTACGAGTACGGGCTCGGGCTGACGCAGTCGGCGGTCCTCGGTCTGGCGACCGCTGTCGGGGGCGGCGTCCTCCGGGACGTCCTCGCCAACGAGGCGCCGTCGCTGCTCCGCTGGGACCGGGACCTCTACGCGGTGCCGGCGATCGTCGGCGCGACCATGGTCGTGCTGTTCATCCGGTTCGAGATGCTGAACCCTCTCACCAGCGCTCTCGCCGCCCTCACCGCGTTCGTTCTGCGGCTGCTCGCGCTGCGGTACCGGTGGCGGGCGCCCCGCGCCTGGAACCGGCGCTCCTCGGCCACCGAGGAGTAGCGTCGTCGACAAAGCTACCGCTTAGTAATTAGTTGTTGTACCGTTTCTGGTCATGGACAGCAGTCAGTTCGACCGCGACACCGCGGTCACCCTCCGCGAGCCCGGTGTCTACGACACGGACCTCTCCGCCGAGTGGACCATCTTCGGCGTCGTCAACGGCGGCTACCTGCTCGCCCTGCTGGGCCGCGCCCTCGGTGAGGCGCTGCCGCACCCGGACCCCTTCTCGGTCTCGGCCCACTATCTGGCGCCCTCCCTCCCCGGCCCGGCCGTGATCCGTACCGAGACGGTCCGTACCGGGCGCACGCTCTCCACCGGCCAGGCGTCCCTCTTCCAGTACGCCGAGGACGGCACCGAGACCGAGCGCATCCGTGTCGTCGCCACGTACGGCGACCTGGGCGGCCTGCCGGACGACGTCCGTACGACCGCGAAGCCGCCGGCCATCCCGCCGTACGAGCACTGCTTCGGCCCGTCGGACGCCCCGGTGCCGCTGCCCGGCTCCGCCGAGATCACCCGGCTGCTGGACATCAGGCTGGACCCGGCGACCATCGGCTGGGCCGTCGGCGAGCCCTCCGGCAAGGGGGAGATGCGCGGCTGGTTCGGTCTCGCCGACGGTCGCGACCCCGACCCGCTCTCGCTGCTCCTGACGGTCGACGCGCTCCCGCCGACCGCGTTCGACCTCGGCCTCCAGGGCTGGACGCCGACCGTCGAACTCACCACGCACATCCGCTGCCGCCCCGCCCCCGGCCCGCTGCGGGTCGCCATCACCACCCGCAACCTCGCGGGCGGCTTCCTGGAGGAGGACGCCGAGGTCTGGGACAGCGCCGACCGCCTGGTCGCCCAGTCCCGCCAGCTCGCCCGCGCTCCCCGCGAGGCGTAACCGGGACCGGCGCGGGGGGCGTACGCGTACGGCCCAGGACGCGCCGCGCGCACCGGTCAGTCAAGCCAGTGGCGGCGGCCCAGGCTCACCAGTCGCAGCCGCCGCCGCGCCACCCGCGCCACGCGCTCCCGGGCGGCGGGGTCCTCCTCCGCCGCCAGGAACGCGGACGCGGTCATCACCATGAGGTCGACGTACAGGCCCGCCAGCATCAGCAGATCGTCCCGCTCCCAGCCGGCCGCCTCCGGGGGCCGCCCCAGCCCGTCGGCCACCTCCTCGGCGAACCGGTCGAGTTCGCCCCCGATCGCGTCGCGCACCGCCCGCACCCCGCCGTGCCGCTCGCGCACCAGGAACCGGACGTGCGCCGGGAAGTCCCGTACCAGCCCCGCGATCAGGTCCACCGTCGCGGCGATCCGCTCCTCGCTGTCCCCGGTGGTTGCGAGCGTCGTACGGATCGTCCCGTGCAGGCTGCCCAGCGCCTCGTCCACCAGGGCGACCCCGAGGTCGGCGGTGTCGCGGAAGTGCCGGTAGAAGGCCGTCGGGGCGATGCCCACCGCGCGGGTCACCTCCCGCAGCCCCAGGCTGCTGAGGCTCTGGTTCTCGAGCAGCGCGAGCGCGGCGTCCATCAGTGCCTGGCGGGTCTTCCGCTTCTGCGCCTGCCGGACTCCCATGGCTCCGGGGCTCCCGGTGGTGTGACTCATGCCATGCAGTAAACAACCGTTCTCCGAACGGTTCCAGTGGCGCCAAGTGACTAGACTGATGGGTCAGTGCACAGTTGTAACCTCACCGTTCGGAGAGGCAACCCGATGCTCTTTCTCGTCGCCGCCCTGCTGTTGTTGGGCACGGTCCTCGGCACCGCCGCCTTCGTGCCCCTTCCCGTCACCGCCGCCGGGGCCACCGCCATCGCCGCCTGGCTGCTCGTCTTCGCCGCCCGTGAGCGCCTCGCCCGCCGGCGTCGGCGCTGTCAGCACTGAGAGGCCGATCCGCCATGGAAAACGCCGTGATCCCGCGCAGCGACGCCGACGGCATGGCCGTCGCCGCCTTCGTACTCGGCCTCGTCGGCCTGCTCGTCCTCAACATCGTCCTCGGCCCGATGGCCATCGGCCTCGCCGTGCTCGCGCTGCGCCGCGGCACCCAGCGCCGCGGCCGCGCCCTCCTCGGTCTCGCCCTCGGACTCGCCGATCTCGCCCTCCTGGCCACGCTCGTGTCCGTGACCGGCACCGTGTCGTGGAGCCTCGCCTGACCCGTCCGGTGGGGCCGGGCAGGCCGGGGAGCCGAGCCGGGCAGGCCGGGGAGCGGAGCCGGGTCGACGTCCTGGCCGCACCGGGGCCGAGGGCCGTGCCGCGCCC
The DNA here is from genome assembly GCF_008271805.1 of Streptomyces sp. TRM49041. GTDB lineage: Bacteria > Actinomycetota > Actinomycetes > Streptomycetales > Streptomycetaceae > Streptomyces. Next base: position 138,972 of record NZ_VSRY01000165.1, read on the forward strand.
CGGGCGGGCGTCCGGGCCGAATGGCCGGATACGCCCCCGCCGGGCGGCCGCCCCGGGCTCGTAGAATCGGTGCACCATGGCTTACCTCGACCACGCCGCGACCACTCCGATGCTCCCGGAGGCGATCGAGGCGATGACCGCCCAGCTCACCGCCACGGGCAACGCATCGTCCCTGCACGCCGCCGGGCGCCGGGCCCGCCGCACCGTCGAGGAGGCCCGCGAGACCCTCGCCGAGGCGCTCGGCGCGCGCCCCAGCGAGGTCGTCCTCACCTCCGGTGGCACGGAGGCCGACAATCTCGCCGTCAAGGGCCTCTACTGGTCCCGCAGGGACGCCGACCCGCGCCGCGTACGGGTTCTCGCGAGCCCCGTCGAGCACCACGCCGTCCTGGACGCCGTCCACTGGCTCGGCGACCACGAGGGCGCCACCGTCGAGTACCTGCCTGTCGACGCGTACGGCCGTGTCCACCCCGACGCGCTGCGCGAGGCCATCGCCCGCGACCCCGACAGCGTCGCCCTGGCCGCCGTGATGTGGGCCAACAACGAGATCGGCACCATCATGCCGGTCCGCGAACTCGCCGACGTCGCCCGCGAGTTCGACGTCCCGCTGCACTCGGACGCCGTCCAGGCGGTCGGCCAGGTCCCGGTCGGCTTCGCCGACTCCGGACTCGCCGCCATGGCCGTGTCCGGGCACAAGATCGGCGGACCCTACGGCATCGGGGCGCTCCTCCTCGGCCGCGAGTACAGCCCCGTACCCGTGCTGCACGGCGGTGGCCAGGAGCGCCACGTCCGCTCCGGCACGCTCGACGTCCCCGCCGTCGCCGCCTTCGCCGTCGCCGCGCGGGTCGCCGGCGAGCACCGCGAGGAGTTCGCCCGCGACATCGGTGCCCTGCGCGACGAGCTGATCGACGCCGTCCGTACGGCCGTTCCGGACGCCGTGCTCGGCGGCGACCCCGACGACCGGCTCCCCGCCAACGCCCACTTCAGCTTCCCCGGCTGCGAGGGCGACTCCCTGCTCCTCCTCCTGGACGCCCAGGGCATCGAGTGCTCCACCGGCTCCGCCTGCACCGCCGGCGTCGCCCAGCCCAGCCATGTCCTGCTGGCCACCGGCACCGACCCCGACCTGGCGCGCGGCACGCTCCGCTTCACCCTCGGCCACACCTCCACCCGCGCCGACGTCGAAGCCCTCGCGAAGGCCATCGGCCCGGCCGTGGAGCGGGCGAGGACGGCGGGCCTCAGCTAGCCGGCGCCGCCCTCGTGGTCGCCGCCCTCGTGCCCGGGGCCGGGGCGGACGGCGACGGTGGCGGTGACGCGGGGCGCGCCGCGGCCTCCCGTACGAGCCTGATGTACCGGTCCCAGTCCCAGTGCGGCCCGGGGTCCGTGTGGTCCGTGCCCTCGACCTCCACATGGCCGATGATGTGCTCCCGGTCCACGGGTATGGCGTACCGGGCGCATATGTCGGCCGCCAGCCGCGCCGAGGACTCGTACATGGCCGCGGTGAAGTCCTGCGGCCGGTCCACGAAGCCCTCGTGCTCGATGCCGACGCTCCGCTCGTTCATGCTCCGGTTCCCCGCGTGGAACGCCACGTCCAGCTCGCGGATCATCTGCGCTATGCGCCCGTCCTTGCCCACCACATAGTGCGCGGCCGCGCCGTGCCCCGGGTTCTTGAACACGCGCAGCGCCGTCGCGTAGCTGCCCTGCACGACATGGATCACGATCCGGTCGATGCCGAAGTCGTCCGGGCGGTCGGCCCGCCGCCAGTTCGCGCGGGCCGCCGCCGTCCACTGCGCGTCCGCGTGGTCCAGCTCACCCTCCACCCGCTTCTTCTCCGTGCCCGGAAGCCGCCACCACATCCGCCTCAGCTCGTCCCACCCCAGCGCCGCCGCGCCCGCCACGGCGGCCCCGCCACCGATCAGCAGGGCACGCCGCCCCACCCGTCCGCTCTGTTCACTGCCCATGTGACCGTGAACGCTTACTCACGCGACTACGGTTCCCGGAGCCCCGTACCCTGGTAGCGCTATGACTGAGACCTCCCAGCGCCCCCTCCGTGTCCTCGCCGCCATGTCCGGCGGCGTCGACTCCGCCGTCGCCGCCGCCCGTGCCGCCGAGGCGGGACACGACGTGACGGGGGTGCATCTGGCGCTCTCCGCGAATCCGCAGTCCTTCCGCACCGGTGCGCGAGGCTGCTGCACCATCGAGGACTCGCGCGACGCCCGCCGTGCCGCCGACGTGATCGGCATCCCCTTCTACGTCTGGGACCTGGCGGAGCGTTTCCGCGAGGACGTGGTGGAGGACTTCGTCGCCGAGTACGAGGCGGGGCGTACGCCCAACCCGTGCCTGCGGTGCAACGAGAAGATCAAGTTCGCGGCCCTCCTCGACAAGGCCCTCGCCCTCGGCTTCGACGCGGTCTGCACGGGCCACTACGCGAAGGTCGTCACCCTCGCCGACGGCACGCGGGAACTGCACCGCGCCTCCGACATGGCCAAGGACCAGTCGTACGTCCTCGGCGTTCTCGACGAGCGGCAGCTCGCCCACGCCATGTTCCCGCTCGGCGACACGCTCACCACCAAGGACGAGATCCGCGCCGAGGCCGAGCGCCGGGGCCTGGCCGTCGCCAAGAAGCCCGACAGCCACGACATCTGCTTCATCGCCGACGGTGACACCCAGGGCTTTCTCGCCTCCCGCCTCGGCAGGGCCGAGGGCGACATCGTCGACGAGTCCGGCGCCAGGCTCGGCACCCACGACGGCGCCTACGGCTTCACCATCGGCCAGCGCAAGGGCCTGCGCATCGGCCACCCGGCCCCGGACGGCAAGCCCCGCTACGTCCTGGACATCTCGCCGGTGGACAACACCGTCACCGTCGGCCCCGCCGAGGCCCTGGACGTGACCGCCCTTACCGCCGTCAAGCCCCGCTGGTGCGGCCGCGCCCCCGACGGGCCAGGCACGTACACCGCCCAGCTCCGGGCCCACGGCGGCGAGACGGAGGTGACGGCCGAGCTGACCGGCGGCGAACTCCGCGTCACCTTCGCGGAGCCGGTCCGCGGCGTCGCCCCGGGCCAGGCGATCGTCCTCTACGCCGGCACCCGAGTGGTCGGCTCGGCCACCATCGCCACAACGACCCGCCGCACGGCGACGGTCACTGCCTGAGGCCCTGTCCCGATCGCTCCCGTCCCGATCAGGTCCCGTCCCGATCAGGTCCCGTGCCGTTCACGTCTCGTCCGGGCCGTAGAAGCAGAAGTGCCCCTTGATGGCCGCCACTTCGGGCTTCGGGTCCGGGTAGGCCCATACCGCGTCCGGGCGGCCGGGGAGGGACCAGTACGACGCGGTGCCCTTGAACGGGCAGTACGTGTGCTTCCCGGACGGCTCCAGCAAGTCGGTGCGGACGTCCTCGGGCGGCAGATAGTGGCGTACGCGGCAGCCCGTTTCGCGCAGGGCGAGGGCGCGGCGGCTGTCGGCGACGATCTGCCCGTCCCGCTCGACCCGGACCGGCCCGTCGGCCGGCTCGACGGTGATGCGGTGTCCTGATGGCGTCATATCCGGGTCAACGGCGCCCGGTCCGGCCGTGTTCCCCGTTCCGGCCCCGTACGGTTGCGCCATGAACATCTGCGTCTTCCTCTCCGCCGCCGACCTGCACGAGCGCTACACCGGCCCCGCGCGCGAGTTCGCCGGACTCCTCGCCAAGGGCGGCCACACTCTCGTCTGGGGCGGTTCCGACGCCGGTCTCATGAAGGTCGTCGCCGACGCCGCGCAGGCGGCGGGCGGACGGCTCCTCGGCGTCTCGGTGGACTTCCTCTCCCACAAGGCGCGCCCCGACACCGACGAGATGGTCGTCACCAAGGATCTCGCCGAACGCAAGGCGCAGATGCTCGCCCGGGCCGACGCGATCGTCGTCATGGTCGGCGGCACCGGCACGCTCGACGAAGCCACGGAGATCCTGGAGCTGAAGAAGCACGGCCTGCACACCAAGCCGGTCGTGCTGCTCAACACGGCCGGTTTCTACGACGGCCTGAAGCAGCAGTTCCGCCGCATGGACGAGGAGGGCTTCCTGCCGCTGCCCCTCACCGACCTGGTCTTCTTCGCCGAGGACGGCGTTTCGGCGCTGGCCTACCTGGAAGAGGTCGCCGGGATTCGCTAGGTGCCGGGGTGCGAGCATGGCTGCCATGACCACACATCTGATCACCGGCGCCGGCTCCGGCATCGGCGCGGCCGTCGCCCGCCGCCTCCACGCGCGCGGGGACGACCTGATCCTGGTGGCGCGGGACGCCGGACGCGCGAAGGAGCTGGCCGGCCGCTACCCCGGCGCCGGCACGCTCGTCGGGGACCTCGCCAACCCGGACCGGCTGTCCTGGGCGTTCTCCCACCAGACGCTGCCCGACCGGCTCGACACGCTGCTGCACATCGCCGGCGTGGTGGACCTGGGCCCGGTCGGAGAGCTCACCACGAAGGCATGGCGCACGCAGCTCGACGTGAACCTGGTCGCCCCGGCCGAGTTGACCCGGCTGCTTCTGCCGCAGCTGCGCGTCTCCCAGGGCCATGTCGTCTTCGTCAACTCCGGCTCCGGGCTCCGCGCCAACGCCGACTGGTCCGCGTACGCCGCCTCCAAGCACGGCCTCAAGGCGCTCGCCGACGCCCTGCGCGCGGAGGAGCACGGCAACGGCGTCCGCGTCACCTCCGTCTACCCGGGCCGCACGGCCAGCCCCATGCAGGCCAAGGTCCACCGGCAGGAGGGCAAGGCGTACCACACGTCCGGCCTCATGGACGCCGAGTCGGTCGCGACGACCCTCCTCATGGCCATCGACCTGCCGCGTGACGCGGAGGTCCAGGACCTGACCGTCCGCCCGGGCCGGTAGGCGGCTGCGCGTACCCTTCCCGGGTGAGCGAGAACAACCACAGCGACGAGATCAACTGGGGTCCGGCCACGGGGGTCGGGTCGATGCCGGGCGGCGACGCGCGCGAGGCGGCCAAGGCCGTGACCGGGTCCTTCGAGGACTTCGTCCACCTTCCCGAACTGCCCGCGCGCGGCCCGGGCGCCGACATGATCGGGCGGACGGCCGGGCTCCTCGTCGAGGTGTACGCGCATGTGGAGCCGAGCGGCTGGCGGATCAGCGACCGGCCCGGCCGCGACACCCGCCGCGCGCACGCGTGGCTGGGGGAGGACCTCGACGCGCTGGAGGAGTTCACCCAGGGCTACGAGGGCCCGCTGAAGGTCCAGGCCGTCGGGCCGTGGACGCTCGCCGCCGCGCTGGAACTGCGCGGCGGCGAGGCCGCGCTCGGCGACCCAGGGGCCTGCCGTGACCTGGCGGCGTCGCTCGCCGAAGGGCTGCGCGGACACCTCGCGGAGGTACGCCGCCGGGTGCCCGGCGCCCGGCCGGTGCTCCAGCTCGACGAGCCGTCCCTCACCGCCGTGCTGCGCGGGCAGGTCAGGACCGCCAGCGGCTACCGCACCCACCGCGCCGTCGACCGCCAGACCGTCGAGAGCGCCCTGCGCGATGTGATCGGTGTCCACGACGGGCCCGCCGTGGTGCACTCCTGCGCCCCCGACGTGCCGTTCGCGCTGCTCCGCCGGGCGGGTGCGGCGGCCATCTCGTTCGATTTCGGGCTACTCACCGAGCGTGACGAGGAGGCGATCGGGGAGGCCGTCGAGGGCGGCACGAAGCTGTTCACCGGCACGGTGCCCTCCACGGACAGTCGATTGTCAGAACCTGCCGGTAGCGTCATGGGAGTCAGGACGCTGTGGCGCAGGCTGGGGCTGAATCCGGGGACTCTCGGCGAGTCCGTGGTGATCACCCCGACGTGCGGTCTCGCGGGCGCTTCGCCCGGGTATGCCCGCCGTGCGCTGGCGCACTGTGTCAAGGCGGCGAAGTCCCTCGCGGACAACCCTGAGTAACGGGAGGATCGACGTGGCTGTCGAACAGCACGACCAGCACGACGTGGTGCCGGCGGATGCCCGGGAGGAGCACGCCAGGCTTGCCGAGAAGGTCGAGGAGCACCGCTTCCGGTACTACGTGAAGGATCAGCCGGTCGTCAGCGACGCCGACTTCGACCGGCTCCTGCGCTCCCTGGAGCAGCTGGAGGAGCGGTATCCCGAGCTGCGCACGCCCGACTCGCCGACCCAGAAGGTGGCGGGGGCGTACGCGACGGAGTTCACGGCCGTCCAGCACCGCGAGCGCATGCTCTCCCTGGACAACGCGTTCGACGACGAAGAGCTGGCCGCGTGGGCGGAGCGCGTCGCGCGGGACGTCGGCGCGGCGGACCACCACTTCCTGTGCGAGCTGAAGGTCGACGGCCTGGCCGTGAACCTCACGTACGAGAAGGGCAGACTCACGCGCGCGGCGACCCGCGGCGACGGCCGGACCGGCGAGGACATCACGCCGAACGTGCGGACGATCTCCGACATCCCGGACCGGCTGGAGGGTGACCGGATCCCGGACCTGGTCGAGATCCGCGGCGAGGTCTACTTCCCGATGGAGAAGTTCGAGGAGCTGAACGCGCGTCTGGTGGCCGCGGGCGACAAGCCCTTCGCCAACCCGCGGAACGCCGCGGCCGGTTCGCTCCGCCAGAAGGACCCCCGCGTCACGGCCACGCGCCCGCTGCACATGGTGGTGCACGGCATCGGGGCGCACGTGGGACTCTCTCTCGACCGCCTTTCCGAGGCGTATGAGCTGCTCCGCGGGTGGGGCCTGCCGACGGCCCGGCACAACAGGGTGGTCGACAGCCTGGACGGCGTACGGGAGTTCATCGCGTACTACGGCGAGCACCGCCATTCGGTGGAGCACGAGATCGACGGGGTGGTCGTCAAGCTGGACGAGATCCGCCTCCAGGGGCGGCTCGGCTCGACCTCGCGCGCCCCGCGCTGGGCCATCGCGTACAAGTACGCGCCGGAGGAGGTCAACACCAAGCTGGTCGACATCCGCGTGGGGGTGGGCCGCACGGGCCGGGTCACGCCGTACGCGCATGTGGAGCCGGTCACGGTCGCGGGCTCGGAGGTCGAGTTCGCCACGCTGCACAACCAGGACGTGGTGAAGGCCAAGGGCGTCCTCATCGGCGACACGGTGGTACTGCGCAAGGCCGGTGACGTCATCCCGGAGATCCTCGGGCCGGTCGTCGACCTGCGGGACGGCGGCGAGCGGGAGTTCGTCATGCCCTCCGAGTGCCCCGAGTGCGGGACCCCGCTGAAGCCGATGAAGGAGGGCGACGTCGACCTGCGCTGCCCGAACGGCCGGACCTGCCCGGCCCAGCTGCGGGAGCGGCTGTTCTACCTGGGCGGACGGCGGTGCTTCGACATCGAGAGCTTCGGCTATGTGGCGGCCGCCGCGCTGACCCGCCCGCTGGAGCCGGCCGACCCGCCGCTGGCCGACGAGGGCGACCTGTTCGATCTGACGATCGAACAGCTGCTCCCCATCAAGGCGTACGTCCTGGACCAGGACAGCGGGCTGCCCAAGCGCGACCCCAAGACGGGTGAGGAGAAGGTCGTCACGGTCTTCGCCAACCAGCAGGGTGAGCCGAAGAAGAACGCCCTCGCGATGCTCAGGAACATCGAGGAGGCGAAGCAGCGCCCGCTCGCCCGGGTCATCACGGCCCTGTCGATCCGCCATGTCGGCCCCGTCGCGGCGGAGGCGCTGGCCCGCGAGTTCCGCTCCATCGACCGCATCGAACAGGCCACCGAGGAGGAGCTGGCGGCCGTCGAGGGGGTCGGACCGACCATCGCCGCCTCTCTGAAGCAGTGGTTCGAGGAGGACTGGCACCGCGAGATCCTGCGGAAATGGCGGGCCGCGGGCGTCCGGATGGAGGAGGAGAGCGCCGGCGAGGAGGAGGGCCCGCGCCCCCTGGAGGGGCTGGCGGTCGTCGTCACGGGCACGCTGCAGAACTTCACCAGGGATGGCGCAAAAGAGGCGCTCCAGAGCGTCGGAGCAAAAGTGACCGGTTCCGTTTCAAAGAAGACGTCCTTCGTGGTGGTCGGTGACAACCCGGGTTCCAAGTACGACAAGGCCATGCAGCTGAAGGTTCCGGTTCTGGACGAGGACGGCTTCGCCGTCCTGCTGGAACAAGGCCCCGACGCAGCCCGTGAAGTGGCCGCACCCGTCGAACAGTAGGGCGAGAACAGGCCGGAAATCGTCACCCGTTCAGCGCATACCAGACGGATAAGGGTGGCCGGGTCGCATTCGGGCAAGAGCTGTAGAGCGCTGCCCGTCGAAGCCCTCCGCGGCCTACTGTTGAGACGTGCGCCTGTCGTGCACGGCTGCGTTGGGGAAGTCCAGTCGTGGTGGCATGACAACAGGCCATCACGAGGCAGAGGCAACGGCACCGCCGGCTGTGAGAGGGACGGAATGAAACCGACCGAGAGTGCCGATCCGGTCGTACGACCGCGCACGCAGGCGCCCTTCACGGCGCCCTTCGCGGCCGCCTACGAGGGCGTCCTCGCCAGGCTGCCCGTCATCGTGGTGACCCTCGCGGGCGTCGCCCTCACCACCGGCTTCTACCGCGCCGTGAGCCATGGCCACGCCCTCTTCCCCGGCGGCACCACCGGCTGGTCCCTCGCCGTCCTCACCGGCATCGTCGTCGGCCACCTCGTGGCCCTCGGCCGCGACCGCTGGTGGGGCGGCACCGGCTCCGGCGCCGCCCTCACCCTCGCCGTGCTTCTCCTGTACGGCTGGGTGCCCGCCGGGCTGGTCAGCCTCGCCGTCGTCGTCCTCGTCAGCGCCGCCCGCAGGCACCGCTGGCGACAGGGCCTGCTGCACGGCGCCGCCGACATCCTCGGCATCGGCGCCGCCGCGCTCGTCCTCGCCGCCTTCGGCGACGTCCCGTCCGTCGAACGGCCCTGGGAGCCCCTCGAATGGGGGATCGCCGCCGTACCGGAAGTCTCGCTCGCCGCGGGCACCTACCTGGTGGTGACCCGTCTCGTCCTGTGGTACACGCTCGCCCCGCAGACCGGCGGTCTGCCCACCGCCGCCCGCACCGCGCTGCTCCGGCAGGGCCTCGTCGCCGTCGCCCTGCTCGGCATCGCCCCGCTCATCTGCGTCGTCGCCGTCTCCCTGCCGGTGCTCCTGCCGCTGTTCGCCGTGCCCTTAATCGCCCTCGACTCCACGATGTGGATCGCCCGAGCCCGCGCCGAGGAACAACTGCGCGACCCGCTCACCGGGCTCCCCAACCGCCAGTGGCTCCTGGAGCGCACCTGGTCCGCCCTGGAGGCGGCCGAGGCCGACGGCGTCCGCACCGCGCTCGTCCTGATCGACCTCGACCGCTTCCGGTCCGTCAACGACACGCTCGGTCACCTGGCGGGCGACCGGCTGCTCCTCCAGATCGCCGAGCGGCTGCGTCTCGCCCTGCCCCGAGGGGCCGAGGCCGCGCGGCTCGGCGGCGACGAGTTCGCCGTCCTCCTCCCGACCGCCGACTCCACCACAAGCGCCCAGCGCATCGCCCGGCACCTCGCCGCCGAGCTGTCCTCGCCGCTCGACCTCGACGGGCTCACGCTCGTCCTGGAGGCCAGCGCCGGCGTCGCCGTCTTCCCCGACCACGCCCTGGACGCCGAGGGGCTCCTCCAGCGCGCCGACGTCGCCATGTACCAGGCGAAGCGGGACCGTACGGGCGTCGAGGTGTACGAGTCCAAGCGCGACTCCAACACCCCCGACCGGCTCGGCCTCCTCGGCGACCTGCGCCGCGCACTCGACGCGGGCGAGGTCGAGCTTCACTACCAGCCCAAGGTCCGCTTCGACGGCCATGTCGCGGGCCTGGAGGCCCTCGTCCGCTGGGTCCACCCCGAGCGCGGCCGGGTCCCCCCGGACGAGTTCATCGCCATCGCCGAGTCCTCCGGCCTGATGCCGCATCTCACCGAGTACGTCCTGGAGACCGCGCTCGGCCAGGTCGCCAAGTGGCGCTCCCAGGGCCTCGAGGTCCCCGTCGCGGTCAACGTCTCCCCACGCGATGTCCACAGCCCGGGCTTCGCCGGCGCGGTCGCAGCCCGCCTGGCCCGGCACGGCGTCCCCGCCGGAGCCCTCCAGCTGGAGATAACGGAACACGTCCTCCTGGAGGACCCCCAGCGCGCCGCCGACACCCTCGCCGGGCTGACCGGCCACGGCGTGAAGATGTCCCTGGACGACTTCGGCACCGGCTACTCCTCCCTGGTCCACCTCCGCCGCCTCCCGGTCAGCGAACTGAAGATCGACCGCTCGTTCGTCGCCCGCCTCGCTGTCGACAACGAGGACGCGGAGATCGTCCGCTGCACCGTGGACCTGGCCCACTCCCTGGGCCTCCTCGTCGTCGCCGAGGGCGTCGAGGACGACGAGACCTGGGAGCGCCTCCGCGACCTGGGCTGCGACGCCGTCCAGGGCTGGCTCGTCGCGGCGGCGATGCCGCCCAACGAGACCACGGCCTGGCTCCGCGCACGGGGCGAACGCGGCTGGCACCGGCCCGCCGCGGCACTCCCGCCGTCCCCGTCCGACGAGCCGTCGAGCCACCCGGTCACGTAACCGCAGCGCAAACCGTTTCACAGGCATCGCCACCCGACCCATAGGATTGGGCCAAAACCCACAACACTCACCCCTGAGGATCGCTGCATGCCTGGCATCACGCGCGAGGAGGTCGCTCACCTCGCCCGGCTGGCACGTCTGGAGCTGTCCGGCGACGAGCTCGACCACTTCGCCGGACAGCTCGACGACATCATCGGCGCGGTCGCCCGCGTCTCCGAGGTCGCCGACCAAGACGTCCCGCCGACCTCCCACCCGCTGCCGCTGACCAACGTCATGCGCGCGGACGAGGTCCGTCCGTCGCTCACCCCCGAGCAGGCGCTCTCCGGAGCCCCCGCACAGGAGCAGCAGCGTTTCAAGGTGCCGCAGATCCTGGGGGAGGACTGACCGACATGACGGACAGCACCATCATCAAGCTCACCGCCGCCGAGATCGCGGCGAAGATCGCGTCCGGCGAACTCACCGCCGTCGAGGTCACCGAGGCCCACCTCGCGCGCATCGCCGCCGTCGACGAGAAGGTCCACGCCTTCCTGCACATCGACCGCGAGGGAGCCCTCGCCCAGGCCCGCGCCGTCGACGAGAAGCGCGCGCGCGGCGAGAAGCTCGGTCCGCTCGCCGGCGTGCCGCTCGCCCTCAAGGACATCTTCACCACGCGGGACATGCCGACCACCGTCGGCTCCAAGATCCTCGAGGGCTGGCGCCCGCCGTACGACGCGACGCTCGTCAAGAAGCTCCGCGCCGCCGACGTCGTCATCCTCGGCAAGACCAACATGGACGAGTTCGCCATGGGGTCCTCCACCGAGAACAGCGCCTACGGCCCGACCGGCAACCCCTGGGACCTCACCCGGATCCCCGGCGGCTCCGGCGGTGGCTCCTCCGCCGCCCTCGCCTCCTACGAGGCCCCGCTCGCCATCGGCACCGACACGGGCGGTTCCATCCGCCAGCCGGCCGCCGTCACCGGCACGGTCGGCGTCAAGCCGACGTACGGCGGCGTCTCCCGCTACGGCATGGTGGCGTTCTCCAGCAGCCTCGACCAGGGCGGCCCCTGCGCCCGTACGGTCCTCGACGCGGCCCTCCTCCACGAGGCCATCGCCGGGCACGACCCGATGGACTCCACCTCCATCGACGCCCCGGTCCCGGCGGTCGTCGAGGCCGCCCGCAACGGCTCAGTCGCCGGTCTGCGCGTCGGTGTCGTCAAGCAGTTCCGCGGCGAGGGCTACCAGGCCGGTGTCGTCCAGCGGTTCGACGAGGCCGTCGAGCTCCTCAAGGAGCTGGGCGCCGAGGTCGTCGAGCTGGACTGCCCGTCCTTCGACCTGGCGCTCTCCGCGTACTACCTGATCGCGCCCTCCGAGTGCTCCTCCAACCTCGCCCGCTTCGACGGCCTGCGCTACGGCCTGCGGACCGGCGACGACGGCACGCGCTCCGCCGAGGACGTCACATCCCTCACCCGCGAGGCCGGCTTCGGCGACGAGGTCAAGCGCCGCATCATGCTCGGCACTTACGCGCTCAGCTCCGGCTACTACGACGCGTACTACGGCTCCGCGCAGAAGGTCCGCACGCTCATCACACGGGACTTCGAGAGGGCCTTCGAGCAGGTCGACGTGATCGTCAGCCCGACCACCCCGACCACCGCCTTCCCGATCGGCGAGCGCGCCGACGACCCGATGGCCATGTACCTGGCCGACCTCTGCACCATCCCGACCAACCTGGCCGGCAACGCCGCCATGTCGCTGCCCTGCGGCCTGGCGCCCGAGGACGGCCTGCCCGTCGGCCTGCAGATCATCGCCCCGGCCATGCGGGACGACCGCCTCTACAAGGTGGGCGCCGCGGTCGAGGCCGCCTACGTGGCACGCTGGGGCCACCCGCTGCTGGAGGAGGCTCCGTCGCTGTGAGCGCACTGACCAAGGCCAAGGGCTTCAAGAAGTCGAGGGCCGGTACGTACCTGTCCATCGGCACCACCGCGTTCGGCGCGCTGAGTGTGATCAAACAGGCCCGCAAGGCCCGCTCCGAGCACGACACGCTGCAGCTCGTGGACGCCGTCGTGTCCGCCGCTGCCATCGTCACCGGCCTCGCCATCCTGGTGCGCGAACTGAAGCGCATCGGTGACGACGACGTCCTGTTCGGCTGAGAGGGAATGTTTCACCGTGACCGTCACGACTGACCTGGTGTCGTACGAGGACGCCCTCGCCACCTACGAGCCCGTCATGGGCCTGGAGGTGCATGTCGAACTCGGCACCAAGACCAAGATGTTCTGCGGCTGCTCCACCGAGCTGGGCGCGGACCCGAACACCCAGACCTGCCCGGTCTGCCTCGGCATGCCCGGCGCGCTCCCCGTCGTCAACGCGACCGGCGTCGAGTCCGCCGTCAAGATCGGACTCGCGCTGCACTGCGAGATCGCCGAGTGGTGCCGCTTCGCCCGGAAGAACTACTTCTATCCGGACATGCCGAAGAACTTCCAGACCTCCCAGTACGACGAGCCGATCGCCTTCAACGGCTACCTGGACGTCCAGCTGGAGGACGGGGAGGTCTTCCGCGTCGAGATCGAGCGCGCCCACATGGAGGAGGACACCGGCAAGTCGACCCACGTCGGCGGCGCCACCGGCCGTATCCACGGCGCGCAGCACTCCCTCCTCGACTACAACCGCGCGGGCATCCCGCTGATCGAGATCGTCACCAAGCCGATCGTCGGCGCCGGTGACCGCGCACCCGAGGTCGCCAAGGCGTACGTCGCCGAGCTGCGCGCCCTCATCCGGGCCCTCGGCGTGTCCGACGCCCGCATGGAGGTGGGCCAGATGCGCTGCGACGTGAACCTGTCGCTGCGCCCCATCGGCACCGAGAAGTTCGGTACGCGCAGCGAGACGAAGAACGTCAACTCGCTGCGGTCGGTCGAGCGGGCCGTCCGCTACGAGGTCCAGCGGCACGCCGCGGTCCTCCTCGGCGGCGGCACGATCGTCCAGGAGACCCGCCACTTCCACGAGGACGACGGCTCGACCACGTCAGGCCGGGTGAAGGAGGAGGCCGAGGACTACCGGTACTTTCCGGAGCCCGACCTCGTGCCGATCGCCCCGTCCCGCGAGTGGGTCGAGAAGCTCCGCGCCGGCCTGCCCGAGCTGCCCCGGGTGCGCCGCGGCCGGCTGCGCGAGGAGTGGGGCATCTCCGCGCTGGACATGCAGTCGATCCTGAACGCCGGCGCCATCGACCTGATCGTCGCCACGGTCGACGCGGGCGCCCCGGCCGACCAGGCCCGCAAGTGGTGGATGGGCGAGCTGTCCCGGCACGCCAACGAGTCCGGTACGTCCCTGGACCAGCTGCCGATCACCCCGGCGCAGGTCGCCCGGGTCACCGAGCTCGTCACATCCGGCGACCTCAACGACAAGCTGGCCCGCCAGGTCATCGTGGGTGTCCTCGCGGGTGAGGGCGACCCGGACACCGTCGTCGAGAAGCGCGGCCTGAAGGTCGTCTCCGACGAGGGCGCGCTGGGCGCGGCCGTCGACGAGGCCATCGCGGCCAACAGCGCCATCGCGGACAAGATCCGCGGCGGCAAGGTCGCGGCCGCCGGCGCGCTGGTCGGAGCGGTCATGAAGGCCACCCGTGGCCAGGCCGACGCGGCCCGCGTCCGTGAGCTGATCCTGGAGAAGCTGGGCGTCAGCGAGGGCTGAGAATCCCGTACGCGTGGGGCGGTGCACCGGACTCCGGTGCACCGCCCTCCGTGTTTCCCTTCCCCCCGGGGCCTCCTCACGGTGTTGTGAGTCAGGCCACGAAAGGGGCAAAGGATCTCTTTTCGCTGTCAGAGTGGCTGTCAAGCAGGTCATGTGTTCTTCCGGGAGGCTCCCGGCGATGAACCACGAACCCCTCAGGGAGCGAACCCTTTGGCAGCCCTCGCACGGTGGTGTCTTCACCACCGACTCGTCGCCGTACTGCTCTGGCTTGCCGCGTTCTGCGGAGTCACGGCGGCCTCGGCTGTGGTCGGGTCCGCGTACTCCAACGACTACGAGGTCCCCGGCACCGAGTCCGGCAGGGCCACGGCCCTCCTTGAGGAGACGTTCCCCGGCCAGGGCGGCGACAGCGGCACCATCGTCTGGCACACCGAGCGCGGCAGCGTCCGCGCCGAGGGCGTCGAACAGCGCATGACCACCATGCTCGACAAGGTCGCCGACCTCCCGGGCGTGGTCGCCGTCACCACCCCGTACGCCTCCACCGAGGCCGCCCGCGAGGCCGAGGCGTCACAGCCCGCCCAGTCGTCCCAGACGTCCGCGCAGGCGCCCGCCAAGGCGGCCGAGGCGGCGGCCGAGGCGTCCGACGCGAAGAGCGGACAGATCAGCGAGGACGGCCGCACCGCCTACGCCACGGTCACCTTCGACGAGCACGCCGAGGACATCCCGCAGGAGCAGGCCCAGGCCCTCGTCGACACCACACGCGCCGCCGCCGGCGACGGCGTGCAGGTCGAGGTCGGCGGCTCCGTCGCCGCGCTCACCGAGAGTGAGGGCTCGCACACCGCCGAGATGGTGGGCGTCGCGGTCGCCGCCGTGGTGCTCTTCCTCGCCTTCGGCTCCCTCGCCGCGAGCGTCCTGCCGATCGCCACGGCCCTCGTAAGCGTCGGCACCGCCTACTCCGGCATAGCCCTGCTCAGCCACCTCATGACCGTGGCCGACTTCGCCCCGATGCTGGGCATGCTGATCGGCCTCGGCGTCGGCATCGACTACGCGCTGTTCATCGTCACGCGCCACCGCAAGGGCCTCAAACGCGGGCTCAGCGTCACCGAGGCCGCCCAGAACGCCGTCGCCACCACCGGCCGTGCCGTCGTCTTCGCCGGAGCGACCGTCTGCATCGCCCTCCTCGGCATGCTCATCCTGCGGCTCGGCTTCCTCAACGGCGTCGCCATAGCGGCGTCCCTCACCGTCGTCCTCACGGTCGCCGCCTCCGTGACGCTGCTGCCCGCCCTGCTGTCCCTGATCGGCATGCGGGCCCTGTCGCGCCGCGAGCGCCGCCGTCTCACCGAGCACGGCCCGGAGCCCGAGCTGCCCACCGGGTTCGCCGCCCGCTGGTCCGCGTTCGTCGAGCGCCACCCCAAGAAGCTGGGCGCCGTCGCCGCCGTCGTCATGCTGGTCCTGGCACTGCCCACGTTCTCCCTCCGCCTCGGCACCTCCGACCAGGGCAACGGCCCCGCGACATCCACCACCCGCCAGGCGTACGACCTGCTCGCCGACGGCTTCGGCCCCGGCGTGAACGGCCCGCTCACCCTCGTCGCCAAGCTGGACGGCGCCGGCGACCGCCTCGCCATGAACGAGCTGCCCGCCCAGCTCCGCACCACGGCGGGCGTCGAGTCCGTCGGCCCCGTCACGTACAGCGGCGGCGGCAACACCGCGGTCCTCACCGTCGTACCGGACTCCGCGCCGCAGTCCCAGCAGACCAGCGACCTGGTCGACCGGCTGCGCGGCGACGTCCTGCCCACCGCGGAGGCCGGCACGTCGCTCGACGTGCACGTCGGCGGCATCACTGCGGCCTACGACGACTTCGCCCAGGTCATCATCGGCAAGCTGCCGCTCTTCGTGGGCGTCGTCATCGCCCTCGGCTGTCTGCTGCTCCTGCTCGCGTTCCGGTCCATCGGCATCCCGCTGAAGGCCGCCCTGATGAACGTCGCCGCCGTCGCGTCCGCGTTCGGGATCGTCGTGGCGATCTTCCAGTGGGGCTGGGGCAGCGAACTGCTCGGCCTCGGCCGGGCCGGACCGATCGAACCCTTCCTGCCGGTGATCGCCGTATCGGTGCTGTTCGGGCTCTCCATGGACTACCAGGTGTTCCTGGTGAGCCGGATGTACGAGGAGTGGCGGGAGACCGGTGACAACCGGCGTGCCGTCCGGGTCGGCCTCGCCGAGACCAGCCGGGTGATCAACTCCGCCGCCGTCATCATGATCGCCGTGTTCCTCGCCTTCGTGCTCTCCGGCGACCGGGTCATCGCGATGTTCGGCATCGGACTCGCCGCGGCCGTCGCCCTCGACGCGTTCGTCCTGCGGACACTGCTGGTGCCGGCCCTGATGCACATGCTCGGCGGCGCGAACTGGTGGCTGCCGCGCGCCGTCGACCGGTGGCTGCCCCGGATCAGCATCGAACCCCCGGAGTCCCGCGAGCCCGCACGTGCGAAGATCCCCGGGCAGCGCACGAGCGGGGACGGAGAGCTCGTGCAGTGACCCGCCGGACCGGCGGGGGAGGGGGAGGACAACGGTGTTCAGCATGTCCCTGGGCGACGACGGCGCGGAGTTGCGGCCGCTGGAGCCCTGGCAGGCCGAGGAGTACCTGGCCCACATCGACCGGGGCCGCGAGTTCATCGGCCGGTACGTAGGACTCACCGACGTCGTACAGGACCTGCCGTCGGCGCGGACCTTCCTCCAGAGGTACGCCGAGAAGGCCGCCGCCGACACCGGCCGCATCTACGGCATCTGGCAGGACGGCACCCTCGTCGGCGGTGTCCTGTTCCGCATCATGGACGTCGACGCGGGCAACTGCGAGGCGGGCTGCTGGCTGGAGCCCGCCGCAGTCGGCCGCGGCCTGGTCACCCGCGCCGTCCGCGCCATCATCGACTGGGCCGTCGACGTACGCGGCCTCCACCGCGTCGAGTGGCACGTCGACGCCGCCAACACGCCCAGCATCAACGTCGCCAAGCGCCTCGGCATGACCAGGGACGGCGTCATGCGCGAGGAGTACCTCTACCGGGGCGTACGGCACGACACGGAGATCTGGTCGGTCCTCGCCCCCGAGTGGCGTGCCCGACGGGACACCGGGCCCGCCGCGTAAGGCCGTGCGTGCGGCGGCGCGGGTGGCGACGGTCGGACGGTCCTCCGCCTGACGGTCGCACCCGGGCCGCCGCCTCTCATGACACCTCCAGCAGGAGGACCCTGTCGTCACCGGACTCCGGCGTGCCGCGGGTGTCCGTCTCGCTGGTGACCAGCCAGAGCCTGTCCCCGCCTGCCGCCAGCACGGTGCGCAGCCGGCCGTACTCCCCCTCCAGGAATGCCTGGGGCGCCCCCGCGGCCTTCTCACCGGCCAGCGGGACACGCCACAGCCGCTCACCCCGCAGCGCCGCCATCCACACCGAGCCCCGCACCACCGCGATGCCGCTCGGCGACGCCTCGGCCACGCGCCACTGCACCACCGGGTCGACGTAGTCGCGTCCGCCGCCCTTCCCCTCGACCTCCGGCCAGCCGTAGTTGGCACCCGCCTCGATCAGGTTCAGCTCGTCCCAGGTGTTCTGCCCGAACTCGGCCGCCCACAGCCGCTTCTCGGCGTCCCACGCCAGGCCCTGCACATTGCGGTGCCCGTACGAGTACACGACCGAGTCCTCGAACGGATTGCCGTCAGCGGGCTGCCCGTCCGGGGTCATCCGCAGGATCTTGCCGCCCAGCGACGTCTTGTCCTGCGCCAGCCCGGTGTCCCCGGTCTCGCCCGTGCCCGCGTACAGCATCCCGTCCGGGCCGAACGCGATGCGCCCGCCGTTGTGCACCAGACCCTTCGGGATGCCGCGCAGGACGGTGTCGGGCGCACCCAACTGCTGCCCCGCGGGCCGACTCTCGTCGTACAGCATGCGTGCGACGCGGTTGTCGGACTCGGTGGTGAAGTACGCGTAGATCAGGTGGTCCTCGGCGTACTTCGGTGAGAGGGCGAGGCCCATCAGACCGCCCTCCCCGCCCGGCGCCACCCCGGGCACCTCGCCGAGCACGGTCAGCTTCCCGCTCTCGGCGTCCACGCGTGTGATGGTGCCCTCGTCGCGCGAGGAGACCAGCAGGTCCCCGCCCGGCAGCGCGGCCAGCCCCCAGGGCGACTTCAGGCCCTGCGCGACCGTGGACACCACCCGGACCGACCCCTTGGCAGGCGCCGCGGACGGCGAGGCACCGCCCGTCGGCGCGGCGGAGGCGGGTGCCGAGGCCGCGGACGCGGTGGGCGCGGTGGTCGCGGGACCGGCCGTGCCGTTCCCCCCGTCCGCCGAACACCCGGTCGCCGACAGCAGCGCGGCAGCGGCCAACACGGCCGTCACAGCAGGACGTTGCACGGTTCTGTTCCTTCCGGCGGCGGACTGGAGCTCACTCCCGTCTACCCTAGAGACCGCCGCGCCCGCACGGGATCAGCCACGTGGCCGACCGACCCCTGAGGTCACCCGCAGAGCATCGGCCGCAGCCCGCAGCCCGCAGCCCGCAGCCCGCAGCCCGCAGCCCGCAGCCCGCAGGGCCCCAGGCCCCGTCATGGGCCCCAGCGGCCCGTACCCCGGCTTCTCAGCCCGGCCTCCGGCCCCAGGGCCTCAGCCCCTCAGTCCCACGACCCGCGCGCCGGCGGCAGCCGCCCGATCTCCGCCAGGTCCCGCGCCGTCAGCGACAGCGTGGCCGCCCGGGCGTTCTCCACCGCCCAGCGCTCCCGCTTCGTACCCGGCACCGGAACGACATGCCGCCCCTGCGCCAGCGCCCACGCCAGCGCCACCCGTGCCGGGGTCACCCCGGCCGCCGGGCCGCCGTGCCGTTCGGCGACCCGGCGCAGCCCGGCGACCAGCGGCTGGTTCGCGGCCATCATCTCGGCGGTGAACCGAGGGTGCCGGGCCCGCAGGTCCTCCGGCTCGAAACCGCCGCCCGGGGTCAGCGTCCCGGTCAGGAAGCCGTTGCCCAGGGGCATCGCCGCGAGGAACCCCACGCCGCGCGCCGCGCACCACGGCAGCAGCCGGGCCAGCGCCTCGGGCGACCACACGGACAGCTCCGCCTGTACGGCGCTCACCGGGAACACCTGCTGGACCCGCTCCAGCTGCCGAATCGTTCCGTCGTACAAGTCGTACGAACCGCGCCGGGACCCCCGTACGCCCACCGCGCACCACCCCAGCGCCCGCACCTTCCCCGCCGTCACCAGCTCCGCCAGTGCGCCCCAGGTCTCCTCGACCGGCACCTCCGGGTCCGCCCGGTGCAGCTGGTACAGGTCGATCACATCCGTCTGGAGCCGCCGCAGCGACGCGTCGCACGCCCGGCGCACATAGGACGGCCGCCCGTTCGCCACGATGTGTCCGTCGCCCACCAGCAGCCCGCACTTGGTCGCGACGAACGCTTCCGCGCGGCGCTCCTTGAGGACCCGCCCCAGCAACAGCTCGTTGGTGAACGGCCCGTACATGTCCGCGGTGTCGAGCAGGCTCACCCCGGCGTCGAGCGCGGCGTGCACGGCGCGCAGCGAGCGTTCGCCGCGCTGCTGTGAGGCACTGTAGGCCCAGCTCATCGGCATACAGCCGAGGCCGACCGCCCCCACTTCCAGCCCGGTCGCCCCGAGTGTCCTGCGCTCCAACTCCCCGTACCTCCCTGTGCCGCACCCCCAAACTAACCAATCGCGCGCGGGCCGCTTCGCCTAGCTAGCCTCCTGGGCATGACTGCTGACGTTGCCGCCGATGTGTGGCTGCCCATCCCGGCCGACGAGATCGAGGGCCTGCCGGACCCGTCCACGGCCGGACTCGCCTACCGCTTCTGGGACGGCGGCCCCGACCTCCCGGCCGACCCGGCCCAATGTGCCTTCTACGTGGTCCCGTACATGAAGGGCACGGAGATCGCCGTGCGGCCGATGGCCGCGATGACCACGCTGCGGGTCGTGCAGACCCTGTCGGCCGGCGTCGACCATGTGACGCCCGGACTGGTGGACGTTCCGCGAGGGGTGGCGCTGTGCAACGCCAGGGGCGTCCACGAGACCAGTACGGCGGAGCTCACCCTCGCGCTCGTCCTGGCCTCGCTGCGCGGCATCCCCGGCTTCGTACGAGGCCAGGACCGGGAGGAGTGGCGGGCCGGGTTCTACCCGTCGCTCGCCGACAAGGCCGTACTGATCGTGGGGTACGGATCGATCGGCGCGGCGATCGAGGACCGGCTCGCGCCGTTCGAGTGTGCGCGGGTGGTGCGCGTCGCGCGCTCCGCCCGCACCACCGAGCGCGGGCCCGTGCACGCGCTCACCGATCTGCCCGCGCTCCTCCCCGGGGCCGACGTGGTGATCCTGTCCACCCCGCTCACCGCCGACACCCACCACCTCGCCGACGCCGAGTTCCTGGCTCGCATGAAGGACGGCGCGCTGCTGGTCAACGTCGCCCGCGGCCCGGTCGTCGACACCAAGGCCCTGCTCGCGGAGGCCGAGAGCGGACGCATCACCGCGGCCCTCGACGTCACCGACCCCGAGCCGCTGCCGGCCGGGCACCCGCTGTGGCACGCTCCGGGAGTGCTGGTCAGCCCTCATGTCGGCGGCTCCACCTCGGCGTTCATGCCACGCGCCAAGCGGCTGATCGCCGAACAGCTGACCCGCTTCGCCGCGGGAGAGCCACTGCGCAACACCGTCCTCACCACCGGCTAGCCGCCAGGCCCGGGCCGCGGCGCCGTGCCCGTCCCGGCGGCCCGTGCCCCGGCCGGGTACCAGGGGCACGTTCCATGTGCAGGCCCCCGGGGGAATGTACCCGCGCCCATTGCCTGCGGTCCTTGCGTCCGGACCGATACGCTCCGGAGTGAAATGCCTGCACTGTGTGTCCATAGGCGTCTTGATCGTCACACAGTGTATAGAGTCCCTGTCCCTGAGTGACGAACCTGGTGTATCGTCGCGACTCGGGGGTGCGTCGGGCACGGGCAGACAGGCGCCGGGGAACGACGCGAGCCGACGTGGTTGCCGATCAGAATCCGAGGGGGGCGACAGGCGATGCGCGGTCGATGCAGCGAAGATCCGAAGCGGCGGGGTGGCCGGACCTACCGGACGGGAATCTTCCCGACGGGAGCCTTCCGGTGAGCGCCCCCGGCATGGTCATCGACCGCAGGTCGGTCACCGGCGGCGGACCGGGCGGAGGGCCGGGCCGAGGGCCGGGCGGAGGCGCGGGCGGCACGACGGGACAACTCCTCCTCGCCCTCCTCTGCGCCGGGTACGCGACCGGCGCGCTGTTCGGCTGGGGATCCGAGGAACTGGCCCTGATCATGGGTGACTTCGGGCTCAGCGCCGCCGCCCTCGCCGCAACCGTCTCGTGCCTCCGCTATGCGTGCGCGCACGGCAGCCGCTTCCGGCCCGCCTGGCTGCTCTTCGCGTTCTCCTCCGCCATGGCCGCCGTCGGCAACGCCGTCTGGGGCTGGTACGAGGTGGTGCTCGACCGGCCGGTGCCCAGCCCGTCCCTCGCCGACCTGTTCTTCCTGCTCTTCGCGCCACCGGCGATCGTCGGCCTGCTCGTCCTCGCCAAGCGCCCGGTCACCTGGGCCGGCTGGGTCTGCCTCGGCCTGGACTCCTGGCTCATCGCCGGATCCCTGCTCACCCTCTCCTGGAGCCTCGCCCTCGCGCACACCGCGCGCTTCGAGGGCGAGAGCGTCGCCCACACGGCCCTCTCGCTCGCCTATCCGCTGCTCGACATCGTGCTCGTAAGCATGGTCCTCGCGCTGCACTTCCGGCGCTCCAAGGGCAACTGCTCCGCGGTCCACACCGCCATCGCGGCCCTCGCTCTGACGGTCCTGTGCGACGCCCTGTTCACGTCCCCGCTGCTGCGCGACACCTACCGCTCCGGGCACCTGCTGGACGCCGGCTGGTTCGCGGGCTCGCTGCTCCTCGCGTACGCCCCATGGGGGGCGCGACGCAGGACCGCCGAGGCGCCGCCGCCCCAGCGCGGGCCGCGCCGGCAGCGGCCCTCCGGCCGCCCCATCGCCGGATCGCTCGCCGCCCTCACGCCGTATCTGGCGGCCGCGGTCTGCACGCTCAGCATCCTGTACTCCGTCATCGAGGGCCGCCGAGTGGACCGCGTCGTCGTCTTCACCGGCTGTACGGTCGTGCTCGCCCTGGTCGTCCGGCAGGGCATCATGCTGCTCCACAACATCTCCCTCACACAGGAACTGGCCCAGAAGGAGAACCACTTCCGCTCTCTGGTCCAGAGCTCCAGCGACGTCATCATGATCGCCGACCCGAGCGGAGTCCTCCGCTATGTGAGCCCCGCCGCCGCCGGTGTGTACGGACGGGACGCCGACGAGCTCATCGGTACGGAGCTGGCCGCCCTTATCCACCCCGACGACCTCGGCGGGGTCGTCCACGAGGTGCGGCGGTTCCTCACCGCCCCGCCCTCCGAGGAACCCACGACCCGCATCGAGTGCCGCTTCAGGTCCGGCGCCGGCGACTGGCTGAACGTCGAGTCGACCGTGAACCGCCACCAAGGCGGCCTGATCTTCAACAGCCGCGACGTCACCGAGCGCGTCCGGCTCCAGGCCCAGCTCCAGCACAACGCCGAACACGACCCGCTCACCGACCTGCCCAATCGCGCCCTGTTCACCCGGCGTGTCCGCCAGGCCCTCAGCGGCCGCCGCTCCGGCGACTCCGGCACCGCCGTGCTCTTCATCGACCTCGACGGTTTCAAGGGCGTCAACGACCGCCTCGGCCACCAGGCCGGCGACGAGCTGCTGATCCAGGCCGCCCGCCGCCTCCAGGACTCCGTGCGGGCCGGGGACACCGCCGCCCGGCTCGGCGGCGACGAGTTCGCCGCCCTCATCGCCGGGGACGCCGGCCACGACCCGGCCGCCCGCGAGTTCCAGGTCCACGAGATCGCCGACCGGCTCCGCCTCAGGCTCTCCCAGCCGTACCAGGTGGACGGCACCGAGGCGCGGGTCGCCGCGTCCATCGGCGTCGCCTTCGCCGAGCCCGGCATCAACGCCGGTGACCTCCTGCGCAACGCCGACCTGGCCATGTACCGGGCCAAGGCGGGCGGTAAGAACCGCGTCGAGTTGTACGCCCCGCAGATGCAGGCCGAGGTCGTCCGCCGTACCGAACTGGCCGCCCGGCTGCGCACCGCCCTGCACGACGGCGAGTTCGCCCTGCTGCACCAGCCCGTCGTAGACCTCGCCACCGGCCGGGTCGCCGCCGTCTCCGCCCAGGCCCGCTGGCGCTCGTCCCAGGGCATCCTGTTCACCCCCGCCGAGTTCCTCCGGGTCGCCGAGGACGGCGGCGAGCGCACCGCCGAACTCGGCCGGTGGATGCTGGAGGAAGCTGTCGAGCAGGCCGCCGAGCGCCACCGCCTCGGCCACCACGCGCCCGTGTCGGTGCGCGTCCCGGCCCGCCGCCTCCTCGACCGCTCCATGCCGCCGGCCACTGTCGAGGCGCTGCTCACCCGGCACGGACTGCCCTCCGGCGCTCTGATCGTCGAGCTCGCCGACAGCGACCCCAGGATCTCCTTCGACGAGCTGGAACAGCGCCTCGTGGCCCTCCGCAGGCTCGGCGTCCGGATCGCCCTGGACGGCTTCGGCAGCGGCTATGCCGCGATCAACGCCCTGCGCAGGCTCCCCGTCGACATACTGAAGCTCGACCGGGGCCTCGTGGAGGGCGTGGTCGAATCCGCCCGGCTGTACAAGATCACCAACGGGCTCCTCAGGATCGCCGGCGACCTCGGACTCCTGTCCGTGGCCGAAGGTGTGGACGTGCCCGAGCAGGTGCTGGCCCTGCGCGCCATGGGCTGCACGCACGCGCAGGGGATGGCCTTCGCCGGCCCGGTCGACGAGTACCGGCTGCGCCGCGCCCTGGTCAGGGACGAGTTCCCGGTCCCCGGCGGGGTGCCACAGCCGGTGCTGACCGGCGGTGCGCCGCCGCCCGGCGCTCTTCCACCAATGCGCTCACATAATGAGACGCGCGTCCCACCCACTTGACACTGATGGTGCGCCGGGTGGAGGGTCAGTGCCATGCGCACCCGAATTCTCGTACTTGGAAAGCGCGTCGGCTGAGCAGGTTCCGACATGGCCCTGCGGATCCACCCCGGCGCGCTCCCCTCGCTTGCCTCACGGCACGAGGGGTTTTTTGTTGCACCGGCACCCCGCGACAGACCCTGACAGACCCTGACAGACCCGCCAGAAACCCTCGCCAAACCCTCAGCTTCGAGAAGAGATTGCCGATGACCGAGCAGGCCACCGGGGCCCATCACCCGCAGCCGCGGCCCCGTTCCGGCGGACAGCCCTCCGCCACCGTTGAGCACGTCACGGGCGCCCAGTCCCTCATCCGCTCTCTCGAGGAAGTCGGCGCCGACACGGTATTCGGCATCCCCGGTGGCGCCATCCTGCCCGCCTACGACCCGATGATGGACTCCACCCGGGTCCGCCACATCCTGGTCCGTCACGAGCAGGGCGCGGGTCACGCCGCCACCGGCTACGCGCAGGCCACCGGCAAGGTCGGCGTCTGCATGGCCACCTCCGGCCCCGGTGCCACCAACCTGGTCACCCCGATCGCCGACGCGCACATGGACTCCGTTCCCCTCGTCGCGATCACCGGCCAGGTCTCCTCCAAGGCGATCGGTACCGACGCCTTCCAGGAGGCGGACATCTGCGGCATCACCATGCCGATCACCAAGCACAACTTCCTGGTCACCAAGGCCGAGGACATCCCGCGGACCATCGCCGAGGCATTCCACATCGCCTCCACCGGCCGCCCCGGCCCCGTCCTCGTCGACATCGCCAAGGACGCACTCCAGGCGAAGACCACGTTCAGCTGGCCGCCGCAGACCGATCTGCCCGGCTACCGCCCGGTGACCAAGCCGCACGCCAAGCAGATCCGCGAGGCCGCCAAGCTGGTCACCCAGGCCAAGCGCCCCGTCCTGTACGTCGGCGGCGGCGTCCTCAAGGCCGGTGCCACCGCCGAGCTGAAGGTCCTCGCCGAGCTGACCGGCGCCCCCGTCACCACCACGCTGATGGCCCTGGGCGCCTTCCCCGACACGCACCCCCTGCACGTCGGCATGCCCGGCATGCACGGCTCCGTCACCGCCGTCACCGCCCTGCAGAAGGCCGACCTGATCGTCGCGCTCGGCGCCCGCTTCGACGACCGCGTCACCGGCAAGCTCGACAGCTTCGCCCCGTACGCCAAGATCGTCCACGCGGACATCGACCCCGCCGAGATCGGCAAGAACCGCGCCGCCGACGTCCCGATCGTCGGTGACGCCCGCGAGGTCATCGCCGACCTGGTCCAGGCCGTCCAGGCCGAGCACACCGCGGGCCACACCGGTGACTACAGCGCCTGGTGGAACGACCTCAACCGCTGGCGCGAGACCTACCCCCTCGGCTACGACCAGCCCGACGACGGCACCCTCGCCCCGCAGCAGGTCATCCAGCGCATCGGCGAGCTGGCCCCGGAGGGCACGATCTTCGCCGCGGGCGTCGGCCAGCACCAGATGTGGGCCGCCCACTTCATCGACTACGAGCAGCCCGCCACCTGGCTCAACTCCGGCGGCGCCGGAACCATGGGCTACGCCGTCCCCGCCGCCATGGGCGCCAAGGCCGGCATGCCCGACCGCGCCGTCTGGGCCATCGACGGCGACGGCTGCTTCCAGATGACCAACCAGGAGCTGGTCACCTGCGCCCTGAACAACATCCCGATCAAGGTCGCCATCATCAACAACGGCGCCCTCGGGATGGTCCGCCAGTGGCAGACCCTGTTCTACAACCAGCGCTACTCCAACACCGTCCTGCACTCCGGGCCCGAGACGGACGGCACCGCGTCCCACAGCGGCTCCGCCGCGGGGCCGAGCGCCGGCACCCGCGTCCCCGACTTCGTGAAGCTCTCCGAGGCCATGGGCTGCGTCGCCATCCGCTGCGAGCGCCCCGAGGACGTGGACAAGGTCATCGCCGAGGCCAACGCCATCAACGACCGCCCCGTCGTGGTCGACTTCATCGTCCACGAGGACGCCCAGGTGTGGCCCATGGTCGCCGCCGGCACCTCCAACGACGAGGTCATGGCCGCCCGCGGTGTCCGCCCCGACTTCGGCGACAGCGAAGACGACTGAGGCCGAGAGAGCAGTCAGGAAGAGGAACGACACACATGTCCAAGCACACGCTCTCCGTCCTGGTGGAGAACACCCCCGGCATCCTCGCCCGGATCGCCGCCCTGTTCTCCCGCCGCGGCTTCAACATCGACTCGCTCGCCGTCGGTGTCACCGAGCACCCCGACATCTCCCGCATCACCATCGTGGTCAATGTCGAGGACCTGCCGCTGGAGCAGGTGACCAAGCAGCTCAACAAGCTGGTCAACGTCCTGAAGATCGTCGAACTCGAGCCCAGCGCCGCCATCCAGCGCGAGCTCGTCCTGGTGAAGGTCCGGGCAGACAACGAGACCCGCTCCCAGATCGTCGAGATCGTCCAGCTGTTCCGCGCCAAGACCGTGGACGTCTCACCCGAGGCGGTCACCATCGAGGCCACCGGATCGAGTGACAAGCTGGAAGCGATGCTCAAGATGCTGGAACAGTTCGGCATCAAGGAACTCGTCCAGTCCGGCACGATCGCCATAGGGCGTGGTGCCCGGTCCATCACGGACCGGTCGCTGCGCGCTCTCGACCGCTCGGCCTAGTCCGCGTAGCGAGACCCCTCAACGTCCACGTCCCTCCCCACCGTACGGTGGGACGCACAACCAGAACACCCAAGGAGAAACCCAGTGGCCGAGCTGTTCTACGACGACGACGCCGACCTGTCCATCATCCAGGGCCGCAAGGTCGCGGTGATCGGTTACGGCAGCCAGGGCCACGCCCACGCGCTGTCGCTCCGCGACTCCGGTGTCGACGTCCGCGTCGGTCTGCACGAGGGCTCCAAGTCCAAGGCGAAGGCCGAGGAGCAGGGCCTGCGCGTCGTCACCCCGGCGGAGGCCGCCGCCGAGGCCGACGTCATCATGATCCTCATCCCGGACCCGATCCAGGCCCAGGTCTACGAGGACTCCATCAAGGGCAACCTCAAGGACGGCGACGCGCTGTTCTTCGCCCACGGATTCAATGTCCGCTTCGGCTTCATCAAGCCCCCGGCCGGCGTGGACGTCGCGCTGGTCGCCCCGAAGGGCCCGGGCCACCTGGTCCGCCGCCAGTACGAGGAGGGCCGCGGCGTCCCCGCGATCGCCGCCGTCGAGCAGGACGCCACCGGCAACGCCTTCGCGCTGGCCCTGTCGTACGCCAAGGCGATCGGCGGCACCCGTGCGGGCGTCATCAAGACGACCTTCACCGAGGAGACCGAGACCGACCTGTTCGGTGAGCAGGCCGTGCTGTGCGGCGGTACGTCCGCGCTGGTCAAGGCGGGCTTCGAGACCCTCGTCGAGGCCGGCTACCAGCCGGAGATCGCCTACTTCGAGTGCCTCCACGAGCTGAAGCTGATCGTCGACCTGATGTACGAGGGCGGCCTGGACAAGATGCGCTGGTCGGTCTCCGAGACCGCCGAGTGGGGCGACTACGTCACCGGCCCGCGGATCATCACCGACGCCACCAAGGCCGAGATGAAGAAGGTCCTCGGCGAGATCCAGGACGGCACGTTCGCCAAGAACTGGATGGACGAGTACCACGGCGGTCTGAAGAAGTACAACGAGTACAAGACGCAGGACTCCGAGCACCTGCTGGAGACCACCGGCAAGGAGCTGCGCAAGCTCATGAGCTGGGTCGACAACGACGAGGCGTGAGCCTCGCGGCCGCGGGGCCGGGCACACGCCCGGCCCCGCGGCCGTCCTCTCCCTCTCCCCCTTCCTGATTCCTGCCGTTCGGAGGCTTGTCCACGGCGTCCAGCCTCGTGTGGGTGATCCTGCCGACCAGGCGCAGAAAGCGACCCGTGCCGCTACTACACTGAGGCTCACTCCCGGGCCGGTGTGACCGGCGGTTCCGGGGGTCCCGGGGTCCGCCCCGGGAGACCGGGGGCAGCCCCGGAAACAGCCCTGCACACCTATACGCGTCAGGCCCACAGCGTCGTGCGTCTTCCACGCGGCAAGCCCCCTCCACCGCCTGCGGCCGTCGGGACGGCCGTCCGCACTGGACTTGTGAGGACCTCACGTGAGCTCGAAACCTGTCGTACTCATCGCTGAAGAGCTGTCGCCCGCCACCGTCGACGCGCTCGGGCCCGACTTCGAGATCCGGCACTGCAACGGCGCGAACCGCGAGGAGCTCCTCCCCGCCATCGCCGATGTGGACGCCATCCTGATCCGCTCCGCCACCAAGCTCGACGCCGAGGCCATCGCCGCCGCGAACAAGCTGAGGGTCGTCGCCCGCGCGGGCGTGGGCCTCGACAACGTCGACGTGTCCGCCGCCACCAAGGCCGGCGTGATGGTCGTCAACGCCCCGACGTCCAACATCGTCACCGCCGCCGAGCTGGCCTGCGGCCTGCTCGTCGCCACCGCCCGTAACATCCCGCAGGCGAACACCGCCCTCAAGAACGGCGAGTGGAAGCGCAGCAAGTACACGGGCGTCGAGCTGAGCGAGAAGACCCTCGGTGTCGTCGGCCTCGGCCGCATCGGCGTGCTGGTCGCCCAGCGTATGTCCGCCTTCGGCATGAAGGTCGTGGCCTACGACCCGTACGTCCAGCCGGCCCGCGCCGCGCAGATGGGCGTCAAGCTGCTCTCCCTGGACGAGCTGCTCGAGGTCTCCGACTTCATCACCGTCCACCTGCCGAAGACCCCCGAGACCCTCGGCCTCATCGGCGACGAGGCGCTGCACAAGGTCAAGCCGACCGTCCGCGTCGTCAACGCCGCGCGCGGCGGCATCGTCGACGAGGAGGCGCTGTACTCGGCGCTGAAGGAGGGCCGCGTGGCCGGCGCGGGCCTGGACGTGTACGCGAAGGAGCCGTGCACCGACTCCCCGCTGTTCGAGCTGGACCAGGTCGTGTGCACCCCGCACCTGGGCGCGTCCACGGACGAGGCGCAGGAGAAGGCCGGCATCGCCGTCGCCCGCTCCGTCCGCCTCGCCCTCGCCGGCGAGCTCGTCCCCGACGCGGTCAACGTCCAGGGCGGCGTCATCGCCGAGGACGTCAAGCCGGGCCTGCCGCTGGCGGAGCGCCTCGGCCGCATCTTCACCGCCCTCGCCGGCGAGGTGGCCGTCCGCCTCGACGTCGAGGTGTACGGCGAGATCACCCAGCACGACGTCAAGGTGCTGGAGCTCTCGGCGCTGAAGGGCGTCTTCGAGGACGTCGTCGACGAGACCGTCTCGTACGTCAACGCGCCGCTGTTCGCCCAGGAGCGCGGCGTCGAGGTGCGGCTCACCACGAGCAGCGAGTCCCCCGACCACCGCAACGTCATCACGGTCCGCGGCACCCTCGGCGACGGCGAGGAGGTCGCCGTCTCCGGCACGCTGGTCGGCCCCAAGCACCTCCAGAAGCTCGTCGCGGTCGGCGACTACGACGTGGACCTCGCACTGGCGGATCACATGGTGGTCCTCCGCTACGAGGACCGTCCGGGCGTCGTCGGCACCGTCGGCCGCATCCTCGGCGAGGCGGGCCTGAACATCGCGGGTATGCAGGTCGCCCGTGCGGAGGAGGGCGGCGAGGCGCTCGCGGTCCTCACCGTCGACGACACGATCCCGCAGCCGGTCCTCACGGAACTCGCCGCGGAGGTAGGCGCGACGTCTGCCCGCTCGGTCAACCTGCGCTGACCCTCGCCCGCCCCGATCCGCCCGGCGCCCCCGCCCCCGCAGCTCTCTGCGGCCGGGGGCGCCGCGCGTTCCCCCTCCGGGCCACGGAGGCAGCGGCACCCGCGGTGCTCAGAGACGGTGGGCCTTCAGGGCCATGTGCAGGAGCAGCCGGTCCTCGCCCCGGTCCAGGTCGAGGCCGGTGAGCTGTTCCACGCGGGAGAGGCGGTAGTAGAGGGTCTGCCGGTGGATGCCCAGGGCCGCCGCCGTGCGGCCCGCCTGGCCCGCGTGGTCGAGGAACACCTCGGCCGTCCGGGCGAGTTCGGCGTGCGCCGGGGAGAGCAGCGGGCGCACGGCGGGGTCGTCGGCGGTCGCCGTCGGCAGGGCGGTCAGCAGCCGGTACGGGCCGATGGACGCCCAGGGCGCGACCGGGCCCAGGAGCGGCTGGGCCAGCGCCGCGCGGGCGGCCGACGTCGCCTCCGCCCAGGCCGCTGCCAGCTCCGGCAGGCCGCGCCGGGGGGCGGCGATCCCGGCGACGGCGCCCGGGCCGGCCGTGTCGCACAGCCGGGTGCCGGCCGTCAGGGCGGGGGAGAGGGCGTCGGCGGAGCGGAGGCGGACCAGGGCGCCCAGCGCGTGTCCGCCCGGCCGTCCCGGCGCGGGCTCGCCCGAGCCGTGCTCGCCCGAAGGGTGCTTGCCCGACGGGCGCCCGCCCGGCGCGTGTCCGCCCGGCGCGTGTCCGCCGGGCGCGTGTCCGCCGGGCGCCCACGGCAGGGTGCACAGGGCCGCCGCCCCGGGGGCCGTACGTACCGAGGGGCTGTCGCCGCCCGGCCACGGCGCGACGCACACCAGGGCGTGCAGCCCGTCCGCGCCCGGGCCCAGCGCCGTACGCAGCGCGGCCAGCGCCAGGTCGTACTGCGAGCCCCGCTCCGCCGTCAGCGCCGCCCGCAGCTCCCGTGACAGGTCGGCGCCCGCCCGCTCCTCGTCCGCCAGCTGCGCGCCGATCCGGGACGCCACCTCCATGGCCGCCGCCAGCCGCTCCGGCGACGGGCGCGGTGAGGCGTCCAGCAGCCAGACGTAGCCGAGGGCCACGCCCCGGTGCCGCACCGGAAGGCAGAGCCGGTCCCGGTACACGCCCGCCTCCGGGGCGGCCGGGATCCGGACCGGGCCGGTCGCGCGGGCGATACCGAACCCCTCGAACCAGGCCCGCACCGCCGGCGTGGACTTCCGGGTCAGGATCGAGCGCGTACGGACCGGGTCCATCGCGGTGGTGTCGTCGCTGTCGTGCGCCCCGAAGGCGATCAGCCCGAAGTCCCGGTTCTCCAGCGTCGCCGGGGCCCCCAGCAGCGCCGAGATCTCGTCGACCAGCTCTTGGTAATCGCCCTTCACCCGGACATTCTCCCACCCGCTTCAGACAGATGTCTGAGATCCGCGGCACGGATGCGTGACAGCTGTCGATGGCAGACGCCCGGGGCGATCCTTAGGTTTCACGGTGGTTCTCCGTGCTGTTTCCGATTGGTCGGGTCGCGGCCGTTTCCGTCCCGTTCCCCACCCCTGTTCGTGGAGGTGCCCCGTGCTGGGTCCCGTGATCCTCGCCGCGTCGCGCAGCGACAAGATGCGCCGCCTTGTGTCCGCGGCCCCGGTGACCAAGCCGGTCGTCGACCGGTTCATCCCGGGCGAGACGGTCGACCAGGTCGTCCCCATCGTCACGGACATGGCGGACAAGGGCCTGGAAGTCACCCTCGACGTCGTCGGGGAGGACATCACCAGGCCCGAGCAGGCCACCGCCGCCCGTGACGCCTACCTCCAGCTCGTCGAGCGCCTGAAGCCGCTGGGTCTGGAAGCCTGTGCCGAGATGTCCGTCAAGCTGTCGATGTTCGGCCAGGCGCTGGAGGGCGGCCATGAGCTGGCCCTCGCGAACGTCCGCCCCGTCGTCGAGGCCGCCGCCGCGATCGGTACGACGGTTACGCTGGATGCGGAGGACCACACCACGCTCGACTCGATGTTCGCCATCCACGACGAGCTGCGGAAGGACTTCCCGGAGACTGGCTGCGTCATCCAGTCGTACCTCTTCCGCACCGAGGACGACGCCCGCCGCCTCGCCGCGAACGGCAGCCGCGTCCGCATCGTGAAGGGCGCCTACAAGGAGCCGTCGTCCGTCGCGTTCCAGGACAAGGCCGAGGTCGACAAGGCATATGTCCGCATCCTCAAGATCCTCATGGCGGGCGAGGGCTACCCCATGATCGGCTCGCACGACCCGCGGCTGATCGCCATCACACAGGAGCTCGCCCGCCGCGCCGGGCGCAAACTGGATGAGTACGAGTTCCAGATGCTGTACGGAATCCGCAGCGAGGAGCAGGTCCGGCTCGCCGCCGAAGGACACCGGATGCGCGTCTACACGGCGTACGGGACGGACTGGTACGGATACTTCATGCGCCGCCTCGCGGAGAAGCCGGCCAACCTGCTCTTCTTCGCCCGCTCGATGATCACCAAGAACTGATCCCGTAGCCCTCAGGGCCGAGTCCCTCCCACCCTCACCAAAGGAGCAACGAGACCCATGGACGCTGTGACCCAGGTCCCCGCCCCGGTCAACGAGCCGGTGCACGGCTACGCCCCCGGTTCCGCGGAGCGCACCCGGCTGGAGGCCAAGCTCAAGGAGCTGGCCGAGAACCCCATCGACCTGCCGATGACCATCAACGGCGTCAAGCGCCTGGGCGGCGGTGAGCGGGTGAACGTCGTCCAGCCGCACAACCACCAGGCCGTCATCGGCACCTTCGCGAACGCCACCCAGGAAGACGCCCAGGACGCCGTCGACGCCGCCCTGGCCGCCGCGCCGGGCTGGCGCGCGATGTCCTTCGACGACCGCGCCGCGATCTTCCTGCGCGCCGCCGACCTGCTGGCCGGCCCGTGGCGCGAGACGCTGGCCGCCTCCACCATGCTCGGCCAGTCGAAGACCGCCCAGCAGGCCGAGATCGACACGCCCTGCGAGCTGATCGACTTCTGGCGCTTCAACGTCAAGTACGCCCGTGACCTGCTCGCCGAGCAGCCGCCGGCGAACTCCCCCGGTGTGTGGAACCGCCTCGACCACCGCCCGCTGGAGGGCTTCGTCTACGCGATCACGCCGTTCAACTTCACCGCGATCGCCGGCAATCTGCCCACCGCCCCCGCCCTCATGGGCAACGTGGTGGTCTGGAAGCCGTCCCCGACGCAGACCCACGCCGCCGTGCTGCTCATGGAGCTGCTGGAGGACGCCGGCCTGCCCAAGGGCGTCATCAACCTCGTGACGGGCGACGGCATCGCCGTCTCCGAGGTGGCCCTGAACCACCCGATGCTCGCCGGTATCCACTTCACCGGCTCGACGAAGACCTTCCAGCACCTGTGGAAGACCGTCGGCAACAACATCGAGAAGTACCGCTCCTATCCGCGCATCGTCGGCGAGACGGGCGGCAAGGACTTCGTCGTCGCGCACCCGAGCGCCGACCGCGCCGTCCTGAAGACCGCGCTGACCCGCGGCTCCTTCGAGTTCCAGGGCCAGAAGTGCTCCGCCACCTCGCGCGCGTACATCCCGGCCTCGATCTGGAACTCCGGCTTCAAGGAGGAGTTCGCGGCCGAGGTCGACGGCATCCGCATGGGTGACGTCACCGACCTGTCGAACTTCGTCGGCGCCGTCATCGACGAGCGCGCGTTCGCCAAGAACAAGGCCGCGATCGACCGGGCGAAGCAGGATTCGAGCTGCACGATCGTCGCCGGTGGCACGTACGACGACTCGGTCGGCTACTTCGTCCGCCCGACCGTCGTCGAGTGCACGGACCCGGAGAACGAGGTCTTCACGACCGAGTACTTCGGCCCGTTCCTCGCGGTGCACGTGTACGAGGACGACCAGTACGACGCCATGCTGGAGCAGATGGAGTCGGTGTCGGCCTACGCGCTGACCGGCTCGGTCATCTCCAGGGACCGCGCCGCCGCCGCGTACACGATGGACAAGCTGCGGTACGCCGCCGGCAACTTCTACATCAACGACAAGTCGACCGGCGCCGTCGTCGGCCAGCAGCCCTTCGGCGGCGGCCGCGCCTCCGGCACCAACGACAAGGCCGGTGCCCCGCAGAACCTGATGCGCTGGACGCTGACCCGCGCGATCAAGGAGACGCTGGTCCCGCCGACCGAGTACGGCTACCCGCACATGGGCTGACGCCCGCCCCGGCCCGCACGGCCACCCGGCCCGCACGGCCACCCGGCCCGTAAGGGCCCCTGAACACCGCCCCCCTCCGGTCCCCCCACCGGACGGGGGCGGTTCTCATGTCGCACGACGCCCGTGACGACGGCGCGATCGCACCCTTGTCGCACTGATGCGTTCATGTCAAATTCCTTCACGGTAGCTCCCCACCCGCCACCGACGAAGGAGACCCCTGGCATGAGACGCACCACCCGTGCGCGCATAGGTCTTTCCGCCCTGCTCGTCGTCGCGTCCCTCGGCCTCGGCGCCACCCCGGCCGGAGCCTCGGACGCGCCCACCCCCACCCCCACCCCCACCCCCACACCCGCCCCCGCCCCGGACGCCGCGAGGCTCCACACCCTCGACGCCGCCCTCGACCGCACCCTCGGTGACGACAGCGCGGGCACCTACGTCGACGCCATGACCGGCCGGCTCGTCGTCACCGTCACCAGCGACGCCGCCGCCGCGAAGGTCCTGGCCGCGGGCGCGACCCCGAAGCGGGTCCGGCGCGGCGCCGGCCGGCTCGACGCCGCCATGGCCGCGCTGGAGAACCAGGCCAAGATCACCGGCACCTCGTGGGGTCTGGACCCGCGCACCAACCAGATCGCCGTCGAGGCCGACTCCTCCGTCACCGCGCGCGACATGGCCCGCCTCCGCAAGGTCGCCGCATCGCTCGACGGCGCCGTACGCGTCACCCGCGTACCCGGTGTCCTCAAGCGCGAGGTCGCGGGCGGCGACGCCGTCTACGGCGGCGGTTCACGCTGCTCGGCCGCCTTCAACGTCGCGAGGAACGGCGTGCGGTACTTCCTGACGGCCGGGCACTGCACCAACATCTCGTCGTCCTGGTCCGCCACCTCCGGCGGGTCCTCCATCGGCGTCCGCGCGGGCAGCAGCTTCCCGACCAACGACTACGGCATCGTCCGCTACACCACCACGAGCAACACGGCCGGCCGGGTCAACCTCTACAACGGCGGCTACCAGGACATCGCCTCCGCCGCCGACGCCGTCGTCGGCCAGTCCATCCGCAAGAGCGGCTCCACCACGAGGGTGACCAGCGGCACCGTCACCGCCGTGAACGTCACCGTCAACTACAGCAGCGGCCCGGTGTACGGCATGGTCCGTACGACCGCCTGCTCGGCCGGCGGCGACAGCGGTGGCGCCCACTTCGCCGGCAACGTCGCGCTCGGTATCCACTCCGGCAGCTCCGGCTGCTCGGGCACCAACGGCTCGGCCATCCACCAGCCGGTACGGGAGGCCCTCGCCGCGTACGGCGTGAACGTGTACTGACGCCGGGGCGAGCGGCGTCACCCCGCTGACACGGCCCCGCCCGCACCCGGTCCGGCCGATCCGGTGCCGGGCGCGGGCGGGGCCTGCGAGAGTGGACGGTATGACCGACCGTCTGCGTACCGCCCACACCTACGAGTTGAAGTCCGCCATACTCGACGAGTTCCGGGCCGTGGTCCGCGACGCCTTCCACGGTGACTTCACCGACGAGGACTGGGAGCACGGGCTCGGCGGCGTGCACGCGTACATCGAGGACGGCGACGGGCGGATCGTCGCGCACGGCAGCGTCGTCATGCGCCGCGTCGTCCACAGCGGCCACGCCCACCGCGTCGGATACGTCGAGGGCGTGGCCGTACGGGCGGACCGGCGACGGCAGGGCCTGGGTGCCCAGGTCATGGCGGCGCTGGAGGAAGTGATCGACGGGGCGTACGACTTCGGCGCCCTGTCCGCGTCCGACGAGGGCGCCCCGCTCTACCGCGCGCGCGGCTGGCAGCTGTGGAACGGCCGGGTGGAGGGGTACGGCCCGCAGGGCGTGTCCCACCTGCCGGACGAGGAGGACTGTACGTATCTCCGCCCGGCCGCCGGGCGTCCCCTCCCCGCCCCCGAGGACGGATCCCTGCAGTTCGACTGGCGTGACGGCGACCTGCTCTGAACCTCGTGCGGCGCTTCCCGGCCGATGTCTCCGTCTCAGATAGTAGGAAGTCCGAGTAATTGTGGAGACAGCCGCGCCGCGCTCGCTTAGCTTTGTAGGAGCCGAACGTCTCGCTCCATCAGCGAATGGCGGTCGAGAGCGCGATGCCCCCTGGCAGGCAACCCCTGCGGCAGTGCTCCCCGCCCCTTCCGGCGCCTTCACTTCCCTCATCTGAAGGAGTCGATCACCATGGCCACTGCCACCGCCGTTCGTCGTGTCCGCCACGCCGGCACCCGCCCCACCGACGCCGAGCGCAAGAACGCCGCCGCCGCCCTCCAGCGCGCCCTCGACCGCCGTGACAACGGCGGCTCCACCGGCCACTGAACCGCCGTCGGCCGCCACTGACCGCCGCCGTCCGGCGCCTCGCCGTCGTCCATATGGTGGACGGCGAGTGTCAGGCAATGGGACGAAGAGTAGGGTGCCGCCATGTCTCGCAGCCTCAATCTCGCAGTGATCCCCGGTGACGGCATCGGCCAGGAAGTCGTGGCCCAGGGACTCAAGGTCCTTCGCGCGGTCCTCCCGCAGGATGTGAAGCTGGAGACCAAGGAGTACGACCTCGGCGCCCGGCGCTGGCACCGCACCGGGGAGACCCTCCCCGACGCGGAACTCGACGCGCTCAAGGAGCACGACGCGATCCTGCTCGGCGCGATCGGCGACCCGTCCGTGCCGTCCGGCGTCCTGGAGCGGGGCCTGCTGCTGAAGCTCCGCTTCGCCTTCGACCACTACGTCAACCTGCGCCCGTCGAAGCTCTTCCCGAACACCGCGACCCCGCTGGCGGGCCGCCCCGAGATCGACTTCGTCGTCGTACGCGAGGGCACCGAGGGCCCGTACACCGGCAACGGCGGCAGCCTCCGGACCGGCACCCCCGCCGAGGTCGCCACCGAGGTCAGCGTCAACACGGCGTACGGCGTCGAGCGTGTCGTCCGTGACGCGTACGAGCGGGCCAACGCCCGCCCGCGCAAGAAGCTGACCCTGGTCCACAAGAACAACGTCCTCGTCTACGCCGGCCACATGTGGAAGAACATCTTCGACAAGGTGGGCGAGGAGTACCCCGAGGTCACCACCGACTATCTGCACGTCGACGCCGCGACGATCTTCTTCGTCACGCAGCCGGAGCGGTTCGACGTCATCGTCACCGACAACCTCTTCGGTGACATCCTCACCGACCTCGCCGCCGCTGTGACCGGCGGTATCGGCCTGGCCGCGTCCGGCAACGTCAACCCGGCGGGCGAGTTCCCGTCGATGTTCGAGCCTGTCCACGGCTCCGCGCCCGACATCGCGGGCCAGGGCAAGGCCGACCCCACCGCGACGATCCTCTCCGTCGCGCTGCTGCTCCGGCACCTCGGCCACGAGACCGAGGCCGCCCGCATCGAGGAGGCGGTCGCCGCCGACCTCACCGAGCGCTCGGCCGCCGTCACCCGCACGACGGACGAGATCGGCGACGCGCTCGCGGTACGAGTAGCGAGCTGACCCGTCGACTGAAGATCATCAGACACAGCCGCCGGGTCGCCACCGCACCCGGCGGCTTCTCCTGTGCCGCCGCCGGGTGCCACCATCGAACCCAGGACCGCGGTCACACCCATTTCCCAGCCATGGCCCCCCGGGCGATAATCGAACGTGGGGCCGCGGCATGCGGTAATGCTCGGACGTCCTAGCAGCAGCAGCGACAGCGGCTGGCACGGCGTGAGCGCGGTCCGTCACACACAACCGGTGAAGGACACAGCACTCATGACGACGCCCACGACGATCGAGCTCAAGCCCTCCTCGAACCCGCTGTCCGCCGTGCAGCGCGAGGCGATCCTGGCCAACCCCGGCTTCGGCCGCCACTTCACCGACCACATGGTGACGATCAAGTGGACGGAGGGGCGTGGCTGGCACGACGCCCAGCTCTCCCCGTACGCTCCGCTGTCCATCGACCCGGCCAACATGACCCTGCACTACGCGCAGGAGATCTTCGAGGGCCTCAAGGCGTACCGCCGCCCCGACGGCTCCGTCTCCCTGTTCCGCCCCGAGGCCAACGCCGAGCGCTTCCAGCTCTCCGCGCGCCGCCTCGCCATGCCTGAGCTCCCGGTCGAGACGTTCGTCGCGGCCTGTGACGCGCTGGTCAGGCAGGACGAGGCGTGGGTCCCGCCGCACGGCGGCGAGGAGTCCCTCTACCTGCGCCCCTTCATGATCGCCAACGAGGTCGGCCTGGGTGTCCGCCCGGCGAACGAGTACCTGTTCATCGTCATCGCCTCGCCGGCCGGCGCGTACTTCCCCGGTGGCGTCAAGCCCGTCTCGGTCTGGCTCTCCGAGAACTACGTCCGCGCCGTCCCCGGCGGCATGGGCTTCGCCAAGACCGGCGGCAACTACGCGGCCTCCCTGCTGGCCCAGGCCGAGGCCGCCGAGAAGGGCTGCGACCAGGTCGTCTGGCTCGACGCGCTGGAGCACCGGTGGGTCGAGGAGATGGGCGGCATGAACCTGTACTTCGTGTACGGCGACCGCATCGTCACCCCCGAGCTCACCGGCTCGCTCCTGGCGGGCATCACTCGCGACTCGCTCCTCCGGGTCGCCCGCGACCTGGGCTACGCGTCCGAGGAGGGCCGTATCTCCACCGACCAGTGGCGCCGCGACACCGAGAACGGCACCCTCACGGAGGTCTTCGCCTGCGGCACCGCCGCGGTCATCACCCCGGTCGGCACGGTCAAGTCCACCCAGGGCGACTGGACCCAGGGCACCGGCGAACCGGGTGAGGTCACCCTGAAGCTCCGCAAGGCCCTCCTGGACATCCAGACGGGCGCGGCGGAGGACGTCCACGGCTGGACGCACCGCGTGGCGTGAGTCCGCTGCCGGGAGGGGCGGGGTGGGGGAGGAGAGCGCCGCGGGCGCCCCGCCCCGACCCCGCCCCTTCCGCACGTCAGGACGTCACGGTCTCCCGCTCCGTCACGCCCGCACCCCCGGCGCGGCCCCCCGCCCCTCACCCGGCGTCAAGCGGCACAGGCGACCCCGCCCACCGGCCCCGACAGGATGAAGCTGCAGTCGACCCCGGCTGAGACCGCCGCCCCCGGGCCCCACGCGCCCGTGGCCCGCGCGTGCCATCCGCCCTGGAACCAGTACACGCCACCCCTGGCCCGCCGTTTCAGCACCTGCGGCGCCTCCGTGTCGTAGACGCCGCGGCAGCGGAGGTGTCCCAATTCGTGAGCCATTCGTGTCCCGTCATTTTAGAGTGATGCTCAATGATTGCGCCAATGTGCTCAGTGAACGCTTTCCCTTCTGATGTCTCAGGGTTAGAGTGATGCTCTAATTCATTGTCGGGCACGCCGGAGGTGTGAAGCACGTGCGACTGACCCCCACGGAACGCGACCGGCTGCTGCTCTTCGGTGCCGCCGAACTCGCCCGCGCCCGCCGCGCCCGTGGACTGCGGCTCAACGTCCCCGAGGCCACGGCGCTCATCGCGGACACCGTCTGCGAGGCGGCCCGGGACGGCCGGCGCCTCGCCGAGGCGATAGCGGCGGCCCGCTCGGTCCTCGGTCCGGACGATGTGCTGCCGGGCGTCGCCGACGTCGTCACCGAGGTCCATGTGGAGGCCGTCTTCGACGACGGCTCCCGCCTCGCGGTGGTCACGGACCCCATCGGGGCACCCACCGGCGGCGAGAACGCCCCCGGCGCCCTGCTGCCCGGCCCCGGCTACGCCGACCTCCTGCCCGAGGTGAGGCTCGCCGTCCGCAACACCGCGGCCGTGCCGATCAGCGTGACCTCGCACTTCCACTTCTTCGAGGCCAACCCGCGGCTCCGCTTCGACCGGGCGGCGGCGTACGGCATGCGGCTGTGCATCCCGGCCGGCTCGTCCATGCGGTTCGACCCGGGCGGTGAGGCCGAGGTGGAGCTGGTCCCCATCGGCGGCGACCGGACGGCCATCGGCTTCGCCGGCCTGGTGGACGGCCCGCTGGACGCGCCCGGCGCGAAGGCGGAGGCGCTGCGCAGGGCGGTGGCCTGCGGCTACCTGGGCGCCGGGACGGAGACCGGAACGGAAACCGGGACCGGAACGGAAACCGGGGCCGGGACCGGGGCCGGGGCCGGAGCGGAGGAGGGCGCGTGATGGACCCCTACGAGTACGCATCGGTGCACGGCCCGCGCACCGGCGACCGCGTCCGCCTCGGCGACTCCGGACTGACCGTACGGGTCGAGTCCGACGCCCAGAAGCCCGGCGACGAGTTCCTCGCCGGCTTCGGCAAGACCGCCCGCGACGGGCTCCATCTGAAGGCCGCCGCCGTCCGCGAGACCTGTGACGTGGTCATCAGCAACGTCCTCGTCGTCGACGCCGTGCAGGGCATCCGCAAGGTGTCCATCGGCATCCGCGAGGGCCGCGTCCACGCCATCGGCCGCGCCGGGAACCCCGACACCCTCGACGGCGTCGACGTCGTCGTCGGCACGGGCACGAGCATCGTGTCGGGCGAGGGCCTGATCGCCACGGCGGGGGCGGTGGACACCCACGTACACCTGCTGTCCCCCCGCGTCATGGAGGCGTCGCTGGCCTCCGGCGTCACCACGATCATCGGCCAGGAGTTCGGCCCGGTGTGGGGCGTCGGCGTCAACTCGCCCTGGGCACTGCGCCACGCGTTCAACGCATTCGACGCCTGGCCGGTCAACATCGGCTTCCTCGCGCGCGGTTCCTCCTCCGAGCAGGCGCCGCTCGTCGAGGCAATCGCCGAGGGCGGCGCCTCCGGTTTCAAGGTCCACGAGGACATGGGCGCCCACACCCGGGCGCTGGACACCGCCCTGCGGGTCGCCGAGGAGCACGACGTCCAGGTCGCCCTGCACAGTGACGGCCTCAACGAGTGCCTGTCGGTGGAGGACACCCTGAAGGTCCTGGAAGGCCGGACGATCCACGCCTTCCACATCGAGGGCTGCGGCGGGGGACACGTACCCGACGTCCTGAAGATGGCGGGCGTACCGAACGTCATCGGCTCCTCCACCAACCCCACCCTCCCCTTCGGCCGGGACGCGGTCGCCGAGCACTACGGAATGATCGTCTCCGTCCATGACCTGAAGACCGACCTGCCCGGCGACGCCGCCATGGCCCGCGACCGGATCAGGTCCGGGACGATGGGCGCGGAGGACGTCCTGCACGACCTCGGCGCCATCGGCATCACGTCGTCGGACGCACAGGGCATGGGAAGGGCCGGCGAGACCGTACGCCGGACCTTCGCCATGGCCGGGAAGATGAAGGCCGAGCTGGGCCCGCTGGACGGCGACGGCGACGGCGACGACAACGCCCGCGTGCTGCGCTACATGGCCAAGCTCACCATCAACCCGGCGATCGCCCACGGACTCGCGCACGAGGTCGGCTCGATCGAGGTGGGCAAGCTCGCCGACATCGTGCTGTGGCGGCCGGAGTTCTTCGGCGCGAAGCCACAGCTCGTACTCAAGTCCGGCTTCCCGGCGTACGGGGTGGTGGGCGACCCGAACGCGGCCACCGACACCTGCGAACCCCTTGTGCTCGGCCCGCAGTTCGGCGCACACGGCACGACGCCAGCGGACATCTCGGTCGCGTTCGTGTCGGGCGCGGCGGCCCAGCTGGGCGGCGACTCGATGCCGACCCGCCGCCGCAGGGTCCCCGTGCGGGGCACCCGGGGCATCGGCCCCGGTGACCTTCTCCTCAACTCCCGTATCGGAGAAGTGGCCGTGGACGGCCGCACGGGCCTGGTCACCCTCGACGGCGACCCGGTCCGCTCCGAACCCGCCGACTCCGTCTCCCTCAACCGCCTCTACTTCCTCTGAGGACCACTCCATGACCTCGCGTACGACCCCCGGCTTCCGCATGCCCGCGGAGTGGGCTCCCCACGAGCGCACCTGGATGGCCTGGCCCAGCCCCAACCCCACTTTCACCGACGCCGAGGAACTGGCCGAGGCCCGCGCCGCCTGGGCGGCGGTCGCCCGCGCGGTACGCCGCTTCGAACCGGTGACGATGGTGGTGGCCCCGGGCGACGCCCCCTCGGCGCGCGCGCTGCTCGGCGACGGCATCGACCTGGTGGAACGGGACCTGGACGACGCCTGGATGCGGGACATCGGCCCCACGTTCGTCACGGACGGCACCGAACTGGCCGCCGTGGACTGGGTGTTCAACGGCTGGGGCGCGGCGGACTGGGCCCGCTGGGAACACGACGCGAAGATCGCCCGCCATGTGGCGGACGCGGCGGGCGTCGCCGTACACCCCTCGCCCCTGGTCAACGAGGGCGGCGCGATCCACGTGGACGGCGAGGGCACGGTCCTTCTCACCGAAACCGTCCAACTGGGCCCGGAGCGCAACCCCGGCTGGACCCGTGCCCAGGTCGAGGCCGAGATCCACGCCCGGCTCGGCACCACCAAGGCCATCTGGCTGCCCCGCGGCCTGACCGGCGACTACGGCATGTACGGCACCCGCGGCCATGTCGACATCGTCGCCGCCTTCGCCCGCCCCGGCGTCGTGGTCGCCCACACCCAGCCCGACCCGGCCCACCCGGACCATGAGCTGTGCAAGGCGAACGTCGCCCTCCTGCGCTCCCGGACCGACGCCCGCGGCCGCGCCCTGGAGGTCGTCGAGGTCCCGGCCCCGACGGTCCTCCAGGAGGACGGCGAATGGGTCGACTACTCCTACATCAACCACTACATCTGCAACGGCGGCGTGGTGCTGTGCGCCTTCGACGACCCACGCGACGAGATCGCCGCGGGCATCTTCCGCCGCCTGTTCCCCGATCGCACGGTCACCCTCGTCGACGCCCGAACGATCTTCGCGGGCGGCGGCGGCATCCACTGCATCACCCAGCAGCAGCCGAAGCTCTGAGAAAACCCGCTGGTCAGGCCATGGGCCCGGGTGACAGCCTGCGCCCATGCCCGAGCCCCTGCACGACGGTTACAGCCTCACCCACCACTACGCCCTGCCCGACGACGCCTGGCAGGTGGAGCTGAACGCACCTGACGGCACCATCCTGGCGATCGGGGTCGTCCCCGACGAGGACCCGGAGCGTGAACCCTCGCTCGTCTTCAACGAGCGGGCGGGGCACCGCCGTGTTCCGTACGAGGTGATGCGCAGGTTCATGGACGAGGTGGCGGACGAGATACAGCGCTGCCGGGCCTGGACGACGCTCCCGCCCGCCGCCGTGAACTCGGTCGTCGCACTGCGCGATGTGATGTACGACGGCTGGGCCGACGCGGACTACCCGGCGCTGCTCACCCTGCTCTCCGAGGCGTTGCCCCCGGACCAGGTGGTGGCTGTCGTACGGGAGGTGCTGAGCGCCGACGCCGACACCGTCACCGCCGACCTGGCCGCGCCGCGCGAGGTTACCGCCCGCGCCCTGGCCGACCTGCGTGCGCGCATGACCGAGGCGGGCTGGAGATCAGGTACAACGTACGAGTGAACGAACCCCGCAAGCCCCACACGGGGCGCCGCCGGAACCACGCGCCGCCCCGCGAGGAGGTGCTGGCCGCGGCCATGGCGACCATTGCCGAGCGCGGCCTGGAAGGCCTCACCATGGCCGGGCTCGGCCGGGAGGTCGGCATGAGCAGCGGCCACCTCCTCTACTACTTCCGCACCAAGGACGAGCTGCTGCTCCAGACCCTGGAGTGGAGCGAGGGCCGCCTCGGCGCCGAGCGCAGCGCACTGCTGTCGAAGCAGGACCTCCCGGTGGCGGAGCGACTGGCGTCATACGTCGAGCTCTACATCCCCGACGGCCCCCGCGACCCGCACTGGACGCTCTGGCTGGAGGTCTGGAACCGCTCGCAGAACGCCGACGCCGACGCGCGCGGCCGCCAGGCGGCCATCGAGGGCGCCTGGCACCGCGACCTGGTCGCCCTCCTCGCCGAGGGCATCTCGCGCGGCGAGCTCCGCCGTGTCGACCCCGACCGGTACGCGACCCGGCTGCGCGCCCTGCTGGACGGCTTCAGCGTGCATGTGGCGGTGGGAATACCGGGCACGGGCCGGGAGCAGGTGCTCACGCACGTACGCGAGCACATCGGCGAATCGCTCCTGGCCACACCATGAGATGGCCCCTCCTGGCCGCACCATGAGGTGACCTCGCCATGGCCTCTTGACCGCATCGTGAGACCCACAACCACACCCCGGCCACCTTGTGGCAAACTGCCCCCGTGCTCGCAAACCCGATGATTATCGGCAGCAGCGCGCCGGTCCGCAGTGACCGCTGAACGACGCCACCACTCCGTCGCGGCAGCGGACACCGTGTCTCAGACCCGCGCGCAGACCTCTCGCACCCGCGAGGGGTCTTTTCGTTTTCCGGGCCCCACCCTTGGGCCGGACGACTGC
Organism: Streptomyces sp. TRM49041; assembly: GCF_008271805.1. Classification (GTDB taxonomy): domain Bacteria; phylum Actinomycetota; class Actinomycetes; order Streptomycetales; family Streptomycetaceae; genus Streptomyces. The sequence continues at coordinate 183,231 of NZ_VSRY01000165.1, forward strand.
GCGCGAGAATGGGGGCAGGTGGATCCAGCCTTTTTCTCCCCCGAGTTCTCGGCTTCGCTCGAGCAGGGGGGAGCCCACCCGGAGCCACATCCGACAGGAGCAGGACAGCCATGACCACGGAGACCGCCGACAGTTCCCGCGCCGAGGCGCGGGTCGACGACAGCTTCCACGTCTTCGACACGACCCTGAGGGACGGCGCCCAGCGCGAGGGCATCAACCTCACCGTCGCCGACAAGCTGACCATCGCCCGGCACCTGGACGAGTTCGGCGTGGGCTTCATCGAGGGCGGCTGGCCCGGCGCCAACCCGCGCGACACGGAGTTCTTCGCCCGCGCCCGCGCCGAGATCGACTTCCGGCACGCCCAGCTCGTGGCGTTCGGCGCCACCCGCCGCGCCGGCATCCGGGCAGCCGACGATCCGCAGGTCAGGGCGCTGCTGGAGTCGGGCGCCCCGGTGATCACCCTGGTGGCGAAATCGCACGACCGCCATGTGGAGCTGGCGCTGCGTACCACCCTGGACGAGAACCTGGCCATGGTCCGCGACACGGTCTCGTACCTGCGGGAGCAGGGCCGCCGCGTCTTCGTCGACTGTGAGCACTTCTTCGACGGCTACAAGGCGAACCCGGAGTACGCCAAGGCGGTCGTCCGCGCGGCCTCGCAGGCCGGCGCCGACGTGGTCGTCCTCTGCGACACCAACGGCGGCATGCTCCCCGCCCAGATCCAGGCCGTCGTCTCCACGGTCCTCGCCGACACCGGTGCCCGCCTCGGCATCCACGCCCAGGACGACACCGGCTGCGCGGTCGCCAACACCCTGGCCGCCGTCGACGGCGGGGCCACCCACGTCCAGTGCACCGCCAACGGCTACGGCGAGCGCGTCGGCAACGCCAACCTGTTCCCGGTGGTGGCGGCGCTGGAGCTGAAGTACAACAAGCGGGTCCTCCCGCAAGGCGCCCTGGCCGAGATGACGAGGATCTCCCACGCCATCGCCGAGGTCGTGAACCTCACCCCCTCCACCCACCAGCCGTACGTCGGTGTGTCGGCCTTCGCGCACAAGGCGGGTCTGCACGCCTCCGCGATCAAGGTCGACCCGGACCTGTACCAGCACATCGACCCCGAGCTGGTCGGCAACACCATGCGGATGCTGGTCTCCGACATGGCGGGCCGCGCGTCGGTCGAGCTGAAGGGCAAGGAGCTCGGCGTCGACCTGGGCGACGACCGGGAGCTGGTGGGCCGGGTCGTCGACCGCGTGAAGGAACGGGAGCTGCGCGGCTACACCTACGAGGCAGCGGACGCGTCGTTCGAGCTGCTGCTCCGCGAAGAGGTCGAGGGCCGCCCTCTGCGCTTCTTCCGTACGGAGTCCTGGCGGGCGATCGTCGAGGACCGCCCGGACGGCACCCACGCCAACGAGGCGACGGTCAAGGTGTGGGCGGACGGTGAGCGCATCGTCGCCACGGCGGAGGGCAACGGCCCGGTGAACGCACTGGACCGGGCGCTGCTGGTGGCGCTGGAGCGGATCCACCCGCAGATGGCGAAGTTCGAGCTGGTCGACTACAAGGTCCGCATCCTGGAGGGCCTCCACGGCACGGAGTCCACGACCCGCGTCCTGATCACGACGAGCGACGGCGACGCGGAGTGGTCGACGGTCGGAGTCGGCGAGAACGTGATCGCGGCGTCGTGGCAGGCGCTGGTGGACGCGTACACCTACGGCCTGCTGAGGGCGGGAGTGGAGCCCACGGAGAAGTAGCCGGAAACGGCCCTCGCCCCCTGTGCCCCGTTTCCCGCCCATTTGGGGTAGCGTCGGTGATATGAAGACGAGGCCGTTCTTCCTTCTGTCGGCCGTGGTGGGCTTCGCGCTGATGCTCCTCCTGGCCCTGGCTCCGGCTGCCACGGCTCAGGCGTCCGACGGGGTACGGGACGCGGCGGCCGCTCTGAAGCAGGGCCCGGTGTACGTCCACCCGGCGGCGGCGTCCCAGCTGTCGGGTCCGGAGGCGGAGGCCCTGGAGCAGAAGATCATTGAGGCGGACAAGCCGGTGATGGTGGCCGTCCTCCCACAGACCGCGGAGTTCCCGAAGGACACCCTCCTGCGTGACCTCCGCACCCTCACGGGTGTGACGGGCGTGTACGCGGTCCGGCTGGGCGACGCGTTCGACGCGGGCGCGGACCGGACGGTCCTCTCCAACCAGGCCGTGGACAACCTGGTCGCGGCGGTGCGCCAGCCCGGCGTGGACGCGGCGACGGAGCTGAACAACTTCGTGGACCAGGCCCTGCCGCAGGCCCGCGGCTCGGCGCCCGCGACCTGGGCGGGCGTGCCGGACCAGGGTGCCCCGATAGGCGGCCTGATCACGATAGGCGTCCTGCTGGCGGCGACGGTGGGCCTGGTATCGGCGACGACGCTCCGCACCCGCCGGCGTAGGCAGGCGGAGGAGCAGGAGTCCCTGGAGAAGCTCCGCGTGGTCGTGGACGAGGACATCACGGCATACGGCGAGGAGCTGGACCGCCTGGACTTCCACCCCGCCGAGCCGGACGCGGACGACGCGATGCGCGCCGACTACGAGCGTTCGCTCGACGCCTACGACAAGTCGAAGACGCTGATGGCCGGGGCCCGTCACCCCCATGACGTCCGAGGTGTGACCGAGGCCCTGGCGGACGGCCGCTTCGCGCTGGCCGTCCTTGCCGCCCGCCGCGAGGGCCGCCCGCTTCCCGAGCGGCGGGCACCCTGCTTCTTCGACCCCCGCCACGGCCCCGCCGTCACGGAACTCCCCTGGACCCCGTCCGGCGGCACCCCCCGCGACGTCCCGGTCTGCGCGGCGGACGAGTCCCGCCTCAAGGCGGGCCAGGACCCGGCGGCCCGCACGGTCGAAACCGACCAGGGCCCCCGCCCGTACTGGGAGGCCGGCCCGGCCTACGGCCCCTGGGTAGGCGGCTACTACGGCGGCGCCCTCCTCCCCGGCCTCCTCGTCGGCACGATGCTCGGCTCCATGCTCTCCACCCCGGCCTACGCGGCCGAATACGGCGGCGAGGGCTTCGAGTCCTTCTCCGGCGGCGACTTCTCCGGCGCGGACTACAACCCCTCCGACTTCGGCGGCGGGGGCGGCGACTTCGGCGGAGGCGGCTTCGGGGGCGGGGACTTCGGCGGCGGGTTCTGACGGCTTCCACGAGTCGGCCACTCCGTGGGCGGGCACCCGTGTATCTGAGAGTTGCGCGGACAGCTGGGGTCCCCTCGAACTCGCAGAGAGAGCTTGCGGGCGAGCTCCAGAACCGTACCCTTGCCAGCGACTCCCGGGCGGCCAGCAGACTACTGACCTCGCTCACGGGCCCCCCAGTCCGCCACACGCACGAAGCCGATCTCGCCAGCACTCAGAACCATGGCTCCGCCGGCACAGACCACGTGCTCGCTTCGCCGCGGCGCCAGCCGAAGCAATCGTCCGCGCCGACCACGAAGGTGAACGGTTCGGCCAGCTCCGCCGCCGATCGCTCAGCGATCCAGCCGCCGAACCCAGCCGCCGAGCTGATCCGGCACCCGCCACTGCCAGGCCGGGGCGCAGCCTTCAGCTCGACCGGTCCGACATATCGGTAACTCCGCCCCGCGCACTCACATGAGCCAACCGAGAGCACTTCCGACACACGCCCTACCGGCCCCCTGCCAACACCCGGGACGCCTGGACCGAGCTCATGGGTAACGCGTGAACCACGGGTCTTCCCCGGTCGCCCCGAACCCTGCAAAACCCTCGAAGGACTCGTCGGCCAGCAGCCGGTACACGAACTCGCTCATCGACATGTCGAAGCGCTGCCGCTTTCCAGCATCGTCTCGGGCAAAAACCGGCCAGGATTCGGGCGGCGCGGAGTTGTCGGCGATCCAGGCGAACTCATCACCCTGGACACTCACACCCCACTGTAGGAGGCCGCCCTGTGAGCCCGGCTGCTGCAGACCATGCGGAAGGTAAAGGTCCAGGGCTACGGGGTGCTGTTCGACGATCCGACGGTTCGCCTCCTGCGAGTCGGCCAGCTCGGACTCCGCTCCTCCTGCCGAAGCGTAGACGGTGAGAAAGTCGCAGAACTCTCCCGTTCCGAACGCTTCACAGAACTCCTTGTAGTCGGCCGGCAGCGCTGTCCCGAGCCGGGACTCGATCTCTGCCCAGTCGAGGTCGAGACCGAGCGGGTGCTCGCCGGCAGCCTGAGCGAGCCGATCGACCCAGGACATGTGCAACTTCCTCTCCTAAGGCACGTTGTCGATACGCACACTGCCCGAGCCTCCGACGTCACCTACCCACTGAAGGTTCAGGTAGTCAGGCATGGGACGGTTCCCCTCGTAGTGCGCCGTGACCTGATAGTAGATGGTCTCTCCGGTCTGAGTCCGCTTCTCCAAGGCGATTTCATAGGCCTTCATTGTCACGCTGTTCACGTTCGCGTACAGCGGGACAAGATTGCGAAGGTCTCTGCCATCCCCACCCAACGAGCGGGCCAGCAAGTGGCCGCGGTGGTGATTCTCCTTGCGGCCACGGTAGCCCGGCGGGACGTGCTCCCAGTTGGTCGGATACTCCGTGGGCGTACCGACGATCATCGTCTCGTTACTGTTAAGGGCCCAGCCCGACTCCACGCCAAGGTGGCCGTCTACCTTCTCAGAGTGTACGTAGTTGTAGTCGCCCTTGTTGAGGCAGGCGACCACGCCTTGTGCTCGGCCGAGATTGTCCAGCGGCATGTAGTGCACAGCCGTGTTGCCCTTGCGGCAGTCCTGCCGACGTACGGGGGTGCCAGACTCCGGTTCGTGCTCGCCGTCTGTTTCAGGCGTCACAAGGCGGGACATGCTGTAGTCGGCCGCGATCTCCTCGTCGGGCGTGTATGCGCCGTTCTCGGTGAGTGCGGCCATTTCCAGGACGCCGACGATGAGCTGCCAGCCGTCTCCGGGCTTCCAGCCTCCCGGCTGTATGCCCCAGTCGGGCTTGGGGCGGTCGGGGGCTGGGACAGGGTTGGGGCCGTTGTTGGGGTTCTGGTCAATAGGCGGCGCGGGTGGCCTAATGGTGCAGGCATATCGGCAGACACCGCGTCGACCGACACCGCTCTTGCTTGCGACGCTGGTGCTCGTGCCAGTGCTGCCCCCGACGGCACCCGTTGTTTTGGTGGGGGTGTAGGTGCCGGAGGTCTGACCGGGGTAGCAGTGGCTACTGCCGTAGCAGCCCTTGCTGGGCTGATACTCCCTCATCTTTGCTCGCTGCAGACAGTCCACCCCGTACCTGGCGGTGCACGTGTCGCTATAGCCGACTGGCTTGGCGTCAGCGATCACACCGATAGCCAGACCGAAGATGCCGGTGAGTCGGCTGCCCCACCGTAGGGCGGATCCCCCGCCGCTTTTGATACTGCTGCCTGCGGAGTTGGCGTATTGCTCCAGTTGTCGGATGCCCGCGTCTATGTAGCTGGGAGTGCAGACACCGAGGACACACACCTTGTGGCCAGTCGGGTCCGTGTTATTGACAGGGTCGCCTGCGCCGTACCCATAGCGGTTGGCATGGGACGACGGGGTGGGGTCCAGGAGCCAGGTGTCGCGGGAGGCGAAGCCGCCTGTGCCGGGCTGGTACCAGCGGGCCGCCATGTTGACGTCGCCGTTGTCGGGGTCGGTGTAGCCGGACTGGTAACCCAGGGACGGGGTCGTGCCCGAGGTCGCCTGGGGCTTGCCGAAGGGGTCGTACGACGTGGAGCCGGCCACCGCCGAGCCGTCGGCCGTCAGTGCCGCGACCACGTCCGTGTGCTGGTCCGTCAGCAGGCGCTGCTTCGTCGTGCCCGTGGCGGCGGCCAACAGCGTGCCGTTCGGGGTGCGTGTGTACTCGGTCGTTCCGTCCGAGACCAGGTTGTTGGAGCCGCCGTCGTAGACGAAGGTCGTCTCGCCTCGGCTCAGCATCCGGTCGAGTGAGTCGTAGGCGTAAGTGGCCTGGCCGTCGCCGACCTTGCGCTCGAAGGCGTCGAAGGTCAGCGGGCGCTCCGGCTGCCCGGTCGTCCGGACCGAGGCCAGCGTGCCCCGTGGCGTGTAGGCGTACGTGCTCGTGCCGTCCGCCAGCAGGCGGTTGCGCTCGTCGTACTGGGCCGTCGCCGTGCCCGCCAGGGTGCGGTTGCCCGCCGCGTCCCACGCGTACGGCGTCGTCACCGTGCCGTTTGTCGCCGACGCCAGGCGGCCCGCCAGGTCGTAGGCGTACGTCTGTACGCCCGCGCCCGCCGTGCCCTCCGTCTCCTTGCGTACCAGGCGGTCGTCCGCGTCGTAGCCGTAGCCCAGACGCGTCAGCGTCGTCGTGCCGTCGCCCGTGGTCGTCCGGTCGTCCGTCAGGCGGCCCAGCGCGTCGTACGTGTAGCCGCGCTTCGCCTCGACCGCCCAGCTCAAGCCGTCCGACGACAGGCGCCTGTGCTCCTCCGCGGTCAGACGGCCCGCCGCGTCGTAGGACGTCCAGGTCTGTGCGCCGGTCACCGGGTCGTCCGTCCGGTTCAGGCGCCCGGCCAGGTCGTAGCCGTACGTCGTCGTGCCGGCCGAGTCCGTGCGGGCCGTCATGTTGCCGTCGTCGTCGTATGTGTAGCTCGATGTGCCCGCCGGTCCGGACGTCGTCAGCAACTGACCGCGGTCGTTGTACGTGTAGGCGTTCTGCGTCGTCAGATGCGTGCCCGCGGCCGTCATCCGGTCCGCCAGGTCGTAGGCGAGGACGCGGTCGACCGTCGTCGCCTCCGCGCCGGTCCCGGTCTCGCGGATGAGGCGGCCCAGGCCGTCGTACGTACGCTCCCGCTTCACCCCTCCGGGCAGCAGGTCGGCGAGCGACTGGCCCGCCGCGTCGTACACGGTCGTCCAGGTGCGGTCCGCAGCCGCCGGATGCGCGGCCGTCGACGGTTCGATCGTCGACTCGGGCAGTCCCCACGCGTTGAACGTGTAGACCGTGGTGTTGCCGCGTCCGTCCGTCAGGCGTGTGCGGTTGCCCGCCGCGTCGTAGCCGAAGGTCGTCGTGACGGACTCGCCGTCCTTGACCGGCTCCACCATCCGGGTCGTGCGGCCCAGGGCGTCCGCCGTGTACGCGGTGCGCGCACCTGTCGCCGTGACCGTCGCCGTCAGGTTGCCGTCCGCGTCGTACTCAAGCGCGGTGGACCGCAGCGGCGTCGTCGACGTGCCGTAGTCGGTGGCCGTCGTCGCGAGGCCCAGCGCGTTGTACTCGACCGTGCTCTTACGGCCCGTGGCGTCCACGACAGACGTGCGGCGGCCGAGGCCGTCATATCCGAACCGGGTCACGCCCCCGGCGGGGTCCGTCACCGTCAGCGGCTCGCCCGCCGGGTTGTACGCGGCCGTCGAGGTACGGCCCGCCGGGGAGGTGGACGCCGTCTGGCGGTCACCGTCGTCCCATGTGTAGCGGGTCGTGAGGTTGCGGAGCGCCGGGTACCGCTCGACCGTCGTGGACGTCAGCATCCGGCCGAGCTCGTCGTACGTCGTCTCGGTCCGTGCACCCGTCGGGTCCGTGGCGGACAGCTGTAGGCCGGTCGGCGTCCAGGTGTACCGGGTGACCCCCGCGCCGTCGAGGTCCGTGTTCTCGGTGGTGAACGGGCTCGGCTCCTGCAGGTCCGGCGCGCCGCCCGCCACCGGGTCGGTGCGCTGCACCAGGTGGCCGAGCTGGTCGTAGCCGTACCGTGTCGTGCGGTTCAGCGGGTCGGTGACGGTCGCTGTGCGGCCCAGGGCGTCGTACGTCGTCCGCATGACCGCCGTGAGCGGTTCGGCGGCGCCGGGCGGCGTGTACGCGGGGAGGGTGACCGCCGCGGTCCGGCCCATCTTGTCGTACTGCGCCCGCGTGACGGCGCCCCGCGGGTCGCGCGTCGCGGTGGCCTCACCGAAGGTGTTGTAGCCGGTCAGGACGATCGGCCTGACGGTCTGCGCCGTGGCTCCGTTCTCCTCCGCCGTCACCGGCGGAGCCTTGGTCTCCACCAGGCGGCCCAGCGCGTCGTAGCGGTACGTCGTCGTGTGCGCCGCCGCGTCGGCTCCTGCCTCCGTGCCGCGTGCGCTGGTCTCGGAGAGGAGCATGCCGCGCTGGTCGAAGGTGGCCACCGTGGAGCGCGGCGTGCCGGCGCCGTCGGTGACCGTGCCGCGGACCGGGTTGCCGGCCGCGTCGTACTCGGTGGTCGCCGTCAGGACGCGGCCCGTTCCGTCGATGGTCGCCGTCGACTCCGTCACGCGGTCGTCCGGGTCGTAAGCGACCGTCGTCGTCCGTGCCAGGCCCTCGGGGTCCAGCACGCTGCGCGTCGTACGGCCCGTGGCATCGACGTTGTGCGTGACCGTCGTCGTGCCGCCACCCGTCACCTGCCGGACGAGGTTACCCGCGCCGTCGTACGTGTTCGCCGAGAGGACGATGTCGCGGCGGGAGCCGTCGGACCCGGTCACCTGACGGGCGGTCGTGGTCGCGAGCAGACCGTCGTCGAAGTACGTGTACGCGGTGGTGGCGCCCATCGCGTCCGTGCTCGACGCCAGGCGGCCTGCCGGGTCGTACGCGTGCGACTCCAGGACCAGGTCGCGGGTTTCGCCGGACGGGTCTCCCGTCCACCCCTTCAGAATCGTTTCGGCGTGCAGGCCGCGCGGCGTGTACGTCCGGGCGTACGTGGTGCCCAGCGCGTCCGTCTCCGCCACGATCCGGCCGAGGCCGTCGTACGTGAACGTCGCGCTGTGCCCCTCCGCGTCCGTGATCTGGTCCTGCAGACCGAAGGTGTTGTAGCGGTAGGTCGCCGTCCGGGCGGTGTCTCCTCCGGTGGTGTCCTCCACCGTCTCGGAGAGCAGGGCGCCGTCCGGATCGAACGTGCGGCTGATCTTCGCGGTGTGCGTGGTGCCGGTGAGCTCGTTCTTCACCCCGGCGCCCGTCTCGGTGACGACCTTCGACTGGGCGTTGTACGCGAACGTCGTGGTGACGCCCTCGGGGAACGTGTCGGAGATCTGTGTCTCGGAGAGCTTCCGGCCCAGCCCGTCGTACGAGAAGGCGGTGACGAGCCCGGAGGGCGTCGTGACGCGCGCCAGGTCGCCGTTGGGGAAGTACGCGTACGCCGTCGTCGCGCCGCTCGGGGTCTCCTCCGTCTCGACGAGCCCGGCGGGTGCGGTGCCGCCACCGACGGCGGCTTCCGTGCCGTCGGTGTACGTGATGGTGGCGGTGCGGCCGTCGGCGATTTTCGTCGACGTCCGCAGCCCGAGGCTGTTGTAGGTGTGCGTGGTGCGGTAACGGGCGTCGCCGCTGCTCGTGGACCGGGCGTCGGACTCGGTCAGGACCTTGCCGTTGCGCGGATCGAGCGGGTCGTCGGTGTTGCGGTGGTACGTCGCGAACGACGTCCAGCACGAGTCGGCGTCACGGCAGGTGGTCCGCGTCACGGGGTTGCCCGCCGCGTCGTGCCCGGTGATCACGAGATGGCCGTTGGGGTCGGCGATCGTGTGCAGGAAGCCGCCCGAGTCGTAGCTGTACGACGTCGTGCCGCCCTCCGCGTCGGTGACGCGCAGGAGCCGCTTGCCACGGAGGGCGTCATAGGTGGTGCTCGTCGTGTGCCCGGCCGGGTCGGTGACGGCGACCGTGGAGGCCAGGGCGGAGGCGGAGCTGCGGGCGTGGGCACTGTAGTGCGCGGCGACCTGCCGCGCGGACAGGGCGTGGTCGTAGAACGCGGCCTCGTCGAGGTCGCCGGAGTAGTGGTAAGTACCTTCCGTGACGCCCATCCAGCCGGGGCTGGCGTATCCCGCGCCCCAGTAGGCGTAGGGCAGCGACTGGTCGATCAGAGTGCCGCTCAGCGAGCCGATCGGCGATCCGTCGAGGTAGAGCCCATGGGTGGTGCCCGAGCCGGTCAGCACGACATGGTGCCATTGACCGTCCGTGACGCTGACCGCGGAGGTGAGGGGTGCCGGGGCGCTGTCGCTCATCACGAACCGGCCCCGGAGCTTTCCGGCCGAGTCGATCGTGAGCAGCGGCCGCCAGTTCGTGGGCTTCTGCCCGATGGGCGTGTTCTGGAAGGCGAGGAGCACGCCGTTCGCCTTCTTGGTGCGGAACCACAGCTCCATCGCCAGGCTGGTGCGACCCGCCACCGGTTCCTCGGGGACGTGGACGCTGCCGCTGCCGCCCATGTACACGGACGGGTTGTCGCCGCGGCCGAAGATGCCGGCCGCGCCCAGGGTCACGGAGTCGTAGGTGCCGTTCGCGTGCCCGTCGGCGACGACGCTGCGGGCGGTGGTGCCGGAGGACTCGTCGAACCGCCAGTAGGCGGACGGGCCGTCGGCGACCATGGTGCTGCGGAACTGACCGCCGTTTCCGGCGACGAGTCCCTTTCTGGCGCGGTAGTGGCCGGCCACGGCGGTCGCGTCGAGCGGCTGGTCGTAGATGGCGACCTCGTCGATCTGGCCGGGGAAGAAGCTCACGTCACCGGGGGTGGAGGGCCAGCCCTGTGCGAATCCGGCGCCGATGTACGTGTACTTGTTCGCCTGGTGGTTGACTGCGGCGTTGAGGGTGCCCTGCTTGATCCCGTCCAGGTAGAGGGTCTGGACACTGCCGGATGCGGAGATCACGGCGTGGTGCCATTCGCCGTCGGCGACCGTCACGGCGGACGCCAGCGGCGTCGTTGTCAGGGCCGGCACGGTGTAGAACTTGCCGTGCAGCTTGTTGTCGGACCCCACGTACAGCAGGGGCGTCCAGCCGCCGGTGGACGTGGTCGCCCCGTCGAGCGGCGCGCCCTGGTCACCCACGAGTACGCCGGGCTCGCTGGTGCGGAACCACAGCTCCACCGCCAGGTCTGTGCTGCTGTGCAATACCTCCTCGGGGATCTGCGCGTACGCGCCGGATCCGAAGCCCGCCGCCGTGTCGTCCCCGTCGGCGAAGGCACCGGGGAGCCCCAGGTCCACCCCGCCGTGGTACGAGCCGTCGGTGGCGTCGCCGGTCTGGCTCCCCACCACCGCGCCGCTGCGCTCGTTGAGACGCCAGTAGCCGGCCGGGGAGGAGGTGTGAACCGCGTTCGCGTAGGCGGCCGAGCCACTGCTGTAGGTCTCGGCGGAGACCTTCCACACTCCACCGTTCTCGTCGGTCGTACTGACCAGCCGGGCCGTGACCGGGTCGTACTGCGCGGTGGCGTGCGTCCGCCCGGAGGGCAGCACGACCTTCGTCATCAGGCCGGCGGCGGTGCGGGCCGCGTAGTGCTCGGCGACCGTTCCCGGATCCAGGGCGTGGTAGTAGACGGCCACGTCGTCGATGGCGCCGTTGAAGAAGTAGGTGTCGGCCGGGACACCCATCCAGCCCTCGTTGCCCCAGCCGGAGCCGATGTAGGCGTGCTGGCCGTCGCGCGCCTGGATCGTGCCGGTGAGGCTGCCCACCTTCACACCGTCGAGGTAGAGGGTCTGTGTGGTGGCCGCGCCGGCGAGAACCACGTGGTGCCAGGCGCCGTCGTCGACGGGCTGGGCGGAAACGATCGGCTTCGTGCCGCCGTGCTCCGTCGTGTAGAACTGGCCGCGCAGCTTTCCGTCGGTGTCGACGTTCAGATACGGGCTGTACTGCGTGGGACGCTGACCGGCCTCGGCATCCTGGAGGGACGCCAGTACACCCGGCTCGGTCGTCTTGAACCACATCTCGACCGAGACGAACGCGGAGCCCTTCAGGGTGCTGTCCGGCAGCTCGATGACGGAGTCGGTTCCGTTGAACGTCGCCGAGGTGTCGGTGGTCCCGGCGACGGCGGGAGCCGAACCGAGAACGACATCGCGGTAGAGGGCGTCATTGAGGCCCGTGCGGGACGGGGCCTCGCTGCGGACGACGGAGCCCTCGGACTCGCCCAGACGCCAGTACGACTGGGGGTTGGAGTCCAGGACGACGGACCGGTACACGGAGCCGTCCTCGTAGGTGTAGGTCGTGCACTCGGTGGTGGACGACGGCGGGCAGACCTTGGTCAGCCTGTCGCCGGTGTAGGTGTACGTCCACGTCAGGCCGGGCTTGGTGGCGTCGATGGCGCTCGTCGTTATCGCGGACACGCGGCTGCCGCTCCAGGTGAAGGAGATGCTGCGGCCGGACAGGTCGTCGACGACCTCGACGAGGGGGCCGCTGTCCGGCGCCGTGCGGCGCAGGGTCTGGCCGCGCCCGGCGCCGTCGACTATCCGGCTGAGGAACCCGGTGGGGCTGAAGTGGTAGGTGGCGCCGGACCGGTCCCGCAGCACCCAGCCGTCGGTCTGCCGGGTCAGCTCGCTCGTGGAGCCCGTCGGCCCGGCGTACGTGCCGTCCGGGTTCTGCCCGTACCGGGCCTGGGAGCCGTCGGCAGCCGTGATCAGAACGCTCTGGTTCTGTGTCTCCTCGACAAGTCGCGCGTCCCAGCGCGTGCTCCATCCGGCGCCGAACGCGCCGTCGGTACGCGGGTCGAGGGAGTTGTACGTGCGGGTGACCGCCAGTTCGGGGCCGACCGTGGAGAGCGCGGCGTCGGTGGCGGCGGTGGTGAAGTTGCCGGCGCGGGATCCGAACTCGCGGCCCGTGTCGGAGCCGCCGAGGCTGCTCGTGACGGCGGGCTGCGGAACCTCGGTCGTGAACAGAGCGGGGCCCGGGCGGGCCGAGGTGGCGGCACCGTCGTAGGCGTAGGCGTACCAGGCGTACGTCTTGCCCCACGTGAGCCATCCGGCGGGCACGGCCCACTGCTGAGCGGGCCCACGCGTGTTGGTGCGGCAGTTCTTGCGCGTGTCCTTGCCCTCGACCTCACAGACCTCGAACTGGTACTGCAGGGCCTGCGGGTAGCGGTCCTGGTCCGCGCCGGCTGCCCAGAGGGTCGGCGTGAGAGAGTCGACGACGACGCCGCTGGCCGGCGAGGCCGCCGTGAGGTGCGGTGGGATATTGACGGCGGAGAACTTCACTCCGGGCGCCGGGATGCCCTGGCTGGTGAACGTGGTGACACCGAAATCGTCCATCGTCCACCGGAGGGTGTACGTGGCAGGTGCGAGTGGTGCGATCTTGCCGTCGAGGGTGACGCTGCCACCCGGCGGTACGTCGACGGGTAGGGGAGTCCACCGGATCTTTGTGGAGTCGGTGATCTCCTTGTTGTCGGCGTCGTACAGGATGTAGCGCAGCTTGACGTTGCCGCCCTTGAGCCAGGTCTCCTGCCCCTGGTTGGTGACCGTGACACGCATCGCGCTCTCGGTGGTGGCGTTCACCGGGCTGAGGAACTGACCGAGCGTGTACGTGGCGCCGTACTTGGTCCAGCTGATGTCCAGACTCGGCTTGCCGTTGGGGTAGTCGTCCGAGCCGAACTGCTTCCAGGCGGCCGAGTCGGAGACGGAGGCCTTGACCGCCAGGCCGTAGTTCTTCTTGCGGCCGTGGGTCCAGTCGTCGATGAGCTGCCGCCCCGCGGAGCCGAGCGGGATGCTCTCCCAGGCGGGCCCGCATGACCAGGTTGTCGTGCCGGAAGGCCGCCAGCCGTGGGCGAAGCTCTTCGAGGCGAGGGACGCGCCGGTGGCCGGACCGGGGTACTGGTTGGTGGTGCCCTCGGCCCAGTTGGACGTGATGGGGTGGACCGTGACCGGCCGGGCGTTGCAGGAGTACGACCAGGTGTTGTAGACGGCCAGGTCGGCGGCGAGCACCCACGCGTTCTTGAGCGTCGTCTCCACTCCGGTGAAGCGCAGGAAGGACGCTGCCTTGTGCCCGCCGCCGTCGTACGTGCCCACCTTCAGGACCGTGTCGGTCGAGAAGTTGGTGTTGTACGGGTACTGCACGTACGTACCGGAGGTGGCGTTGAACGAGTTCACCGAGGGGTCGACCCGGATGGGGTAGACCCGCTCGGGATCGGCCAGCCACGCCTCGTCGAGGGACACGGTCAGGACCTGGCGGCCGTCCTCGGTGGTCAGCCCGTAGGTGACCTGGTCGGACAGCACACCCTGATTGGCGTTCTCGGCGAGGTTCGAGTCCTCCATCCAGCCACGCGGCATCCGGGCACGCTCGGCTCCGGCGGCGTCCGTGAAGACCACTCCGCCGTGGGCGTCCAACTGGGCGGTCAGCCCCTCCAGTTCCAGTGGGAAGCGCCACTCGGTCGGGGCGCCCTTGTCCTTCAGGACCAGGACCTCCTTCACCGCGGCGTTACCCGCGAGAAGTTCGAGGTCGGCGGACGGGAGCAGGCCGGAGTAGGTGATGGCGCTCCCGCGAGCCTGCCCCTGGACGTGTGCGGCCCCCTCCACGGAGTAGCCAACCGACATTCCGTCCGCCATGGTGATCCGGGCCAGCGGCGCGGCATCACCGAACTCGCCGAAGGCGATGCTCGCCTGAGTGGAAGCCGGCTGCCAGATGTCGCCGGTCTCCGTGGTGCTCATGGCGCGGGGGCCCGACGGCCTGACGAGCGTGGTGTCGATCTTCTCCCACACACCCTTGGTGCGCTCGAAGTTGACAGGCTCGTTGTAGAAGCGGGTGGTGTACGTGCCGTCCGTGTTCAGGAACGTCCGGGCGTGCTCGGCGCGCTGGTCGGGGAGTTCTTTGCTGGTCTTCTCGTCGAAGCGGCCCACGCGCTCTTCGGCCTTCGGCGCGGGCACCAGCTCGGGCTTGCCCATCGCGGGCGGCTTGGGGGTGCCGGGCAGCTTGACTTCCGACACGCCCTCCTCCTGGCCGAGCTGGCCAGGAGCGGTCAGCGCACGGTCACGCCCTCCGGACGCACCTGCCTGCGTCTGGCTCGCGTCGGCCCGATGGCCACGCCCGTCGGCACTGCCCCAGGGCTGCTCCGGCCGGTCGCCCGGGTCGACGGCCGACGGTCCGGCCCAGGCGCCCACCGCGAGAGCCGCGTGCTCCATTCCGGCGAGCGCGGCCATGACGAAGGCCACGGATGTGACAAGAGAACGCGCGACGCGCACGGACCGGCCCCCCACGGGTGGTGATCAAGAGGGCACACTTTTAGGCCGCTCATCGCGCCATTCACAAGATCTTTACTCTTTATGTGAAATTGATCATGCGTCAAATCAGGTGAAAGGGTGCGGCTGATGTGTGGACGCCGCGACGGAGCTGCGGCAGGCGTGACCCGGTGGTCAGAGGGGTCGTTGGGGAAACGTACTTCCCGGAAGTGCGCTTCCTCGATGGTCAACCACGGAGGTGTGGCCCCATGGCCGGACAGCGTCGAAATCTCCCGAAGCCATCCGACATGTTCGATCGGGACTGGGAATGGAGTGAGCTCTCCGCCTTCGTCCAGGATCCCGGCCCAGAGGCGACGATGGCGGTGGTCTCGGGGCGACGGCGACAGGGCAAGTCCTTTCTCCTCGACTCAATCGCCCGGGCGGCGGGAGGGTTCTACTTCTGTGCGTACGAGGCCACGGAAGCGGAGTCGCTGCGGCGGTTCGGCGAGGAACTGGCCCTTTACACGGGTGCCGCCGCGCCCCTGCGCTTCGACCGCTGGGAGCAGGGTGTCGACGCCCTGCTCGCGCTGGGCCGGGATCGCCCCGTGCCTGTCGTACTCGATGAGTTCCCCTACCTCACTCGGGCCACCCCGGCTCTTCCGTCCATCCTTCAAGTCGCATATGGTCCCCGGCGGCCCGAGCGGCTGGAATCCCGTACCCGGCTGCTGCTGTGCGGCAGCTCGCTCGCTTTCATGGGAGGACTCCTCAGCGGTACGTCCCCCCTACGTGGTCGCGCGAGCCTGGAACTGGTGGTCCAGCCACTCGACTTCCGGCAGTCCGCGGCGTTCTGGGGTATCGAGGAACAGCGCCTCGCCGTCCTCGTGCACAGCGTGGTGGGCGGCACGCCCGCGTACCGGCGGGAGTTCGTGCGCGACGACGTCCCAGCCGGTCTCCGGGACTTCGACGACTGGGTGTGCCGGACCGTCCTGTCGCCGCGCTGCCCGCTGTACCGCGAGGCGCGCTATCTCCTGGCCGACGAGGCAGATCTGCGGGACCGCGCCTTGTACCACTC
Source organism: Streptomyces sp. TRM49041 (assembly GCF_008271805.1). Lineage (GTDB taxonomy): Bacteria > Actinomycetota > Actinomycetes > Streptomycetales > Streptomycetaceae > Streptomyces. The sequence goes on from NZ_VSRY01000165.1 coordinate 199,101, forward strand.
CGTACTGGCGGCGCTGGCCTCGGGCAACGCGACGGCCGGTGGAATCGCCGGCTGTCTCGAGCGCCCCACCAGCGACATCACGCACCCGCTCACGGTCCTTCAGGACTGCGGCCTCGTACGCCGGGAAACCGACGCCTTCCGCAGGAACCGCAGCACCTACCGTGTGGCCGAGCCGCTCATCGCCTTCGACCATGCCGTCTCCCGGCCCAGGCTGCCCCTGCTGGACCGCGGGATGGCGGATCAGGTGTGGGACGGGAGCCGCGCCCGGTTTCTGTCGGCCGTGGTGGGTCCCCACTTCGAGCAGCTGTGCCGAGACTGGGTGTGCCACTTCGCCGGCCCGGAGACCTTCGGCGGAATGCCGATCGACGTCTCGTACGGGACGGTGGCGGATCCCGCGGCCCGCACGAGCATCGAGGTCGATGTGGTGGTGCGGGGCGCCATGGGGCAGGACGTCGGCGTGCTGCTGTCGGTGGGGGAGGCCAAGTGGGATCAGACCATGGGTGTGGGACACCTGGAACGACTGCGGCACGCGCTCGCCCTGCTGCGGGCCAAGGGAATCGACACATCCCATGCCCGGCCCGCCTGCTACAGCGGAGCCGGGTTCACCGAGGAGCTGCGGGCCGCGGAAGGCCGGGGAGAGGTGATCCTCGTGGACTTGAGAAGGCTGTACGAGGGGGAATGAGAGGCTCGGACAAGTCCCGTCACGATCGTGTGCCGGACCGCGCGGGGGCATGGCGCCCCGAGCCGGAGGGTTGCGGGCCCGTGCCGCGCAGCAGGCGTTCCAGGGGGTGTTCGATCCAGTGGTACGCCGCTGCCGACAGGGCCAGGCTGGCCGCGATCACCAGCAGCCACACCTGGGCTGTGTCCAGGAGGCCGACGGGTCGGCCGTACACACCCACACATACCCGGATGACGATCTCGTGGACGAGGTACCAGGCGAACGACCAGTGCCCGAGGCGGATGGACCAGCGGTCGGCGAGGCCCGTCCGGCGGCCCTGGAGGTCGGCGTGCGCGGCGGCGGCCACGAGCAGGGCGAAGAACGGAGTGGAGAGCAGCTGCGACGCCTGGTACGGGCTGTACCAGAGGGAGTCGGGTGCCGCGTGCGACCACGGGATCAGGGCAAGGTGCCACGCCACGACGAGCGCCACCGCCGGGCCCAGCGAGACGGGCGGGCGCCAGCCGCGGGCCACCGCGAGTCCGGCCGCCACGCCCAGCAGGAACTGGAGGGTGCGCGTCACGGGAAGGTAGCCGAGGGCCCAGGCGCGGACCGCCGGGTCGGTGATGACCGCTCCGGCGAGCCACACGAGCACCACGCCCACGCATGCCACGGCCGCGACGCGGCGGCGGCCGCGTGCCGAGCGCATCGCCGGGAGGGCCAGGAGCAGCGGGAAGAGCAGGTAGAACCACGCCTCGTCGCTGAGGGACCAGGCGGCGGGGTTGCCGCCCCGCAGTATGACGGGATCGGGTGTCCAGGCGTTCACCAGGAGCAGGGTCGCCGCGACCGCCTTGACGGTCACCTCCTTGCCCAGTGCGAGGTACGCCGCCACGGACAGCGCCGTCGTCGCGGCGAGCAGCGGCCAGATCCGCGCGAACCGCCGCCACAGAAAGACCTTGGCCGGCACACGCCGACCGTCGTACGTCCACGCCAGGACGAAGCCGGACAGGACGAAGAAGAACGTCACGCCGCTGCGGCCGTACCAGGTGGCGTCACTGACCCAGGGGATCTGCCCGACCTGCCGGGACAGGTGGTACAGGACGACCACCAGCGCGGCCCAGAAACGCAGCCCGGTCAGTGAGGGCAGGCGGTCTCTTCCGGACAGGTCGGCGGCCGGTCGTCGACCCGGGCGGGAGGTGCGTCGCATGGCGCGATTATCGGTGCCGGCCTCTGGCGGTCCGCCCGCGGGGGTCGTGCGGTCCGTGCGGGGCCTGCGGGGTGTGCGGGGCCTGCGGGGCGTGCGGGGCCTGCAGGGCCTGCGGGGCGTGCGGGGCTTGCGGAACGCCGAGCGTCCGCCCCGGGCTGCGGGGAGCCGGCAGGGCGGCCGGGTCACGTCCTTGATGGTGAGATCGCCGGTGATCCGGTAGCCGTCGCCGCCCAGCGCCTCGGCGGTGGTCGAGCGGAAGGTCATCGAAGGTCATCGAAGGTCATCAGCGGGAACTGCTCGGTGTCGAAGAAGCCGAAGAAGCCGAAGAAGCCGAAGAAGTCGGCGCCGCGCAGGTGTCCGTCACGGCCGCCGTCGCCGGTGTCGACAACACCACCTCCGGCGCCGCGCGCCGCACCCGCCGGTACCAGATCCTCTGGCTCGACCACGGCACAGACCCGGCCGATGGGGTGTACGCCTATCCGGTGATGCCGGGCGCCACCCCCCGCACCGTCGCCGCCCGCGCCGCCGACCCCCGCCGGCTGGAGGCCCTCGACAACACCGTCGCCCGGCGGGCCGCACGCGTACCCTCCCCGGGCCTGACCTTCGCCGACTTCCGGCAGCCCGGTACGGTGGGGCCGCTCACCGGCACCGCCCCGGCGAGCGTCGCCGTACGGCGGCGCGGCCGCACCGCCGCCCCGCACATCGGCGAGCCGCCCCGCACCGGGCGGCCCTTGGAGACCACCTGGCACCGTCTGGCGCGCACCGGGTCCTCGCCCACGACCCGTCCGCCGAGGTACTGTCCGCCGGGCCCGCCCCGCGGCTGCGGATCACCCCCGGCACCGCGTGCGCCGCTCGTCGCCGCCAGGCGGCCCGGAGCCGGCCCGCCCCGACTCCCGGACGACCCGCTTGTGGACATCCCACAAGCCATCGGGGTGCAACGCTGGCACTTCGGCTGCACCCCGAAACGGTTCTGTTCAGGGCACACAGCAGATCAGTCCGGAGACTGTACGGAGTCAACGGCGGGTTTTCCTTGGTCGGCTCCGTAGGGTCGGTGCATGACCGTTGTGGACGAAACCCAGGGCGAGCCCACCGACGCCCGCGGGCGTGTGGCCGAGCTGCACGCCCTGCGCGAGGAGGCCCGGCGCGGCCCGAGTGAGCGCGCCACCGAGGCGCAGCACGCCAAGGGCAAGCTGACCGCTCGGGAGCGCATCGAGCTCCTGCTGGACGAGGGCTCGTTCCGGGAGGTCGAGCAGCTGCGCCGGCACCGGGCGACCGGTTTCGGCCTGGAGCACAAGAAGCCCTACACCGACGGTGTCATCACCGGCTGGGGCACGGTCGACGGCCGCACGGTCTTCGTCTACGCGCATGACTTCCGGATCTTCGGCGGTGCGCTCGGCGAGGCCCACGCCACCAAGATCCACAAGATCATGGACATGGCCATCGCGGCCGGCGCCCCGCTCGTCTCCCTCAACGACGGCGCCGGCGCCCGTATCCAGGAGGGCGTCTCCGCCCTCGCCGGGTACGGCGGCATCTTCCAGCGCAACACCAAGGCGTCCGGTGTCATCCCGCAGATCTCCGTGATGCTCGGCCCGTGCGCCGGCGGCGCGGCCTACAGCCCCGCCCTCACGGACTTCGTCTTCATGGTCCGCGACACCTCGCAGATGTTCATCACCGGCCCGGACGTCGTGAAGGCCGTCACCGGTGAGGAGATCACGCAGAACGGGCTCGGCGGCGCCGACGTCCACGCGGAGACCTCCGGCGTCGCGCACTTCGCGTACGACGACGAGGAGACCTGCATCGCCGAGGTCCGCTACCTCCTGTCGATGCTGCCGTCCAACAACCGCGAGAACCCGCCGGTCCACCCGAGCGAGGACCCCGCGGACCGCCGCGGCGACATGCTGCTCGACCTGGTGCCCGCGGACGGCAACCGGCCGTACGACATGCACAAGGTCATCGAGGAGCTCGTCGACGACGGCGACTACCTGGAGATCCACGAGCGCTGGGCCCGCAACATCGTCTGCGCCCTCGCCCGTCTGGACGGCCAGGTCGTCGGCATCGTCGCCAACCAGCCGCAGACCCTCGCCGGTGTGCTGGACATCGAGGCGTCCGAGAAGGCCGCCCGCTTCGTCCAGATGTGCGACGCCTTCAACATCCCGATCGTCACGCTCCTCGACGTCCCCGGCTTCCTGCCCGGCGTCGACCAGGAGCACGGCGGCATCATCCGGCACGGTGCCAAGCTGCTGTACGCGTACTGCAACGCGACCGTGCCGCGCATCTCGCTGATCCTGCGCAAGGCGTACGGCGGGGCGTACATCGTCATGGACTCCCAGTCCATCGGCGCCGACCTCACCTACGCCTGGCCCACCAACGAGATCGCCGTCATGGGCGCCGAGGGCGCCGCCAATGTCATCTTCCGTCGGCAGATCGCCGACGCCGAGGACCCCGAGGCCATGCGCTCCCGCATGGTCAAGGAGTACAAGGCCGAGCTGATGCACCCCTACTACGCCGCGGAGCGCGGCCTGGTCGACGACGTCATCGACCCCGCCGAGACCCGCGAGGTCCTGATCAGGTCCCTCGCCATGCTCCGCACCAAGCACGCCGACCTGCCGTCCCGCAAACACGGCAACCCGCCGCAGTAAGAGGAGCACCTGTGACCACGCCCACGGCAGACGCCAACCTCCTCCGGGTCGAGAAGGGCCAGGCCGCGCCCGAGGAGCTCGCCGCCCTCACCGCCGTCATACTGGCCCGCGCCAACGCCCGGCCGACCGCCGCCCCGGCCCACCGCGTCCGCTCCACGGCCGGCTGGCGCCGCCTGGAGCGCCAGTCCGGCTTCCGGGCGCCGCACTCCTGGCAGGGCTGACCGCCCGGCTCCAGGTCCCGGGCAGCCCCGGGCCGCCCGGCCTCGTACAGTCACGAAGGGCCCCGCACTCATCGCGAGTGCGGGGCCCTTCGGCGTCCCTTTCCGGCCACGCCGCCGACGGCGCCGTGCCACGGCCGCGACCGGGAACGGCTGAGGCCCGCCACACCGGTGGGTGTGCGGGCCTCAGCCAGGGCGAGCGGTGCGAACACCGCGGCGCATTACCGCAGTCGTGCCATGAGGGCGTGTTCGACGAGGGTGATGAGTGCGCTCTTGGCGTCCGCGCGGTGGCGGGCGTCGGTGGTGATGATGGGGGTGTCGGGGCCGATCTGGAGTGCTTCGCGGACTTCGTCGGGGGTGTAGGGCTGGTGTCCTTCGAAGCCGTTGAGGGCGATGACGAAGGGGAGGCCGCTGTTCTCGAAGTAGTCGACGGCGGGGAAGCAGTCGGCGAGGCGTCGGGTGTCGACGAGTACGATCGCTCCGATGGCGCCGCGTACGAGGTCGTCCCACATGAACCAGAAGCGGTCCTGGCCGGGTGTGCCGAAGAGGTAGAGGATCAGGTCCTGGTCCAGGGTGATCCGGCCGAAGTCCATGGCGACGGTCGTCGTGGTCTTGTCGCCGGTGTGGGTGAGGTCGTCGATGCCCGCGGACGCGGACGTCATGACGGCCTCGGTACGCAGCGGGTTGATCTCCGAGACGGCGCCGACGAACGTGGTCTTGCCCACGCCGAAGCCGCCCGCCACCACGATCTTCGCGCTGGTGGT
>NZ_VSRY01000166.1:0-55303 GCF_008271805.1 Streptomyces sp. TRM49041
CGGCGCGCCCGGCCGTGCGGGCCGCGCCCGTCTGCCGGGCGTCGGCGGTACGTCCGGTACCCGGCTCGGCACCCTGCCCATCACCACCACCGGCGGACGGCCGGGCCGCCCCGGTGCCGGTCGCCTCCCCGCCCGCGTTCGCCCTGCCCCGGGCCTCACCGTGGGCGGCGGCGGCCGCCGGGTCCGTACCCGGCGCGGGTCCGGGCCGGTGTCCCGGCTGGGACGGTACCGATGCGGACGCGGGTGCGCGGCCGGGATGGGCACGGCCGTGCGCCGGCGCGGCCTCGGCGGGGGTATCGGCCGCCTCCGGGGCCTCCTGCCGGGGCCGGGTGCGTTCCTGGGGCCGGGCAGCGAGCGGCTGCCGACCTTCGTGGGAGGTGGGATGCTCCGTCACGCGTGGGATTCCGTCCGTCCGGGCCGGTTGGGCGATGCAATCGCTCTGTCAGGCGCTATACCCGCTCTGAGGGCGGCGTCGACAAGGGACGACGGATCCGTGCACACCTCGGGCACGGCTCCACCCCCCTCGTAGATGACTTACGGTCAGTTCGTGTCCTGTACTCGATGGTTACTGCTGCGGGGCCGCGTCGGCTGTCCGGCGGAGGACGATCCTACGGTTTCCCCCCAGGGGCGCATCAAGGGTCTCATGGAGCCGTGTGCGCCGGGGTGCGATCCCAGTCGGCCGGCAGCTCCGGAACGGTCCACCGGGGGTCCGGACGCCAGTTCTCCCAGCCGTCCGCGAAGGGCGGCCCCCAGGCCCGGATCACCTCCAGGGCGGCCTCACCGGCCTCCCGTACCCGCCGGGCCTGCGCGGCGTCCATGAGTCCCGCCCGCTGGGCCTGCGCGAACTCGTCCTCGTCGCGCCAGAGCCAGCTGCGGTCGGGGTAGACCGAGATGTCGAGGAAGTGGTCCTCGGAGTCCACGCCCCCCGTCCACCGAACGCGTGGCGCCTCCAAGTTGACGTACCAGCTGCGGAACTCCCAGCCGCGCTCCCAGAACAGCCACACCGACCACGGGTCCGCTGGGCGGGCCAGCTTCAGGACGCCCATGCCGGTCCAGGGCGCCCGCGTGGTGGTGCGCGGCGCGGTGTACCGGGTGGCGAGCGGCTCGTCGTGCACGGGCGTACCGTCCACCAGCACGGGCTTGACGCACTCGGTGCCGGGCGCCATCCACACGGCGAGCAGGTCGGCGGTGTCCTGGACGACGGTCACGGGCCGGCAGATGTGGACGTGGCCGCCGCCGTTGTCCCGGTACCGCCACAGGATCCGGTCGCCAGACGACCAGCGCGCGCCACCGGTGCCCGGTCCGCCCGCCTCGCCCGCGCCGCCCGCCGCCCCGCCCGCCGCTCCTGGCACTGAGCCTGTCGTGTCCGCTGTCATGCGCAGATCTTAGGCGCGCTCCGTGGCGTACGTCCGCGATCCCGGTCACGGACGACGGGCGCCCCGGACGCCGACACAGCAGGTCAGAGGCGGGCCACCGACCCGGCGCCGGTCAGGGGCGGGTCATCCGCAGCACGTCCAGCGCCTCGTCGAGCTGCTGGACGGTGAGGTCGCCCCGCTCCACGTACCCCGACTCCAGCACTACCTCGCGGATCGTCTTCCGCTCGGCCAGCGACCTCTTCGCGACCTTCGCGGCCTCCTCGTACCCGATGTACCGGTTGAGCGGTGTGACCACGGACGGGGACGACTCGGCGTACTCCCGCGCCCGCTCGGCGTTCGCGGTGATCCCGTCGACCGTACGGTCCGCCAGCAGGCGCGCGGCGTTGGCGAGGAGCCGGATGGACTCCAGCAGGTTCTTCGCCATGACCGGAAGCATCACGTTCAGCTCGAAGTTCCCCGCGGCGCCGGCCGTCGCGACAGTCGTGTCGTTGCCGGTGACCTGCGCGGCGACCATCAGGACCGCCTCGGGGACCACCGGATTGACCTTGCCGGGCATGATCGACGAGCCGGGCTGGAGGTCGGGGAGGTTGATCTCGGCCAGGCCGGTGCGGGGGCCGGAGGCCATCCACCGGAGATCGTTGGCGATCTTGGTGAGGGAGACCGCGACCGTACGGAGCTGCCCGGACGTCTCCACGAGCCCGTCCCGCGCCCCCTGTGCCTCGAAGTGGTCGCGAGCCTCGGTCAGCGGCAGCCCGGTGGCGCGGGCGACCTCGGCGATGACGGCGGCGGAGAACCCGGGCGGTGTGTTGATGCCCGTACCGACCGCCGTTCCGCCCAGGGGCAGTTCGGCGAGACGGGGCAGGGCGGCCCGCAGCCGCTCGACGCCGTACCGGACCTGCGCCGCGTAGCCTCCGAACTCCTGACCCAGCGTCACGGGCGTCGCGTCCATCAGATGTGTACGGCCCGACTTGACCACGTTCTCGAATTCGGCTGATTTCCGCCCCAGGGCGCCGGCCAGATGGTCCAGCGCGGGGATGAGGTCCTCGGTCACGGCGGCGGTGGCCGCGATGTGGATGGAGGACGGGAAGACGTCGTTGGACGACTGGGACGCGTTGACGTGGTCGTTGGGGTGGACGTCGCGGCCGTCACCGAGCCGTTCGCCCGCGAGTGTGGCGAGCACCTCGTTCATGTTCATGTTGGACGACGTGCCCGATCCGGTCTGGAAGACGTCGACCGGGAAGTGGTCGTCCCAGCGCCCCTCCGCGACCTCGGCGGCCGCCTCCTGGACGGCCCGGGCGATGTCCGCCTCCAGGACACCGAGCTCCGCGTTCACCTTGGCTGCGGCGGCCTTGACGCGTGCCAGGGCCGCGATGTGGGCGCGCTCCAGGCGCTGGCCCGAGAGGGGGAAGTTCTCCACGGCCCGCTGGGTCTGGGCGCGCCACTTGGCGTGTGCGGGGACCCGCACCTCACCCATCGAGTCGTGCTCCGTCCGGTACTCGCCTGCGTCGGTCATCGTCCCAACCTCCCTGGAAAGTTGAGCACTTGTCTTGTTCGTTCTATTCCCAAGTGCTTTACCGGCCAGTAAAAACCGTGGGTAACCCCACATCCAGGAGGCGCAATGGCGCGCACCAGACTGAAACTCAGATGTACGGTTGCGGCGGCCGCCGCGCTCGCGGCCGCCGTGTCCGGGCTGACCGTGGCCCCTACCGCGACAGCGGCCGATTCCGGACGGTCCGTCACCTCCGCGGCCCTTCCCGCCGAGCTGGAGCGCATCCGAGCGGCCGAGGCCACCGCACTGTACGGCAGCCCTGTCGAGCGTCCGCTCGACGAGCGCAAGAGCGCGCTCATCTCCCTCGGCGACAGCGAGATCTCCGGCGAGGGTGTCGGTACGTACGAGCCCGGCACGGACGGCCCCGACAACTGGTGCCACCGCTCACCCGACGCGGCCATCCACCGCACCGGCATCCCCGCCGACGTCACCTACAACGTCGCCTGCTCCGGCGCGTCCACCGGCAACATCCGCATCGGAGGCTCGAAGCAGTACGCCGACGAGCTGGTGCAGAGCGACAGCCTCGCCGTCAAGGCGCGCAACACCCGAGTCAAGATGGTCCTGCTGGTCGCCGGCGCCAACGACGACCTCCGGTTCGGCCCCGTGATGACCGACTGTGTCACCCGCTACGTCCTGCTCCAGGGCCCGTGCGAGCCGAAGTACGCGTCCGGCTGGCAGTCCCGCGTCGACGGCCTCGTCCCCAAGGTCGAGCAGACCGTACGCGACCTGCGCACCGTGATGCGCGACGCCGGATACGCCGACGGCGACTACAAGCTCGTCGTGATGAGCTACCCGAGCCCCATCGGCCCGGACTTCCGGGACAACCCGAACTTCCCCGGCAAGCTCCTCTGCGGTGGCCTGGGCTACGACTCCGACACCGTCTGGGGCCGCAACACCGCCGTACCCGCGTTCGAGCGCGGGATCCGCGAGGTGGCCGCGAACACGGGCGCCGTCTACCTCGACGCCTCGCGCCTCTTCCACGGGCGCGAGGTCTGCATGGACGAGACCTGGGCGCGCGGACTGTACATCGACCTGTCCAAGTTCCCCTGGGACGAGAACTCCGTCCGCCAGTCCTTCCACCCCAACAAGGGCGGCCACGGTGCCTTCGCCTCCTGCCTCACGCAGCTGTACGAGGCCCGGGTGCGGGAGGCGAGCTGCGCCGACCCGGCGTCCACGGGCAAGCCGGTGCTGTGGTCCGGCGCGTGGGACGACAAGTTCGCCCCGCTGAAGAACGCCGCCACGAACAGCTGTGTGGACGTCGACGGCGCCGTCACCCGCAACGGCACGGCCGTCCTCGGCTGGCCCTGCCACGGCGGGCGCAACCAGAACTGGTGGTACGACAGCGAGCGGGGCTCGCTGCACACCGCGCTCACCCATGACCGCTGCCTGGACGTGCCGTCCGCGCGCTACGAGGCGGGCGCGGCGCTCATCGTCTGGAACTGCTCGGGCGCCGCGAACCAGAAGTTCGTCCGCACGGGCGAGACCCTGCGTCCGTCGGCCGCGCCGAATCTGTGCGTGACGCTGGCGTCGGCCAAGGACCGGCTGCGGCTGCAGCCGTGCGCGCCGGGGTCGGCGAACCAGCGGTTCGCGTAGCGGGGTCCGTCCCCGAATCCGGGGGCTCTGCCCCCGGACCCCCGCTCCTCAAGCGCCGGAGGGGCCGAACGCCGGCCCGTCCGGCGCTTGAGGACGAGCGCCGTCAGGCGCGGAACGGGGGCCTGGGGGCGAAGCCCCCAGTGACGGGAAGGGGCGGGGTGGGGATGTCCCCGGCTGGGTCTACCGGGCCTCGCGGACCGGGATGGACGTGAAGGTCGGCGCGGGCGCCGGGTCCTTGAAGAAGTCGTTGCCCTTGTCGTCGACCACGATGAACGCGGGGAAGTCCTCGACCTCGATCTTCCAGACGGCCTCCATGCCGAGCTCCTCGTACTCCAGGACCTCGACCTTCTTGATGCAGTCCTGGGCCAGGCGGGCCGCCGGGCCGCCGATGGAGCCCAGGTAGAAGCCGCCGTGCGTGCCGCACGCGTCCGTGACCTGCTGGGAGCGGTTGCCCTTGGCCAGCATGACCTTGGAGCCGCCCGCCGCCTGGAACTGCTCCACGTACGAGTCCATGCGCCCGGCCGTGGTCGGACCGAAGGAGCCGGAGGCGTACCCCTCGGGGGTCTTCGCCGGGCCGGCGTAGTAGACCGGGTGGTCCTTCAGGTACTGCGGCATCTCCTCGCCCGCGTCAAGCCGTTCCTTGATCTTCGCGTGCGCGATGTCGCGCGCCACGACCAGCGGGCCCGTCAGCGACAGCCGGGTCTTGACCGGGTACTTGGCCAGCTCGGCGAGGATGTCGTCCATCGGCTGGTTGAGGTCGATCTTCACGACGTCGCCCTCGTCCGCGAGCTGTTCGTCCGTCGTGTCCGGCAGGAAGCGCGCCGGGTCGGTCTCCAGCTGCTCCAGGAAGACGCCCTCGGCGGTGATCTTCGCGACGGCCTGGCGGTCGGCCGAGCAGGACACGGCGATGGCGACCGGGCAGGACGCGCCGTGCCGGGGCAGGCGCACCACGCGCACGTCGTGGCAGAAGTACTTGCCGCCGAACTGCGCGCCGATGCCGATCTTCTGCGTCAGCTCGAAGACCTTGTCCTCCAGCTCCTTGTCACGGAAGCCGTGGCCGAGCACCGAGCCCTCGTCCGGCAGCTCGTCCAGGTAGTGGGCGGAGGCGTACTTGGCGGTCTTCAGGGCGTACTCGGCGGACGTGCCGCCCACGACGATCGCCAGGTGGTACGGCGGGCACGCGGCCGTACCGAGCGAGCGGATCTTCTCCTCCAGGAACTTCATCATGGAGGACTCGTTCAGGACCGCCTTGGTCTCCTGGTAAAGGAACGACTTGTTGGCCGAGCCGCCGCCCTTGGCCATGAACAGGAACTTGTACGCGCCGCCGTCGGTGGCGTACAGCTCGATCTGGGCGGGGAGGTTGGAGCCGGTGTTCTTCTCCTCCCACATGGTGAGCGGAGCCATCTGCGAGTAACGAAGGTTCAGCTTGGTGTACGCGTCGAAGACGCCGCGCGAGAGGGCCTTCTCGTCCCCGCCCTCCGTCAGCACGTTCTGCCCGCGCTTGCCCATCACGATCGCGGTGCCGGTGTCCTGGCACATGGGGAGCACGCCGGCGGCGGCGATATTGGCGTTCCTCAGCAGGTCCAGCGCCACGAACTTGTCGTTCGACGACGCCTCCGGGTCGTCGATGATCTTCCGCAGCTGGGCGAGGTGCGCCGGCCGCAGATAGTGCTGGATGTCGTGGACGGCCTCCTCGGCCAGCTTGCGCAGCGCCTCCGGCTCGACCTTGAGGAACGTCCGCCCGTCGGCCTCGAACGTGGACACACCCTCCGAGGTCACCAGGCGGTAGGGCGTGGTGTCCTCTCCCAGGGGGAGCAGATCGGAGTACGCAAACTCTGGCATGACGGCCATTCCTCACTCGGCGGACAGCTGCGCGGCCTCCTTTGGCAACGCGTCCACAAGCGTAGAGCGCCCGCGGGGCACCGAGGCTGTGAGGTAGGGCTCATCCCGCTCTAGTCGCGATCTATCGCGTATCGCTACCCTGGGGAGATGGACCTCGAAAAGCAGCCCCAGGAGCCTTCCGCCACCCCGGCGATCCGGGCCTCGGACGCCGACCGTGACCGGATCGCGGACATCCTCCGCGAGGCCCTGGCCGAGGGGCGGCTCGACACCGAGGAGCACGCGGAGCGCGTCGACGCCGCGTACCGCGCGAAGACCGTCGCCGAGCTGGAACCGCTCGTACGCGACCTCCCCGCCACCCGCCAGGCCCCCGGTGTGCCGGCGGCGGCACAGGCGCACGGACAAGGACACGGATACGGATACGGTCCCGGCGAGACCGCCGACGGCCGGGCGGAGAGCCTGGTCGCGGTGTTCTCCAGCAACACGCGCCGGGGGCGGTGGCGCATCGGCCCCAGGACCACCGCGTTCTCCCTCTTCGGCAACATCGAGATCGACCTCACCGAGGCCACCTTCAGCCAGCGGCTCACCACCATCAACGCCACCTCCGTCTTCGGCAACGTCGAGGTCCGCGTCCCCGAGAACATCTCCCTGCGCGGCAACGGCACCGGGGTCTTCGGCAACTTCGAGGTCGTCACCCTCGAAGCCGACGACCCCGAGGCCCCCGTCGTGGTCGTCAACGGCTACTCGGTCTTCGGGAACGTGGAGGCGCGGCCCAAGCGCGGCAAGCGGATCGCGGACCTCCTCCACGACAAGCTCCGCAAGCATCTGGAGCACTGAGGTGCACCGTCGACTTTCGGCCGTACCGCATTTCGCGCCCTGGAAGGCGACGCCACGCAGTGCATAGGCGTGCGCACAGCGGGTAGGGCTTGCTGCATCGTCTCTCTCGCTCGCGTAAGCCGTCGTCAGGAGTAGACCGTGCTGCAACTGCCGCATCAGCCCCTCCAGATCGCCGCCGTCCCGTCCCAGCGTGTTCCGGCGCGGGAGGACGAGGCCGGTCCCTGGCACACGGAGGCGGTGTGCCGCCGCGACGAAGCGGGACTGTTCTTCGCCCCGTCCAAGGAGCCCACGGCCGCCCGGCTCGCCCGGGAGGAGGCCGCCAAGCGGGTCTGCGCCCGCTGCCCGGTCATGGTCGAGTGCCGGGAACACGCCCTTCTCCAGCCCGAGCCGTACGGCGTGTGGGGCGGCCTGACCGCGGCAGAGCGCCGCGTCGTGCTGGCCCGCCGTCGGCGCCGCGAGATGGAGCTGAAGAAGGCGGCGTCGGCCGGCCAGCAGATCGCCGCCGCCGGCTGACCGCATCGCGCACGCGGCGGCGGTACGGACGGCACGAGAAGGGGCGCTCCCACCGCACTGGGAGCGCCCCTCTTCGTACCGCTGTCCGTCGTACCGCGTCCGCGTCCGCCTCCGCGCTCTGCTGCCTGGCCTGGCCTGGCCTGGCCTGGTCTGGTCTGGCCCGGCCGGGCGGGGTCCGCTACCGCGCCGCTACTTCGCCCGGTCGAAGTCGATCTGGCTGTAGGCGCGCAGCTTGGACAGCCGGTGCGTCGAGTCGATCTGCCGGATCGTGCCGGACTTCGAGCGCATCACGAGCGACGAGGTCGTCGCCGTCTCCGAGCGGTAGCGCACGCCGCGCAGCAGCTCGCCGTCGGTGATGCCGGTCGCGACGAAGAACACGTTGTCACCGCGGACCAGGTCGTCCGTGGACAGGACGCGGTCCAGGTCGTGGCCCGCGTCGATGGCGCGCTGCCGCTCCTCGTCGTCCTTCGGCCACAGCTTGCCCTGGATGACACCGCCCAGGCACTTGATCGCGCAGGCGCTGATGATCCCCTCGGGCGTGCCGCCGATGCCCATGAGCAGGTCCACGCCGGTGCCCTCGCGGACCGCCATGATCGAGCCGGCGACATCGCCGTCCGAGATGAACTTGATACGGGCGCCGGTCTCCCGGATCTCCTTGACGATGCCCTCGTGACGCGGGCGGTCCAGGATGACGACCGTGACGTCCGCGGGATTCATGCTCTTCGCCTTGGCGACGCGGCGGATGTTCACCGACACCGGCGCGTCGATGTCGACGAAGTCGGCCGCCTCGGGCCCGGTGACCAGCTTGTCCATGTAGAACACGGCGGACGGGTCGAACATGGCGCCGCGGTCGGCGGCGGCCAGGACGGCGATCGCGTTGGGCATGCCCTTGGCGTTCAGCGTCGTACCGTCGATCGGGTCGACGGCGATGTCGCACTCGGCGCCGGTCCCGTCGCCGATGCGCTCGCCGTTGAACAGCATCGGCGCCTCGTCCTTCTCGCCCTCGCCGATGACGACGACGCCGTTCATCGACACGGTGGAGACGAGGGTGCGCATGGCGCGTACGGCCGCGCCGTCGGCGCCGTTCTTGTCGCCGCGGCCGACCCAGCGGCCCGCCGCCATGGCGGCGGCCTCGGTCACCCGGACGAGCTCCAGGGCGAGGTTGCGGTCGGGAGCCTCGGGAGATACCTCGAGTTCGGACGGCAGATGATGCTCGGTCATCGGAGCGCACCTTTCTGTACGGCGACGGCCGGTGGTGAAGAGGGTGCTGCGACTCTATCGGTACGTCGACAAATTGAGCAGAGGGGCCCACGCATGAGCAGGACGCCCTGATGCGACGATAGGGGGCGTGGCAGGTATGCGAGGCAAGCAGACAGTGCGCGGGATGTTCCAGTCGATGGCGGTCATCTGCGCCTTCGCGGGAGTCATCTATCTCTTCGTCCCGCACGACGAGAACGCCGACCCGCTCCAGCCGGTCGACTACCGCGTCGAGCTCGTGACGGCACAGCGCGCCGCACCCTACCCGGTGCTGGCGCCCGAGGGCCTGCCCGAGGACTGGCGGCCCACCTCGGTGTCGTACAGCCGTCAGAACGACGACTCCTGGCACCTCGGCTATCTGACGCCGGAGCGCGAGTACGTGGCCGTCGAGCAGTCCACCGCGCCCGCCGGGAAGTACATCGTCAAGGTCAGCCACGAGGCCCGGGACACGGGCGAGGTCCAGCAGGTCGCCGGGCGCCCCTGGCAGCGCTGGGAGGGCCCGAAGTACGACGCGCTTGTGCTGCGCGAGGACGGGGTGACCACGGTGGTCACCGGCACGGCGTCCTTCGAGCGGCTGGGCGAGATGGCCGCGGCGCTGAAGGCGAAGCAGGGCTGATAAGCCCGGGTCAGCGGGGCGCGGCCGCCATGGCCGCGCCCACGATGCCCGCGTTGTTCTGGAGCTGGGCCGGGACGATCTCCGCGCGGACGTTCTTGATCAGGGGGAGGAACTTCTCCGCCTTGCGGCTCACCCCGCCGCCGACGATGAAAAGCTCCGGCGAGAACAGCATCTCGACATGGGCCAGGTACTTCCGGACCCGGTGCGCCCACTCCTGCCAGTCGAGGTCCTTGTCCTCCTTGGCCTTGGTCGACGCGTGCTTCTCGGCCTCCTTGCCGTTCAGCTCCAGGTGGCCCAGCTCGGTGTTGGGGACGAGGCGGCCGTCGACGAAGAGGGCGCTGCCGATGCCCGTGCCGAAGGTCAGCATGATGACCGTGCCCTTACGGCCCCGGCCCGCGCCGTGCGTCATCTCGGCGACACCGGCCGCGTCCGCGTCGTTCAGCACCGTCACCGGCAGGCCGCCCAGCCGGTCCCCCAGCAGCGCGGCCGCGTCCACGCCGATCCACGCCTTGTCGACGTTCGCCGCCGTGCGGACCGTGGAGTCGGTGACCACTCCGGGGAACGTCACGCCCACCGGGCCCGACCAGCCGAAGTGCGCCACCACCTCCGCGACGCAGCCCGCGACGTCGGACGGTGTCGCGGGCTGCGGGGTCAGTACCTTGTGGCGGGGCTCGGCCAGATCGCCGCGGTCCAGATCCACGGGAGCGCCCTTGATCCCCGACCCGCCGATGTCCACTCCGAAGACGTTCATGGACACAACGTTACGTGGCGGGGCCGACACACACCGCCCTTATCGGGCCGCCCTGCCCTCGGTCAGCGAGGCCGCCTCCGCGCGCAGATCCCGGCGGAGCTCCTTCGGCAGCGAGAACGTGATCGACTCCTCCGCCGCCTTCACGATCCCGACGTCCTCGAAGCCGCGCTTCGACAGCCACTCCAGGACGCCCTCGACCAGTACCTCGGGCACCGACGCGCCGGAGGTGACGCCGACCGTCGAGACGTCGTCCTTCAGCCACGCCTCGTCGATCTCCTCGGCGAAGTCGACCAGGTACGCCTCGCGGGCGCCGGCCAGCTTGGCGACCTCCACCAGGCGCTTGGAGTTGGACGAGTTGCGCGAGCCCACCACGATGACCAGGTCCGCCTCCGCGCCCATCTGCTTCACGGCGAGCTGGCGGTTCTGCGTGGCGTAGCAGATGTCGTCGCTCGGCGGCGAGATCAGCTGCGGGAACTTCTCCTTCAGTGCGTCGACCGTCTCCATCGTCTCGTCGACGGAGAGCGTGGTCTGGGAGAGCCAGACGACCTTGGACGGGTCGCGGACCTCCACCTGCGCCACGTCGCCGGGGCCGTCGACCAGCTGGATGTGGTCCGGGGCTTCGCCGGAGGTGCCGATGACCTCCTCGTGGCCCTCGTGGCCGATGAGGAGGATGTCGAAGTCCTCCTGGGCGAACCGGACGGCCTCCTTGTGGACCTTGGTCACCAGCGGGCAGGTCGCGTCGATGGTCGCGAGCTTCCGCTCGGCCGCCTCCTCGTGGACGATCGGGGCCACACCGTGCGCGGAGAACATGACGATCGACCCCTCGGGGACCTCCTGCGTCCTGTCGACGAAGATGGCGCCCTTCTTCTCAAGGGTCTGCACGACGTACTTGTTGTGGACGATCTCGTGCCGGACGTAGATCGGCGCGCCGTACTGCTCCAGCGCCTTCTCCACGGCGATCACGGCGCGGTCCACGCCCGCGCAGTAGCCACGGGGAGCGGCGAGGAGGACCCGGCGGGCAGGAGGCGTAGGAGTCATGCCCCCCATCGTAAGGGTGGGCCCGGCACCCGCAGGGACCCGCATGTTGTCGGTGCCGACGCGTACGCTCCCCGTATGCCTCTGACTACGTCTGCCGAAACCCCCCTGCCCGTCGGTGAGGTGTCGCGGCTCATCGGGAGGTGGATCGACCGGCTAGGGGCCATCTGGGTGGAGGGCCAGATCACCCAGCTGTCGCGGCGGCCGGGTGCCGGGGTGGTGTTCATGACGCTGCGCGACCCGTCCCACGACATCTCGGTGAGCGTGACGTGCTACCGCCAGACCTTCGACGCGGTGGCGGACGTCGTGTCCGAGGGCGCGCGGGTCGTGGTGTACGCGAAGCCGGAGTGGTACGCGCCGCGCGGGCAGTTGTCGCTGCGGGCGGCGGAGATAAGGCCGGTCGGCATCGGGGAGCTGCTGGCGCGCCTGGAGCAGCTCAAGCGGTCGCTGGGTGCGGAGGGGCTGTTCGCGACGGAGCGGAAGCGTCCGGTGCCGTTCCTGCCGCAGCTCATCGGCCTGGTGTGCGGCCGGGCGTCGGCGGCGGAGCGGGACGTGCTGGAGGTGGCGCGGCGGCGCTGGCCCGCGGTCCGCTTCGAGGTGCGGAACGTCGCGGTGCAGGGCGTCCACGCGGTGCCGCAGGTGGTCCAGGCGGTCAAGGAGCTGGACGAGCTCGCTCATGTGGACGTGATCATCGTCGCGCGGGGCGGCGGCAGCGTGGAGGACCTCCTGCCGTTCTCGGACGAGCAGCTCGTACGGGCGGTGGCGGCGTGCCGCACGCCCGTGGTGTCCGCGATCGGACACGAGCCGGACTCGCCGCTGCTGGACCTCGTGGCGGATCTCCGGGCGGCGACGCCGACCGACGCGGCGAAGAAGGTCGTCCCGGACGTGGGCGAGGAGCTGGAGCGCGTGCGCTCGCTGCGGGAGCGGGCGCTGCGCTGCGTACGCGGTCTGCTGGAGCGGGAGGAGCGGGGCCTGGCGCACGCGCTGGCCCGGCCGGTGATGGAGCACCCCCAGCGGATGGTGGACGAGCGGGAGGCGCAGGTCGAGGCGTTGCTGGCGCGCGGTCGGCGCGTGCTGGGGCATCTGCTGGACCGGGCGGACTCGGAGCTGGCCCACACGCACGCGCGCGTGGTGGCACTGTCCCCGGCGGCGACGCTGGAGCGGGGGTACGCGGTGTTGCAGCGGGCGGACGGCACGGTGGTGCGTTCGCCCGAGGACGTGGTGGAGGACGAGGAGCTGAGGGCCCGGGTGGCGGCCGGCGAGTTCGCGGTGCGCCGCGTGGACGGCGGCGGCGTTGTCGGTCCCCGACCGTAGGGTGGACGGCATGACGGCCAACACGACGGACACGGACACGGACACGGGCGCGGACGCGGACGCGGACGCGGGCGGGGGCAGGGTCACGGACCCGGCGGCAGCCACCGCGGAGACGGCGATCGGGTACGAGCAGGCGCGCGACGAGCTGATCGACGTTGTCCGCCGTCTGGAGGCGGGCGGCACGACGCTGGAGGAGTCGCTCGCCCTCTGGGAGCGCGGCGAGGAGCTGGCGAAGGTCTGCCGCCACTGGCTGGAGGGCGCCCGGGCACGGCTCGACGCGTCGCTGGCCTCGGAGCGGGAGGACGAGCGGGCGTAGGACATCCCTCCGGCACGTCCGCGTCCGCGGACGCGTGACCGAGGGCACCCCAGCTTTAGTTGAAGCTTCACCTATCTGCCCTTACGGTGGGGATGTCGCCCCGCGATGCCCGCACACCGTTCGGAAGGTAAGCCCCGCCATGTCGCTCGCCCTTGACCCCACCGCCCAGGACCTGCTGTTCCGTGAGGCCCGCACAGCCAACACGTTCACCGACGAGCCGGTGACCGAGGAGCAGGTCCAGGCGATCTACGACCTGGTCAAGTACGGCCCGACCGCGTTCAACCAGACGCCGCTGCGTATCGTCCTCGTCCGCTCGGCCGAGGCCCGCGAGCGACTGGTCCCGCTGATGGCCGAGGGGAACCAGGCCAAGACCGCGACCGCGCCGCTCGTCGCGATCCTGGCGGCGGACAACGAGTTCCACGAGGAACTCCCGAAGCTGTTCCCGGCCTTCCCGCAGGCCAAGGACGCGTTCTTCGCCGAGCGCTCGGTGCGTGAGTCGGCCGCCGGCATGAATGCCGCGCTCCAGGCCGCGTACTTCATCGTCGGCGTCCGCGCGGCGGGCCTCGCCGCGGGCCCGATGACCGGCTTCGACTTCGCGGGCGTCCAGAAGGAGTTCCTGGACGACGACCACACCCCGCTGATGATCGTCAACATCGGCAAGCCGGGCGAGGGCGCCTCGCACCCGCGCTCGCCGCGCCTGGCGTACGAAGAGGTCGTCAAGGCCGTCTGACGTCGCCGTCCCGGTCGGCCCGGGGCGCCCGAGAGCCGGCGGCTCCGTGCACCATCCCCCCATTGGTGCCCGGAGCCGCCTTCTTCTTCTCCGCTTCCGCTCTGCTTCCGTGCCGGGGGTCTCAGAGCCGCCGCTGGGCGGTCGCCCGGGCAGCCGCGGCGGCTGCCGCCGCGGCGGCACGCTGGCGGCGCCCCATGAGCCGTACCTTCCGTACACATGTGATGACCCCGGCGATGAGCGTGCCCCCGTACAGCCACCCGGCATGCACCGCCAGGGCGGTGATCACCGCCATGGTGTGCCCCCCGATCCCGCCCTCTCCGCCGGCGATCGGCACGATCCCCACGGCGAACGCGATCGGCACACTGATCGGCGCCGTGACGAGATCGGCGCCCCGCACCCAGAGTGCCGTCAGCGCGCTCACCGGCAGGAACAGCAGCCCGAACACCAGCGGTGACCCGTCGAAGAGCAGCCAGTCCAGGCATCCGATCAGAAACATCGCCGCAGCCGCGAACAGCCCGGCGCCCAGCCCCGTCAGCCGGGGGTTCGGCAGCCGCCGCAGCGCGACCACCACAGGCGGCACGGGCCGCCGCCCACCCGGCCGGGCACCGGCCCGCGGCCGCGCCGGGTACGTGGCCGTGCCCTCGGCGAGCGCGCCCTGCGGCAGAACGGGGGACTGCGGCTGCCGCGGGCGCCGAGGGGGACTGCTCCTTTGCTGCTCCACGGGGACAACGTAGGCCGGGAGACACCGGAAAACCGGTACGAGACACACCTTTGGGGTGACCTTGGCGCGAAGTTCTCCCCCTTGCCCTCCCCTCGCCCGCCCCTCACCCCCGGCGGCCCGCGCGTCGTCGCCCGCGCCGGCACGCCCGTAAACTGGGCGGTCGGCCCACCATCCACACTTCAGGAAGTCGCCAACGTGTCGCTCACGATCGGAATCGTCGGCCTGCCGAATGTCGGCAAGTCGACCCTGTTCAACGCCCTGACCAAGAACGACGTGCTGGCGGCCAACTACCCGTTCGCCACGATCGAGCCCAACGTCGGAGTCGTCGGCGTCCCCGACGCCCGCCTGACGAAGCTCGCCGAGATCTTCAGCTCCCAGCGCATCCTCCCGGCGACGGTCGACTTCGTCGACATCGCGGGCATCGTGCGCGGCGCGAGCGAGGGCGAGGGCCTGGGCAACAAGTTCCTCGCGAACATCCGCGAGTCCGACGCCATCTGCCAGGTCATCCGTGCCTTCAAGGACGAGAACGTCGTCCACGTCGACGGCAAGGTCTCGCCGAAGGACGACATCGAGACGATCAACACCGAGCTGATCCTCGCCGACCTCCAGACCATCGAGAAGGTCCTCCCGCGCCTGTCCAAGGAAGCCCGCATCAAGAAGGACGTCGCGCCGAAGGTCGCGGCGGTCGAGGCGGCCAAGGAGATCCTGGAGCGCGGCGACACGCTCTTCTCCGAGGGCATCGTCCAGGGCAGCGAGAAGGCGGAGCTCCTCCACGACCTCCACCTCCTCACCACCAAGCCGTTCCTCTATGTCTTCAACGTCGACGAGGACGAGCTCACCGACGAGACCTTCAAGGACGAGCAGCGCGCCCTGGTGGCCCCGGCCGAAGCGATCTTCCTCAACGCCAAGCTGGAGGCGGACCTCGCCGAGCTCGACGACGAGGACGCCATGGAGCTCCTCCAGTCCGTCGGCGCCGAGGAGCCCGGCCTGGCCACCCTCGCCCGCGTCGGCTTCGACACCCTGGGCCTCCAGACCTACCTCACGGCCGGCCCGAAGGAGGCCCGTGCCTGGACCATCAAGAAGGGCGCCACGGCCCCCGAGGCGGCCGGTGTGATCCACACCGACTTCCAGAAGGGCTTCATCAAGGCCGAGGTCATCTCCTTCGACGACCTGGTCGCCACCGGCTCGGTAGCCGACGCCCGCGCCGCCGGCAAGGCCCGCATGGAGGGCAAGGACTATGTGATGCAGGACGGCGACGTGGTGGAGTTCCGCTTCAACGTCTAATACGTTCGGCGAAAGGCCGTCTGACCTGCGGTGGAGCGGGTTGGGCGGCCTTTGCTGTCCGCACAGAGTCCGCAGCGTGCTGACTTCGATCAGCGCGCGGGGGAGCGGCTACGCCGCTTCGTCGACCTGTGGCTGGGCATCGGCGGACTGGTCCGCGTACGCCTTGTCGACAGCAGCCCGGGTCCGCTCCTCGGAGTCGGGCCACAGATGGGTGTAGATGTTCAGCGTCATGGCCGCATTGGTGTGGCCGAGGCGCTCGGAGACGGTCTTCACCGACTCGCCGTGCTTGATCAGCAGGCTGGCGTAGTGGTGCCGGAGGGCGTGGGGTCCGGTGCCCTTCGCTATGCCAGCCTTCGCGCAGGCGGGCCGCCAGGACCCGTCCATGAAGTGCGTGTAGACCACGGGTCCGCCTTGCGGCGCCGTGAAGATCCAGCTCTCGGGCCCATCGGCGGGGAAGTCCCGCAGGTGGGCCTTCATCGCATCCACCGCCATGCGGGGGAGCGGGACCGTGCGGTGCGAGCGAGCGGTCTTGGGCGGGCAGACCTACACGCCGTGCTTGGCGGTCTGCCGTTCACGGTTATGCAAACAGAGTGGCGATCGGCTTGGGCTGCCAAGCCGCTGATAATGCTGGCGGATCTCCAACCGAGGTACGCGTGGGGCATGCTGTCACGGTGAGTGAATCCTCAAACGAGTGGCAGGCTTGGTTGAACAGTCTGGACGCGCGTGGAAGGGCGGCAGCGGATTCGCTGCGCGCCCGATTCGAAGCACTCGGCGCAGCCGATGCTGGAGGCTGGGCCAAGTCGGAGATCTGTGAGGACCTTCCACACCTGGCGCGGTTCATGCTGCTGCGAAGTCTGTGGCGCGGTCCAATCGGCGGTTGGGCCGATCCGGATGCCATCGATCAGCTTCCTGTTGCCCAGCGGCTCCTTGCTGCTGGGGCGAACAAGGAGGATCTCGTTCGCCTGGCGCGAGCGGTCGCCTATGAGGCAGTGTTCGGAACGCTCGATGAGCTCGACACCGGGAGTGATGTGAACGTATCGGGCATCGATGTCGGCTGGCTCGTCATGGAGTCAGCCGAAGACGGCGCCCCGACTGGTCGAGCCCTCTCGGGCCTGCACGAAGATCTCTTGGCCATGGACCCGAGTGGGCGCGATGGAGCGGACTTGTGGCAGTAGTTCTGGTGCAGGGCTCGCAGCGCACCCTGATGCCCTCGCTGCTCGTGGCAGCGAGGGCGTCAGGGCGTCAGGCGGCGCGGGCTGTGGGTAACTGCGAGACCCACGTCGTGAGCCCGGTCAGGTGCTCGGGCTGCAGCCCGTGGTGTGGGTCTGGCTGAATGAGGAGGGTCGACGTTCCCTTCGCAGTGCGCTCCGCCGCCCATTCATGGTCGAGGCCGGTGAAGTCGTCGTCGATCCAGACGGCGGGGGCGTCGCCCAGCCAGGCGTCGACGTGGTCGCGCTTCCACAGGTAGCCGTTGGGGTGGCTGGTGGTGATCTGCGGACGCGGGAGATCGACGTACGACAGGGTTGGAAGGCCGAGGAGCGGGCCGATGAGGGTGGTGGCGTCCTGGCGCCAGCTGGTGCACCAGACCGGGGTGACCAGGCCGGTGCGGATCACGTCCATGAGCAGACGGCCGTGGTCGGGGTGGAGCCAGACGGTGACCGGGTTGTCGGCGCTCCGGCCGGTGGGGACGACGTCGTGGCGGGCGTGGGTGGCCGGGGTCGAGCCGTCCGCGTTGGGGAAGGGTATGAGGACGCCGTCGATGTCGAGGAGCAGGTAGGGCAGGCGCATCGGTTCCTCCGGGGGAAGCCGGGGCGAATGGCTGGTCAGAGCTTGCGGGCGCGGATCAGCAGGGTGGTGGGCCAGTGGCCCATGCGGGGGTCGTTGAACTCCTGGGCCGAAGTGAGCCAGAAGCCCGCCCGGCTGAGGTGCCTCTCCCAAAGGTCGGTATCGAACTCCCATCGGGCGATGGGGAGCCGGGTGCGGTCGGGAAGGGTGACGTAGTCGCGGCGGGGCCGGTCGCCGCCAGAGGGGCTTCGACCGCCGCGCTGTGGGTGCGGGATGGAGAAGGCCAGCACTCGCCCGGGCGTGAGGCGCTGGGCGATGGCCGGGAGCAGGAGCTCGGGCGCGACGAGCCCGACGGCGCCGAAGACGGAGTAGATCGCGTCGAACTGCTCGTCGGTGGCGTGCAGGTAGTGCAGGGCGTGGCCGGCGACGAAGGTGAGGTTGTTCAGCCGTCCGTAGTGGGAGCGGGCGCGGCGGACCTGGAGGCCGACCAGGTCGACGCCGGTGACGTGGGCGCCGTGTCGGGCGGCGAGGTGGGCGGCGTTGTGGCCGGGGCCGCAGCCGAGTTCGAGGAGTCGCTTGCCGCGCAGGTCGGGGCCGAGGACGTCGGCGCCGGGACCTTGGCCGGATCTCGTGGTCCACTCCATCCGGGCAGGTACGGCCAGAGGTTCGGCGAGTCCGGCGGCAGTGCGCTGGACGGCGTGGGCGTGCCAGGGGGATGCCTGGGCGAGCACGTCAGATCTCCAGGAGGTGGAGGACGTCGGTGAGGTGGCGGCGGACAGTCTTGATGTAGGCGGGGTCGGTTGCCGGGTCGTTGATCCAGCGGACGGACTGCTCCATGAACCACTCGACGGCCCACATGCGGTGCCAGCCCAGGGCCCAGTTCTCGGCAGTGAGCCCGCCGCGCGGGGCGAGGGCGTCGGGGGTGCCGCCGGCGGTGACGTACTGCTCCAGGAAGACGCGCAGGCGCACGGGGTGTGGGGGCTCGATGGTGCCGTGCCAGCTGGCGAGGTCGAGCAAGCCGGGGCCGGTGAAGACGCGGGCGAAGTCGAGCAGCCGCCAGCCGTGCTCGCCGATGTGGAGGCTGGTGGGGTGGAACTCGGAGTGCACCCAGCCGAACGGTTCCAGCGTCGCTCCGGCCGAGCGGGCCTCGGCGGCCTGGGCGATACGGTCGAGCGCGTCCTCGACGTCATCCGCGTCCTGCCACCGGTCGGCCTTGCGTAGCCGTTCGAGGTGCTCCAGCGACCTGGCCGGGAGTGTCCGCAGCCGGTCCTGGTCGAGGACGGGCAAGGGCGGAGCCGTACGGGTGCCGTGCAGGATCACGGCCGCGGCGACGCCGTCGAGGTCGTCGGCCTCGCGGACGGAGGGTCCGAGGTCCTCCATGAACATGCCGAGCCAGCCGTCCAGGACGGCGGAGGCGTGGACCTGGGGGACGGGTACGCAGAGGGTGTGGGCCAGGCGGAGGGCCTGGTCCTCGCTGTCGAACGGCTTCTTGGCGTACTTGAAGATGGCCGTGGAGCCGTCGGGGAAGGTCACGCGCTCGACGCCGGACATGGTCCACACGCGTACCTCCTCCCGTACGGCGGTGGTCTGGCCGGTCGCGGTGAGCAGGTTGTCGAGGAGTTCGGCGCTGGGGTTTGTGGTCATGGGAGGGCTCCGGGGGATGGTGGCTTCCGGGGCGGGCGAGGGATGCCGGCCCGCCCCGGAAGCCTGATCGGGTGGGTTACGCGGCGGGGTTCACGTGGTGGGCGTAGACCTGCTCGATCCAGCCCGCCTTGAACGCGGCGAGGTCGTCGCGGAAGTTCGCCATCGAGGCACCGTAGGGCGCGACCACGCCGCCGGACTGGTCCGGCACGGACTGGCAGCCGTGCACGAGCCGGCCGCCGAGCGCGGCGTGGGCCTTGATGGACTCGATCCGGCGGTGCTCGTTGAACCAGCCGCCGTGGTAGACCTCGTCGAGCATCCCGCCCATCTCGTCGTCCAGGTCGAACACGACGGAGGTGGCGGCGGGGAAGAACCAGCACGGGCCGACGTTGGAGATGTGCCCGTCCAGCTCGACCTTGTTGAGCGCCATGAGCGTGGCCGCCTCGCGGAGCATCCGCAGGTGCTCGGCGGTGATCTGCGGCAGGCCGAGGCCAGCCAGGTGCTCCTCGCGGAAGAGGTACGCGTACACCTCGTACGCGGTGGCCAGGACGCGGGCCGCGTCGGACGTGGACTCGCTGTGCTGCTTGATGAAGTCGAGCGCGAGTTGCTCGACCGCGCTCTCGGTCGTCTCGTTCACGTCCAGGAGCTGGGACTTGACCAGCTCCCAGTCGGCGACGAGCCAGGTGTTCGACTCGAAGCGGAAGAAGTACTCAGCCGGGTCGATGGTGATGCGCCGGCCGTCGACCTGGATGCCGGGCAGGCGGCTCCAGCGCGGGTCGAACGCCTCGGGCAGCTCGACCGTGATGGCCGTGGTGTCGATGGTGTTCACCGTGTCTCCGTCTCTGATTGGCCGGGTTCGGGCACAGGAATGCCCGAGCCTGGTGCGGGCGTACGGAACTTCGGGGTGCCGCCCGGACCAAGGGGGAGCCTGGATCACGGTCGTGCCGTTCCGGGCGGCTGCTGATAAGTGAACAGGTGGTCACGCTCAGTGGGTACGGTGGAAGGCAGTTGAAGCGGTATACGCGGTTTACAGCTCCGGAGTGGAGGCGATCGTGGCGGCGCAGAGAGACCCCAACTCCCGTCTGCGCGACGCCATCGCGGCGGCCGACTGCACCTACGAGGCCCTCGCCAGAGACGTGCGGCGCATCGCCGCCGAGAACGGCGAGATCCTCCAGACCAACAAGTCGGCCATCTCGCACTGGGTGAACGGCACCCGTGCTCCGTCGGGCCGGGTAGGTCAGTACCTGGCCGAGGCGTTGTCCCGCCGAGCAGGGCGCATGGTCACTCGGACCGAGATTGGCCTCCAGGCTGGTGATGAAGAAGAGCCGGCGGAATCCGACCCTGTCCTCGCGGTCACCGACCTGGGCCGGGCTGACGTCGAGCGACGCCGCTTCCTCGCCATCGCGGCCTTCACCACCGCCGGCGTCGCCATGCCGCTCGGATACGACCATGAAGCCACCGCCCGCATGCTCCGCGCCCGCACCGGCACGTCCGTGGTCGGGGCAGAGGACGTGGACGTAGTGCGGCAGATCACGGCGGCCTTCAGCGCCGCCGACGAGCGCCTCGGCGGCGGGCACGGACTGACCACCGTCACCGCGTATCTCGCCGACACAGCCGCCCCCATGCTGCGCGGACGTTTCCCCAATGAAGCCTTGCGCCGGGCAGCCTTCGGCGCCGTCGCCGAACTTGCCTACCTCGCAGGGTGGAAGCAGCACGACCTCGGCCAGGAAGGGGCCGCCCAGCGCTACTACCAGGTCGGCTACAAGCTCGCCTGCGAAGCCGACCCGCACGGCCACGCCGCCTGGATGATGCGCGCCCTCGCCCACCAGGCCCTGAGCCTCAAGCAGCCTCACCACTGCGTCGACCTCGTCGAAGGCGCCCTACGCGCAGGTCTCGGCCATGTCGACGGTCAGACCGAGGCGCTCCTCCACATCACCCACGCCCGCGCTTACGCCGCCACCGACGAGAACCCGTCGGCCGCACGCGCCCTGCTCGCCGCCGAGGACGCCCTCCTACGAGACGACGGCCCCCAGCCCAGCTACTCCCGCGTCAGTGGCCCCGCCGCCGGCACCGTTGCCAGCCACACCGCCCGCACCCTGACCGACCTCGCTGACCACATCGGCACCGAACAGCAGCACCGCGACGCCCTCACCCGCTGGGACCCCGAGAAGTACAAGCGGGTCCATGCGCTCACCCACGCCGACCTCGGCGACAGCCTCGCCGCCCAGGCCCGCGCCGACGAGGCGGTCGCCGCCTGGACCCAGGCCCTGGTACTCATGGAGGGCATGACCTCCGACCGGACCCGTAAGGCAATCACCTCAATCCGCTCCACGCTCGCGGTCTACCAGCGCCGCCGCGTTCCCGGTGCCGCCGATCTCGCCCGCCGCGCCCGCGAGGCCCTCGCCTAACATGCCCAACAACCCGCCCGACGAAGGGAACACCGTGACCCAGCAGACCGACGACCAGCCCAAGGCCCTCAAGCCGGCGCTCGAATCGATGACCCTGCTGGTCGCGGCCGTCATCGTCCACGACAAGGCCACCAACCGCGTCGTCCTCCTCCAGCGCAGCGAGAACGCGAAGTTCGCCCAGGGCCTGTGGGACCTCCCCGTCGGCAAGAGCGAGCCGGGCGAACCCATCACCGAAACTGCGGTCCGCGAGCTCTACGAGGAGACGGGCCTTACGGTGAAGCCCGAGTCCCTCAAGGTCGCCCACATCATCCACGGCGCCTGGGGCGTAGAGGCCCCCAACGGCTTCCTCACGGTCGTTTTCGCCGCTGAGGAATGGACCGGCGAACCCGAGAACCGCGAACCCCGCAAGCACTCCCAGGTCCGCTGGGTCGACGCCAACGCCATCCCCAAAGCCTTCGTCGACACCACCGCCAGCGCCCTCCACCATTACCTGAATGACGGCTCGGAGGTCTCGCTGGACGGCTGGTCGGCAGCGTGAGCATCACGCTGCTCCACCTCATACCCAAGGACCCGCACTTTTCGCCTGCGCCCGCTGCGAGCGAGGCTGCGCAAGCCCGGCTACGACAACTGGTTCCTGAGGCGTTGGGCGGTTACGACGTCTGGGACATCCCCGGCACAGCCTTCATTGATCCCGGGGAGAACTGGTGTGGTGTCCGGTGCCCCGTATGCGGCTCCGACATCGAAGACTGGTGGGGCGACGCGATGGACACGGCAGCCCTTCCGGACGGCTATTTCGACGCGCTTGCCGTGACGATGCCCTGTTGCTCTGCCCAGACGGACTTGAACGCCCTCGACTATGTCGAGGCCGCGGGTTTCGCCAGGTACAGCCTCGTCACCACAGACCCAGAATGCGAGCTGCCACTACAACCAGCCAGCATCCAGGCGCTGGAGGACCTCCTGGGCACGGACCTGCGACAGGTCATCGCCCGGTACTGACGTCAAGCGCTGGCTTCGCTATGCAGGGCTGTTCGGAAACAGAAGCTCGTACGGCAGGTGATTGTCGTCCGGTACGCGCGGCACGTAGTCCGGGGCCGTGCGTGCAGCCACAGCCAGCAGGCGAGCGGCAGCCTCCTCCTCGGAGATGGAGGTAAGCCCGAGGGCGTACAGAAGGCGGTCGCGCTCGGCGTCGAAGTCCGGGTGGTCGGCCCGAAGGTCCGAGCCGAGCTCGCTGATTGTGAAGCCCTTCGCCAGGTCGCGCCAGAGGGGCAGCACCACGATGAGTGTGATGGCCTCGAAGAGGTCGGCGCCGATCAATGTGGCCTGGCCCTCCGAGTCGGCGTACAGGACGGGCCTCTCCTCGGCCCCAGCCTCCCCGCACAGGTAGTACGTGCCGCCAGCGCCGCAACCGGCTATCGGGTGTAGGGGGTTCCTGGTAGGAAGGGCAAGTTCCTCGATGGGGTCCCGGCGCTCGACGTCGAAATCGCCAGGCCAGGCGAGCGCGGTGGCAAGGGAAGGCTCCTGCTCGATCCGGCGGATTAGATCGTCTGATGCGGTCATGGGACGGAACGTAACAGCGCCCTCGGACGTCTGGTGCGGCTGGCCTGCTGATCGGCGCTCAGCGGTGCTGTCAGTAGGGCTTGGCACAGTTCGGCCATGAGCTACGACCTGGCGGTGTGGGTAGGCAGCAAGCCCGCTAACGATGTGATCGCGGGCGAGGTCCTCACCCAGCTGTACGACCGCTACATCGACACGGAGGAAGAGTTTCCACCGTCACCGCGTATCGCGGAGTACGTTGCTGGGCTCTTGGCGCGATGGGTGGACCTCACGGAGGACGAGGAGGACACCTCCCCCTGGTCGACGGGGCCGTTGATCGGCGAGGCGTCCGGGCCGTTCATCTACTTCCCGATGCGCTACAGCATGGCTGAGGAGGCTTCGGCCTACGCCGCCGATCTCGCGGCATCGATGGGGCTCGTTTGCTATGACCCGCAGGCTCGGCTGCTGCGGCCGTGACCGCGTTCAGACCGAGGGCGGGTGCAGCGGCTACGGCCGGGTCCAGCCGTTGGCGAAATCGCATTGGAGGTCCGTCCAGCGGCGCTGTTCGACGGGGACGTGGCTGGGGTAGCCGAGGCGTCCCACGCCCTTGACCCACTCGTCCCAGGGGCCGTCGGGCTCCGTGAAGCGGTCGGCGTGGCGGGTGCCGAGGAGGGCGTCGAGGCGGAGGAGGGCACCGAGGGCGGTGGGCTGGTCGTAGTGGAGGTCGGTGCGGGGGAGGTAGTGGTCGAGGTAGGCGGTGAGGATCTCGGCGTCGGCGTGGGTGCCGAAGCGTGCCAGGGCGAAGCAGTAGGCGCTGCCGGAGTAGCAGACCTCGCTGGCCAGGAGCAGGTCGCCGATGCGTGCCCGGAACCGTTCGCGGCGGTCGACGCCGATCAGCCAGGCGGCGGTGATGCGCGAGCGCCATTCGTAGCCGAGGAGAGCTTCCAGTTCCTCGTCGGTGATCGCGGCGGCGTCATTCAGCAGGTGTCGGGTGAAGCGGGTGGTGTGCCACCACCGGGGGCCCAGGAACCGCCCGCCGTTCAGTACGAGATAGCGCGGGAGGCCGCCGTACATCCTCGTCACGTAGCTCTCGACCACGTGGCCGTAGCCGACTTCCTCGGGGCGCTGGGACGGCATCGGTCACCTCTCCGGGTACAGGTCGGTACGGTCGATCCAGGTGGGGGCGACGAAGATGTTGTCGCCGGTGGGGGCTTCGGAGGCTTCCAGCAGGGACCAGGTGCGGGACTCTTCGACCAGGTGCTCCCAGGGCGCGGCCCAGTTGAGTTCCCGGTCCAGGCCGGTGTCGGAGATGCCGTACGTACGGCCGGCGTCCACGTGCCAGAACTGGGAGTAGAGGATCACCTGGGCATGGTCGGCCAGGTCGTTGATGATCTCGGCGAACAGGGCCGAAGGCCAGCCAGGGGCGTCGTCCGCAGCGGTGGGGTGTAGGTGTGCGATGAGCGGTGGGACGACAGGGGTGCGTGCGCCGAGTTCGGTCAGCGCCCAGCGGATGCCGACTGGCTCGCTCCAGTCCGGTGGGGTCGCCCGTTCCAGGCAGGCGCGGCAGGCACGGCGCAGGGGCTCGGTGGCGCCGTCGATCTCCAGGCTCGCCAGGGCCATGGCCGCCCATTCGCGGACGGTCGGGTTGTCGCTGTCCAGCAGGCCGATGAGGGCGGGGCCGCAACGGGGATCGCCCACTTCCTCGAAGACCTCGATGGCGGTCAGCTGGCCGAAGCCGCCGAGGGAAGGCAGGCCGTTGATGACGGTGGGTATGGCGTCGGCGCCGATCCAGATCAGCTCCGCGCGGGCGTCGTAGGACTCGTTGGCCTTGCCGTCGAGCTGCTGGACGAGTGTCTCGATGTGGGAGGTCATGACGCGGAGTGGTCCCGGCGCCAGAAAGTGGGCAGCCACCAGCAGAGCACCGAGCGGTCGGCGGGCCACGGGGCGCGGTCCTCGGCTGCCCAGTCCTCGAAGGAGTCGCGTGTCAGGTCGATGGGGCGCCAGGCGGGGTCGAGCGGCTCGTCCTCGGCCGGCGGGCGGACGTACCGTCGGCCGTGCTCGTCGCAGGCGCCGAAGTCCTGGTAGTTCCGCTGGGCCTCGATCAGGGAGACCTTGTTCGCGCCGCCTCCCAGGGTCGGCCAGCGGAACTGGACCCCGTCGTCCTCCCAGAAGCAGACGGGGCAGATCTCGTACGAGCCGGGCATCGCGTCCAGCACGCGGTGCCCGCAGCAGGGACAGGGGTGGGAGTCGATCACCTGCTCAGTCTCCTTGCAGGCCCAGCCGGTGTGCCAGGGATTTCGCCACCTCGGAGCCGCCGGCCAGTCCGCAGCCAGTCCGCAGGACACCCGTAAATAGCTGTCGGGAGCCAACGCATGCCAACCAGGAAACCCCAGGTCAGAGCCCTGGATGGGGCTCCGCCGCAGGTCAGGATAGCCCCCAGGCATTCCGCTTCAACGTGTGAACGGCTAGCTACTGCGAGTAAGAGGTCCGTTGGGTTCGCAGGTGGCGGCGGGGCCGGCTTCTCTTGAAGCCGGCCCCCTGTTGTTTCTCGCGCTGGGGCGGGGTCGAGAGTCCTGATTCTTCGTCAGGCGGTTGCCCTGCCCGGAAGTGCTGATAGTGGTACGTTATTCGGTACCACTATGGGGAAGGGGCAGGTCATGTCCATAACTGCGAGCGAAGCCCGCAAGGCGCTCTTTCCGCTGATCAAGAAGGTCAACGACAACCACGAGGCCATCGAGATCGTCTCCAAGCACGGCAATGCGGTGCTCGTCGCGGCTGAGGACTATGCGGCGCTGCGCGAAGGCTCGTACCTCCTGCGCTCTCCGGCGAACGCTCGTCGGCTGCTCAAGGCGTACGAGAACGCCCTGACCAATATCAACGTGTCCGAGCGAGAGCTGATCGACCCCGACTCGCCGGATGCTGCACATGACGGTGCCGAGTGAGGCTCGTCTTCGAGGATCAGGGCTGGGAGGACTACACGTCCTGGCTCAAGAACGACCGCAAGATGCTCGCTCGAATCAATAAGCTCATCGAGGACGTCAAGCGTGACCCCTTCACGGGGATCGGTAAGCCCGAGCCGCTGAAGTACCACTTGCCGGGGGCTTGGTCGCGGCGGATCGACGACGAGCACCGTCTCGTCTATCTGGTGACGGACAAGGAGATCGTCATCCTCGCCGCCCGGTACCACTACTGATCGGTGAGCGTTCGCTGCGCCCAAGGGGGGCTGGGAGAGGGAGCGGGCGGCCCGGTAGTGGTCTTGCCTGAGTCCCAGAACCGCGAAAGGCCCCGCTGCCGCGGTGTGCGGCGAAGCGCGCTCGAAGACCGTCCGGACCTGGCTCGCCGAGCACGAGGGTCAGATCGAGCTGCACTCCACCGCCGACAACGCCAGTCCAACATCGTGCGGGGATACTTCGGCGGCCCACACGTCCGTTACGCCCTTGACAAGTGAACCCAATGGGTTTCTGATCAATATGATGTCATTTTCGGGTCTAGATTGATATCATTGCTGTGTCGTCGGGCTATGGAGGGATGACTGATGGCCAGGACTGTGATCGATCTGGACGAGGAGATCGTCGAGCAGGCGATGCGGGTGTATGGGGTGAAGACGAAGGCCGCCGCAGTGCGGGCGGCTATGGAGGAGGGGGTGAAGCTGCGGCTGCGCCGGGAGTTGTTCGACGCCATGGACGAGGGCGAGTTCGAGGACGTGTTCGCGGAAATCCGCTCGCAGACGGGGCCGCGCAATCCGGATGGATCTCTGAAGCGCGAAGGCGGGGCCTCGGCGGCGTGAAGGGGCGCTACCTCATCGACAAGTCCGCGCTGGCCCGCCGGGGCAAACCGGCGGTGCGGGCGCGGCTGGATGCGCTGGACCGCGATGGGCTCCTAGCGGTATGCGCCCCGACCGAGTACGAGGTTCTGTACTCGGCGCGCGGAAAGCCCGAGGCGCTGCGGCTGCGCACCCTGCTCCGCGGATTCGACTACCTGCCCTGCAACGACGAAGAGTTCGAGCGGGCGCTCAAGATCCAGGCCCTGGCCCTGAACGCCGGCTTTCACCGGGCGCTGTCCCTGGCCGACGTCCTCATCGCGGCAACCGCCGAACGGCATCGAGCCACGGTCCTGCACTACGACGGCGACTTCGACATGATTGCTTCGGTGAGCGGGCTGCAGGCAGAGTGGGTCGTAGAGCCGGGCACCGCCGACTGAGCCGGAAACGTGCACCAGTGCCCGAAGGTGTTGGGGGAGCGTTCTCGGTGTCAAGTCTTCTTGTACTGCGTCGAGATTCCCGTGCTGGGATGGTGCTGGGACGCGCCCGCATAACCGCAGGTCAAGTAAGTTGTGGTTGAGTTCCGCTTCAGCGTGTAGACGAACTCCCACTTTCTGCCAGGCGATCTGTCAAGTGTGCAGGTCGGAAGGGGTCGGACTCTGACGAGTCCGGCCCCTTCGGCGTTCCGGTGCTGACTGTCAGGTGCGTCGAGGCGGGCTCAGCTTGTCCAGGTCGAGGCTGACCTGGAAGGGCACCGGACGCTGGAGCGAGCTTCGGAAGATGCCGGCGGGCGCGTAGGCGCGGGTTGGCTCGTCCAGTTCGTAGACGTGGACGACGGGCGCACCGTCCTCGTCCTCGATGCACCAGTAGTGGGGGATGCCGGCCTCCGCGTACTTGCGGAGCTTGACCGTGCGGTCCCGATGGGCGGACTCGGGGGAGACGACCTCGATGACGAGACGTACTTCGTCCGGTGCGAACCAGGTGCGGTCGCCGTCGAAGTCGGCCGTCGTCACCAGCAGATCCGGCTCGGGCCGGTTGCGCTCGTCGAGCTTGATGGTCATCTCGCGGCCGACTCTGACCTCGGCAGGCGCCTGCTCCATGAGGGCGACGGTGAGCATGGTGACGAGGTGGCCGTGCCACCACCTCTGCGGCGACATCATGAAGACGAGAGCTCCGTCGATCAGCTCGGTGTGGCGAGGCGCCTCGGGGAGGCGGTCGAGATCCTCCGCGAACCAGCCTTCCGCGCGCGGCGGGCGCATCCAGTCGGGCAGTGCGGTCATGGCACAACCGTAGCGATTCGGGAAGGTCAGGGCCATGAGATCGTCGCGAAGGGAAACCACCCTCCTGTTGGCCGGGTATCCCGCCGGTGCTGGTTCTGTGCTGACTTGGATCACCCAGAGGAGTGTTTTCGCAGGTGAGAGCGTTGTGGTCAACGTCCCGCTTCAACGTGTAGCGGTTGACTCCTCGATCTGCCGAGATGGAGGTAAGAGGGTAAAACCCCAGGTCAGGGGTCAGATCTTCGGTCGGGCGCCCGCCCACCCCCGGTGGGCGGGCGCCGGTGCGACGCGGAGGGTTCAGCGCGCGGAGGCCGTCCGCCGACGGTGTGCGTACACCGCCGAACCTCCGACCGCCACCAGGGCGGCAGCAGCCCCGGTGACGGCGGCCGTCTGCCAGGACGCCTCGGCCGCCGCCGGTCGCCCGGAGGCGGCGGCTTCCTGCGCCGGCTGGTCCTGCGCGAGGTCGGCGTACCCGCCGGCCATGCCCTTGCGGTCGTACTCGGAGCCGGGCAGCTTGTCGCCGTACCGGGCGGACACCAGCTTCTGGTAGGCGGCGAGCGTGATGGCGCGCTTGCCGCCGAGACCGGTGTTCGCCTCTCCGTTGAGCGGCTCGACCATGCCTTCGGCGGTGAGCCGGTACCAGGCGTGGATCTGCGGCTCGGTGAAGACACGGGCCTGCGGTGTGCCGCGTTCGGCCAGGCTGAGGTCCTTGTCTCCGTCCCGGATGCCGGCCAGCTGCCAGCCCTCGGCGCCGGGACTCCGCGGGGCGCTGCCCGCCGAGGAGGGATTC
This sequence comes from Streptomyces sp. TRM49041, assembly GCF_008271805.1. Lineage (GTDB taxonomy): Bacteria > Actinomycetota > Actinomycetes > Streptomycetales > Streptomycetaceae > Streptomyces. The sequence goes on from NZ_VSRY01000166.1 coordinate 28,926, forward strand.
CCTTGGGGCGTGAGCAGTACGGAGGCCGGGCGGCCGTCGGAGGTGTTCACCCGGGAGGCCAGGTAGGAGAGCCGCAGCGCGGTCTGCGGGGTGGTCTGAGCCTTGCCGGTCACGAACTCGGGGCTGATCTCGAACATCGGCACCGGGTCCTTGAGGTCGAACCGGGGTGGCGCGGCGGGAGCGGCGGGTGCGCTGCCGGCGCCGCCGTCCGCGGCGGCGGGGCCGCCGGCCTGGCGGGTCTGCACCAGGAAGCGGGAGACGGTGTCCCGGACCTGGTCGCTGCGGAGGGTCTGCTGCGCGGACTGGTAGCCCGCGATCCCGTCACCGTCCGCAGCCTGTGCAGAAACGTTCCCGCACAAGGTGGCGGCGAGCGCGGTGGTGGCCAGGACGGCAGCCCGGACCGCTGAGCGCCTGATGCGTCGCATGGTCTGCATGGTGTGCATGTTGGGGTCCTCTGCTCAGCCCTGGATGCCGACCCGGGAGTGGGTCCACTGGAACGAGTTGTTGTTCACGTAGGTGGAGTAGTTCCACCAGGTGTACGTCTGGGTGGTCTGCCACGGGTCACCGACCGCGATCATGTTGGTGGCGCTGTCGTAGCCGTAGATGACGTTCATATGGCCGCCCCCGCTGCGCCAGCCGAACCGGACGGCGAACGGCCGGCCTGCGGCGATCTCGCCTGCCGACTCGCTGAACGACGCGTTGCGGTACAGGCTGCGGCCGCTGTTGCCCAGCCCCAGCTTGGCCAGGCCGTTGGCCATGTCCTCCAGCGTCGCCGGCTGGTTGTTGCAGTTCACCCACGTTCCCTGGGCGGCGAGTCGGCAGAACCGCTCCTGGGTGACGTTGCGGCCCCAGTACTTGGCGATCGTCACGCCCGAGGCGTCCCAGCACCACTGGGTCCTGACCTGCTTCTGCATGTCGATGCCCAGGGACTTCGCGGTCGTCGGACCGGGGTTGGGCCGGGTGGGCCTCGGGTCCGGGTTCGAGCCGCAGACGGGCAGGCCCGTGGTGTTCTCGCGGATGAACGCGTCGGCGATGTAGTAGGACCCGGTGTAGATCCACCGCCGGTTGTTCTCCACGGTGTTGCCGGTCGTTCGGCAGGACATCTGGATGCGGTCGCCGACCCTCGAGGAGCCCTTGATCTGGGCGGAGAGGGACGGCTGGGCCCGGTGGTTGACCGACCGGTAATTTCCCTGCCCGCCGTAGACGGTGCCGCTGACCATATCGGCCTGGGCGAGGGCGCCGAAGCCGAACAGCAGGCCGCCGGATAGGGCGGCGGTGACCGTGGCTATGAACGCCTTCTTACGGCGGGACATACGACGTCTGTGCATTGTGCTCCTTGAATCGAGAGGGGGTAAACCGCGGGACGGCCCTGAGGTCCGCCCGTCTGTGCAGGCCGCTGCGGTCGGCGCTGCGCGGTTGTCGTGCCGCTGCCCGGCCGTGCTTCCGTATTCGGGCATATCGGCACTGCCTTCCTCGATTGGGTGGGGTGCAGGGAATCCTGCCAGAGGAAAAGGGTGATCTGAACGAGGTTGCTCTACGCGCAGAGATGTCGCCAATTCAACCACTATGAAAGGTGATTTGACGGACCGTCAATTATCCTTGTTCTGTGGTGACTTGGGTGCGGGAGGGGTGGTGGCCTGGCCCGCCTCGGCGGTTCTGCATTGCGTGGGCTTTACGTGAACTTGACGTTCTTCGCTCGTCATTAGATGCATTGTCAAATAGCCGAATCGCCGAGCGTGCTCGCCATGTGACTCTCCATGCATTTCGCTGGAGATTCACTCAACGCGGAGTGGGACAGAGCGTTACCCGCCGTGCTCGCTGCGTCGACATGCAGAGGCGGAGCTTCAAGGGCGTCATATCCGGACCTGACCGTGTCCTGCGTGGTGAGGCAATTAGCCGGAAGGTTCCGCCATCGTGTTATTCGCGCGGATGGATGCGCAGTTCGGCCGGAACACCGGCTCTTCCCGCCATCTCCGTGCGCTCGGCAGCACGCTCCCGACCAGCAGCGACAGGTGCACCGCGACCGGTATATAGGCTGATCGTATGAGTACGAGGACGGGGAGCGACGCCGGGACGGCGTGGACGAAGCTTCAGGGGGGACTGGTGCGGCTGCGCCGGCTGGTTCTGGTGAGCACACTGGTGCCGATCGCGGTCGTGGGGGCGGCTGTGCTGTGGCCGCAGGCCGGGCCGGGCTGGGCGGCTCTGGTCGCGCTGCCGCTGCTGGCGCTCACCGGCTGGGGCTGGTGGCTGATCGAGCGCAACTGGCGTTCCTGGCGGTACGCGGAGCGCGCCGACGACTTGCTGATCAGCCGCGGGGTGCTGTGGCAGGAGCTGACCGTGGTGCCGTACGGGCGGATGCAGCTCGTCGAGGTCACCTCCGGGCCGCTGGAGCGGCGCTTCGGGCTCGCGAGCGTGCAGCTGCACACCGCGGCGGCCGCGAGTGACGCCCGTATACCCGGGTTGCTGCCGGAGGAGGCGAGGCGGCTGCGTGAACGCCTCGCCGAGCTGGGCCAGGCGCGAGCGGCCGGCCTGTGAGCAGGTCCGTGAGCGAAGAGACCGCAGATGAGCGGGAGTCGGTCGAGGCGGTCGAGCGCCGTCTCCACCCCGTGACGCCGCTGCGTCGTGCCTGGGCGCCAGTGGCCGTCGCCGTCGGCGTGATCGTCCGTGATCTGGGCGATGCGCGGCAGTGGCTGGAGGGACCGACTGTCGGGCTGGTACTGCTGGGCATCGCCGTGCTGCTGCTGGCGGGTGGCGCATACGGCTTCCTTTCCTGGTGGTTCACTCACTACGCGGTCACCGAAACCGAACTGCGCATCCGTACCGGCCTGCTGTTCCGCCGTAGCGCGCACATCCAGCTCGACCGCCTCCAGGCCGTCGACGTCACCCGGCCGCTGCTCGCCCGCTTCGTCGGCGTGGCCAAGCTCAAGCTGGACGTCATCGGGGCAGACGAGAAGGACGAACTGGCCTACCTGAGTGAGCGGGAGGCGCGTGCGCTGCGCGCGGAGCTGCTGACACGCGCCTCCGGCAAGACCTCGGAGGCAGTAGGGGAAGCAGGCGAGGCGCCCGTACAGCAGCTGGCCCGCGTCGAGCCGAGGACGCTGGCGGTCTCGATGCTGCTGAAGGTGAGCACCTGGATCGCGCTGGCCGCGGCGCTGGCCGGGCCGCCGGTGGTGTGGGCGCTGAGCGACAGCCTGTGGGCGGCGATCGCGACGGCGCTGCCGTTCCTGGGCGGGGGGTGGGCGATCAGCGGAGGCCGCTTCGTCCGGGAGTACGGCTGGACAGTCAGCGAGTCCCTCGACGGGCTGCGGCTGGACCACGGGCTGCTCGACCGGACGCACGAGACGGTGCCGCCGGGGCGGGTGCAGACCGTGCGGATCGTCGAGCCGCTGCTGTGGCGGCGGTGCGGCTGGGTGCGGGTGGAGCTCGATGTGGCGGGCTCGGACAACGACGTCCTGCTACCGGTCACCGAACGCGCCGTCGCGGAAAGGGTCGTGGCCCGTGTCCTGCCCGGGGTTGACCTGGAGGCGGTGACTGCCGCGCTGGGGCGCCCGCCGCGACGGGCACGGTGGGCGGTGGCGGCGTGGTGGCGCGGCTACGGCTTCACGGCCGACGGCCCGGTCTTCGCCTCGCGGCACGGGCTGTTGGGCCGCTCGCTGGCTCTGGTCCCGCATGCGAAGGTGCAGAGCATACGCCGCGTGCAGGGGCCGTGGCAGCGGAAGCTGGGACTTGCGGACGTGCACATCGACACAGGAGCGGACCACACGGTCACAGCCCACCATCGCGACGCCGCCGAGGCCACGGCCCTGGTGGCCGCCCAGGCCCGACGCTCCCGCACGAGCCGCCACGAGGAGATCCTGACCGCCGGCTGACTGCGGACCGCCGATGCCGCCGTCAGGCGGAAGGCGCGGGGCCAGACGATCGGTGGTGGGGCGCCGATGCCGCCCGCGGCGCCTCCGGGGACCACTGTCTCCCGTTCTCGCGAACATCGACCCAGGCGCTCGGCGTGGCGCCGGTGGTCCTCGACCTGGCGAAGGCCGCGGCCCGGGGCATGACGTCTGCGGCCGGGCCCTGCCACTGGCCGGCGGGGAAGCCGCACCGGTATGGGCGGGGCGGGGAAGGGGCCGGGCTCCGATGAGCCCGGCCCCTGTCGCATGCCCGTGCCGGCTTGGCGGGGGCCATCAGTGGGGGTGGGCCGTGAGGTGGGCTGCCAGTTGGGCGCGGGTGGTGGTGGGGTCCGCGACCAGGGCGGCCAGGGTGTCGTCCGCCAGGGGGGTGGTCGCTACGGCGGGGCAGTGGTGGCAGGCGGAGGGGCCTGTCTGGTGCCACCACTTGCAGTGGGGGCGCAGGTGGCAGCGGGGGACCGGGCCGGTGGCCTCCGGGGGCGGGAGGGCCAGCATGCGGTCGGCCAGGCCGCAGGTGGTGCCGACCCGGTTGGCGCACTCGCTCACGCAGTGGGAGGCGAAGCGGAGTACCCGGGTGGGCGGGATGCCCTCCGGGAGGGTGGCGACGACCTCCGCCGCGGGGAGGGGAGCGGCCAGGTAGTCGACCTGGCCGTCCGGTCCGGACCGGACGCCCAGGACGACGGACTCCGGCCGGTCGGGCGCCCCGCTGGGGCACCACTCGACGGGGGCTGCGTCCGCGGGCATCGTCAGCAGGGCTTCGGGCTGCTGTCGGCCTGGGGCGCGACGTAACCGATCACATTGCCCTCGGCGACCGCACCGCCCCGGCTCTCCTCGAGTTCGACGGCCTGCCGGATGCTCTCGGCGAGCTGCTGCGGGGTGGCTATGCGCCCGACGGCCGGGCGCTCGGCCGCGGACGCGGTCGTCACCGAGGCCGTCGCCAGACCGGTGGCCAGAGCGGCGGCTGCCGCCGCGGAGCGGAGTGTGGACTTCTTCATGCGGTCAACTCCCTTGTGCAGAAAAGGAATCCGAGGGTGTACACGGTGCCTTCAATGCTCCGTGGCGGCAAGATCCGGGCCCGGCGTGGCGCCCCTCAGCCCTGGGCAAGGCCCGTCTTCGTGCCCGATCCGCACAGGGGTACCACCACGGCTCCCTGCGGCGGCTCCGCCCTGACCGCCGCCCAGCACGCCACGCCCGTCGGCTCGACATACAGACCCCGGCGCGCCAGGTCCAGTTGGGCGTCGCGGATCTGGGGGTCCGTCACCGTGCGGAAGGTGCCGCCCGACTCCCGGACCGCGCGCAGGATCTGGCGGGCGCGCGGCGGGTTCGGGATGGCGATGCCCTCCGCCGACGTGGGCGCCGCGGCGGCGGGCGTCGCATCGTCGGCCCCCGCGGCGAACGCCGTGGCCAGCGGTGCCACAGGGCGGGCCTGGACGGCCAGCAGCGCCGGGCGCCGGTCGATCAGGCCCGCCGTGTGCAGTTCGGCGGTCGCCAGGGCCGCGCCCAGGAGCAGGGTGCCGTTGCCGACGGGCACGGCCAGGGTCTCGGGGAGGCGGCCGCCCAGGTCCTCCCACAGCTCGTACACGTAGGTCTTCGTGCCGTGCAGGAAGTACGGGTTGAACACGTGTGAGGCGTAGAAGGTGCCCGGCTCGTCCGCTGCCACGCAGGCCGCCCGCGCCGCCGCCTCCCGGCCGCCGGGGACCACGTTCAGCCGCGCCCCGTGCGCCCGGATCTGCTCCAGCTTCTTCGACGACGTGGCCTCCGGTACGTACACCGTGCAGTCCAGCCCCGCCCGGGCGCAGTACGCCGCCACGGCCGTCCCCGCGTTGCCGCTGCTGTCGGCGACCACCCGGTCCGGTCCGAGCCGGCGGGCCAGCTCGGCGAGCAGCACCGCGCCTCGGTCCTTGAACGACAGCGTCGGCATCAGGTAGTCGAGCTTGGCCGACACCTCCCCGGTCAGCCCCACGAGCGGTGTGCGGCCCTCGCCGAGCGAGGCGTACGGCTCGGAGAGCGGCAGTGCCTCCTCGTAACGCCACAGCGAGTTCACCCGGTCCCGGAGCGCGCCCGGCCGTACCGGCGCCGCCGTGAAGTCCAGGTCCCAAGGGCCGCCGCACCGCGGGCAGCGCCAGGTCAGCGAAGAAACGGGTGATCGGACTCCGCACACCGGGCAGATGTAGTTCGCATCTTTCGCCATGGCGGCCAGCATGACAGTTGTGTGGCACATGTGTTGACGGCTCTTCAGCACTCTTGTGTGATTCCTATGGATCCGTCAATCTTTCGCCAGGCAGTCCGAGATGGGTGACGCCGCCGTTCGTCGTGGCGCGATCCGTCGTGCATGCATCAGGGGTTGTCATGCACCTGTCGCAATATCCCCCACAGCAACGCACCACCAAATGAGGAGGACCCCTCACATGTCAGTGATGCGTACGTCGCGGCGGAGATTCACCGCGGCCAGTGCCATAGCCGTCGCCGCCCTCGCTCTCGGCTCCGTCTCCGCGCTCCCGGCCGCCGCCGCCGGCTCCACCCAGGAAGGCGTGATCGAGAACGCCGGCGCCCCGAACGCCGTCCCCGGCAGCTACATCGTCACGCTCGACGAGTCCGCCGCCGACTCGGACTCCGCGTCCGGCAAGGCCGTCGCGGCACGCTACGGCGCGAAGATCAAGAAGACGTACACCGCAGCGCTCAACGGCTACGCCCTGGAGCTCTCCGAGTCCCAGGCGAAGAAGCTCGCCGCCGACCCGGCCGTCGAGTCCGTCGTCCAGGACCGTGTCTTCACGATCTCCGGCACCCAGCCGTCCCCACCGTCCTGGGGCCTGGACCGTGTGGACCAGCGGAACCTGCCGCTCAACCGGAGCTACACGTACCCGGAGCCGGGCGGTGAGGGCGTCACCGCTTACATCATCGACACCGGTGTGCGCATCAGCCACAACGACTTCGGCGGCCGCGCCTCCTACGGCTACGACGCCGTCGACAACGACAACACCGCCCAGGACGGCCACGGCCACGGCACCCACGTCGCCGGCACCGTCGGCGGATCGTCGTACGGCGTCGCCAAGAAGGCCAAGATCGTCGGCGTCCGCGTCCTCAACAACCAGGGCTCCGGTACGACCGCCCAGGTCGTCGCCGGCATCGACTGGGTGACCCAGAACGCGGTCAAGCCGGCGGTCGCCAACATGAGCCTCGGCGGCGGCGTCGACACCGCTCTCGACAACGCCGTACGCAACTCCATCTCGTCCGGCGTCACCTACGCCGTCGCGGCCGGCAACGACAGCAGCAACGCCTCGAACTACTCGCCCGCGCGCGTCGCCGAGGCCATCACCGTCGGCTCCACGACCAGCTCGGACGCCCGCTCCAGCTTCTCCAACTACGGCAGCGTGCTGGACATCTTCGCGCCCGGCTCGTCCATCACCTCCGCGTGGAACAGCAGCGACACCGCCACCAACACCATCTCCGGTACGTCGATGGCGACCCCGCACGTCGCGGGCGCGGCCGCGCTGTGGCTGGCCAACAACCGGTCGGCGACCCCGGCCCAGGTCTCCTCGGCGCTGACCTCCGCCGCCACCACCGGTGTGGTCGGCAGCCCGGGCTCCGGCTCCCCGAACCGTCTGCTGTTCGTGGGTGAGGGCGGCGACGAGCCCCCGCCGCCCACCGGCGACCGCTTCGAGAACACCTCCGACTACGCGATCAACGACCACGCCACGGTCGAGTCGCCGGTCACCGTCACGGGTATCTCGGGCAACGCCCCGTCCAGCCTCCAGGTCGAGGTCGACATCCAGCACACGTACATCGGTGACCTGCGTGTCCAGCTCGTCGCGCCGGACGGCACCGCGTACACGATGAAGGGCTACGGCACCGGCGGCAGCAGCGACAACATCAACACCACGTACACGGTCGACGCCTCCTCGGAGAGCGCGAACGGCACGTGGAAGCTGCGGGTGAGCGACAACGCCTGGTGGGACACCGGGAAGATCGACGCGTGGGCGCTGCAGTTCTGACGCCTGGTCGAGTTTGAGGGGCGGCCGCCGAGACTGGGTGGCCGCCCCTTGTCCGTGCGGCGGCCGTCGCACGGCCCCGTCTGCCGCGCGGCGAAACGGCGGGGCCGCCGCCGACCGAGGCGCCGCCCGGGGCCCTGGGTGGGTGTCGCACCCTCGCGGGGTGCCGACACCGTCCGTTTTGTGGGCGGGCGATGCGCCGTCGGACCGGTCCGGACCGGACCGACCGGGGTGGAACGGGCGGAAGGGACGGAAGGGGTGCTCCCGTGGAGGGGCGGTGCGACCGGGCGGGTTGAGGCCGGTACGGGGGTACGGGCGAGCCGGGTCAGGTGGCCGAAAGTCGTGGGTCGGGTGTCGGGGTGGGCCCGAGCCGACAGGGGGCGGCAAGGAGGCCGCAGCGGGCGTGGGGGTGTTGGCCAGGAGTGCGGAGCGAGCCGGCGGCGGGGGCGTACGGCCTCGCCAAGTGGCCGAAATGCGCCCTTCGTCGTCCGTATTCGCTCGCCCGCCGTCCAGCGCGTACGATGCGCGCCGCTCATACGTTCGTTCCCCCGCCCCCGACAGGAGCACCGTACCCGTGTCATCGTCCCCGCAGGGCTGGCCCGCGCCGCAGCAGCCCCAACCGCCGGTGCCCTCCATACCTGGGGCGTCGCAGCCCTCGGCGAACACCAACGGCCTCGCCATAACCTCCCTCATCACCGGCGTCGTCTGCCTCGTGCCGCCGCTCGGTCTGATCCTCGGCGCGCTGGCGCTGCGGCAGATCAAGCGGAAGGGTGACCGGGGCAAGGGTCTGGCCGTCGCCGGTATGGTCCTCTCCCTGATCAGCACGGCGCTCGTCGCCGCCGGCCTCGCCACGGGCTCCTTCAAGGAGGCCGTGGACAAGGCCCGTGAGGTCAAGGAGGAGATCGCCAGCTCCAGTTCCGCGTTCAGCCTCCGCACGGGCGACTGCTTCAACCAGCCCGGGGGTACGGGCTCGGAGCAGGAGGTCGAGCGGGTCAAGAGCGTGAAGTGCGATCAGCCGCACGACGCCGAGGTGACCGGCGCGTTCCAGCTCACCGGGACCGAGTACCCGGGCGTCCCGGCGATCGAGAAGCTGGCGGAGGAGCGCTGCTTCAAGATCAGCGAGGAGTACTCGCTGGACTCCTGGGCCGTGCCGGAGAACGCCGTGACGTACTACTACCACCCCACCGAGGAGAGCTGGCGGCAGATCAAGGACCGTACGGTCACCTGTGCCTTCGCCGCCGAGACGGGCAAGCTGACCGGGTCGCTGCGGGCCGACGCCACCACGCTGGACGCCGACCAGGTGGCATACCTCAAGGCCATGAACGGTGTCGACAACGTGCTCTTCGAGGAGCCCGAGGAGGACCCGGAGGTCGACTTCGACGGCAACGTCAAGTGGGCCGGGACGGTCGAGAAGTCCCTCGGTGAGTCGATCGCGCAGCTGAAGGGCCACACCTTCCCCGGCGCCTCCGCCCAGCCGGTCGCGGATGTCGTGAAGGAGCTGGAGAAGGCCCGGAAGCACTGGGCGAAGGCGGCCACCGCGGCCGACGCCGACACCTTCTGGGAGCACTACGAGCCGGGTTACGACGCCCTCCCGCTCGCGCTCGGCAAGGACGCGCGCACCGCGCTGAAGCTCTCCACCACCCCGCCGGCCGCGCCGACCAGCTGACGAGGTGCGCGCTGACGGGTGTCAGGCGTGGGTGTCAGGGCGTACGGCAGTCGCGGGACCGCCGTACGCCCTACCCGGGGTAAGGACCCTCCCAAACAGCACGTCATCACTTCGAGTGAAACTCTGGCCCATACTTGCGGCGCTCAACTCTGGGTTGCGACTCTGTAGCTGTCTGTCAACCTGATGGGAGTGGCCCGTGACTTTCGGTGAGCAGCCCGCCTATCTGCGCGTTGCGAGCGATCTCCGAAAAAAGATCGTCAACGGCTCGCTGCCGCCGCACACCCGCCTTCCCTCCCAGGCCCGCATTCGCGAGGAGTACGGCGTCTCCGACACCGTCGCCCTGGAGGCCCGCAAGGTCCTGATGGCCGAGGGTCTGGTCGAGGGCCGCTCCGGCTCCGGGACGTATGTGCGGGAGCGCCCCGTGCCGCGCCGGATCGCCCGCTCCGGCTACCGCCCGGTGAACGGTTCCGTGAACCCCTTCCGGCAGGAGCAGGCGGACGACGGTGCGCGCGGCACCTGGGAGTCCAGAAGCGAGCAGGAATCGGCGAGCGGCCCGATCGCCGCGCGGCTCGGCGTCACGCCCGGCGACCCGGTGATGCGTACGCGCTATGTCTTCCGGGACGCCGGGGAGGCGATGATGCTCTCCACCTCCTGGGAGCCGCTCGCGGTCACGGGCCGGACGCCCGTCATGCTTCCCGAGGAGGGCCCCCTGGGCGGCTGCGGCGTCGTCGAGCGGATGGCCGCCATCGACGTAGTCGTGGACAACGTCCTGGAGGAGGTCGGCGCCCGGCCCGGCCTCGCCGAGGAGTTGCTGGCGCTCGGCGGCGTGCCGGGTCATGTGGTCATGGTCGTGGAGCGCACCTACTTCGCGTCCGGACGCGCGGTGGAGACGGCCGATGTCGTCGTCCCGGCCGACCGCTACCGGGTCGCCTATCACCTTCCGGTGCGCTGAGCCCGAGTGGAGGGTCCGAGGGGGGCCGAGGGGGTAGGGGAGCTGTCGCTGTCGGGTCAGTCCTGGATGTGCCCGTATGTGATGGTTCGTGGGGGCGCGCCCGGACGGGTGCGCCCCCTTCGTTCATGGGCATCCTGGCTGGATGTGTATCTCTTTGTGTAAACGCGTATCCGGTCTGTAAAGGTCAGGCGTAAGGTCAGGCATATGCGGATTGCGGTTTCAGCGAAAGCCTTAGAGACATGCGACCCGGCGGGGGGAGCGGCGTGATGCCCGACACCAGTGCCACCCTTCTCTGGCAGGTCATTCGACAGGACGACAACGGCAACCACTACCGGGTCGGCCGGTACGCGACGCGGGACGAGGCGCAGAAGGTCGCCGACAGCCTCGACTCGCGCGGACATCGGCAGCTCTACTGGGTCGAGCGCATCGGGGAGCCCGCCCGCTGACCCGGACGGGCGGATACGCTCCGGCGCATGACAGATCGTGTGGTGGTCGCCGGAGCCGTCTACGACCAAGGGCGGCTGCTCGCCGCGCGCCGCAGTGCGCCTCCCGAGCTGGCCGGCCGCTGGGAGCTGCCCGGCGGCAAGCTGGAGCCGGGTGAGGGGCCGCGCGAGGCCCTTGTGCGCGAGCTGCGCGAGGAGCTGGGTATCGAGACGGAGCCCGAGGAGCGCATCCCGGGGGAGTGGCCGCTCCGGCCCGGCTACGTACTCCAGGTGTGGACTGCCCGTGTGCTCTCAGGCGAGCCGCGCCCCCTCCAGGATCATGACGAGCTGCGCTGGCTGTCCCGTCGGGAATGGGACAGTGTCGATTGGCTGGATCAGGATGTCCCCGCCGTCATCGAGGCCGTCCGCCGCCTCCCCGAGCGGGAGTCGGGTGGCGCCGGCTCCGGCTCCGAGGCCGGCTCCGGCTCGGAGGTAGGCCCCGCCGGTGCGCCGCCCGGGGCGGCGGCCCGCCCCTGACTCCGGAGGCTTCCGCCCGAACCCCCCGAGCCCGTCCCGACCCGGGCGGTGCGTCAGATGGGATGCGCCGCCCCGCGCGTACGCCGTTCGGGTCACCGTGCGCCGCCGCTGACGATACGGCGCCCCAAATGTCGGGTATGTGCTGATTAGCCCCCCGAAATCGGACGCGGGTCTGCTGTTGGTCTGGGGAAGTGATCGGCGTGATCGACACCGAAGGCGAATGCGCCGAGTGGACCTTCCCCGGTGAGCTCGACTCCGTGCGTACCGCCCGGCACGTCGTCCGCGACACGCTCCGCGACTGGCGGCTCGACTCCCCACTCGGCGACGTCACCGTCCTCCTCGTGAGTGAGCTCGTTACCAATTCCCTGCGGTACGCGTACGGCCCGATCGTGGTGCGCATGATCCGTCTCCCACCCGACCACGATTCCTTCCCGCCCCATCCCGCCCTCCTCGTTGAAGTCTCCGATCCGCTTCCGGACCCGCCCCGCGAGCGCGACCCCGGCCCTGATGACGAGGGGGGCCGAGGACTGCGGCTCGTCGCCGGTTCCGCGCGCCGCTGGGGCATCAGGCAGGGCAGGTCGGGCAAGACCGTGTGGTTCGAGCTGGCTCTACCGGGTTAGAAGAGGTTAGGGACAACGATCACCACAGGCTCGGCTCAAAACGAACGAGACCACCCTGTGATCGTGAACGGCGTGCCGCCGGGGGCCGTAGTGCTGAATACTGCGGGAATGGCCGGTCCGGTGCGGTGAGCTGGAGGGGACGGTCGCGTGAGCGAGATACCTGAGACGGCGAACGGCGTCATGTGGCAGAGCAGCCCGCCTGGCTCGATCTACGACTACATCAAAGTGGCGTCGTTCTCGATAGGTGCCGACGGGCTCGTCGACCAGTGGAGTCTCCGCGCCGCCGAGCTGTTCGGAGTCTCGTCCGACCAGGTCAGAGGCATGGACCCGGTCGAAGCGTTCATCCCCGCCGAACTCCGCCCGCGCGGCCACCGCAAGGTCGCCGAGATCCTCGACGGCAAGGAGTGGACGGGCCTCGTCCCCTTCCGGGTGCCCGGCGAACGGCACGCCCGCGGGCTCGCCGAGGTGTATGTCATGCCGAGCGAGACCGAGCACGGCGAACGCGGTGCGCTCTGCATCGCCGTCGACGTACGCGCCCTACGCCGAATAGAGACCGACTTGGCCTCATCACAGGCGATATTCGGTCAATCTCCCTTTGGTTTCCTTCTGTTCGGTACGGACCTCACCGTCCAGCGCGCCAACCAGCGCTTCGCCACCGTCTTCGGCGGCGCCGCCGAGGACCACCGCGGCCGCACAGTCCACGACTACCTCTCCCGCTCCGAGGCCGAGCGGATGACCGCCGCGCTCCGCCGCGTCCTGGAGACCGGCGAGCCCGTCACCGAACTCGAGATCGTCGGGTCCGTGCCCGGCGCCGCCGACCGCCGCCACTGGTCCGTCAACCTCTACCGTGTCCACAGCGGCGGCGGCCGCCCCATCGGCATCGCCGGTGTCGGCACCGACGTCACCCGCCGCCACAACGCCGCCCGCGAGGCCGCCAGCGCCCGCCGCAACCTCGCCCTTCTCAACGAGGCGACCGCCCGCATCGGCACCTCCCTCGACCTTGAGACCACCGCCCGCGAACTGCTCGACGTCGCCGTGCCCGGATTCTGCGACATCGCCTCCGTCGACCTCTACCAGGGCCTCCTCACCGGCGACGAGGCCCCGCCCGGTCAGGCCGACGGGCGCACCGCCGAACTGCGCCGCGTCGCCTTCGCCAGCGCCGTCTCCGACGCGCCGCTCGTCACTGCCGCCATGCCCGGCGCCGGGTGCCGCGAGACCGGGCCGATCCTCGTCGGCGCCGTCCACCGCTATCCGTTCAACTCGCCCTGTGCCAAGGCCCTGCGGACCGGCCGCCCCCGGCTCGTGCCCACCGACGACGGCGCCCTCGTCCACTCCGCGATCGCCGTGCCGATGGTCGCCCACGACACCGTCGTCGGACTCGTCCAGTTCTCCCGTACGAAGGGCAGCGAACCGTTCGGCGAACGCGACCGGGCCCTCGCCGTCGAGCTCGCCGCCCGCGCCGCCGTCTGCATCGAGAACGCCCGCCTCTACCGCCGCGAGCACCAGCGCGCCCTCATCCTCCAGCGCAGCCTCCTCCCGCCCGGCGACCCCGAGGCCGCCGGCCTGGACATCGCCTGCCGCTACCTGCCCGGCAACGCCGCCACCGAGGTCGGCGGCGACTGGTTCGACGTCATCGAGCTCCCCGGCCAACGCACCGCCCTCGTCGTCGGCGACGTCATGGGCCGCGGCCTGCGCGCCGCCGTAGCAATGGGCGAACTGCGCACCGCCGTACGCACCCTGGCGCAGCTCGATCTGGAGCCCGCCGAGGTCCTCTCCCACCTGGACGAGATCGCCCGCGGCCTCGGCGCGCCCATCGGTGCCCAGTCGTCCCGCGCCGCGCACAAGCCACGCGGCCCCGAGCTGGCCGAGGTGTACCTCGCGACCTGCGTGTACGCCGTGTACGACGCTGTGACCAGGCGCTGCACGTTCGCGAACGCCGGGCATCCGCCCCCCGTGCTGGTCGAGCCGGGCGAGGAGGCGCTGCTGCTCGACGTACCGCCCGGGATGCCGCTCGGGGTCGGTGGCGAGCCGTTCGAGGAGGTCGAGGTCGAGCTGCCCGAGGGGGCGCTGCTGGCCCTGTACACCGATGGGCTCGTCGAGTCCCGCGACCACCCCCTGGAGGAGGGCCTCCAGGCGTTCCGGCGGGCCCTCACCGCGGCCGGGCGGCCGCTGGAGGACGTCTGCGACCATGTGCTCAACACCCTCGACACCCGGCACGGCCAGGACGACATCGCGCTGCTGATGGCCCGTATACGAGGGCTCCCCGCCGAGGCGGTCGGCGACTGGCGGCTGCCGCGCGAGCCGCGCTCCGTGGGGCGGGCCCGCGAGCTGGCCCGCGCCCAGCTGACCACGTGGGCCCTGGAGCCGCTCGTCGACACCGTCGAACTGCTCGTCAGCGAACTCGTCACCAACGCGCTGCGGTACGGCGAGGGCGAGATCCGGCTCCGGCTGCTGCGCGACCGCGCCCTGGTGTGCGAGGTGTGGGACGCCGGGCTCGTCCAGCCCCGGCGGCGGCGCGCCCGCGACACCGACGAGGGCGGGCGCGGGCTCCAGCTCGTCGGGCTGCTCAGCGCGGGGTGGGGTTCGCGGCGCACCCCGCGCGGCAAGACGGTCTGGTTCGAACTGCCCCTGCCGGACGGCGACGGCCCGGCCGAACCGACGGTCGATCAGCTGCTGAGCATGTTCTGACCGACCGCTTCCGAGGCTTCTGAGGAGGTGTCCCAGGAAACCCTTGAGGCCCGGCTCCGGTCAGGCCGCGGACTTGAGCGCGGCGAGCCGGGCCTCGACCTCGGCCGTGTCGCCCAAGCTGTCCAGCCGCTCGAACACCCCGTCCAGGGACGACTCGATGAGTTCCTGCTTGCCGAGGGCCTTGGCCTCCTCGCGGCGTACCTTCGCCTCGAACCGCATGAGCTCGTTCGTCGGGTCGAGGATGCCGAGGTCGCTGATCGCGTCCAGCAACGCGTCGTGCGCCGCGACGGTCCGACGGGGGTCGAAGAGCTCGTCGCGTTCGGCGCAGAGCGCCGCGTCCGTCGCCCTCATCCCCTCCAGACCGTTCTGCAGGTACTGGACGACCGCCCGCTGGGCGGCGATCATCGGCTCCGCGGCCTTCGCGTTCTTCTCCGACTGGAGCTGGCGCTCCAGCGCGACCCTCGCCAGGGTGTCGAACCTGTCCGCCAGCTGCGGTCGGTCCGAGGCGCGCAGCGAGTCCGCCTTGGCGCTCGCCACCCGCGCCTTCTCGCCCCACTCCCGGGCAGCGTCCAGGTCCTCCCGGTGGTCCTCCTCCAGCAGGCGCAGATCGGCGAGCGTCATCGCGACGGCCTTCTCGGCCTCGCCGATGTTGAAGGCGTACTCCTGGATCAGCTGGTCGAGCATCTCCTCGCGGTCCACGGCCTGGTCGAGCACGGTACGGACGTTGGCCCTCGCCAGCTGGGTGACCCGGCCGAGGATGGAGTGCTTGGTCATGGCGCCTCTCCTTGCGCATGTCCTGTGGTGTGAGAACCCCTCAGAGGGGAGACGCCCGGGGCGGTACCCGACCGTCCCCGGGTACCCCCGCCGCCGAAACGAGCGAGCACCTCGGGTGCACCGCCCCCGAGCACGATCCCGCCGAGCACGGCACCGCCGAGCCCGCCCGGGCCACCGGGACGCGCGTCCGGGGCGGCGTACAGCCGCACATCCTGCTCGGCGAGCGCCTGCGCCTGCCGGGCGAGTGTGTCGGCGCAACGGGCGTCCTGGAGCGCGTCGCGGGGCTCCGCCGCGGTACCGGCGTCGCCGAGATGCCGCCGGGCCTCGGCGAGCCGGGTACGCGCCTCGCTCCGTACGGCACCCCGGTGCGTCGCCAGGTAGTCCTCGGCGGCTCCCAGGGCCGACCGGGCGGTCAGCAGCGCCTGGCCCAGGAACGCCCGCACCCGCCGCGCGTCCCGCTCCCGCAACCGCTCACGCTCCCGCGCCTCGTCCAGCGCGGCGTCCGCCTCTCCGACCCGGCGCAGCGCGTCCAGCGGGTCGTACCGCCCGGCGTCCACGGCCAGCCGTACGTCCCCGACGACGGACTCCAGCCGCGCGACCCGCCCCCGCAGCTCAGCCGCGGGCCCGACGTCCGGCGCCCCCTCCGACAGCTCACGCGACTCGGCCAGATCCCGCTCGGCCTCCGCCAGCGCCTCCGGCAGCCTCCCCGCCGCCTCGGCCAGCTCCACCGCCCGCCGGTCCACCCCGTCCACCAGGCGCCCGGCCTGCCCGAGCGCCGCCTCGGCGGCGTGCAGACACCCGACCACGTCGGCGGGGGCGCCAGGCGACCCACCGAGTGCCTCTCGGGCGGATCGCAGGTTGGCGGCGGCGAACTCCAGACGTTCGGCGGCCTGTTCCGGGGCGGTCGACACCGGTTCGGCCGCCGAGGCGGTGTAGCGGCCGCGCATCGCGACGAGGGCGGCCTCCGCCGTGGTGAGCCGGGCGGACAGTTCCCGGTGGGTGGCGTCGGCGGCGGTCAGGGCGGACGGCGCCGTGCGTTCCAGGTCGCGCAGGCGGTCGAAGGCGTCGGACTCCTCGTCCAGGCGGCGGTCCGCGTCCGCGCAGCGGGCGGCGATCTCCTCCAGCACGGCGCGCCGGACCGTCTCGTCCTCCGGGTGCGCGTCGTCGAACTCCTGGCGGAGCCGGAAGGCCGCCGTCAGCTCGCCCTGCGCGTACGCCACCGCCTCGGTGAACGGCTTGGCGGCCTCCTCGCCGCACTGCGCGACGGCGAACCCCAGCTCCTCCCGGCTGGTCCGCACCGCGTCGTCCGTGTCGACGAGCGCCCGCCGGGCGCGCGCGTCCAGCTCCGCGTCCTGCGGCACCGGCACGCCGCCGTGCGGGGTCGTCCGGGTCCGGGTGCGCCTGCGCCGGGTGATGTACGCGTACCCGGCGGCCACCAGGACCGCGGCGACCAGCACCACCGGGACGATCAGGTCCGCGCCTGGTGACCCTCCGTCGCCCGGGTCGGGGGCGCCCTGCGTGATGGCGGGGACCGGCACGGGGCGTCCCGCCAGCACGGCGCCGTACCCCTCGGCGGCGCCGATGGCGGCGCCCGCCCAGTCGTTGGCGAGCAACGCGGGGTCGATCGCGGTACGGGCGACCTCGTCCAGCTGGGTCTGCGACAGGCGGCCCGCCGGGTCGGCGGTGTACGCGTACTGCCCGTTCCCGGTGGCCACCGCCAGCAGCACGTCGTCGGCGCCCAGCCCGTTCCGGTCCGCCGTCTCGCGGGCCCATTCCGGCGCCGGCCGCCCGGAGAAGTCCCGTACGTACACCACGAACAGCCGGACCCGCTGTTCGTCGTACAACCGATCGAGCGCCCCGGTCGCATCCGGCTCCCGCACGCCCAGCGCGTCCACCCGGTCGGTGATCTGCCCCTCGCCGGCCAGCGGAACCGGTTCCTCCGCACGCCCCTCCGGAGCGGCGGGCCCCATGAGCCACCACGCCGCCACCAACAGCCCAGTGAGCAGGGCCCCCAGGGCCCGGGTGGCTCTCCGCGTCACATGAGTGAGGCTAAGGCGCCCCCGGGAGCCCCGCGACCGGACGAAGGTCCCGGGCCCCGGCCGGGTGGCCCCGGCACCCGGGCAGCGGGCAGCGGGCCGTCACGTCCGGCGGCGGATCTTGTCGCCGAGCCAGACCAAGGGGTCGTACTTGCGGTCGACCGCGCGTTCCTTCAGGGGGATCAGGGCGTTGTCGGTGATCTTGATCTGTTCGGGGCAGACCTCCGTGCAGCACTTGGTGATGTTGCAGTAGCCGAGGCCGTGCTCCTCCTGGGCCGTGCGCTTTCGGTCCAGGCCGGTCTCCTCGGCCGCGTCCAGGGGGTGCATGTCCAGTTCCGCGATACGCATCAGGAAGCGCGGGCCCGCGAAGGACGTCTTGTTCTCCTCGTGGTCGCGCACCACATGGCACGTGTCCTGGCACAGGAAGCACTCGATGCACTTGCGGAACTCCTGCGAGCGGCCCACGTCCATCTGGCGCATGCGGTAGTCGCCCGCCTCGACCCCGGGCGGCGGTACGAACGAGGGGATCTCCCGGGCCTTCGTGTAGTTGTACGACACGTCCGTCACCAGGTCCCGCACCACCGGGAACGCCCGCAGCGGCGTCACCGTGACGACCTCCTCGCGGGTGAACACCGACATCCGCGTCATACACATCAGCCGCGGCCGTCCGTTGATCTCCGCGCTGCACGAGCCGCACTTGCCGGCCTTGCAGTTCCAGCGGACCGCCAGGTCGGGGGTCTGGGTCGCCTGGAGCCTGTGGATGATGTCCAGGACGACCTCGCCGTCGTTCACCTCCACCGAGAAGTCCCGCAGGGCGCCGCCTCGCGCATCCCCGCGCCACACCTTGAAGTGGGCCTCGTACGACGTCATGAGTGCAGCTCCTCCTCGGCGAGGTACTTGACCAGCTCCTCCTTGTCGAAGAGGCCCAGCAGGTCCGGTCGGACAGGCTCCGTCGTCGTCCTCTCCAGGGCGATCCCGGGCCCGGGCGGGGCCGCCAGGCGGCAGAGGAGGTTCACCCGGCGCCAGGCACGGTCCATCGACGGGTGGTCCTCCCGTGTGTGCCCGCCCCGGCTCTCCGTGCGCTCCAGCGCCGCCCGCGCCACGCATTCGCTCACCAGCAGCATGTTCCGCAGGTCCAGCGCGAGGTGCCAGCCAGGGTTGAACTGCCGGTGGCCCTCGACGACCGCCCGCGCCGCCCGCTGCCGCAGCTCGGCCAGCTTCTCCAGGGCCCGCTCCATCTCCTCGGCGCGCCGGATGATGCCCACCAGGTCGTTCATGGCCTGCTGGAGCTCCTGGTGGACGGTGTACGGGTTCTCCCCGGGGCCTCCGGGGCCTCCGGGGCCTCCGGGGCCTCCAGCACCCGCGGCCACCACCGTCTCGTCCGTGCCGAACGGGCGCAGCGCCTCCCGCGCCGCCTCGTCCACCTGGGCCGCGTCCGCCGCCGGGCGCACTGCGAGCCCCTGCGCGTACTCCGCCGCGTGGAGGCCCGCCCTGCGGCCGAAGACCAGCAGGTCGGAGAGCGAGTTGCCGCCCAGTCGGTTCGAGCCGTGCATGCCGCCCGCGACCTCACCCGCCGCGAACAGCCCCGGCACGCCGACCGCCGCCGCGGTGTCCGACTCCACGGCGACGCCGCCCATCACGTAGTGGCAGGTCGGGCCGACCTCCATGGGCTCCGCCGTGATGTCGACGTCCGCCAGCTCCTTGAACTGGTGGTACATCGACGGCAGCCGCCGCCGGATCTCCTCCGCCGGGAGCCGGCTCGACACGTCCAGGAACACCCCGCCGTGCGGGGAGCCGCGTCCCGCCTTCACCTCGGCGTTGATCGCGCGCGCGACCTCGTCGCGGGGCAGCAGCTCGGGTGGGCGCCGGTTGTTGTCCGGGTCGTCGTACCAGCGGTCGCCCTCCTCCTCGGACTCCGCGTATTTCTCCTTGAAGACGTCCGGGACGTAGTCGAACATGAACCGCTTGCCCTCGGAGTTCTTCAGCACCCCGCCGTCGCCGCGCACCGACTCGGTGACGAGGATGCCCTTCACCGACGGCGGCCAGACCATGCCGGTCGGGTGGAACTGCACGAACTCCATGTTCAGCAGCGGCGCCCCCGCGAGCAGCGCCAGCGCGTGCCCGTCGCCCGTGTACTCCCACGAGTTGGACGTCACCTTGAACGACTTGCCGATCCCGCCCGTCGCGAGGACGACCGCCGGGGCCTCCAGCACGAAGAAGCGGCCGGACTCGCGGTCGTAGCAGAAGACACCCGAGACCCCGCCGTCCGGGGACTTCAGGATCCGCGTGACCGTGCACTCCTGGAAGACCTTCAGCCGGGCCTCGTAGTCCCCGTACTCCTCGAAGTCCTCCTGCTGGAGGGACACGGTCTTCTGCTGGAGCGTACGGATCAGCTCCAGGCCCGTCCGGTCACCGACGTGCGCGAGGCGTGGATACTCGTGGCCGCCGAAGTTGCGCTGCGAGATCCGCCCGTCCTCCGTACGGTCGAACAGCGCGCCCCATGTCTCCAGCTCCCACACCCGGTCGGGCGCCTCGCGCGCGTGCAGCTCCGCCATCCGCCACTGGTTCAGGAACTTCCCGCCGCGCATGGTGTCGCGGAAGTGGACCTGCCAGTTGTCGCCCGCGTTCACATTGCCCATGGCGGCCGCGATACCGCCCTCGGCCATCACCGTGTGCGCCTTGCCGAACAGCGACTTGCAGATGACGGCCGTACGGGCGCCCCGCTCGCGGGCCTCGATGGCGGCGCGCAGCCCGGCGCCGCCCGCACCGACCACGACGACGTCCCATTCCTGCCGGTCGGCCTGCGTCATCAGGCACCTTCTCCTTAACGGTGTCAAAAGAGCCGGGGATCGTCGAAGACGCCCGTCGCGAGCAGATACACGTAGAAGTCGGCAAACGCCACGCTCAGCAGCGACGCCCACGCCAGCTGCATGTGGCGGGCGTTCAGACGGCCGACCCAGGTCCACATCCGGTACCGGACCGGATGCGTCGAGAAGTTCTTCAGCCTGCCGCCGACGATGTGCCGGCACGAGTGGCAGGAGATGGTGTACGCCCAGATCAGCACGATGTTGACGAGGAAGACGACCGTCCCGAGGCCCATGTGGCCCCACTCATAGGAGGCGTCGCGGAAGCCGAGCACGGTGTCGTACGTGAGGATGCCGGCGACCACCACCGCGGCGTAGAAGAAGTACCGGTGGCTGTTCTGCAGGACGAGCGGGAGGCGGGTCTCGCCGGTGTACCGGCTGTGCGGTTCGGCGACGGCGCAGGCCGGGGGCGAGGCCCAGAAGCCCCGGTAGTAGGCCTTGCGGTAGTAGTAGCAGGTCAGCCGGAAGCCGAGCGGGAAGACCAGGATCAGCAGGGCGGGGGAGAGGCCCCACCAGCTGCCGAAGATCTCCCAGTTGGGGCCCGCCTTCATCGGGACGCAGTTCTCGGAGAGGCAGGGCGAGTAGAACGGCGAGACGTAGGGCGCCGCGTAGTAGTCGCTGTTCGCGAAGGCCCGCCACGTCGAGTAGACGATGAAGGCGAGCAGTCCGGCGGCCGTGGCGGCGGGCGGGAGCCACCACCGGTCGGTCCGCAGATGGCGGGGCGCGATGGCGGCGCGTGTGGCGCTGTGGACGCCGCCCCGGCCCGGGTCGATGGAGGGTGGTTCGGTACCTGTGGCCAACGAGGTCTCCGAGGGTGACGGGGGTCTCCTGGGGGAGGGGGCCGGTCTGACGGACCGCGACGGCCGTCGGACAGCGGTCGGACGGCCGTCGTGCAGCGGTCGGACGGCGGTCGTACAGCGGTCGGACGGCGGTCAGGCGGCGGTCACGGAGCGTGCCGGTCCCGGGCTCCCAGGCCCTCGTCGTCGGAGTCCCGCCACAGCGAGGCGTCGTACGGGGTGTCGGGGATGGTCACCAGGTTCTCCGGGCGGCCCGGTGCGGCGGTGGGCCTCTCGCCCGTCCGCTGCTTCTCCTGGGCGAGGTCCCGTTCCAGCTGTCCGACCGAGCGGACCAGGTCGTCGAGGCAGCGCTTGACGGCGGTCAAATCGTCCTGAAGCGACATCTGTTGCCCTCACTTCCGCGATCGCGGGTGGCAAACACGCGCCTGAGAGTGTCGCGTGCCGGCTCCCTCCTTGTGAAGCGGCGTGCACGGATTCCACTCTTCCGCGCGCGCCGTTCCGGACACGTTGGGCCGTACGGGTGGGCTTTGGCGGCCGTCTCGTCGTGTCGCCGACGCCACACCCGTCCCATGTTTTTCAGTGTATGGGCAATAGGTGTGATCATCTCCAAATTCCAGAAAACCGGACGAAGAGGTACAAGTCATGTCCCACGTCGGCGTCCGCGTACTCCGGTCCGCCGCGCTCCTCACCAGTGGGGCGCTCGCCGTCTCCCTACTCGCAGGCTGCGCCTCCGGGGACGAGGGGACCAGCGCCAGGGCCGTACCCGCGGACATCGCCTCCGCCCCCCGGGCCCAGGTCGCGGACGGCGGCTCCCTGCGCTGGGCGGTCGACGCGCTGCCCACCACCCTCAACGCCTTCCAGGCCGATGCGGACGCCGCCACCGCCCGGATCACCGGAGCCGTACTCCCCACCCTGTTCACCCTCGACGAGCGGGGCAGACCCCAGCTCAACGGCGACTATCTGGAGTCCGCCGAGATCGTCGAGCGTGAGCCGAGGCAGGTCGTCCTGTACAAGCTCCACCAGCAGGCCGTGTGGAGCGACGGCCGCGAGATCGGCGCCCCCGACTTCGTCGCCCAGTGGCGGGCCCTGCGCGGCAAGAACAGCGCGTACTGGACCGCCCGGAACGCCGGGTACGAGCGCATCGAGAAGATCGAGCGCGGCGCGACCGACCTGGAGGTGCAGGTCACCTTCGGCAAGCAGTACGCCGACTGGAAGTCCCTGTTCTCGCCGCTGTACCCCAAGGAGGTCATGGGGTCGCCGAACACGTTCAACGACGGCGCGCGCACCAATCTCACCCAGTCGGCAGGACCGTTCCGGCTGAAGACGATCGACACCAAGGCGGGCACCGCGACACTCGTCCGCAACCCCCGCTGGTGGGGAGAGCCCGCCAAGCTGGACCGCCTGGTCCTGCACGCCGTCCCGCGAGCGCAGCGGGCCACCGCGCTCATCAAGAACACGGTCGACATCGCCGCGGTCGACCCCTCCGTCGCCGACCGCATCGCCCGCGCCGCACGCGCGGGCGAGAAGGGCGCCCAGGGGCAGCCCGCCGGCCACGGCTCCGTCGCCGACCTGACCCCGTCGGCCGCCCTGAAGTCCTGGGCCGTCGCGTACGGCTCCGACGCGGCCAAGGCCGCCGAGACGCGCGCCGCCCGACAGCGCCGCCGGGAGGCGATCGCCGCGTACGCGGCCGAGCAGCAGGCCCTGCGCGGCTACGCCGTCCGCAAGAGCCTGGAGCCCGCGTACACGCAGCTCGCCCTGAACGGCGAGTCCGGGCCCCTCGCCGACGAGCGGGTACGCCGGGCTGTGGCCCGCGCCCTGGACCGCCGCGAACTGGCGGAGGCCGTCCTCGCCCCGCTGGGGCTCCCGGCCGAACCGGTCGGCTCCCACCTGGCGCTGGCCGGGCAGCACGCCTACGCGGACAGCAGCGGCGCCCTCGGCAGCCAGGACACCGAGGAGGCCCTGGCTCTGCTGGCCGACGCGGGCTGGACGAAGGCCGGCGCCCGCGAGAGCGCCGCGCCGTCGGAGGCCGCCGAGGCCGGCGCCGGGGCGTCCGGCACCCCCTCCAAGGCCGCCTCCCCGTCCGCCGCGGCCGCCGCCTCCCCGTCCAAGGCCGCGAGCGCCGCCGCCGGGGCGAAGGCGACCGACCGGCCCTCCGACGACGGCCTGTACATCGTCGGTGACGACAAGCCCGGCGCCGATCGCACGCCGGGCACCCACATCCTCGCGCCCGCCCCGGCCGCGGCCGTCCACAGCAGTCTCGTACTCGGCCAGGCCAGGGCGCTCACGGCCGCGCTCACCGACGACCAGAGCGACAAGACGGGCGCCGGGAAGGACACCGACGCCACGGACCAGCCCAACGCCCAGGGCAGCGTCGCCGGCGCCTACGCCCCCGTCGGCACCGCGGCCCCCGCGGCCCCCACGAGCCCCGCCGCGCAGGGTCCCGCGGCCGGCCCCCTCGGCAAGGACGGCCAGCCGCTGGCCCTCCGCTTCGTCCTCCCCTCGGGCCCCGGCTCGGAGGCCCTGCGGACCGTCGGCGAGAAGATCGCCCGGATGCTGGACCGGATCGGTGTCCGCACCGAGATCACCAAGGTCCCGGACGACAGCTTCTTCAAGGACCACATCGCCTCCGGCGACTACGACCTGGCCCTGTACTCGTGGCCCGGCACGGCCTACCCGGCCACCGACGGGCGGCCGATCTTCGCCAAGCCGGAGCCCGCCACCGACGGCTCGCTGCTGGTGGAGCAGAACTACACCCGGGTCGGCACGGACCACATCGACCAGCTCTTCGAGCAGGCCGCCGCCGAGCTCGACGAGAAGGCGGCCCGCGACCTGGTGCGCCGGGCCGACGCCCGCATCTGGGCGGCGGCCGGCTCCATCCCGCTCTTCCAGCGGCCCGAGCTGGTGGCGGTCAGGAAGAACGTGGTCAACGCCGGTGCCTTCGGCTTCGCGACGCCCCGCTACGAGAGCATCGGATTCGCCGCGCCGAAGAAGGGGTGAAGCCCCGGCGAAGCCGGAGAGAACAAGCTCAGAAAGGGCTCAGATCCGTTGCCCGCCGGCCCCGCCGACGGGCACGATCATGCCGCGGAGGCCGAGTGCGCGGCCGCCCCGTACCATGGGACACAGCCGTGGCGCGTCCGCCCGGCGGGCGTACTGAGGAAAAAGAGACGCCGCACCCACGATCCGAGAGAAGCGCCAGCCACCCATGCCCACGCGCCACGACATCCGTAACGTCGCCATCGTCGCCCACGTCGACCACGGCAAGACGACCATCGTCGACGCCATGCTCAAGCAGGCGGGTGCCTTCGCCGCCCACCAGCTCGACTCGGTCGACGACCGAATGATGGACTCGAACGACCTGGAGCGTGAGAAGGGCATCACGATCCTCGCCAAGAACACGGCGGTGAAGTATCACCCCAAGGACGGCGGGTCCCCGATCACCATCAACATCATCGACACCCCCGGCCACGCCGACTTCGGCGGCGAGGTCGAGCGCGGTCTGTCGATGGTGGACGGCGTCGTGCTCCTCGTGGACGCCTCCGAGGGTCCGCTGCCGCAGACCCGCTTCGTGCTGCGCAAGGCCCTGCAGCAGCGGATGCCGGTCATCCTCTGCATCAACAAGACCGACCGCCCGGACGCCCGGATCGACGAGGTCGTCAACGAGACGTACGACCTGTTCCTGGACCTCGACGCCGACGAGGACCAGATCGAGTTCCCGATCGTCTACGCCTGCGGCCGTGACGGCGTGGCCTCGCTGACCAAGCCGGAGGACGGCACGGTCCCCGCCGACTCCACCAACCTGGAGCCGTTCTTCTCCACCATCCTGGAGCACATCCCGGCCCCCGTGTACGACGAGGAGGCGCCGCTCCAGGCCCACGTCACCAACCTCGACGCGGACAACTTCCTCGGCCGTATCGCGCTGCTCCGTGTGCAGCAGGGCGAGCTGAAGAAGGGCCAGACCGTCGCGTGGATGAAGCGCGACGGCTCCGTGCAGAACGTCCGCATCTCCGAGCTGATGATGACGGAGGCGCTCACCCGCAAGCCGGCCGAGAAGGCCGCCCCCGGCGACATCTGCGCCGTCGCCGGTATCCCCGACATCATGATCGGCGAGACGCTGGCCGACCCGGAGAACCCGGTCGCGCTGCCGCTGATCACGGTCGACGAGCCGGCCATCTCGATGACCATCGGTACGAACACCTCGCCCCTGGTCGGCCGCGGCGGCACCGGCAAGGGCGCCGACGCCAAGGCCGCGGTGAAGGACCGCAAGGTCACCGCGCGCCAGGTGAAGGACCGCCTGGACCGCGAGCTCATCGGTAACGTCTCGCTCCGCGTCCTGGAGACCGAGCGCCCCGACGCCTGGGAGGTGCAGGGCCGCGGTGAGCTGGCGCTGGCCATCCTCGTCGAGACCATGCGCCGGGAGGGCTTCGAGCTGACCATCGGCAAGCCGCAGGTGGTCACCAAGGAGGTCGACGGCAAGGTCCACGAGCCGGTCGAGCGCATGACCATCGACGTGCCGGAGGAGCACATGGGCGCCGTGACGCAGCTCATGGGCGTCCGCAAGGGCCGCATGGACAACATGTCCAACCACGGCTCGGGCTGGGTCCGTATGGAGTTCGTGGTGCCGTCCCGCGGCCTCATCGGCTTCCGGACGGAGTTCCTGACGCAGACCCGCGGCACGGGCATCGCCCACTCCATCCACGAGGGCCACGAGCCGTGGTTCGGTACGCTGACGACCCGTAACAACGGCTCGCTGGTCGCCGACCGCTCCGGCGCGGTCACCGCCTTCGCGATGACCAATCTCCAGGAGCGCGGTGTGCTCTTCGTGGAGCCGGGCACCGAGGTGTACGAGGGCATGATCGTCGGTGAGAACTCCCGCTCCGACGACATGGACGTCAACATCACCAAGGAGAAGAAGCTCACCAACATGCGGTCGTCGACCGCCGACGTGTCCGAGTCGATCGTCCCGCCGCGGAAGCTGTCGCTGGAGCAGTCCCTGGAGTTCTGCCGCGACGACGAGTGCGTCGAGGTGACCCCGGAGGCCGTCCGCATCCGCAAGGTGAACCTGGACGCGCGTGAGCGCGCCCGCGCGGCCTCCCGCGCCAAGCACGGCTGACACACCGCGTACGACGCTCCG